>NZ_JAEDAH010000006.1 GCF_020320395.1 Thalassolituus marinus | reverse complement strand
GCGTTTCAGATTGAAAAACAGCAGCTGAGGAATGCTGCAGTTTGGAGTGACATCCAGTCACTCCAAACTGTGGGACAGCAGTGCTCAGCCGGGGCTCTTTTCCATCAGCTGACGGGTCAGCGAACGTACGCTGTGAATATAGGCTACCACCGCAGAACGGCTTTCCATGCCCAGCTTGCGATAGATATTCTTCAGATGCCATTTCACAGTAGACTCGGATATACCACTTTCTTCAGCAATTTCCTGATTGCTGCGGCCGGTAGCCAGTAACTTAACCACCAGCTTTTCCTTACCCGTAAGGCTGGAGAAACGCTTTTCCGCTTCCGCATCTTCGGTTTTATCTTCCGGAAAAATCAGCGTGCTGAACATTTTCAGAAATATTGCCGGCGGTTTCACCTCAGCATTTTCAATCAGATTGCGTAGCACCAGCAGCACGCCCGGAGCTTCATCGAATAAGCTGCGATTAAAGTGCAGCCAGCCATAGAAATCGATACTTTTTCTTAACATGTCCGCAGCTGTTCGCTGATCACCACTCAGCCAGGTGATACCCGAAATCTGTGCTTCGGTAACAGAAGCACGGAAAAGGTGTCCGGCATCAAGTAAGCGGCAACGCAGGTTTTCCAGTTGCCCGACGGCCTGAGAATACTGTTGCTGCATGCTCAGATAATAACCCCAGCCCTGACTGCGCCAGTCATGGCAGTCGAGACTCGCGGATGTCTGTAAACGGTGGCTTTCATCAAGGCTGTATTTATCCGCCAGGTAATCGGCACGCTTTCTGTCATCTTCCACATAGGCCTGACGCATTTTCTCAGCAACCATTTTGCTGGTGTATCGTGGGTAATTACCCAGCGACAACAATCGCTGCAGTTGATTGAGATAGCTCTGACTTTTGTGTGTGTCCCCACTCAGATGCAGTATGCGCGAGTAGTAAAGATAAAAGTGAGTGATCACTTCGGTTGAACACGCGCTGTTTATATGCGGCATTGCTCTTTCACACAGCTCACGGGCTTTATCCAGATTATTCTGCTCGTAATACAGAATCACCATACCTGCAGAGAAATTCTGCCACACCGGATCGGAAGCATCGTCAGTACAACGACGAAACTCTGCCGCCAGCTGCTGTCCGGCCTGAACCATATAGCCACGATATTTATCACAGGCAATTACCAGCATTTTGGTCAGACCGGCCAGATAGTGCTGCTCACGCTGCACCATATACTGGTAGGTATCCTGAGAGAGGCGCGCCGCTTCGTCGAGATCCCCCGACGAGAAAATACGGTAGGCCTGCAGCAAGCGTTCAAGACAGTGTATGACCTCATTTTTACTGTCAGAGGGCTCTCTTATATCAACATGTTCCGCACCATCCTGCTGGCTATTAAGAAATAAAGACAATGTGTCTTTAAGAACCTGTAACACGGCCGCCAGTTGCTGGCCCTCTGCTGAAGCTTCTGCCTGTTCTATAACGTATTCGGCCTGATGGAAACGACGGGTAAAGATCATCGCAATCACCAGTGGCACTATGATGTTTTCCTCAGTCAGCACCGGCTCCTGATCATCAGACAAGGTATTAATCAGCAGATTAAAGTGTCCGTGCCTGAGCCAGTAATTTCCTGCCGCAGATAACAGTCCGGCTTTCTCACTGCGCTTCAGACGCAACAGACTGTGCCAGTACTCCTGTGCCTGAGGAATCCACTGGTAGCGATCCGGGTGTCCTTCCTGTGGATAAATAAAGCGATATTTCTGCCACATATCGAACAGGCTTTTGTTGCCCACTCGCACACTGTTCCAGAGAGAGTCCGAGAGTTCAGTGAAGCAGCTCAGGCGTGCGAGATCACCACTATCAATGTCGCAGCTGTCAGCGATTAATACGTTTTTAAAATAGCTGAAGGTCTGACTGCGCAGCGCCGCCGGATTCCAGTTATGTTGCTTCATTGCCTGAAACAATGGCCATTCGCCTGCGCTGGCCGCCACCAGTTCCGGCTCCTGAAGACACAACACCCGGCGGTGCCCTTGCCAGCGCATCAGCGGAATATCCGCCATGACTGCAGAACAGATAAAGATCCTGTCCTGTGGCCCCAGAAAATCAATCAGTTGTGTCAGATAAGTGTATTTTTCCGGGTCCTCGCAGCACTGCAGATCATCAATAAATATTCCCAGCGCCCGATCCTCAGGCTGGCGCAAGTGCACAGGCTGTTTAAGCCAGGCACTCAGCACGTCGCTATTTGTCAGACATTCTTTTTGTAACGCGAACTGCAGTGATTCCGCCACTGACTGTCCTTTGCAACAGACCACTGCAATGCTGATCGCAGTGTCATCCTGTTGCCATGCAGCGTTGGCCTGATGCAACCAGAAACTTTTACCAAAACCGGGCCCCGCAACACACAGAGTCACGTCCGAATCGACAATTACCTTAGTTGCTGGCGTGTCAGGTCCGCCTGAGATGTGTGCACACATAATTTCTTATTATTTTCTGCTGGTGCTGATACGTCACAATGTAGCACACCAGTTCCAATACCAAGAACCTTGCCGGCCCCCTCCTTCCCCCCCTTTTGGGGGGCTGTAAACCCGGCGTACTCTTCTAGCCTTGCAGCTCCACAAAAAATAACGATAAGAGGACGCTTGCATGACAACATCTGTCTGGGTCACCTGGCCCGCTATCGCCAAAGCCGGTGGTAGTCTTGGCATTGCTGCCGGTCTGATTACGCTGGCCATTCAGCGTGAGCAACTGATGGATGAGAATCTCATCGCTACTGAAGATCTCAGCGCCATTAACGCCACCATTGTCTGTGACGAACGCAGCCATAGCGCACGTACCGAAGACGGTACCTGTAACATTCTGGAAAACCCGGCTGAAGGCTCAGCCAACCGCCGCTTTGGCCGGAACGTGCAGCTGGAAGCAGCCTACGGAGAGACCGAGGCCGACACACTGTTGAGTCCGAACCCGCGCGAAGTATCCAATGCGCTGATGGCGCGTAACGAATTCAAACCGGCCACCAGTGTTAACTTTATTGCTGCCGCCTGGATTCAGTTCATGGTGCATGACTGGGTAGACCACGGTGAGAATCCGGAAAGTGATCCTATTCTGGTACAGCGCCCGGCTGATGATCCGATGGGCCCGGGTGTTATGACGGTACGTCGCACCAAGCCGGATACCGACCGCAGTGCAGCCGACGAGGCCACCCTGCCACCGACCTACCGCAACACCAACACTCACTGGTGGGATGGTTCGCAGCTGTATGGCAGCAACAAGGAAACCAACGATCAGATCCGTTCATTTGTCGACGGTAAACTGAAAGTGAATGCCGACGGCACGCTGCCAACCGGCTACTGGGATGGTATTCCGATTACCGGTTTCAATGACAACTGGTGGGTTGGTCTGTCGATGCTGCATCAGCTGTTTACGCTGGAACACAACGCCATTGCCGATAAGCTGAAACAACATTATCCGGCGCGCAGCGACCAGTGGCTGTACGACAAAGCCCGTCTGGTAAACGCCGCTCTGATGGCCAAGATTCACACCATTGAATGGACTCCGGCCATTATCGCCAACCCGGTAACCGAACGTGCAATGCGTGCTAACTGGTACGGCCTGCTGGACAACCGCGAAGACCGCGACGAAGTGCAGAACATTCTCGATGGTCTGAGCAATGGCGTGGAAAACTCCCTGCTGCTGAAGCTGATTGCTTCTTCCGACCCGGATCTGGCCGATAAGCTCAATGATCCGAACTTCCTCGATTTTGCACTGGGTGGTCTGGTTGGTACCCGTGAAGCCTACAACGCCGGAACCGATTACACCCTGACCGAAGAATTCACCGCGGTTTATCGTCTGCACCCACTGCTGCGTGACGACATCGAAGTGTATGACATCGGCTCGAAAGAAGTGGCTAACCGTATCGCGCTGGAAGATACCCGCGATGGCGATGCCGAAGACATTCTGGCGGAAGAAGGTGGCGACCGTCTGTGGTATTCCTTCGGTACCACTTACCCGGGTGCTCTGACACTGCACAACTACCCGGACTTCCTGCGTAACCTGTCCATTCCGCTGGTCGGCGATATCGATCTGGCCACTACCGACATCCTGCGTGACCGTGAACGTGGTGTGCCACGCTACAACGAGTTCCGTCGCCAGATTGGTCTGAATCCGATTACCAGGTTTGAAGATCTCACAGAAGATGCGCAGACTCTGGCCGAGCTGAAACGCCTGTATAACAACGATATCGAGCAGATTGATACCCTGGTGGGTCAGCTGGCCGAAACCGTGCGTCCGGAAGGCTTTGCCTTTGGTGAAACCGCATTCCAGATCTTTATTCTGAATGCTTCCCGTCGCCTGATGACCGACCGTTTCTACACCTCCGATTACCGTGCTGAAATCTACACTCAGGAAGGTATCGATTGGGTGGAAAACAACGACATGAGCGACGTGCTGTTGCGTCACTTCCCTGAACTGAAACTGAGCCTGACCGGTGTGGATAACGCTTTCAAACCATGGGGCCTGAACATTCCGGAAAACTACCAGAGCATGGCCGCCTGCGATAAGCAGACCCTGCTGTGGCAGAACGGCGCTGTGCGCACTCAGTATGCTGAAGGCGATCGTCCGGCACTGAAAGACGTGGATATTGGCGGCCTGATCGACTCTGTGCTGTGGGACAAAGTGAAGGTCAACGAAGACGTTGCACCACTGGGTTACGAAAAACCGATTCACCCGTATGGCACCATGGCTACCGTAGCGTTTGAATCCACCGGTAACCACCCATACACCGGCGTGTTCAAAGGTTCCGAGTGCGGCCTGCTGCGTCTGTCAGTGACCGGTAATCCGGCTGACCGTGGTTTCGCACCGGGTCTGGCGTGGAAAACCTTTGTTGATGGCAAGCCTTCGGCCAACGTATCGGCGTTGTACACGCTGTCAGGTCAGGGCGACAACCATGACTTCTTCGCCAATGAACTGTCGCAGTATGTATCCACCGAAGCCAACGACACTCTGGGCAGCACCATTTTGTTCTCGCTGGTCAGCACCAAGCCTACCCGTCTGATGACGGAAAATCTGGCCGCCGTGCGTGCCGACGGCACACAGGAAAGCAGCGTCAATGCGCCAACCCAGATCTACTTCGTTCCGACCTCGGACGTTCGTGGTCTGTTCAGCAGCAACGCGCACGATTTCCGTGATGACCTGACCACCCTGCAAGCCGGAACCGCGCTGTACGATGTGTATGCCACCAGCAAAGACATCCGCACCAGCTGGATCAGCTACTACAACAACAAGTACGCCAAGCAGCGCCGCGACAGCGCGGTAAAAGTGGGCACTATTCGTCTGACGTCGGATATGACCACCTCAGCCTTTGGCGATGGCGGCGTATTCTTCAAGCATCAGCGCTACGAAGACCGCTAACCCCATCAGCCGGGGCTGGTAGCCCCGGCTGATTGCAGTACAGTCCTTTTGCCCGGCCAGTCCGGGCTTTTTTGTGCCCGCCATTGCTCATTTTTTCGTCAGGCTGCAGCACAGCGTCTAAACTTGTAAGCAAACAAAAACAGCGTAAGGCCGCCCGATGAGCGAGCAGAAGGATTGGCAGCAGGACAGAGACAATCAGAGTTTCTATAAGGAGATGGTCGAAAGTGCATTCGACGGCATGTTGCTGCTGCAGGACAACATCATCATTAACTGTAATCAGGCCGCCTGCGATCTGTATGGCCTGACCCGCGAGCAACTCTGTGGCTGTCATCCCGGCCAGCTGTCCCCCGAAATACAACCCGATGGCGAGTCGTCGCAGCAAAAAGCTAACCGCCTGATGTCTGCCGCCCTGGATGGCGAAGCACGGCAGTTTCTGTGGCAGCACCTGCGCCATGACGGAGCAGCATTTACCGCTCAGATCAGCCTTAATCCGGCACGTACCGTTGAGATTCCCGGTGAGGGACGCAAAAGCCGGTTTGTCGCCATTCTGCGGGATGTCACCGCCGAGCAATCCAGTTCCTTAGCACTGCAGCAAAGTGAGCTGCGCTTTCGCCAGCTGTTTGAGCAGGCGCCGGTGGCACTGGCACTGACCCGTGGTGAAGAAGTGCATGTTATCAATCAGCGCTGGCAGAACCTGTTCGGTTACAACGCTGACGAAATCCGGACACTGGAAGACTGGTGGACGCGAGCCTACCCGGATATGGATTACCGCAGTTACGGCCGCAAAGCGTGGGAAGACAGCCTGAACTACATGCGCAACCATAACGGCGTTATTCCTTCTGCAGAATACAAAGTCCGCTGTGGTGATGGATGTGAACGCTACGTCCTGATAGGTGGTGCCCAGGTCGGTGACGAAGTCATGGTCAGCTTTTACGACATGACGGCCCAGCACCTTGCGCAGAAGGCACTGGCCGAACTCAACAACGAGCTGGAACAGCGGGTCGAGGAGCGCACCGCTGAACTGAAAGAAACGCTGGAATACCTGCAACGTGCCCAGGAAGATCTGGTGCGTTCTGAGAAGCTCGCCAGCCTGGGAGCACTGGTCGCAGGCATCGCCCATGAGCTGAACACACCAATCGGCAACGCCGTTATGGTTGGCAGTTCACTGCAACAGATGGAACGGGATCTGACCCGCGCTCTGGAGCAGGGTCTGAAGCGCTCAGTGCTGGAACGCTTTCTCAGTGAGGTACGGGAGAGCGTCGATATTATGGCCCGTAACCTGCGCCGAGCTGCTGAGCTGATTACCAGTTTTAAACAGGTCGCGGTCGATCAGTCCAGCTATCAGCGGCGGGAATTCAATCTGGCCGAAGTGGTGCACGAACTGCGGCTGACGCTGAGCCCGACGCTGAAAAAATCACAGGTTACCCTGAGTGAAGACATTCCCATTGCAGTGATGATGGACTCCTACCCCGGCCCCCTCACGCAGGTACTGATGAACATCGTTAATAACGCCGTCATGCATGCTTTTGAAGGGATCGACCAGCGCGAAGTTTCTATCAGCGCGACGCAGACGTCTGCTGAGGAGGTCACGCTGATCATCAGTGACAATGGCTGCGGGATAGATCCTGCACATAAAGCCCGTCTGTTCGATCCGTTTTTTACCACCAAGTTGGGCAACGGCGGCTCAGGACTTGGGCTGCATATTGTTTACAGCCTTGTGACCGAGCTGTTGGGCGGAAACATCGCAATCGACAGCGACCCCGGGGCTGGCACCCGGGCTACGCTCACCATTCCGCTGTGCGCTCCGTCACGTGATGACGCAAACAGCCCGGGGGCAGACCAGAGGAATAGCAAATGACCGACTCTGACGACCTGCTGTTTATCGAGGAAGACGATCACGTACCGGGCGATGACAGCAGCCATTGCTGGAACCTGCTGATCGTCGATGATGACCCGGATGTCCATGAAGCAACGCGACTGGCGTTACGAGGGCTGGAAATTGAAGGCATCTGTATTCAGCTGCTGCATGCCCACAGCGCCGCCGAAGCTCTGTCCATTCTTCATCAGATACCAGATATTGCCGTTATGCTGCTCGATGTGGTTATGGAAAGCGATGATGCAGGCCTGAAACTGGTACGAACCATCCGCGAACAGCTGAATAACCACCTTATTCGTATCATTCTGAGAACCGGCCAGCCAGGCTATGCGCCGGAAATGGATACCATCCGTCACTACGACATCAACGACTACAAAACCAAATCGGAACTGACCCGCACTCGCTTGTTTACCAGCCTGACCACTGCCATCCGCGCTTACCGCCAGATGCGGGATCAGCAGGACTTATCGCGCGGGCTGGAAACCGTAGTCAGTGCCAGCACCGAACTCACCCGCCTGCAAGGCATGCAACGCTTTGCAGAAGGCATCGTGGTACAGATCTCAGTACTGCTGGGTATCAGCCCCGAAGGCCTGATCTGTGCGGAAGACGGAGAAGACGATACCCCGCCACGCGTAATCGCTGCTGCGGGTCATTACCGTCACCTGCTGAATGAGCCGCTGGCATTACTACCCGCGTCGGTTGGCGAATTATTACAGCAATGTCTGCAGAAAAAGAGCAACCAGCAACACAACGGTATTGCGCTGTACTTCCCTTCTGATACGTCCAAAGGTCTTGCTGCCTACATTGATCTGCGCCGTCCACTAAGCGCCAATGAACAGCGGCTTATTCAGCTGTTCAGTGCCAGCATGGCGGTCGGTTTTGACAATGTCGTGCTTTACAGCCGTATGAGTGAACAGGCCTACACCGACCCGATGCTGCACACTCCCAACATAAACCAGCTGCTGGAATGGCTGCGTTCAGATCAGGAAGTACGCGAAGGTAATACTCTGGCCGTCATCGATGTCGATGACTTTTCCACCATCAACGATACACTGGGCCACGAATTTGGTGACGATTTACTGAATGCGGTTTACCAGCGCCTGCATACAACGTTTCGTCAGTGCCGCATCGCCCGGATTGGCAGCGATATTTTTGCCATTATTGATGACGATAAACAACTGACACCGGCACGCCTCAGCACCCTGTTTTCCCCCGCATTTTTATGTAATGGCGATCCGGTCAGGGTCAGCGCTACATCAGGACTGGTTCAGCTTGGCCAACGCCAGCCCAGCGGCTCAGACATTCTTAAAGATGCACATCTGGCACTGAAGCAGGCTAAGCAACATCAGCGCGGTGGCGCCTGTTATTTTTCGCAAACCATGGGACAACAGGTACGTGAGCGCATGCACATGCTCGGTGCCCTGCGAGAAGCTTTCAACAAGACTCAGCTGTTCCTGACCTACCAACCGAAAATTGGTGTCAGAACAGGAAAAACCAGTGGTTTTGAAGCCCTGTTACGCTGGCGCTCGGCTGATGGTGAAATGATTCCACCAGACCGCTTTATTCCGTTGGCGGAAAAATCCGGCATGATCGTCGCACTCGGACTGTTTGTGCTGCGCTCCGCTTGTGAATTCCTCAAGCAGCTGCACGATCTGGGTTATCAGAACCTGACCATGGCCATCAATGTTTCTCAGGTACAACTGAAGGAGCCTGATTTTATTCTGCGCTTACAGAATATTCTGGCATCCACAGCCGTCGCACCAGCATCCATTGAACTGGAAATTACCGAGTCTATGGCTGCCGATGATTTCAATTCACTGGTCAGCCGTCTGAGCGAAATCCGTCAGTTAGGAGTAAAAATCGCTATTGATGATTTCGGCACCGGATTTTCATCATTAAGCGTACTGCGTGAATTACCGGTAACACGCCTGAAGATCGACCGCGCATTTATTATTGATATCGAGCAGGACGACAGTATTCCACGCATGGTGATCGGCCTCGGGCACAACATGGGCCTGAGCATTACTGCCGAAGGTGTGGAGACCGCTGCACAGAAAAACATTCTGCAAGCGCTGGAGTGCGACGAAATTCAGGGCTGGTACTATGCACCAGCGCTGAACGAAAAAGACGTCAGCCAATGGCTGCAGGATCACTGATCCTACAGACGCTGAACGTCAACGGACACGCTGAGAATGGGGTTCTCTCCGCCACCAAAGATGACACCGCACAGCGGTGTTACATCATAATAGTCACGCCCCCAGGCAGTAATAATATGCTGCTCCGCAGCCATACAATTATTGGTCGGATCAAATTCAAACCAGCCCTCGCCCGGCGCATAAACCGATATCCAGGCGTGACTGGCATCCGCACCGACCATTTTCTCCTGCCCCGGTGGCGGCAAGGTTTCCAGATAACCGGAAACGTATTTCGCAGCAAAACCGAGTGAGCGCAGACAGGCTATCTGCAAGTGAGCAAAGTCCTGACAAACCCCTTCGCGGTTTTCCAGTACTTCCTCCACCGGTGTGGCAATTGTTGTTGCCTGTGGGTTGTATTTAAAATCGGTAAAAATACGCTGTGTCAGCTCCAGCGTGGCACGCAGCAGCGGTTTATCCTCGGTAAATATATCGCCACAGTAATCCACCAGTGTCTGACCTTTACGCACCATGCCTGAGTTCAGCAGGAACTCACGTGCCATCAGCGTGTCGATGTCGCGGTTACTCTGCATGAGTATCCGCGCCTGAGCGCAGGTTACACCCAGATCGAGATCCATCATGCTGACCTGATCGCGGGTTTCGACATCGGAGGTGGAGACAATCCGCAGTTTTTTATGCGGCTGATGAATCTCAAAGTGATGTGCCCAGTTGCCGAAATAATCTTCGCGCTTACTGTTAATCACGGCGCCTGGTTGTACATCCAGATGGGTACTCAGACACTGCTGGCGGCGACTGTTACGCGGCATCAGGTGGGCCATGTTGTAGCAATGAGACACGCGGCTGGCGTACTGATATTCGGTAATGTGTTTTATCCGGTAGCGCATCACAGAATCTCCATGGAATTACGCACCAGTTGTTGCGATGCTTCACGATGATCGAAGTACTTATCGGTAATCTGGTCACTCAGCTGACCCAGCAGCTGATGACATTGCGACATGGCCTGCAGCAGTGCCGGTCGCTGACCGTCGTCACTGAGACTGAATTCTTTCAGTGGCGTCAGTTTCACCAGCACCTCTGCCTGCATCAGGGTACGTTCTTCCAGTGTCAGCTCATGCAGTACCGCCGGCGGCTGCGGCATGGCTTTAAGATATTCAGCAATGTGCTCCAGCTGATACATCAACGAGCGCGGGTTGCTGCTGTCGAGCAGTATAAGATCCAGACTGGTTTCCACACTCATGCGACCGCGGTAACGCCGGCGGTAGCTGATCAGAGTTTCCAGGGTCAGCAATAATGCCTCTGCCAGACGATTCTGATCGCTTTCGGCCATGGCCGGTACCAACAGACTGGTGACAGCGGTATTAATCTGCTGCGCCCGTTCCAGACGGCGTCCCAGCTCCATAAAGCGCCAGCCGAAGCTGCGGTTCATGCTTTCCTGGGTTAATCCGGCAAAGGCCATGAGTGCCGTCACCAGCGGATCCAGTACCTCTTCCGGCGCCGAACCTTTGTTGCCCGTCAATTCGGTTGGCAGGCTTTGCAGTGCATCGCGGATATCGTTAATAACGCGGAAAGTGTCTGAAGACAGTAATTCTTTCGCCTGGTCGGCACAGAACAGCATGGCATTCAGATTACTGCTGATGCTGTTCGACAGGGTGCCATTTTCAACCCATTCATCCAGTTGCTCGTCGGCGCCGAGTTCTGCCGGTACCAGTACCGCCATGTTCTGCAGCGCTCGCAGCAAATGGTCTTTCACCTCGTTACCCGCCGGTGACTCACTGTTGAACTGAATAAAGGTGGTGCGCAGGATTCGCAGTGTGGATTCCGCACGCTCGGCATAGCGCCCCATCCAGAACAGATTCTCGACTACCCGGCTTGGCATACTGACCAGATCGGCTTCACGCAGGGCACCGCTGTCGTCCAGCTGTTCGCTGATCAGGGTGCGCTCGTGGTCAGAATCAACCACCCAGGTGTCTTTCGAGCGGGCACCAGCCTGACCGGCAATAACAAAGCTGTTTTCCGCTGCGCCAACCCGGGTCAGACCACCAGGCATCAGGCTGTAGGATTCACCACTGGCCACCGCGAAGGTTCTTAACAACGCCGGACGTGGTTGCAGAATCTCATTGTGCAGCGATGGCAAATGTCCGGCGGCCAGATGAGGCTGCGCCACAAATTGCACCGGGTCAGCCAGAATGCGTGCCTTAAGCTGCAGCAGGCCCTGTTCATCCAGTTCACAGGCACGTACGCTGCTACTGCCGGCCTGACGGTAAACCGGCTTGATCACAAGCTCGCTGAGATGTTCCAGCACATAGGCCAGATCTTCTTCGGCGCCACACCAGTAGGTGTGTACCGAACCGAGACGCAGCTCGCGGCCGAGCAATGCTTTGGCGATGTCCGGCAGATAGCGCAGGAACACCGGGTTTTCGACAATGCCCGAACCCAGCGGATTAGCCACCACCAGATTGCCGGCACGTACCACTTCGAGCATGCCCGGCACGCCCAGACGCGAATCGGCGCGCAACTCCACCGGATCACAGAACCAGTCGTCTACCCGGCGCAGCAATACATCGACACGCTTCAGGCCTTCCAGCGATTTCATCCACAGGAAACCATTACGCACCATCAGGTCATCGCTCTGAACCAGCGGGAAGCCCAGATAGTTGGCCATATAGGCGTGTTCGAAATAGGTTTCGTTGTGCGGCCCCGGGGTCAGCAGGACGACCCGCGCCTGCGACGGATTGGGCGACAAACTCAGCAGCTTGGTACGCAGACGCTGAAAGAATGTCGATAAGCGGTGTACATGACTGTCGCGGAACAGACTCGGGAAAACACGCGACATGACGGTGCGGTTTTCCAGCGAGTAGCCGGCACCGGACGGCGACTGAGTACGGTCGCCCAGCACCAGATACTGGCCCTGCGGGTCACGGATCAGATCCACCGCATGCATAATCAGGTCGTGCTCGCCGGGTAACTGAATACCGTGACAGGCACGTAAAAAACCGCGATGGCAGAAGATAGCCTCCGGCGGAATAACGCCGGTGCGGATCAGTGAGCGCTCACCATAGATATCGCGCAGCAACAGATTGAACAGCTCTGCCCGCTCAAGCAGGCCACTCTCCACATCCGCCCACTCATCACTGGCAATGATGTTGGGCACCAGATCCAGATTCCAGGTGGTGCTCTGGCCGGTACTGTCGCCGTAAATGTTATAGGTGGCACCGTCGTCACGCAGAATACGCAGCGCTTTCTGCTGACGGGCGGCTATATCCTCAAGGCCGTTAAGGCTGTCCAGCACATCCTGCCAGTGCGGCAGGAGCTGACCATCCGCCGCGAGCATATCGTCGCGGCGCTGGTCATCGGCCGGATAGAGCCATTCAGGCCTTGATCCACTGCTGTTCATAATCTGTTACACCGTTTGCATGAGCCGTCAGTTTAACGCATCCGGCGCAGATCCAGTGTATGCGGATAATCATCCGCTGAATCTTCCGGCGGCGGAGCCATCGGCCGCACTGTGGTGTGCGGGAAGAACTCACGCAAGGCATCCACCTCAGGGCGTGCGGTAAACGGCCCCTGAGTATGGCCAATATCGCTGAAACGATTGACCCGACGCGCTTCCGCTTCAAAGGCATTGACCGGGAAGGTGTCGTAGTTACGCCCGCCCGGATGACTGACCGCGTAGGTACAGCCACCCACCGAGCGTCCGTTCCAGGTATCAATCAGATCGAACACCAGCGGTGCATGCACATCAATGGTCGGATGCAAAGCCGAAGGCGGTGCCCAGGCTTTGTAGCGCACGCCAGCCACATACTCGTCTTTGCGGCCAGTGTTGCGCAGCGGTACACGACGACCATTACAGGCCAGTACATAACGCTCGCCCTTGATGCCGGTAACTTTCACCTGCAAACGCTCCACCGACGAGTCGACGTAGCGGGCAGTGCCAAAGCTCGATACTTCTTCACCCAGTACGTGCCAGGGTTCAATCGCCCAGCGCAGTTCGATAGAAATATCATCGAGCTGTACGCGCCCGTAATGCGGGAAACGGAACTCCTCAAACGGTGCCAGCCACTCGGGTTTAAAATCGAGACCGTGATCCTGTAAGTCCTGTGCCACCGAACACACATCACGCCAGATATAGTGCGGCAGCATAAAACGATCATGCAGCTCAGTGCCCCAGCGCACCAGCGGTTTGCGATACGGCTCACGCCAGAAACGGGTCATCAGCGCGCGGATTAACAAGCCCTGTACCAGCGACATACGCGCGTGTGGTGGCATTTCAAAGCCACGGAATTCAAGCAAGCCCAAACGGCCGGAACTGGCACCGGGAGCAAACAGTTTATCGATACAGAATTCCGCCCGGTGGGTATTACCGGTGACGTCGATCAGCAGGTTGCGCATTATGCGGTCAACCATCCACGGCTGTGGCGTCTCGCCCAGTGGCATCTGCTGGAAGGCGATTTCCAGTTCGTACAGGGATTCATCGCGCGCTTCATCAACACGCGGTGCCTGACTGGTCGGACCGATAAAGGCCCCGGAAAACAGGTACGACAACGATGGATGATGCTGCCAGTAAGTGACAAAACTCTGTAAAACATCGGGTCGGCGCAGCAGCGGACTGTCTGCCGGCGTCGGCCCGCCGAGGGTAATGTGATTGCCACCGCCGGTGCCGGTATGGCGGCCATCGAGCATGAATTTCTCGGCCCCCAGTCGTGACTCGCGTGCGGCCTGATACAGTTCAGTGGTATTCGCCACCAGCTCGCGCCAGTTATTCGCCGGGTGAATGTTCACTTCAATAACACCCGGGTCCGGAGTCACCAGCAGTTTTTTCATGCGGCTGTCGCGTGGTGGTTCATAGCCTTCAATAACCACCGGCATATTCAGCTCAGCAGCGCAGGCTTCGACACACGCCAGTAGCTGCACATAGCTTTCCAGATACGGCAATGGCGGCATGAAAATATGAATTTTTCCATCACGCGCTTCAACGCACAGTGCGGTTTTAACCACATCACGCCACTGGCTGTTCAGCGCAGTATCACCCGACTCGTCGGTTTGTGATTGCGTCTTT
Source organism: Thalassolituus marinus (assembly GCF_020320395.1). GTDB lineage: Bacteria > Pseudomonadota > Gammaproteobacteria > Pseudomonadales > Oceanobacteraceae > Venatoribacter > Venatoribacter marinus. Next base: position 22,552 of record NZ_JAEDAH010000006.1, on the reverse strand, counting down.
TCTGCCGGGGGTTCGGCACGCTGATGCGATGTTATTGCCACCAGCTGATCGTGTCCGGCCAGCGGTGCGTGATCGGAGAACGGATCGACTTCCTGCGGCAGCCGAACTTCTTCACTCCATGGCAGGCTTTCTAACGGCAGGCGTAAACCGACCGGAGAATCACCGGGAATTAACGTCAGACGACCACGACGGAATTCCCACAGACTGGAGCTCCAGCTCTGCTGATAGAAATCCCAGTTCAATGGCAACACATAGCCGCTCGGCGTATCCAGCCCCTGCTCCAGCACCCGGGCCAGACGACGACGCGCCAGACTGTCTTTGGCGCCGGCAATCTGCGAATCCAGATTCACTGGCAGGTTTTGCTCCTGCAATAAATAATGCAGACCATCTTCGTAGGCTGCCTGAGCGTAACCTTCATCGAGGCCTAATTTTTCGCACAGTTTACGCGCAAACTGATCAGCGTCTTTCTGTCGATGTCCATAGTGTTTATCGATGCGAGCTAACAGCTCCGGTCTGTCCCATAACGGCTCACCATCCGTGCGCCAGAACAAACCCAGTGCCCAGCGTGGTACTTCCTCGCCGGGATACCACTTACCCTGACCATAATGCAGCAGACCTTTCGGAGCGAAATGGTCACGCAGTTTCAGCAACAGGGTTTTCGATAACGCCAGTTTATCTTTCCCCAGCGCAGCGGTATTCCACTGTGCCGATTCCATATCATCAATGGAAACAAAGGTCGGTTCACCGCCCATCGTCAGGCGCACATCATCGGCCAGCATCCGGCGATCCACTTCGTCGCCAAGCAGCAGAATATCGGCCCAGTCTGAATCGCTGTAGGGTTTGGTTACCCGTGGATCTTCCAGAATACGGGTGACGGTATTGGCAAAATCAAATTCCACTTCACACTTGTCGGTGAAGCCCTGAATTGGCGCAGCCGATACCGGGTCCGGTGTGCAGGCCAGCGGAATATGCCCTTCGCCGGCGAACAGCCCGGAAGTCGGATCAAGACCAACCCAGCCCGCCCCCGGCAGAAAAACTTCACACCAGGCATGCAGGTCGGTGAAATCGGCTTCCGGCCCCGATGGTCCATCCAGCGATTTTTCATCGGCCGTCAGCTGTACCAGATAACCGGAAGCAAAGCGCGCCGCCAGGCCGCAATGACGCAGCATCTGCACTAACAGCCAGGCACTGTCGCGACAGGAACCTTTGGCCAGTTCCAGCGTTTCCTCCGGCGTCTGAATACCCGGTTCCAGGCGCACGCAATACTCAACGTGGTTCTGAATGCTCTGATTAATAGCCACCAGAAAATCAATGGTGCGCTGTTTCTTCTTCGGCACACTGTCGAACAGGGCTTTAAAACGCTTACCCTCTTCGCTCAGTTCCAGATAGGGTGCCAGCTCTTTTTTAAGTTGTTTATCGTATTTAAACGGAAAGTCTTCGGCGTATTCTTCAAGGAAAAAATCGAATGGGTTGATGACGGTCATATCCGCCTGAACTTCGACTTCTACCGAGAACTTCTTTGTTTTCTCCGGAAAAACAACGCGTGCCAGAAAGTTACCAAATGCATCCTGCTGCCAGTTAATAAAATGATCTTCCGGCACAATTTTCAGGCTGTAACTGTGAATCGGCGTACGGCTGTGTGGTGCCGGACGCAAACGAATGACATGCGGAGAAAGATTAACCGGGCGATCAAAGTCGTAATACGTGTTGTGCTGAATCGCAACGCGAATGGTCATAACGGCTCCGACATAAACCAGGTTTTACTGAACGAAGCATGCAGGTCACCAAGGGCTACCTGTATATCGTTTAACATATCGCGGAATTCAGATCCGACTTCTTCCGGCTCTTCACTGCCAGGCAGATCATTGAGCAGGCTCTTCAGTCCACTCATTACTTCCTTGCTGTGTGGCAGGCGGCCAGCTACATCCATCATTTCAGCCACGCAGTAATGCAGTGAGCGCGGGAAGAATTCGTCACCAATCAGATAACTGACCACCAGCGGCCCCTTGACCGACGAACGGGTCGCGCGACGGAAAGGCTGTTCAGCATTCAGTGAACGCAGCACATTACCCCAGATAATCTGCCGTGCGTTGACGGCAAAGTCGTCGTCTTCAACCTGCATAATTGCCGCCACACCAGCATCCAGATTTCTCGTGGTGGAGTCCGCACGTTCAAGGTTCTGCCCCAGCAGTAGCATTTCCCAGGCCGCATCGCGTGGCATGTTCACATACCACAGGCCAACAATCTGTTGACACGCTTTGATCACGTTATCGAGAAACTCATAGCGGTTACTGCGGCTGATACCCTGTGCCAGATTATCCTGCACATACATGGTCAGCTCGTTTACCAGCTCCCAGGTTTCCGGTGGGATCACATCACGTGTAGTACGGATATTTTCCCGTACCGCTTTCATCGAGCTCACCAGTGATGAAGGATTACTTTCATCACCGAGTAAAAACTTCACCACATTGCGTTCATCACGCACGGAGTAGCGCTCATTAAAATCAGCTTCCAGGCTGTTAATAACAATCAGGTTATACCAGCCAAGGTTGACCCGACGTGGCAGGTCAAACAGCAATTTATCGTAAATGGTCAGAATACGGGCTGTACTCTCAGCACGCTCCAGATAGCGTGCCGCCCAATAAACCCGCTCAGCAACTTTTGACAGCATCAGTCGTTATCTCCTTCTGCGGATTTCTTTTTCGCCGGTGCGGTATCAACAATCCAGGTATCTTTACTGCCGCCACCCTGTGACGAGTTCACCACCAGCGAGCCCTTTTTCATCGCGACCCGGGTCAGGCCACCCGTTGTTACATAACTGTCTTTGCCCTGCAGAATAAATGGCCGTAAGTCGAGATGACGCGGTTCAATCTTACTTTTGCCAATCAGCGTAGGTGCCGTGGACAATGCCAGCGTCGGCTGAGCAATATAGTTACGCGGGTTTTCCTGAATCAGACGGGCAAACTCTTCACGCTCTTTTTTGGTTGAGTGCGGACCAATCAGCATGCCGTACCCCCCCGATTCGTTGGCAGGTTTCACCACCAGTTTATCGAGATTAGCCAGCACGTATTCACGCTGTTCATCGTCATAGCACAGGTAGGTTTCAACGTTCGGGATCAGCGGTTCTTCACCCAGGTAATATTTAATAATCTGTGGCACATAGGCGTACACAACCTTATCGTCAGCTACACCAGCGCCCGGTGCATTGGCCAGCGCCACATTACCTGCTTTCCACGCACGCATCAGACCCGGCACACCCAGTACCGAATCTTTTTCGAATACTTCCGGATCAAGGAACATATCGTCGACACGACGATAAATAACATCCACGCGTTCAAGACCAGCGATGGTTTTCATATAGACGCAGTCATCGTCTTTCACCACCAGGTCGCTACCCTCAATCAGCTCAGCCCCCATACGCTGGGCGAGAAATGCATGCTCAAAATAGGCGGAGTTATAGATACCGGGGGTCAGCACCACGACCACAGGTTTGGCGACCCGACGCGGTGACAATGACGCCAGCATATCGAACAGGTGTTCCGGGTAATCCCCGACCGGCGCGATGTTTGCTTTCTCGAATACTTCCGGAATAACGCGTTTCATAATGGAACGGTTTTCCAGCATATATGACACACCGGATGGCACACGCAGGTTGTCTTCCAGCACGTAGAATTGCCCATCGCCGTCCCGAACCAGGTCGGTGCCACAAATATGCGCCCACACGCCGTAACGGGGTGAAATGCCTTCACATTCCTTGCGGTAGTTTTTCGACTGCTTCAGAACGAACTCAGGAATGATTCCGTCTTTGATAATGTTCTGGTCGTGATACAGATCATCGATGAACATATTCAGCGCTTTCAATCGCTGCTTCAGACCGGCTGCTGTTTTTTCCCACTGAGCGCGTGAGATGACGCGGGGAACAATATCAAAAGGCCAGGCGCGGTCGATGTTGCCGCCTTCGGTATATACGGTGAAGGAAACACCCATCTCCTTAATGGTCGCATCGGCCGCCATTTTGCGCGACAGAATCTCTTCTTCCGATAAAGAACTCAGATAGTTAACCAGGCGTTTGGCCGGTTGACGAGGGTTGCCCGGCGTACTGATTAACTCATCGAAATACCCCTCCTGCGGGGCGTACTCTTTCCACTCTGTTGACATACCATTCCTCACAGTCCTGGTCGGACTTCAGGCCGCCTCATAGTGAGGCTTAATGCAATCTTTTGGTGCGAACGCTACGTTGCGCACTTGAGGGGCGCACCAAAAGGATTCATGACAGAAGCATTCCACATCATTGTGAAGGTTTTATAGCGAACCCTGCATTCTGTTGTTAATCACCTTTCAAAAACAGTGCCATTTGTCCGAATTGCCCGGTCTGCTCAGACAGAAGTATCAATAAGTCTTAGCGACCGCCAATTCCATCACCGAAAAAATCCTATACAATACCTGTACAAATGAGGATTAAGTATGGCGAAACTGGCTCTGATTACTGGCGATCAACTGACTCTATCACTGGCCTCTCTGCGTACACTGAATCCTGCACAGGACTGGCTGGTCATGGCAGAGGTGCATGAAGAAGCCACCTATGTGAAACATCACAAACACAAAATTGCCCTGCTGTTTTCCGCCATGCGCCATTTTGCACAGGATCTGCGCAATGCTGGCTGGCAAGTCGATTACTACAGCTACGCTGCCGATGGCCCGAAGTCGCTTCTGAGTGCCGTTGAAGAGTCTCTTAAACGACATCAATGCACTGAACTGGTGCTTACCCAGTGCGGTGAATACCGCTTGCAGCAGGCAATGGATAACGATTGGTCCAGAGTGCTGGGTGTTCCGGTCAGCGTCTATGAAGATGATCGTTTTCTAAGTCGAACGGCTGACTTCCGTCACTGGGCCAGTAGTCGTAAGCAGCTGCGTATGGAGTACTTTTACCGGGATATGCGCCGCAGCACCGGCTTGCTGATGGAGGGTGATAAGCCCCGTGGCGGGCAATGGAATTTCGATGCCGACAACCGCAGTGCCTACAAAGGCGAAGTGCCTGTTCCCCCGTCACTGACGTTTGACTATGACGCACTGGATAAACAGGTCTTTGCTGTGGTGGAAGAACATTTTCCGGACCATCCGGGTTCCCTGTCAGCCTTTCACTGGGCTACCACCAGAGCGCAGGCATTGCAGGTACTTGAACACTTTATCCAGTACCGGCTGCCTCACTTCGGGCGTTATCAGGATGCGATGGTCAGCAGCCACAGCCTGGGCACAGAAGCCGATTCTCTTTTTCACAGTCTGTTATCCCCCTACATCAACTGCGGTCTGCTGACCGCTCTGGAAGTCTGCAACGCCGCAGAGCAGGCTTTCCTCAATAACAGAGTGCCGCTCTCGGCAGCCGAGGGGTTTATTCGTCAGATCATTGGTTGGCGAGAATACGTGCGCGGCATTTACTGGACCTTTATGCCGCAGTACGCAGAGCGCAATGCGCTGCAAAACCAGCGCCGCTTACCTGGTTACTACTGGAGTGGAAACACCGGAATGCATTGCATGGCGGAAGCACTACGCAACACACTCACGAATGCCTATGCCCACCACATTCAGCGCCTGATGGTCACCGGTAACTTTGCCTTACTCAGCGGTATCGTTCCGGCCGATATCTGTGACTGGTATCTGGCGATGTACGCCGACGCCTATGACTGGGTAGAACTGCCGAACACGCTCGGCATGATGATGCACGCCGATGGTGGACTGCTGGGCAGCAAGCCCTATTGCGCCTCCGGTAAGTACATTGAGCGCCAGTCCGACTATTGTCGTCACTGCCAGTACAACGTCAAAAGCGCCGATGAACCTGACAGCTGCCCATTCAACAGCCTGTACTGGCACTTTTTAATCCGCCACCGCGAGGCGTTCGCCGCCAACCCGCGCATGGCGATGATGTACCGCAGCTACGACCGCATGGCGCCGGCCAAACAGCAGGCCATTCTGGCCCGCGCCGAACACTGCCTGAATCATCTGGAGACGTTATAACCATGGGCTTACTGAGTGGTTTCCGTAACCCCCATAACCTGCCGGTGAAAACTTGCGCACACTGCGAACGGCCATTCTGCTGGCGGCGCAAATGGGCGCGCAGCTGGAACGAGGTGAAGTACTGCAGCAAAGCCTGCAGTCAGCAGGCGGCCCGCAAACCACCGGCCAACCTGTGCGCAGCCGGTTCGGTGGAGGATGAGTTCTGATGACGTCGCACCACATGAATCTGGTCTGGCTGCGCAACGATCTGCGTCTGCACGACCACCCCATGTTTAACCAGCTGGCGGCACAAGGGGAATGCCCCGGTCTGGCGGTGGTGTTTATTCTGCCGCAGCACTGGCAGCAGCCCGACCCGAACGGATTAACCCGGCTAGGGCTTCCCAAAGCGCGCTTCCTGCGCGCCTGTCTGATTGATGTGCAGCGCAGTTTGTATCAGCAAAATATCCGCCTCAGCCTGCTCGGTGGCGATCCGGTCCGGCTGCTGCGTGACTGGTATGCCCAACAACCATTTCACCTGCACACCGCCGCGGCACAGGCGCCGGAAGAAGCCAGCTGGCTGCGTGCCATTGCGGAGTTTGCGCCGGTCACCACCTACGAACCGCACACCCTGTTCCGCCAACAACAGCTGGCGGAATTACTCACCGCCGACAACTGGCCCAGCAGCTACAGCGGTTTCAGCCGCTGGCTGGATAAGCGCGGTCTGCTCAGCCACATCGATGCTCCGCTGCCACCGGCCATTCTGAGCGCCGACCCGCACGAAGCGCCGGTAGCGGCCGCGATTCAATGGCCCGACCACCAGCTGCATCAGGTTCCGGCCTGGGCAGGACGAGTACCCGTCACCCCCTTTCATGGTGGCGAAGACGCGGGCTTACGGCATCTGGCGGCTTACTTAGGTCAGGAAAACGCCCTGCGCCACTACAAAGACAGCCGCAATCAGTTGTGCACCGCGCCGGCCAGTGAAGCAGACCATCCTTACTCTGGCAGTCGCTTTGCCAGCCAACTCAGCCCGTGGCTGGCCTGGGGTGCCTTATCGGTCCGGCAGGTGTGGGCCGGCATTCAACGCTGGGAGTCCATTCACGGCACAGACGAGCACAGCGGCTGGCTGAAAAAAGAACTGCTGTGGCGCGAGTATTTTCACTGGACGCTGCGTCTGAAGGGCGCGGCGGTGTTCCACAATCCACAGCCAAAACCGCTGGATGACAGCCGCTGGCAGGCCTGGTGCACGGCGCGCACCGGTTACCCGGCCATCGACGCCGGCCTGCGCGAGCTGATTCATACCGGCTACAGCTCCAACCGCATGCGCCAGTGGCTGGCCAGTTTCTTTATTCATCAGCTGGGGCTGGACTGGCGCTTGGGGGCTGCATTCTTTGAACAGCACCTGATCGACTTCGATGTTGCCAGCAACTGGGGCAACTGGGCTTATATCGCTGGCTCCGGTCAGGACCCGCGCGGTGGCCGTTTCTTCAAGCTGAACAAACAGCTGGAACTGTACGACCCGCAGCTGATGCACCTGCAGCAATGGCTGCCCGAACTCGGCCCACTGACGCTGACGCAGGTGCTGCACCACCAGAGCGGTAAGCGCACGCTGCCGAACTGGCCGGCACCGTTGCCACCCACCAACCCGGTGGACTGACCCCATGCTGCATCTGGTGTGGCTGAAACGCGATCTGCGCCTGCACGACCACGCCGCCTTGCAGGCCGCGCTGCAGGGCCTGCAGCAACAAGGGGGAAAGCTGGCCCTGTTGTACGCGGTCGAACCGGGTGTATGGAGCCAGCCCGACAGCAGCCTGCGCCAGTGGCAGTTTGTGCGCGAGTCGCTGCTCGATCTGCAACAACAGTTACCCGCCAATGCCGCCCTGTGGCTGATTCCTGCTGATCTGCCGGATGTACTGCCACGCCTGCAGCACGCGCTGGCCATGCCCATCCGCCTCTACAGCCACCTCGAAACCGGCAACCTGTTCAGCTACCGCCGCGATCAGGCCGTGCAGCGGGTATGCCGGCAGCTGGGCATCGTCTGGCAGGAATCCGCGCAGCAGGGCGTACGCCGCGCCAGCCGCAGCAACCCGCACAACCGCGATGACTGGGCCGCGCACTGGGCCGGGTTTATGGAACAGCCGCAGCACCCCACGCCATTACTCAGCGATGCTCCGTGGCTGGCTTGCCCGCTGCCCGATGCCTTGCCAATGTCAGCCCTGCCGTTGCAGCTGGGATTCGACCAGACGCCCTGCCCCGGCCGCCAGTTTGGTGGCCGCAGCGCCGGGCTGGCCGTGCTGCACAGCTTCTTAAGCCAACGTGGCCAGTATTACCGTGGCTCGTTAGGCTCGCCGCTCAGCGCCGAGCATCATGCCTCGCGGTTAAGCTCCTATCTGGCCTGGGGCTGCCTGAGCGTGCGCGAAGTGCTGCAGGCCACCCGCGCAGCTCTGTCCCAACACAAAGAAGACGGTGCCGACCGGCGCTGGCTGAACAGCCTGGGGGCCTTTGAATCGCGGCTGTGGTGGCACTGCCACTTTATTCAGAAACTGGAAGACGAACCGCTGCAGGAACAACAGCCGCTGCATCCGGCCTGGGCTGGGGTGCGGGAGTTCAACGCCAATTGGTACAACGCCTGGGCCCATGGCCAGACCGGCTGGCCGCTGGCCGATGCCTGCATGCACTATCTGCAGCATCACGGCTGGCTGAACTTCCGTATGCGCGCCATGCTCATGTCGCTGGCCAGCTATCCGCTGTGGCTGCCGTGGCAGCAACCGGCGCTGCATCTGGCGCGGGCCTTTACCGACTACGAGCCCGGTATTCATTACCCGCAGGTGCAGATGCAGTCCGGCACCACCGGCATTAACCCGCCGCGCATGTACAACCCCACCCTGCAGGCGCAGAAACAAGACCCGCACGGTGTGTTTATCCGCCGCTGGCTGCCGCAACTGGCACAGGTGCCCGACAGCTGGATTCATCAGCCCTGGGGCATGAGTCAGCGCTTACAGGCGCAGTGCGGCGTGATCATCGGCCGCGATTACCCGGCGCCGCTGGTCGATTTTGAGCAGGCCACCCGGCTGGCACGCGAGCGCATCCGCCAGCTGCGCCAGCAACCGGAGTATTTCAGCAACGCGGCCGGCATTGGCCAGAAGCATGGCTCGCGCAAACGCAGCCCGGCGCGCAGCCCCCGGAAAAAAGCCGTGAGCAAAGATCAGCTCAGCCTGTTCTGACTTATAGTTTTTAACTTTTGGTTAAATGATTTTAATCAAATAGCTTCTATTAACACGGCCACTACACTGATCTCATCTGAACGCTACAAGGCAACGCCGGGAAAACCCTATGGAACTCAGTCAACGCTCTGCGACTACCTGGTTTGATGATCTGCGCCAGCACGCTGTTGAGCATCCCTACGCAGCCGCCGGCTTACTGGCCGGTTTGGCTCTGCTGGTTGTGTTGCTGGGACAAAGTCTGATTAACCTGCTGACCACCGATAACAGCCTGTTCACGCACTATGCCCTGCTGGGTGGCACCGCTGGATTTCTGGCCACCACACTGGGCGCACTGCCGGCGCTGTTTCTGAAACGGGTATCGCAAAGTGCCGAAGACGCCATGCTGGGCTTTGCCGCCGGCATGATGCTGGCCGCGGCCGCGTTCTCGTTATTGCTGCCGGGTATTGAAGCCGGTGAAAACATCACCGGCAGTGCCATGCAGGGCGGCGCTCTGGTGGTGTTCGGTATGCTGATGGGCGTGGCATTAATGCTGGGGCTGGATGAATTCACCCCGCACGAGCACGGTACCACCGGCCCCTGCGGTGCCGGTCACGAACGCTGCAGCAAGGCCTGGTTGTTTGTGTTTGCCATGGCGCTGCACAACCTGCCGGAAGGCATGGCCGTTGGCGTCGGCTTTGCGCAGGGCGACTTAAGTGTGGGCCTGCCACTGGCCACCGCCATTGCCCTGCAGGACATTCCCGAAGGTTTAGCGGTCGCGCTGACACTGCGCGCCGTGGGTTTTACCCCGTTGTTTGCCGTCATTATTGCCGGCCTCAGCGGCTTACTGGAACCGGTGGGTGCATTATTGGGTGCCGGTCTGGCCGGTGGTTTTATGCTGGCTTACCCGATCGGGCTGGGGCTGGCCGGTGGTGCCATGCTGTTTGTGGTATCGCACGAAGTGATTCCGGAAACCCATCGCCATGGTCACCAGACCGTGGCCACACTCGGATTAATGGTGGGCTTTGCCTTAATGATGATGCTGGATACCACCCTCGGCTGAGGCCGGGGAACCTGAACAACCCAACAACGTCTTCATAACCGCAACACACAGGAGTGACCTATGAGCAACGTGAATATTGGCATCAGTGCCGAACACCGTGAACAGATCAGTGCCGGATTAGGCCGTCTGCTGGCCGACACCTACACCCTGTACTTAACCACCCATAATTTTCACTGGAACGTAACAGGCCCGATGTTCAACAGCCTGCATACGATGTTTATGACGCAGTACACCGAGCTGTGGAATGCAGTCGACCCGATCGCGGAACGCATACGCTCACTGGGCCACATTGCACCCGGTTCCTACGCTCAGTTCGCGAAACTGACGTCGTTACCCGACGCACCGGAGGTTCCACCGAAGGCGACCGAAATGATCCGGATTCTGGCCAATGGCCATGAGGCAACTGCCCGCACCGCGCGCAGTCTGTATGAACTGGTGGATGCAGCAGCGGATGAACCAACAGCAGACCTGCTGACCCAGCGTCTTGCCATCCATGAACAGACCGCCTGGATGTTACGCGCTTTGCTGGAAGATTAAGGTTAAACCTGACCCGTAAAGAAGCCGGCGGTGCCGGCTTCTTTACGCTTCATTCGACAGCTTTTGTTCAACCTGCTGCAGATACTCAAGAAACTCAGGCAAGGGCAATGGTTTACTGAACAGATAGCCCTGAATAATACGGCAACCATTGTCACTGAGAAATTTAAGCTGCTCCGCCGTTTCGACCCCTTCGGCACACAGCTCCATACCCAGCCGTCGTCCCATTTCAACAATGGTAAGCACCAGCGCATCATCTCGCTCTGATGCTCCAATATTGTCGACAAACTGCTTATCAATTTTGATCACATCAATGGGAATTTTCGTCAGATAACTCAGTGATGAATAACCGGTACCAAAATCGTCCAGAGCAACTTCACAACCCATGGCTGAAATTTCGGCAAAGAAGCGATTAGCCATATCCAGATTATCCAGATATGAATGTTCTGTCACTTCGAACTCCACCAGCCCCGGGGGAATACCATATTTGATAAAAGCTCCCTTGATAAAACCCACCAGGTGGTATTTTTTCAGATCAGAAGCAGAGAGGTTAATGGATACGGGAATCGCACGTTTTACTCTTGGAATGGCATCCCGTACATCCAGGCATACGCGATTAATAACCCACTGGGTTATTTCGGTAATTTTACCGGACTGTTCTGCAATAGGAATGAACTCTGCCGGAGAAACAAAACCCAGCTGTTCACTGCGCCAGCGCACCAGTGCTTCTGCACCAACCGGTACGCCATCTGGTGTTACCTTAGCCTGATAGTGCACAGAAAATTCATTGTGCTCGAGTGCGTACTCAATGGCGTTCGCAATATCCACACGACGCTGATAATCCTTCAGCATATCGTCGGTAAAGAAACTGAAGCGAGCCTTACCTGCACTTTTGGCGTTATACATGGCAACGTCGGCATTACGGATCAGCTCACGCAGATCGGTACAGTTTTCCGAGGCCGTGGCAATCCCGACACTGGCACTGATGCGTACTTCCCATGATTGAATCAGGAATTTCTGGGTCAGGCCATTAACGATGCAATTGGCGAGTTCCTTCAGACAATCCGGTTGACCACAGTCATTCACCAGTATCAGGAATTCGTCACCACCATGACGGGAAACAATATCATTTTCCGGCACGTAACTTTTCAGGCGCTGGGCAACCTCCACCAGCAACTGGTCACCTACTTCATGACCCAATGAATCATTCACAACCTTGAAACCATCAAGGTCGACAAACATCACAGCATACCCGACACCGCTGCCCTGCTCGTTTTTCAGCACGTGTTCGAGCTGGGTAATAAAATACTGTCGGTTCACCAGGCCGGTGAGGCTGTCGTAGTTGGCCAGATATTCCATCTCTTCCCGACGCTCTTCGAGCAGGCCAACGTATTCCTGATTGATCTCAGATTCCTGACGGATGGCATCCATCATGTTGTTGATGTCGCTGGTCAGAGAAGATACTTCGTAATGGCCACTAATCGGAATTTTGAGAGAGTAATCCTTAGTTCGCTGCACCCGTCGGGCAAACTCTGACAAACGAGTAAGCGGTGATAACCAGCGGTTGCCCATGATGTAAAAAAACAGCATCAGTACCACAATCGACAGCAGTGCCGGAGGCAGCACGCGAATGGTCAGATTACGGGTGCTGAACTCCAGCGGGCCCTCATAGTCGTTAACCACCACCAGGTAGCCCAGCACCAGCCCCGGATCGCCAATCAGCTTGACTGCCACCAGATGCCCGCCATCCTGCCAGACGCCGGTGCGTCTTTCCTGCCACTGGATAAAATCTACCGGTGCCATACTGGTGTCTCTTACCCGTGCGTGACCAACGTACTCGTCAATCAGCTCCCAGGATTTGTCATAGACAGCAGCACCGATGACATGGTCATAGGGATCAAGTGACAACAGGTAGGCTTTCAGTTCAAAAAACTGGTTGGGGTGGTTGATAACGCCGACGAGATCGCTGGCCATGTTTTCGGTCAGAGCATCCAGCTCCCCTTCTACATAGCGCGCATAGAGCTCCCGGTGTTCGGTTACCGACAGGTAGAACACTGTAAGCGCAATCGAGACGATAAAAACAAGGCTCAGAAACATTATGGCGGTTCTGATGCTCTTGATCAGCATTCGCGGGTCTCCGTTTCTCACAAAATAACAAGTACTCCTGACTACAGGTTAGCCCACAAATCGCCACGTACCTTGACTTGTAAGGGCTATTTTCAAAATAAAATGTTACAGAATGCAATCGCCTGTACACGCTGAAACGCCTGATTTCACAGCACAATGAAATTTTCGGTCTAAACTGTTATCCAGGATGCTAAAACCATGAAATCTATGAGGATGATGCTCAGATGTCCCTGCGTAGTTTGCCCAAGTACATAAACTGCTCCATAGGCGGTATAGCCCTGGCGCTTGGCAGCGTTAACGCCTCGGCCGTTGCCGTCACTGATGATCTCGATGTTTCCGGTTTTATGCGCGTGGTCGGAGGCTACCTTTCTGGCACTGATCAGAAGGTGGACGGTTACAGCGATGAACCATCCTTAAAACAGCAAACGCTGCTGGCGGTTCAGCCGACCTATTCCTTCACCGATTCTCTTTCTGTAACCGGACAGTTACTGGCCCACAGCAGCGACAACCGCGATTCCGGTGTTGAATGGCTGTACCTGTCCTATCGCCCGGATGACGCGCTGCATTTCCGTGCCGGTAAGCTGCGTATGCCATTCTTTGCCTACAGCGACAGCATTGACGTCGGTTACTCCTACCCGTGGATCAGCGCTCCGGCCCAGGTTTACAGCAATTACCTGTTTTCGACCTTTAACGGTGTCAGTGGCAGCTATAACTATGCCGGCTCAAACTTCGCGCTGAATCTGGAGGCGTACTACGGCTATTTTGATGGCGATATTCTGATTGCCGGTAGCCGGGTTAACGTCGATGGCCGGGTGGACGACCTGCGAGGTCTGGTGGTTAATCTGCGCAGCAACAATGTCGGACTGCGCCTTTCCTATCATACCGGCTATAACGAGACCCGAATTTACGCACTGGAACCCCTGCAGGAAGCACTGCAGCAGATCGGCATGACAGCCAGTGCCAGTTCACTGGACTCGGAAGGCGAAGTAACCTTTATCGAGGCAGCGCTGAGCTACGACACGCTGTCGAGTTTCTACAAAGCAGAATGGGTGCATACCACCACCGAGTTTGATGCTGCACCTTCTCTGACCGGCTATTACTTCACCGCCGGATACAACATAAGCGACTGGACACTGCACGCGACCTACGCTTCCAGTGCTTACTCAGAAACCAACGCAGAAGACGAACTTCAGCCGATTCTGGCTGCTGGCTATGACCCGGTAAACAATCCCCTGTACGAGTTAGCAGCCGGTTACTATCAGGTCTACAACTCTCTGCCTGACGGCAGCATGGATACCTATACCCTGGGTGCTCGCTGGGATTTTGATATCAATATGGCGCTCAAACTTGACGTTTCATACCTCAAAGAGACAGCGCCACGCAGTGGCTTCTTTGCTCTGCCGGCCAGCGGTTTTTATACAGATAACAGCATATCTGATAAATACAGCGCCACTCTCTATCAACTGGGATGGGAGTGGGTGTTCTGATGATGAGGACGACGTTGAAATACCTGCTGCTGATGTTTACACCTGTACTGCTGCTACCAGTACAGGCAGAAAACAGTATCCGGGTAGTGGCCAACACCGAAGGCAAAGAACTGACCCTGGGACGAGAACAGGTGAGAAATTTGTTTATGGGAGCCTCCCTCGGTTATGACCTGAGACCGGTTGCATTACCACCGAAAAATCGCACCCGCATGATCTTTAACACCCAGATTATCGGCCTGACAGAATCACGTATTCAGTCCTACTGGGCGCAAATGAAGTTCACCGGGCGTATGCAACCTCCGCGTGAAATTAATGATGAACCTGCATTATTGGATTACCTGGTCGCTCACCCCGGTAGCGTTGGCTATTTGCCTGCCGACATACAAATACCGGATGCGCTGACCGTCCTGTACGAAGTCAGATAACAAAACGAAGATCCTGCCAGTCCTGTACGAAGTCAGATAACAAAACGAAGATCCTGCCAGTCAGCTTGCAGGACCTTCGTTATAAAAAAAGACTGAGGAGGTAATATGTCGCGTTTGCTGCTGTTACTGCTGATGGCTGCTGCTATACATAACAGCCATGCCAGAGAAGGTCTGGTGGTTGTCGCCAACACCCATTACCGTAGCCCCACGCTGACTCTGGAGCAGGTACGCAACCTGTTTATGGGTGGCAATGCCGGACTTGCTCTGAAACCCGTTGCCCTTCCTCTGAACAATCACACTCGCCTGCTATTCAACGCCCACGTTATGGGGTTGCCTGAAAAACGGATTCAGTCTTACTGGGCGCAGATGAAGTTCACCGGACGTCGGGTGCCTCCTGCTATTCTGCATTCCGAACAGGATGTCGTTAGTTATCTGCTCGAGAATCCCGAAACCGTCAGTTACTTACCTGCCGATCAGCCACTGCCCGATAACCTTAAGGTGCTTTACTGGGCAGGCAATTAAGCAGCCTCAGCTAAGCCAGGCTTCAATATCCTGTCGGTGGGGAATAGAACCGCTATGTACCAGCTGACCATCCACCATAACCGCTGGCGTACGCATAACCCCCGCCAGCATGATAGCTTCCGCACTGGTTTCCTTACTCAGTGATACCGGAATGGCAAGTTCTTCGGCGATGGTACGAATGGCATCTGCGGTTTTTTCACACTTTGTACAACCGGATCCCAGCACAACAATTTCTTTCATAGCATTATCCTCATACAGCCTTACAGCCTTACAGCCAGGGGGCGATCAGATTGATCAGCCAACCCACCAGCGTAAAAGACACCAGCAACATTGCAAAAATAATCAGCAGCAGACGCAGCTGCATGACCTGCTTAAGCAAAATAAATTCGGGGAAACTTGCAGCCACAGTGCTCATACAGAACGCCAGTGTCGTGCCCAGCGGCAAGCCTTTAATAATCAGGCTTTCCATCACCGGAATAACGCCTGTGGCATTGGAATACAGAGGTATACCCGCCAGCACTGCAGCGGGTACTGTCCACCACTGGCCGTCTGCAAGATGATCGCTGACCCAGTTTTCTGGTACATAACCGTGCAGCGCAGCACCAAGGCCGACGCCAATAATGACCCATAGCCAGACCCGGGAAAAAATATCCCTTACTTCGTCTTTGGCAAACTGGTGGCGATCATGCAGTGACAGCGATTGCACCTTAGCAGCGGCCGGCACATTGCGTGCTGATGCTGCGGCATAGGCTTTCGCGGCAAACGGCTGTAGCCAGCGTTCGGCGTGCAGAATATGCAGGGTAAAACCACCCGCCATTCCTACCAGCAAGCCGACACCGATATAAGCCAGCGTGAGCTGCCAGCCAAGCAGACTGATCAGCAGAATAACGGCCACCTCATTAATCAGCGGTGACGTCAGCAGAAATGCCATGGTAATTCCGACCGGAATGCCTGCCGAAGTAAAGCCCAGAAACACAGGAATACTGGAGCAGGAACAGAACGGTGTGATAGCACCGAAACCAGCGCCCATAAACAGTCCGGCAAAGGTGTGGCGCTGAGTCAGATAATCGCGCACACGTTCAACATTGAGCGAGGCTCTGATCAGTGCAATCAGATAGATCATGATGATCAGCAACACATATATTTTGCTGACATCTTCAACAAAGAAATGGAGTGCACTGCCCAGCCGTGACACGGAAGACAGGCCCGCTACCTGATAGACCAGCCAATCGGCCAGCTGCGTAAAAATTGCCAGCATAGAATTTCTCCTGAGCGCTGTATTTACGCTAACACAAACCAGAAACCACCAGGGGCGAGTCAGATCATGATTGTGTTATTCCGCCGGCGCTGCACCACTCTGCATACGCTGACGCGTAGCTGCCATCTGCTGACACAGCTGCTCGGTGCCAATCAGGAAACGAGAGGTCGGCCGGTGAAACAGCTCCGGATGAATGTGGTAAAGGCTATTGGTCTGCACTGCGCTGAGCTGTGCATAACCGCGCCAGTCATCCAGCCATTCCGGACGACTTTCGCCCATACCACTGGCGACAATCACCTGAGGATTGGCTGCCAGCACCGCTTCGATACTAACCTGTGGCGCGGCCATCGGTAAGTCGGCAAAGATATTGTGACCACCGCACAGTTCGATGGCACGGGAAATAAACGTCGAGCCGTTCTGGCTCAGTAAAGGCTTGTTCCACACCTGATAGAAAACCGTGAGATCCTGCTGGTGCTGATACTGCTCAGCCAGTTGCTGCGTCTTTGCGCGAAAAGCCTGCGCAGCTCGGAGGCCCTGCTCATCATTGCCGGTGAGTTTCCCCAGTCGCTCCAGATTATCGGCGATGGCGGCAAAATCCCGTGGGTCTGAAGCAAACAATTGAAAACCCAGTTGCTTTAAGCGATCCAGTTCACGCTGGTTGTTACCTTCTGGCCAGGCCAGGACGATGTCTGGCTGCAACGCCATAATCGCCTCCAGATTCAGACCACTGTATCCACCGACGCGTGGAATTTTTTTTGCGGCCTGTGGATAATCAGAATAATCCACAGCTCCGACAACCAGATCACCGGCACCCACTTCAAACAGCAGTTCGGTACCGTGCGGCATCAGTGACACAATACGGCTGACGGGTTTTTCCAGTGTATGCTCCACGCCACGATCGTCCGTCACCGTCAAAGCCTGTGTCGTAACCGACAGTAAGGCAGCCAGCAAAGCAGTAATAAATCGAACCTTAGTCAAAGTCTTGTTCCTTTCCGTCATGCGCTAGATTCTTTAATGCATTTTCCAATCGTTGCCAGCCCGCTTCACTAGCTGGCCAACCCAGACGCAAACGCTGCTGCTGCGCAAACAGCCGCGTCCATATTTTTTGCACTGCCAATTGCTGTTGCCACGCTGCCACCTGCGAGCTTTCCAGCGTTATAAACATGGGTGTATCACCAACCCGTGGTAAATGCGCACACAATGTCTGCATACGTTCGCGTAATGCCTGCAAACGTCCGCGCTGCTGCTGTTGCCAGTCAGCGTCGCGCAGAACCGCGGGAAGCAACTGCATCGCCATACCATTCACAACCCAGGGCCCGATACGCGAGCCGAGCGTGGCCAATACAGATTCACTGGCAAAAACAAAACCAGCGCGTATACCGGCAAGCCCGAAAAACTTCCCCAGCGAGCGCAACACAATGGCATTCTCCGGGCGCTCAGCCGCTAACAGACTGAGGTCGGCGCTGGCATCCATGAAGGCCTCGTCACAGATCAGCCAGCCTTGCTTCTGTGCCAGTTGCGCTGCCCACTGCTGTAACTCCTGCTGAGTAAAATATTCCGCACCGGGATTACCCGGGTTCACCAGAATCAATATATCTGGCAGCGACTCACTGCCTGCCTGTGCAACAGTCTCAGACGTGGCCTGAGCAAAGGCCTGACGTATTTGTGCTGCCGTTTTTTCTGTTGTTGCATGCCCCTGCTGCTGCCAGCTGCAGACATGTTCGCCGTAACTGCCTTGCAGCAGCCACACCTGTGCCGCAGCAAAACATTGCGGCAGCGTGCGTATCGCCTGCTGGCTGCCAGCCACCAGCAAACCGCTTTCACCGTAATAACTACGCACCGCACTGTCGAGCTCAGCTGGCTGCGCGGGTAGATGATGCCATGAGTCTGCGGCAAACAGGGCTCTGCTGGCGTCACACTCCTGCTCAGCACGCTCAACCAGCCAACTGTAAGGGCTGACTGCCGACGACAGATCCAGCCACTCGTCAGCGTTACCACCGTAGACACTCAGCGCACGCTGCAGGTCAGAACCGTGAGCAGCCTGCTGCCAGGGCTCAAGTAACATACACGACTCCGTACTGCAGCCAGTTCAGCAGCAGTCCGCCCAGCAGCCAGAGCAGAAGCCACAGACCCAGTGCGCGCCACACCAGTGACAAGGCGGGCGCCATATCGCTCACTCCTGCCGCGGGACCACAGCCCATTGGCGGTTTGGCTTTCCATTCACCCTGATAACAGGCACGTTCACTTAAACGAATGCCCAACGCCCCAGCGCCTGTTGTCATCACCGGGCCACCATTCGGGCTCGCGCAAGCTGCTGCCTGAGTGCGCCAGCACTGCATAGCCCGCAGACAATAGCGGCCGGACGCCAGCGCCATCACCAGCGCCGTAAGACGTGCCGGAATAAATGCCAGTAAATCATCCAGTCGCGCCGCCACTTTACCGAAGAATTCATAACGTTCACTGCGATAGCCCCACATAGCGTCCAGGGTATTCACCCAGCGGTGTAGCAACGCCAGCGTGCTGCCACCGATAGCGAACCAGAACAGGGAAACAAACAGCGAATCTGCACTGTTTTCCAGCAGGCTTTCAATGCCGGCCTGAGCGACTTCATCATTATTCAGCTGCTGTGTATCACGGCTGACAATCCACCCCAATTTTTCCCGCGCCTGAGCCAGATCACCGGCCAGCAGCGCCTGGGATACCCAGCCAATATGCAATTGCAGACTGTGCCAACCAATGCACAGATACAGCAGCACAACTTCAGCCAGCAGCCATAACCACAGTGATTGCTGCGCCAGCCACAGCAGTGCTGCTACAACCAGCAACAGTGGCGCTAACGCCAGCAGTAGCGCCAGCGTTCCGCAGAAAATACTGACAACGCCAGCGGCAGAACGGTTTAAACGCTTTTCCAGCCAGGCAGCCCAACGGCCGAACCCTACCAGCGGATGCCAGCGCGCAGGTTCACCCAGCAGTGCATCAAGCAGCAAGGCAAGCAGCGCCAGAGCTGGCAGCAGCACAGCGAAATCGATAGGAACAACAGGAAAAATCCCGCAGAGCAGAAGCATCATGACGTACAATAGGCGGCTTATTTCAGCCGGCGATATTACCAGATGTACGACCCGATCACTTCCGTTAGCGCACGCCTGCAGGCAATGCAGCCTCTGACACTGATGATTCAGGGCACCACCTCCGATGCCGGCAAAAGTACTCTGGTGTGCGCATTAGGGCGGATTCTGCGTGACGCGGGCTTCAGCGTGGCGCCGTTTAAACCACAGAATATGGCGCTCAACAGTGCCGTTACCGCTGACGGTGGCGAAATAGGCCGCGCCCAGGCGCTGCAGGCAGAAGCCTGTGGATTGCAGCCGCATACCGACATGAACCCTGTGTTACTGAAACCGTCCAGCGATAGCGGCAGTCAGGTGATCATCCAGGGTAAGTCGATTGGTAACCTGCCTGCCCGTGACTACATGGCCTACAAACAGACCGCCATGCAAGCCGTGCAGGATTCATGGAAGCGTCTGCAGCAACAGTATCCCATTGTGCTGGTAGAAGGTGCCGGAAGTCCGGCAGAAGTGAATCTGCGCGCTAACGACATCGCTAATATGGGTTTTGCCGAGGCTGTTGATTGTCCGGTTATTCTGATCGCCGACATCGATCGCGGTGGGGTTTTTGCTCATTTAATTGGCACTCTGGCCTGCCTCAGCGACAGCGAACGTGAACGCATCATTGGTTTTGTTATTAACCGTTTTCGTGGCGATATCAGCCTGCTGCAGCCTGGTCTGGAATGGCTCGAGCAACAAACCGGTAAGCCGGTACTGGGGGTTCTTCCCTACCTGCACGGCCTTTATCTGGATGCGGAAGATTCACTGAGTCTGGCGCAGGAACAGGATGGTGACGCCGCTTTTCATATTGTGGTGCCGGTTTATCCGCGCATCAGCAATCACACCGATTTCGATGCCTTACGTTTACACCCTCAGGTAAAACTGACACTGGTTGGCCCGGGGCAGACACCACCCGCCGCCGATCTTGTGATCCTTCCCGGTTCGAAAAATACCCGTGCCGACCTTAACTGGCTGCTGTCACAGCCAGGAGACTGGCAATGCTACCTGCAACGTCATCTGCGCTACGGCGGCAAACTGATGGGCATCTGCGGTGGCCTGCAAATGCTGGGCGATGTGATTGCCGACCCACAGGGTATTGAGGATCTGCCCGGTGACACTGACGGCTTAGGCTTGTTGCCGATCCGCACCGAACTGCAGGCAGATAAAACCCTGCTACAAGTCAGTGGGGAACTCTCACTACCTGGACAACCCACTGTGCCGGCACAGGGCTATGAAATTCACGCAGGCATCAGCACCCTCAGTGCCGACATCACCAGCATCGGCTGTGGCTGGCTTTCTGCGGATGAAAACATTCTGGCAACCTACTGGCACGGTATTTTCGATACGCCACAGGCCTGTCAGGCGCTGCTGTGCTGGGCCGGACTGAAAAATGCTGACAGCGTTGATTTTCGGGCGCGCCGTAACGACGATATTCAGCGCCTTGCAGAAACCACCGCAAGCAACCTGAACTGGAAATTGCTGATTAAGCAATTAGATAATTTTACCAGCCGGTGAAACAAAGAGTCATTTGCATTACGGCAAACAGCACAGTACCCTGCGCGCCTTTTTTAAAACTCTATCAATAAAATGTAAGGTACTGCCTCAATGACTGATGCCGATAAGGTATTTCAGAGCTATGGACGGAGCTGTAATAGCCCTTCTTTTTACGAGGATTTTTATTCCAATTTCATGGGTAAATCTCCGGAAATCCGCGCCATGTTTACCAATACCGACATGACCTCACAGCGCTCATTACTGCGTGGCGGTATTATGTGGCTGGTGATGCACGCACGTGGCATGTCGGATACAAAAATCCGCGCACTGGGTGAAAGCCACAGCCGCAGTAAAATGAATATTAATCCGATGTTTTACGGAATGTGGCTGGACGCCCTGGTTGATACTCTGGAAAAGCACGACCCTGACTTTTCTCAAGAGTTAGAGCAAAGCTGGCGCAATGCGCTGCGCCCATCGATTGAAATGATTCAGAGCATGTACTGAATACTTCAGTGCATTCCGTATAGCCACGGAATGCACTGAAAAATTAAGTTCACACGTCAGAAATTAAATGCTGCACCAAGCACCAGACTGTTGTGCACATATGCAGAATTAACTACCAAACTGTCAAAAACTTCGACCTCTTCCCAGACGATAGCCTGACGCTCAAAGGCGATATCCAGTTCGACTTTCTCGCTCGCAATGTATTTAGCACCAAGTCCCATCTGAAACGCAAAACCCGACAAACTATCACCCTCTTTGTCAGTACCTTGCAGTAGCAAAGCATCACTTAACCGGTAAAGGCCTGCACCTACGCCCAGGTAGGGCTGAAGTTTCTTGCCTTCTCCCCATACAAAATGGATATCGGCACGTAAACCAGCGGCATCTTCACTGTCGCCACCGTCGAAATCGAACGTTCTAGATTCGTAGCCAAGCAACCAGCGATTATTGCGCTTATTTGTGCGTCCAAAGTAAATACCGAATGCTTTGCTATTCAGATCGCCGGTGAACTCCGAATCACCGTCATCCAGATCCAGAGTGTATTCACCCGATACGGAATTTGAATAGCGCGCGCCGACAAAGCTGTGGACATCTGCGGCCTGTACTACAAACGGAGAAAGGGAAAGTAAAGCAATAGATAAAAACTGCGCTGTACGCATTATCGTCGTCCTTGATTGAAATATTAGTAATTAAGCGGCGGAATGTACGGAGTGCCTCACGAAAAGTAAATAGCCCTGAATGCCAGCCACAAAAAAAGCGCCCGCAGGCCACTGCTGTCCCACAGTTTGGGGCAGCAAATGAAAAAGCCTGATTCCAAGTGTTATTCTGTTGTTACCACACAATAGAAAAAAC
>NZ_JAEDAH010000061.1 GCF_020320395.1 Thalassolituus marinus | reverse complement strand
CTGAAAAATCGAGAGAATGAGGGTAACGCTCCAGAAGCGAAAAGCTGGGGTCGGCCCTGCCGGCCAGGGGATAAGTTCCCCTGGTAGGCAGTAGGCATTGCGGATTTAAAAGTCGTTTATAGAAAACAGATACCTTTAAAACTGTGGGACAGTAGTAGGTATCAATCGGGCTTTTTTGTATTTGTCGGTGGGCTGTATCAGCCGCGACCGTAACGCTCACGCAGGGCGTTGATACGTACTTCCAGCGGCGGGTGAGTGGAGAACAGAGCAGAGAACTTGCCTTCACCACCAATACCAAATGCCACCAGTTCACCGTTCAGTTCACTTGGCTGCTCGTAGGTTTGCTGCAGCGCAGCCAGTGCACTGACCATGGCCGCAGGCGATACCAGCTCGGCACCGGCCTGGTCGGCACGGAACTCACGGCGACGGCTGAACCAAGCGACGATGGTCGATGCCAGAATACCCAGCACTACCTCTGCAATCATGGTGGTTACGTAGAAGGCGATGCCCGGGCCGTCTTCGTTCTTGAATACGGCTTTGTCGACGAAGTTACCGATGATACGTGCAAAGAACATAACAAAGGCGTTCACCACGCCCTGAATCAGAGTCAGGGTAATCATGTCGCCGTTGGCAACGTGGCCAATTTCGTGGCCGAGCACGGCTTTTACCTGCTCTTTATCCATGCGCTGCAGCAGGCCGGTAGACACCGCCACCAGTGCGTTGTTCCTGTTCCAGCCGGTGGCAAAGGCATTAGGCGATGCGGACGGGAAAATGCCCACTTCCGGCATACCGATACCGGCTTTATTGGCCAGTTCCTGAACTGTGCTTACCAGCCATTGCTCGCCGGCATTATGTGGCTGATCGATGATCTGCACGTTCATTGAGCGTTTCGCCATCCACTTCGACAGGAACAGGGAAACGAACGAGCCGACCATACCGAACACCAGACAGAACGCCAGCAGGTTGCCCATGGCCAGGCCCCCGCCCTGAGTGTGGTAACTGCCCACGCCCAGCAGAGAAAGAGTGATACTGGCTACCAGCACAACGGCTAAGTTAGTGGCCAGAAACAGAATGATGCGCAACATGTGTCGCTCCTGTGATTAACAAAATCGGACGTGCCCGACTGCACGTCTTTATGACCATCAGAATGATGCTTTTTTTGCCATTTTCAAGCGCCAATATTGTCAGGAAGGGTAATGCCGTCGGGGCCTCCCCATTCGTCGATATTCCATTCGAGCCGGAAGCGCGTATCATGTGCGCCGTCCCAGGGGGTGGTGCGTCACTGAGCGTGCCTGAGATGCCGGGTATTTATCTGCACTGCAGGTAAATGGCGAACCCCTAGAACCTGATCCGGTTAGTACCGGCGTAGGAATGGGGGCGGTTGTTCCGGCGGCATCAGTCCGTATGCGGACAAGCGCATCACAATCGAGCGGTGGCAGTGCCACCCCTACGCGATAGCCGGGTCTTTCTTGTACTTTGAGGAATGACCCCGACATGAAAAAAACACCTCTTTCGTTGCTGATTGCCATGGCACCACTGCCAGTGCTGGCCGCTGATGTTGTACTGGATACCCAGACGGTACAGGCCGACTTCCGCAAGACCGATGTACAGCAGATTCCGGAAGCCGTGACCGTGGTGGATGCGGCGCAGATTGAAGCGCGTTCCGCTGAACACCTGGATCAGGTGCTGAGCTTCGCCCCTAACGTTAACTACGCATCCGGGGCTTCCCGTGGCCGTTACTTCCAGATTCGCGGTATTGGTGAGCGCAGCCAGTTTGTTGATCCGGTGAATCCATCAGTCGGTTTAGTGATCGACGGTATCGATATGACCGGCCTGGGCGCTGCGGCTACCCTGTTTGATGTACAACAGGTTGAAGTGCTGCGCGGTCCGCAGGGCACGCGTTTCGGTGCCAACGCACTGGCGGGCATGATCAACGTCAGCAGTAACGCACCGACAAAGAACCGCGAAGGCTATATCAGTGCTAAAGCCGGCAACTACAGCAGTTATGGCTTGGGTGCGGCGTTATCCGGTTCGCTGAGTGATAACCTGCAGGGGCGTATTGCCGTGCATGGTTTTGAATCCGATGGTTATATCGACAATGAATTTTTAAACCGTGATGACACCAACAACCAGGATGAAAAAATTGCCCGCGGTAAACTGCACTGGCAACTGTCTGAGCGCAGTGAATTAAATCTGACCTATTTATACGCGGATATTGATAACGGTTACGACGCATTTACGCTGGATAACAGCCGTACTACCTTGTCTGATGAACCTGGTCGTGACAGTCAGGATACCAGTGCACTGGCTCTGGCTTATAACCGTGACCTGAATTCCGCGGTCCGCTTTGAAAGTGAAATCACCGGCAGCTGGAATAAAGCCGAATACAGTTACGACGAAGACTGGGTTTCCGATGCTTATCCGCCCAAATGGGGAACCGCATTTGACCAGTATCTGCGCACCTTCGACCGCAGCAGTGCTGATTTCCGCTTTTTATCTGCCCCGCAAGGTCGTTTATTCAGCGACACGACCGATTGGGTCGCCGGTATTTATTACATGAGCCGTGACGAAGAACTGGTACGTAACCGTACCGGCGATGCACAGTATCGCAGCGACCTGAGCGTAAATTCTGTTTCTGTTTATAGCGAACTGAGTACGGCGTTTAACTCTGACTGGACGCTGACCTATGGTGTGCGTGCGGAGCAGTGGAAAAATGATTTCTCTGCGAATGACGCGGTTCAGGATACAACGGATGAAACCCTGTTTGGTGGCAAGGTAACGCTTGAAACCCTGCTTGCTCAGAATCATCTGGGTTATGTTTCTTTGGCACGGGGATATAAACCCGGTGGTATTAATACCGACCCGGATGTGTCGCCAGAGAACCGTACTTTTGATACCGAGTTTAATAATACTGCCGAGCTGGGACTTAAATCGTCACTGGATAATGATGCGCTGAAAACCCGCCTCGCGGTATTTTATATTCAGCGTAAAGACCAGCAGGTTAAAAGCTCGTATTTTGATCAGCCCAGTGTCTCATTTATGGACTATCTGGCGAATGCTGCTGAAGGAAAAAATTACGGACTGGAGCTGGAAAGCCAGTGGCAGCTGTCTGATGCATTGCTGTGGGATCTGAGCCTGGGTTATCTGCATGCCGAGTTCAGTGATTACAGTTATGAGCAAAATGTGTATGACGCAAGCTGGAATATTGTGGGCAGCGCTAGAGTGGATAAGTCTGGTCGTGCACAGGCACATGCTCCGGAATACAGTCTGGCAACGGCACTTACCTATGCGTTCAGCCAGCAGTTTTCTGTGCGTGTGGAGAGTGAAGCTAAAGACGAATTTTATTTCTCCGACAGTCACGATGAAAAAGCCCGCTCTGCTGTACTCTGGCATGCCCGTCTGAGCTATCAGCAGGGGCCGTTGGATCTTGCACTGGCCGGCCGCAACCTGACCAACCGTGAAACCGATATTCGTGGTTTCGGTGGATTTAACAACGATGCTAACGACCCGTCTCCGGATAATGTTGGTCGTTACGCGCAGCTGGGCGAGCCGCGCCTTGTGATGCTGGAAGCCAAGTATTCATTCTGATAAATGCAGCCGGACGTCAGACGTCCGGCTTATTAACTGGAGACCTCAATGGAAATTTCCGTCGAAATCAGCAAATACCCGCTGGCGGATGACTACATCCCTTACATCAAAGACTTTATCGATCGCCTTAACAGCGTTAATGGCCTGACCGTGGTCACCAACACCATGAGCACTCAGGTGTTTGGTGAATACGATCTGTTGATGAACACACTGCAGCAGGAAATGAAGCGCAGCTGGGAAACCTTTGGCGCATCTATCTTTGTGTGTAAATTCATTGGCCGTAATCTCGATCCGGCGCTGAATCCGCACGGATGATGTGCTGGACGCTGGACGCTGGACGCTGGACTTCAGGCTTCAGGCTTCAGGCTTCAGGCTTCCGACATCCGACATCCGACATCCGACATCCGACATCCGACATCCGACGTCCGA
>NZ_JAEDAH010000060.1 GCF_020320395.1 Thalassolituus marinus | reverse complement strand
TCGGTTTTGTTTGGGTTTTGGCGAATGCAAACTTAACCGATTTTACTGCCGTTCTCATTTTTCACGCTTAAATGCGATGAACCTGAAATAAGGCCCGCCACTGAGAACTGTGTTGCTCCCATCAGCGCCGCGGCGGTACCACCATGCTGCGGGAAGTACTCCATATAACAGGCCTGAATATTCGGCGACACTGCTCCCAGCATACCGATACTCAGGATCATGGCCGGAACAAACAACCACAGATTATCAGCCAGTAGCGTCACACACAGCAGCATGACCAGGCCCACTCCCTGAACGGTCAGGGCGCTGCGCAGAATAGTAACGGGCAGCAGGCGTTTGAGCAGGCGTC
The DNA here is from genome assembly GCF_020320395.1 of Thalassolituus marinus. Taxonomy (GTDB): domain Bacteria; phylum Pseudomonadota; class Gammaproteobacteria; order Pseudomonadales; family Oceanobacteraceae; genus Venatoribacter; species Venatoribacter marinus. The sequence continues at coordinate 15,790 of NZ_JAEDAH010000060.1, read as the reverse complement.
GGTTGGTCAGGTTCATGATCAGCATCAATACCACGTTGGCGCCAAACAACAGCGCGAAGTTACCGGGTGATACACCAAAATGCTGCTGATAAATGAACGATGCGTGGGTAATAAACAGCATCATCACCGAAAAAGCGAAGGCACCGGTCAGAATGAAACGCATCGCCGGGCGGGTGTTTATAACCGCTTTATAGCGCTGCAGGATACTGACTTGTTCGTGATGCACTGGGCGTTGATAGCCAGCGAAAACGATGCCCTTCAACAACAGCAGCATCAGCACGGCGTAGCAACCGAGAAAAATGAAGATGCTTATCCAGCCGGACCAGTTGAGAAACAGACTGCCAATGCTGGGTGCCAGCGCCGGAGCGGCAACCATCAGTAAACCAATCAGGCTGAAGAAGCGTGCAGCTTCCTGGCCAGATAACCGATCCCGTACCAGTGCCGGCACACAGACTACGGCCCATCCACCACCAAACGCCTGCAAGGCACGCAGGGCAATAAAGGTTTCCAGGTCCGGTGCAAAGCTGATCAGCAGACTGGCGATGCCAAACAGTGCAAGGCCGGTGAGCATAATGCGGTCACGACCAAAATGATCAGACAGGGGACCGCCGGATAAATTTCCCAGAGCCAGCACGAATACGTATACGGAAATACTCAGCGAAACCTGATGGACGGATACGAAAAAGCTGTCAGCGATGGCAGGGAAGGCGGGCAGGTAAGTGTCGATGGCCAGTGGGCTGAGCGCTGTTACCATGGCCAGCAGTGCGGCAATCCCCGTGTGAGTGCGGGCGGGTGGTTGAACTGATACTGTCACTGGTGAGCAATCCGAATGCTGAATATAAATAAACCATAGTCGCCAACAAGCAGCTGCATGTCCGCGACTTCGGTGTGGTTTTGAATATGTCGAAAAGGAGAACGCTGTATTGGTTCCCCAGAGAGGTTAACAAGCCATAGTCTAACAGCCTGAAGAATGAAAGCCTGTGAGCTTTTGTTGCGGATTCCCGAGTGTGGTCGAACAGTGCGTTGCAGCGCTGTGCATCACCTTACATTGCGGATTATTGTCGAAATAAACCATCGCCGCATTGACGCTGTTGTTCAGCTCAGGCAGCTTATAGAAAATCCCAGACACAGTGCATATAACCGGAGAGTTTATGAGTATTTACGATATTGCAGTCAGCACCATCAAGGGCGAAAGCGTGTCGCTGTCGGACTATAAAGGCAAAGTTCTGCTGGTGGTCAATGTAGCCTCCAAATGTGGCCTTACACCGCAGTACGAAGAGCTGGAAGCGCTGTACAAAGCAGAAGCTGCGAATGGTCTGGAAATTCTGGGTTTCCCCTGCAACCAGTTTCTTGGACAGGAGCCTGGAACGGAAGCGGAGATTGAACAATTCTGCAGCCTGACATACGGCGTAACCTTTCCGATGTTCGCAAAAATCGAAGTAAATGGTGAAGGGCGTCATGCGCTCTATCAGACACTGATTGCCGCAGCTCCGCAGGCTCTGACCACGGTAGATCAGGGCCTGAAAGAAAAGCTGGGTGCAAAAGATCTTTTGCCAGCCAGTGACACCGACATTATGTGGAATTTCGAGAAGTTCCTGATCGCAAAGGACGGTACCGTACTGGCTCGTTTCGCGCCTGACGTTAAAGTAACGGATGATCAGCTGAAAGCCGCACTGGCTGATGCTCTGTCTGCCTGATAGCGCTGTTTAAATTGCGGGCAATGAAAAAGGATAAGCCGTGGCTTATCCTTTTTTATGCTTGCTACTCTGTCGGGCAGATTTAACTGAAGAGAATCAGGCTGACATTGGCGGATAGTCTGTATAGCCTTCAGCCCCTGCCGTGTAGAAGGTATCCTGATCTGGTGTGTTGAGTTCGGCGCCTGCCTGAATACGCTCCGGCAGATCCGGGTTGGCCAGGAAGCCAGTACCAAAAGCCACGGAGTCTGCCTGGCCATTGTCGATAGCGGCCGCTGCTTCTTCAGCGCTGTAGCCCATGTTAAGCATCAGGTGTCCCTGATACTGTTCACGTGCAACACTGACCACATCACCTTGCTGTTGTGCAAAAAAGTCTGCGCGCATTAAATGCAGATAGGCCAGCTGGTACTGGTTCAGCATTTTTGTCATGTAGGCTGTCCAGCCCAGCGGATCACTGTCTTTCATGTCGTTGTAGCTGTTCAGCGGTGACAGGCGGATACCGACTTTTTCAGCACCGATTTCAGCACATACGGCATCAAGAATACCGCGCAGGAAACGAGAGCGGTTTTCCAGTGAGCCGCCGTATTCGTCGCTGCGCTGATTGCTGCCGTCCCGCAGGAACTGATCAATCAGATAGCCATTGGCTGCGTGAATTTCAACACCATCGAAGCCAGCGGCAACGGCGTTCGCCGCGGCACGGCGGAAGTCATCGGTGATGGCTGCAATATCTGCGTGAGTAAGTTCACGTGGCACGGTATACGGCTGCTTTCCCTGTGGTGTATGTAACTCACCATTGATGGCAACGGCGCTCGGCGCAACGGCTTCTTTACCACCGTTAAGCAGCGGATGGGCGGCCCGACCGGCGTGCCAGATTTGCATGAAAATGCGACCACCTTTGGCGTGCACAGCGGCTGTGACCTGTTTCCACGCTTCAATCTGTTGATCCGAGTAGACTCCCGGATCATTACCAAAGGCAGAGGTATCTTCGCTGACCATGGTGCACTCTGTAATCAGCAGGCCGGCGCTGGCTCGCTGAGCATAATACTCAGCCATCAGTGCGTTGGGCAGGTGATCAACCGCACGACAACGGGTCAGCGGCGCCATCGTAAAACGGTTCGGCAGTTCCAGATTACCCAGAGTAACAGGGGTGAAAAGTGTCTGAGTGGATGACATGTTGCGCTCCAGCGTTTGAGTAAGTTCGCATCACTATATTGGGATTCTGACTTGAAAAATAACATTGGCTGTGAGCAATAGATTGTTTAGTCAGTGGTACAGTGAAAATGCTGCACGCGTTCTCCAAAGTGGTGGATCCGTCTTGACCGTTAAGAGCAGGCTGGATAATTTCAGCAGCAGAACTGATTAAGAGTGAATACTGTGGAAAACACTTTGAAAGCCGTGCTACTGGATGCCGATACACTTGGCACTGACATTGACCTCACGCCGATACGCGAACAAGTTGGGGAGTTGCGTGTATATGGCACCACTCATCCGGACGAGCTGTTAAGCAATATTGCCGATGCAGATATTATTATTACTAATAAGGTGGTAATCGACGAGCGCGCGATGAACGGCCGAAAAGCTATTTTTGTGTTGGCTACTGGTACCAATAATATTGATATGACTGCAGCCGCACGGCTGAACATACCGGTAAAGAATGTGGTTAATTATGGTACTGATTCGGTAGCTCAGCACACCCTGATGCTGATGCTTAGTCTGGCTGCACGTATGCCACAGTATCAGCAGGACGTAAAAAACAACGCCTGGGTGAAAAGTCCGTTTTTCTGCCTGATGAATCACCAGACTACACAGCTATCCGGGAAAACACTGGTGATTGTCGGCAGCGGTGCACTGGGGAGTGCGGTGGCCAATCTGGCGCAAGCCTTCGCAATGAAGGTGATATTCACCGCGCGCCCGGGTGATGCAAACGATAGCCGCCTGGCCTTCGATGAAGCTATTCGTCAGGCAGATGTCCTGAGCTTTCATTGCCCGCTGACTGACGACACCCACCACCTTCTGAATCGCGATAATATCGATAACATCAAACCGGGTTGCCTGGTTATCAATTGCTCCCGAGGTGGCATCATTGATGAGATGGCTGCGCTGTGGGCGCTGCAGGGAGGCTTACTGGGTGGTCTCGCAGTTGATGTACTGCCGGTTGAACCGCCTGTGGGCGGTCACCCTTTGCTGGCTGCCATGAAGCAGGGCAATATGAACCTGATTGTCACGCCTCATAATGCCTGGATTACGCCACAGGCAAGGCAAACCATTATCAATATGACAGCCGACAATATCGCCTCGTTGCGTGACTGAATTCGGCAGTAATAAACCATTATCAGCTTACTGGTCTGATGCTTTCTGATGGAGCGTATCGGGCCAGTTGACCCCGCTGAACGAATTGATTTGTTGTTTAAGGACAAATCAGGCCGGTGATTTGACCCTGAAAAACTGTAGCGGCACTTTCCTTTGTCAGGCGCACGGCTTCAAGCGCCCGGACGAAAAAATAATAAAAAAGGAAAATGCCATGACTTCTGCTGCCATCCCGTTACTGAAAAGTACGCTTGTATTCATTGCCGCACTGTTACTCGCCGGTTGTTTACAGCAGGAAACACTGACCACTGTTCCCGATGCGGAAAATATTCTTTTTACAGCCGAGGGCGATCTGATTGTCAGCGGTGGACGCAATATTTATCAGATTACTGAATATACTGATGCACTCGGAAAAACAGGCTACCGTCGCCGTGCTATATACGATGATCAATGCATGTTTGCCGGTATTGTGCAGCAAGGCGAGTGGGTGATTACAGTCTGCCAGGAGTATGTTCTGCAATGGTCAGGTTTTTTTCTCAAACTGGTTCGCGATAATCACTTACTGGCGGCTAACGTGCATCAGCATCCGCTGACTTTTCAGCGTCTGGATAAAGGGTTGCGTAATGATCCGGTGGATGCGCTGGCTTTACCCAATGGTATGGCAGTGACACCCGATGGCCATTTATTGCTGGCCGACGGCAACTTTTTTGCTAAATCTGGCGTCGCGCGTATACGCATGGACTACTCCTCTGATCTCCCCCGAGTCACTGGCTTTGATCGCGACTGGATTGGTTCGGCCTTCGGTTTGTCGTCGGCCAATGGGGTGCGCGTGCAGGGGCAGGAGGTGTTTATCTCCGATGGTAATAAAGTTCGCCGGCTGACGTTTGATCAAGCAGGTAACTTACCCCTTGAACTGACTGATAGTAGTGGCGGCGTTATCAGTAATCGCGCTACTGACAATGTTATTTATCAGGGCGGTATTATCATTGACGATATTATGCCGATTTGTGGTGGGGTGGCTGTGACCCAGTTTGTCAGTGGCCAGCTGGTTTACGTAAATCGTCAGGGCCAGGAGTATGCAACACAACTGCTGAGCCTGGAGTCGCCAAGTTCACTGGCCATTGGCCAGCCACCACTGTTTTCCGGAAGTGATCTGATCGTGACTGAAAAGGGCATTCTCTATGACCATATTTCTACCGTGGGGAATAAGCTAACCCGTGTTCCGATGGGACTGGATCTTACCGCCCCCGATGTGTGTGCCCTGTACTGACTACTGAAACTGCGGTGAACACTTGCACTACCGGTATCGCTTCCCGCCTGAGCTGGCAAACTGATTTATACCGTTATCTTTGTCGGGTGTTGAATATGGCATTTGTGCTTGTCATTCGGTTGGAAGTCAGGCTAATCTTGTACAAGAGTTATACAAGAAGGAGGTAGGTTATGTCTGTCCGACTCAATCAGCTCCAGCAGTCAGGAACTGTTACCCGTGTCATTATTCATTCTCTGGAAGGGTCACTCTATCAGGTATCGGTGGAGATCGATGGTGCTGAACATATTGTCACGGATAGTGGTGGAAAATTGTTACGCACCAACAGTCTTACTGATATGAAAGAGCGTTTGCAGAGTATTCCACACAAGCACATGGTCATGCGGCACGAGAGTGCCTACGATGAAATGGTGTGCCAGCCATCAGGTGGTATAAACCGGCTGGAGATTCAGCTGCATTAATCAGCGTGCCTGGCGGGCCAGTCACGGTTCAGGGCTGGTCTGCCGTACTGAACAAGGGGAGGTCTATGACTGATATCTGTATTTTTCCGATCCCCGGATGTGTCACCTTTCCGGGCACAGTGTTTCCTTTGCATGTGTTTGAACCCCGTTATCGCGAAATGATTCATCACTGTCTCGATACGCAGGGGCTTCTGGCTATTTGTAATACCCGGAAGCAGCTTAGCCCGGGCAAACAGACAGATTCTTTGCAGGAGGCACTCAGCTCAAATCAAGCGACCTATATTCCTCAGAATGTATTCAGTGCCGGGCATTGCGAATTGGTTAATACCACCGACGATGGGCGCTTGTTCGTCAATGTACACTTACAGCAGCGCTTTATCCTCGGTGAGGAGAAGCAGCGTTTACCTTTCCCAATTTACGCCTGTGAAGCATTTGATGATGAGTTCAGACCTCAGCAACTGGACAGCCTGCAGATTCTTAAGGACAAACTGATGCACAGGTTAACGGCACTTGTTCAGGCGGATGCAGAAGTGCGCGATGCAATGTTACCTGTGCTTATGTCACCAGAGTGGCAGAATATGGACAGCGAAGAGTTCAGTTTTCGTTTGTACAGCCTGATTGGCTTTGATGCTGACCTGTTGCAGCAGTTGCTTGAAATGAACTCACCTGCGGAGCGCATGCAGTTTACGCTCGACCTGCTCAATGCTGCCTGAAGGATGTTCAGGTCTCAGCCACTGGAGCGATGCGTAGTTCGTGTCGACGGAATCAGTGTAGCATTCTTGCAGCTGTCTGACTTTAATCTGAAACTGGCTTCTGTCAGAAAAACTCAGTCAGGGTACTGAGACCTGGTTGCAGGTTGGACGCGAAGCGTCCGCCAGCGACTGTGATAAATCGGTACAAATTCCCCCGTTGGCGCCAATCCCCCTTGCTGCGTGTACGGCATTCTTTAACCTAGTGCGCTCTGTTGTCACTGCCTGCACTGTTATTTACAGGTAAATGTAATGCAGGCAGCGCAGAATCGTTTTATCCGGTTTCCAGTCTTCAGCGGAAATCTGGCGGTAGATATGAAAATCTGACCTGCATCGAAACTGTGTAAAAACATAATCTTTGCAGCAAGAGTTACCTTTGATGACAGTCGTCATCCGGAGTTATTTTTATCATCGGTTATGGGTGGGAAGTAATCCGAGGGATGTAGCAATAATAAACAGACAGGGAGTTTCTGTGTTCAGTCTTATTTCAGCCGTGGTTGGCATGTTTTTGCTGTTTCTGTTTTCACTGATTAAAGTCCGGGACACACGATTTCTGGCAAAAGCTTCACTGGTATGTGGTCATGTTCGGGACATTAAAACGGTTAAAAAGCCAGGAGAGGTGGACGACAGCACCTGGTACCAACCGATTGTTGAGTATCAGGCCGGAGGAAGGCGCTGGCGATTTTGTGCCAATCTTCGTGCGTCAGTTGAGGAATTACGCTCAGGTGAAGAAATAGGGGTGTATGTAGCAACTTATAATCCGGGGATGGCACGCAGCGCCAGTGATATGAACAGCGTGAGCATTCCCCTGTATACCCTGAGTGGTGGTGGAATTATTTGTTTGGTACTTTCGCTGGTGACGTTTGATTTTACTTCCGTACAGCAGGTTCTTCCGGTTAGTTGGCTGCTGTTGCTTGCGCTGGCAGCCTATTTATTTTTTCGTATACGTCCATTAATACAGCGCGCACAGCGTTTGCCTGCTTTTCGTGAAAGCGAAGAAGTTTTTGGCTGGAAATAAAAAGCGGCCATTCCGGACCGCTGTATTTTTACCTGTTGCCTCTGTACGTTATAGCAAGCGCAGGGACGGATGTTTTTTGTTCATCAGCTTCTGTCGAATCGCCTGTTTCAGCGGTGGTAAATGGTTACTTACCCTCAATACAGCATTGCGTAATAAGCGCGCAGGCAATCGATCATCCGTGAACAGACCTACCACTGTATTTGTACCGTGATACAAAAGCCGTGTATTGGGCATATGCTTCGCCTGATAAGCCTGCAGTACGGTATTGCTCCAGATGGGTTGCTGTTTTTCTCTGGCTTTAAGAATTTCGCTTGCCAGCAAGTCCTGACCACTCAGACCCAGATTAAATCCGTGAGCCGTCACCGGGTGCATACCGACCGCGGCATCACCAATTAAAGCAAAGCGTTGGCTATAGAAGCGTCTGGCATGTACGCCGACCAGCGGGTAATGATATCGCTCGCCGCATTGTTTCATGTTTCCCAGTCGCAAGCCGGCCCGCGTGCTTACTTCCTGGCTGAACGTCACTTCGTCCATATTCAGCAGATTGGATACCTGCGCGGAATTGACGGTAATAACAATGGAGCTGGTGTATTCGCTGAGTGGCAGAACTGCCAGCGTCCCGCCGTAGAGAAAACACTCCAAAGCAGTATGGTTGTGGGGTTTTTCATGTTCCATTACGCATAGCAAAGCACTGCGGCCGTAGTCGTTGAAGTCTGAAGCGATACCCATCTGACGGCGGGCTTCAGAAAAGCGAGTATCGGCAGCGACGATTAGAGACGCACTGACTGTCCGTCCATCACTCAGGGTCAGGTAGCCTCCACTTTTTTCCGTTTGCACGCGGGTAACGCTGACGTCATCTATAAGCGTCGCAGCGTGGCTTGCTGCGAATGCGGCAAAAACTGAGCGGCGAATCTGCTGGTTGGACACCAGATAACCTAATGGTTCGTCATTGCCCGGAGGAGCATCGAAGTACAGCTGGTAGTCAGAGTGACCGTTAAGCACGCTGGCTGCATTCAGTTGGTGAATATTTTCTGGCCCAAGCTGCTGCCAGCTACCGTGCTGCGTCATCAGCTTCTTCGATAAGTGGGTCAGAGCAATTTCACGACCATCATAGGGAGGAGAGGCTAACAGCGCTCGCGGCTGCTTTTCGATCACCGCGACTTTCAGCCCCGATTGTCGTAATGACAGGGCAAAACTCAGCCCAGCAGGACCTGCGCCGATGATGGCTATATCGTAATCCATAGCTCTCTCCACTGAAGTTACAGCGGCTGATGATAGGTCAGACAATGGCTGTGAAAATTGACACAGAACATGAAGGGGTATTGAAGGGAGAAGGCCGTACACGCTCAGGCCGACTGAGAACTACTCAGTCGGATACCCAAGCGATTGCGGATCAGGCGGAACGAAGAGAGGCAATTTTCTCTTTGATTTTGGCCTGGTTGTGCTGAAAAACCGCCATCTTCTTTTGCTCTTTCTCAATGAAAGCTGCTGGTACGCGGGCCAGGAAGCCCTCGTTATTCAGCTTGTTGGATATCTTATGAATCTCGCCTTCGAGGCGTTCGACCTCTTCGGCCAGTCGGGTGAGAATCTGCGCGTTGTCCGCTTGTTCTGTCATGGTAATCCGTACCTCCTTTGTCACCAGCTATCTGGGCCGGCGTTCACTGCGGCTCTCGCAGCGAAATAATTGTGTCTTTGCCTTAAGTTTAGTCCATTGCTCAGAATTTGCGCGCTTTTGGGGCGTACAGCTCCTTCCGCGATGAAGGTAGTCAGAAAAGGCCTGATCACCCCAATCTTTTGTTAATAAAGGCCATCTTATGGCTCTGTCGTTGCCTGTCGTTCTCTGAACAGGCCGATATTAATGGTAAAGGTTGATTTTGGCGGGTAATCGCTTGTTTTTCATTTTGTCAGTTATTGAGCCTGTCATAAAAGTTCGTTAGCCTCGGAAAGTCAGGATATTCAGCTGGGTCATATTCACGCTTGGCCAGTTAAATGTGCGCTGAGTTTGCTTCGTTCCGAGCCGGCGTACATGTAAAGACTGATGGCATCCTGATCTTACTCGTCGTACAGAAGCGGGTGGGAGATCGGCAGTTTATCGATTGCCGGATACTCTTCTCGCGTCTGTCTGACGCTATTCATCATTTTGGTATTCCAGAGCCGGCTGGCCGGAATACGACTCAAGATTGCAGGCTGAGGTAACGATGAAATACACAATTAAGAAGGTCAAAGGAATAGATGACCCGCTGTTTAACGATATTGCCCAGGTACGGACAAAAGTCTTCGTAGAAGAAGATAACTATCCGACCGGAAGTATTATCTCGCCACTTGACCGGGGTGCGATGCATTTCGTAGCCATTGATACGGACGGTAAAGTCATGGGTTCCGTGTCGGCGAATATGAAAAACAGCTCAGAGGAGCAGTTGCCCATAGAAAATTACATGGGTGAAGTTAAGGGAACGGAGGGGCGCCTTGGAGAAATCTGCAAACTGGCTGTATTGGATAAATACCGTACAAAGCCGGTGGCACTATACCTGATGGTGGCAGCCTACGATTACCTGATCAGCGAGGGTGTGGCTGGTATCATGGTGTGGTCGATCAGTAGCAAATCGCGAAATGTGAAGCTTTACAGCAAATTCGGTTTTAAACCCTATGGTGATGAATTCATCTGCTGCAATAGTGAGCATGCTATTCCTTTCTTTCTGGATGTAGCCAGAGACTCTGTCTACGATGCCGAAAAATCCTCTTTGCATAAGCGCTTTACTGAGTCGTATAAAAAACACCTGGTAGAGTGATAGCGCCGTGGGAATGTGAATTCTTCGATGATTCATATGTACCAGAGCGTAGATTACAACTTACTAAGATGACTTCTGCATTCTGTGCAGGGGAATGTTTCAGTGGCTTGTACTTCGCTCTGTTCCCACTGTTGAATCGGTTGTCAGGCCAGAGGCCTTCGCAGCTCGATTCACTCACCCGAGAACAACTGGGCAGAGACAGCATTGTCGTCCGGATGGCATACGCACTTTCCAGTCTGCGCTAACAGCATTAAGCTAAGCTCATCGACTGAGAATACAATGGTGCTTCATGCTGTTCGAACATAAAGGCAAAACTCTGTTCACCCTCACCCGGGAAGATATTCACAACCCACTGGCTGCTTACGCCCCCTATGCGTTTGAGCTGGATGGCCACGAATGGCCAACGGTTGAGCACTACTATCAGGCGATGAAATTCGAAGATGAAAGCTACCGCGAAAAAATTCGCCAGGCCACAAGCCCGAAAGCCGCTGCCAAACTTGGTCACAACCGCTGGCAAAAGCGCCGTAAAGACTGGAAAAAGAACAGTATTACCTACATGACGCGCGGGACATACATCAAGTGCCGTACTCACACAGAAGTATCTGCCGCGCTGCTGGAAAGCGGTGATCTGGATATTGCTGAACTCAGTATGTACGACTACTTCTGGGGTAGCGGGCGCGATATGCGCGGTGCCAATAACTACGGTAAATTGCTGATGGGCATCCGTCACAAGCTGCTTCAGGAACAGTCTGCCGGCTGACTACGGTTCAGCAGTTTTCTGGCATTGATTGGTCGTTTTTTAATCTGTTCCGTCCTGCAAAAGTAGTAGGAATCCTCGAATCAGACCCAGCTTGGATTGCACCCATGGTGCAATCGGATATGCTCGGCGACTGATATGGATTCTGTATGCAAAGGACGCATGATGATCGTTGAAAGCTATGCTAATTTTCTGCCATTAATGCCAAGTGATGCTGGTCGAAAGGTTTTTATAGATCCGGAGCTAATAGTTGATTTCGCTGAGTATATCGATCCTCAGTCTGAAGATGGAAAAGCTATTGTTAGTCAGATTATTGCGGAGCTGTCATCGTCAGCAGATGCATTGAGTTCTGGTAAAGCAATCGGCATTGCTAATGAGTTCTATCGTGACTTTGGGGATATCAACGGCCACTCTGTACGCGCTTTCTATACCATTTTTCAGGATAGCCCACCTAATACCAATAAAGGCTCTGGCGTTTATATTCATAAGATTCGTCGTTATGAAAAGAATATGAGTTCTGTTCCAGTCGGCCTGTTTAATATGACGTATCAGGCGCGCGGCTGGCAGGAACAGGCGATTTCCGGCACCAGGCTTACACAAAACGTCCTTAGAATAGGAGCAGGAGTCTCAAACGGTACCTTAATCGAGTTACCTGTGTTGTCCAGAATAATGCTTGAGGCGACCAACCAAAAAGATTACAAGACAGATTTCAATCTTTACCATGCACCTCTGGCAACGATTGAGTTTGGTGCAGAATATCAGTCGCCAGAATCCAGAAGGAAAATAATTGACCCTCAGGGCCTGGCAAATATCCTCAGAGACTCAGTAGTTCAGAATAGATGGGTGGATAATAGTAGTCTTAAACACGAATCCTATAATTGTTACGTCTATGGTGATGGGGCAAAAATACTGCAGGAAGCAGTTAAGTTACTAATTAAAGATGGGAAAACTCTTTCTGGTTTCCAGTTTCATCTGGTATCGCCAACAGCTCCATTTACGCAGTTAAAAGCCTCAATTGAGAGTAGTGGGGCTACAGTGTCTTTGCATAAGGGATTGCCGATTTCTGTTGTCTCTCAACGTCACCAAAAGTTGGACTCTAATAGTTTAGATCAGAATAGCCTGAAGGTGCGAAGTCAATATGAAACATTTTTGTCTTCTAATCCTAAAGCATCTTTTATAGAGCTCTGGAATCACATGAAGAATGATCTTCTGGCTTTGGGGGTTTAGGTATGGATGGTTTGTTTAGGACGGAAAAGATAAGCATTAGTCTGCCTGAACTTAAGTCTATGGAGAGGTTTTCGACTTACATATTTCAGGTAAATGATTTACGAGTCATTCTTCAATGTGATGGTGTTGTGGGTGGGGAGCCGGTATATGAATATTCCTACACGCCTGTAAGGCAGGGGGTTACTCCAAATTTATATCCGAAAAAAGATATGACTTTACCTTTTGGAAGTATGAGGCTTCCAGTGGATGCAATGCAGGATGATTTCTATAATTGGTCATCGTTGCTTAATGTAGTTTTCTTCCCCATAACCAGTATCGAGAGGCCAATTCTGGAGGAAAGACTGAAGGAAGCTATAGAACGTGCATTTGACGAAGGCACTGAACTGTCAGTAACTGGGGATGAGTGCGAGAAGATCAGATCATATCAGGATATAGATATCCTGACTGTAGAAGGACGTAAGTGGGCGTATACGTCATGCGGCAATCTCGATCGTCGCGACCTTTTCGTAACGGAACTCTCAGCGGATTTAGCGTTACAGATCGACTTCGACTCTTCACCCTGCTGGCACCGCAAAGGCTATGCCCCGGAACCTGTCAAACAACACCTGATGAAGTTCTACCTCGACTACCTTAGCCATGTGAAAATTATCCCGGTCGGCTCTGTGCCTGACTCTGAATTGCCGCCATTAGGTTTCTACCCGGCAGAGCGGGAAGAGAAAGCCATTGATGCCGAAGGGCGGGTGGTTGAGTCAAAGCCCGACTCGGATTCTTCAGAAACCACTATGGGCTGGTGATTTATTCGGCCCGTTATTGCTGGTCGTAGCCTAGGGGGCTACGGCCATCGCCACTGAAAGTAATACGAATGATACCGCGATAGCGGCGAAAGGGATTTCGCTGATCATCTGAAATTCTCACCTATTAGTCTTGTGTATTGGTATTGGCCATTTGATTTGCTTCCTGTATTAAACCTCCGGGTGTACAAACACTGAAATGAATTCCTTCTCTGGGGACTATAGGCAGTGCTAATCACTGCTGGGTCCGCGAACGGTGTGCTGGTACTTACCGTGGCGGTTCATGTTAGGATGCGGCTACTGCTGCCTGCTGCAGCCATCCGGTTAAGGACGATCGATGAAAACCTTTCTTATAAGCCTTGGTGGCTTTTTTGCTGTCGTACTGATCATTGCGGCGCTCATTATCGGCTGGTTTATCTACAGCTTTGTCTTTGTTGATGCTCGAACAGAGCGTCAGGTTAACCGTCTGGACGAGTACAAAACCCTGCGCGAGGGTGTTGCTGTCACAGAATCCACCTACGACGGACCACAGCTTATTCGTGATTACGGGCGTGTACCGTCAAAGGGACGAGACTGGTTGTTGCAGCCCGATGGCACCATTGAGCCAGGAATACGGGTTTTTGATGGTGATGAGGCGGTTGCAGTACGTCGTTTACCAATGGTCTATACGCCAGAGCCTGCGACTGAACCAGGCGAAGTGAAACTGGGGTATGTTGAAGACTGGCTGGCAGAGGATCGTGAGCAGCCGCCAGAGCCAACAGCGGAAGCATTAGCACTGATATTCAACGGCCGTAGTGTCCTTACTGGCGAGCAAAATCGTATTGCTACTGAGCTGGGTGAATTACCAGAGCATACGCTGGATGGCGTGGATTTTGCCGACTGGATTACACCGCACCTGATGGTAGTGGCAGGTGGCAGGCGGGTTGATGGTATCGTCAGCAACCCTCTGTACCAGCTACGCTACCCGGAATTAACAGCGCATAAAATCGCCGATGATCTCTACTATCTGTTCAGTAAAACACCGGACGTTTATCGTTTCAGCGAGCAGGGCGCTACGGTGCTGGTGTATTTCACCGGTAGTCTTATGTGGGGTTTTGGCGGCGACGTAAATAAGCCTGAGCAGAGTGTCATCCGGGTATATAACGCTACCTGGCCTGAGGGGCAGGATATTGCTCAGTTCTCCTTCAAGGCAGGCACTGTGCGTGGTATCGGCTACCAGCAGGGGAAGCTGACGGTAGTGACTGATAGCACGCGCCCATCCGGGGTTAAACAGCATGAGATTCGTAAGCCGCGTCAGTGGCAGATAGCATTCTGACTGGTTTGTACATCTGAATGCCAGTCGGTTGGCTAAACAATATTCCCAGGAAAATACAATGAATAAAAATACTCTCTTTCATCTCATTCTTGGCCTGTCACAAGCTCTGGTTCTTACCGCTACATTGCTCACCGCCAGCGTTAACGCGCAAACATCTCTGCCGCCGGAGCAGTTCCAGCAGGGTAAGGCGTCGGCAACAGAATTGTTCGATGAAGGTATGCGCCTGTTTGATGAGGCCGGTGTCGGCCGTGATAAAAGCGAAGCGATTGCTTACTTTAAGGCGGCTGGAGAACAGAACAATCTGCAGGCTCAGCTGATGCTGGGCGATATGTATGCCTTTGGCGCTGGCGTTGCGCCGGATTATACCCTGGCAGCTTATTGGTTTATCAAAGCCGCGGCGTTGGGTAGCCCGACAGCGCAGCTCTATATGGGAGATCTGTACGCTAACGGTCTCGGTGTAGAAAAGGATTTACAGAAGGCTATTGAATATATGGCCATGGCTGCCAGTAATCCAAATGCTGATAAGGAAAGTGCGGCGCTTGCCGGAAAACGACTGAAAGCATTGCGCGAAGCCGTGCAGTAAAACAACCATGCTGCCGGCTCAGCTGAGCGCGCTTAGACCGAATTCAGCAGGCACGGGAACTTTCTGTAATTACAATGCTCTTTATCAGTTCGGGTTACAGGTTGGTAACCCATATAAAAACACTAAACATGGAAGAATTACACTCTGGTCGATATGGCCTGCGCCGGGTTGGGCATCATTATGATCGACCCGAAGTTTATTCAGGCCGAGCGCGCCAGTGGTCGCCTGCTGCCAGTGCTGTCCGAGTGGAACCACCCGGAGCGCAGTCCGATTCATCTGGTCTGTGTCGGAGTGCGTACCCGTACTTCTCAGGCGGTATGGCAGTTTCTGTTACAGGAATTTCCACAGTTGCAGGAGTGACGGTTGGCAAATACCGCCGCCTCAATCACCTTGTATTGAGGGTTCTGCGGCTTGTCTCTACAATGCCCGCTTTGAAGTTTCTATTTTGTGAGTCATCACCATGAGCGACAAGCCAGAGTTACCGAATCAACTGTCTGTTAACCCTAAAAGCAAGTTCTACGCAGAAGAGTACTTTCAGCACGAGATTGGTATCCGTCTGAACGGCAAAGAGCGTAATGACGTTGAGGAATACTGCATCAGCGAAGGCTGGGTAAAGATTTCTTCTCCGGTTGCCAAGGACCGTTTTGGCCGTCCGATGCTGGTTAAGCTGAAAGGTGAAGTAGAGGCTTACTACAAGTAAGTTTCAGCAGCTATAAAAAAAACCGCCCCTTTTGTGCAAAGTGGGCGGTTTTTTTAGGTTCATCGCACTTTACCGGGAAACGCCGCTTTGATTTTCAAAAAGAAGTAGTCGTTGTCCCGGTACCCATACGCC
>NZ_JAEDAH010000059.1 GCF_020320395.1 Thalassolituus marinus | reverse complement strand
AGCCAAACGTCGTTGGAGGGAGTGGTACGGAATGGCAATGAGCAGTGGAATCCAGCCAGCGATCCAGTTTGCAAAGCGTCTGAAGGGGTATCTGTCAGGGATTACGGCAAGTGCTGTTTACCGTCTGAACACCAGCGTACTGGAGGGGATGAACAATAAGATCAAAGTGATCAAGAGAATGGCGTATGGGTACCGGGACAACGACTACTTCTTTTTGAAAATCAAAGCGGCGTTTCCCGGTAAAGTGCGATGAACCTAAAAAAACCCGCCGAAGCGGGTTTTTTTAACAGCTAACGGAAACCGATCAACCGATCTTAGCTTCCAGTTCGCCACGGGCGTAACGCTCGAACATATCATCCAGAGAGATCGCTTTGATCCTGGATGCATTACCCGCAGTACCGAACGCTTCGTAACGCGCTACACAGATTTCTGTCATCGCTTTTACGGATTCTTTAAAGTACTTGCGTGGGTCGAATTCAGCCGGGTTTTCCGCCAGGAAACGACGGATAGCACCGGTAGACGCCAGACGCAGGTCGGTGTCGATGTTTACTTTACGCACACCGTACTTGATGCCTTCAACGATCTGCTCAACCGGCACACCGTAAGTTTCCGGAATAGCACCACCGAATTCGTTAATCACTGCCAGCCATTCCTGTGGCACAGAAGAAGAACCGTGCATTACCAGGTGAGTGTCAGGAATACGCTTGTGGATTTCCTTGATACGGTCGATAGCCAGAATGTCACCTGTCGGTGGACGGGTGAACTTGTAAGCACCGTGGGAAGTACCACAGGCAATCGCCAGAGCATCAACACCAGTCTTCTTAACGAAGTCTGCGGCTTCTTCCGGGTCAGTCAGCATCTGGTCGTGAGACAGAGTGCAGTCTGCACCGATACCGTCTTCTTCACCGGCCTGACCAGTTTCCAGAGAACCCAGACAACCCAGTTCACCTTCTACCGATACGCCACAGGCGTGGGCCATATCAACGGTGCGCTTGGTGACGTCAACGTTGTATTCGTAAGAGGTCGGGGTTTTACCATCTTCACCCAGAGAGCCGTCCATCATTACTGAGCTGAAGCCCAGCTGGATAGAACGCTGACATACCGCCGGAGAAGTACCGTGGTCCTGGTGCATACACACAGGAATGTGCGGGAATTCTTCGATCGCGGCCAGAATCAGGTGACGCAGGAAAGGAGCGCCTGCGTACTTACGTGCGCCTGCGGACGCCTGAACGATAACCGGAGAGTCGGTCTTGTCGGCCGCTTCCATGATAGCGCGCATCTGTTCGAGGTTGTTCACGTTGAACGCTGGTACGCCATAACCGAACTCGGCCGCGTGATCCAGCATCTGACGCATGCTGATTAATGCCATGTCACATACCTTAAAGAGGGATTAAAACTGGGCCACATTCTACCGGCTATACCAGCCGGAAGGAACCTTGCGGGTGAAAGAGGGAGGAAATGTCAGTGGCCAGAGTGATGAAAATAAACAGCCGCAAAAAATAAACCCCGGCTTAGCCGGGGTCTTTAACAGCGACTGCTAAGAAAGCTTACTTAGCGCGCTCTTCCAGAATCGCTACGGCTGGCAGGGTTTTGCCTTCCACGAACTCAAGGAATGCACCACCGCCGGTAGAGATGTAAGACACCTGTTCAGCGATTTCGTATTTATCAACCGCTGCCAGAGTGTCACCACCACCAGCAATAGAGAATGCGTCAGACGCAGCAATCGCCAGCGACAGTGCTTTGGTGCCTTCACCGAACTGGTCGAATTCGAATACACCCACCGGGCCGTTCCAGATGATGGTTTTGGCTTCTTTCAGCTGTTCTGCCAGTGCTTTAGCTGAATCCGGGCCGATGTCGAAGATCATGTCGTCGGCTTCAACTTCGTCTGCAGACTTCAGAGTCGCAACGGCAGTTTCGGAGAATTCTTTACCGCACACTACGTCGGTTGGTACTGGGATAGATACTTTTTCCATCAGCTTTTTCGCAGCCGGAATCAGGTCTTCTTCGTACAGAGACTTACCAACCGGCTTGCCAGCGGCAGCCAGGAAGGTGTTGGCGATACCACCACCGACGATGATCTGGTCGCAGATGTCAGACAGGCTTTCCAGAACTTCCAGCTTGGTAGATACCTTGGAACCACCAACGATGGCCACCAGCGGGCGAGCCGGATTATCCAGCGCTTTGCCCAGAGCATCCAGTTCAGCTGCCAGCAGCGGGCCCGCACAGGCAACCGGGGCAAACTTAGCCACACCGTGAGTAGACGCCTGGGCGCGGTGTGCAGTACCAAACGCATCCATTACGAAGATATCGCACAGTTCAGCGTAAGCCTTGGACAGTTCGTCTTCGTCTTTTTTCTCGCCCTTGTTGAAACGTACGTTTTCCAGCAGAACCAGTTCGCCTTCCGCAACGTCGACGCCAGCGCGGAAATCTTTAACCACGTTAACGTTACGACCCAGCAGACCCGCCAGGTGGTCAGCCACAGGCTGCATGGAGAATTCGTCAGCGTACTCGCCTTCAGTAGGACGGCCCAGGTGAGACATCACGATCACTTTGGCACCGGCTTCCAGCGCGTGCTGGATGGTAGGCAGTGAAGCGCGGATACGTACATCAGACGTCACTTTGCCGCCTTTTACCGGTACGTTGAGGTCTTCGCGGATCAGAACCCGTTTACCTTTCAGGTCCAGGTCGGTCATTTTTAAAACAGACATTGTGTTTCCTCGTGTCTTGCCTGGGCGGCAGCAGATAAGGTTTAGAAATCGTGGGTAGCTGACCAAAATCTGACCAGTACCGGCAAAATTGCGCGGGATTATACCCGGTTTGCCTTTACCAGCCAAAGGCTGGCAACAGTCTGTTGGCGTCAGGCTACCTTGTTGGCCTCGACCGGCGCCGCTAGGCTGACATCCTCTGTAACTGACTGTGGAATCGCTATGCTGCCGTGGCTCTGGCATTTTGTCCGCCCCTATAAAACCCGTCTGACCATTGCCATCCTGGCGCTGGTCGTCACTGCCGGCCTGACCCTGAGTCTGGGCCAGGGCGTTCGCCTGATGGTGGATGATGGCTTTGCCGCCGGTTCCATTGCCGGACTGGGCGAGGCGCTGAGCTTCTTCGCGGTAATGGTGGTAGCCGTGGCGCTGGGCGCTTATCTGCGTTTTTACATGGTGTCGTGGCTGGGCGAGCGCGTGGTGGCCGATATCCGCCAGCAACTGTACCGCCATCTGGTCAGCCTGCCGCCATCGTTTTTTGAAGATAATTTATCCGGTGAAATTCAGAGCCGCATCACCACCGATACCACCTTGCTGCAGACGGTGATTGGTTCGTCATTTTCCTTTGCCCTGCGCAACTCGCTGACGTTTATCGGTGGCATCGTGCTGATGTTTATCACCAACCTGAAACTCAGCCTGATCGTACTGGTGGCCGTGCCGCTGATCGTTTTCCCGATGATTTTCTTTGGCCGCAAGGTGAAAAAGCTGTCGCGTGCCAGCCAGGATAAAGTAGCCAGCGTCGGCGCCTGGGCCGGCGAAAGCCTGCAGCATATTAAGGTGGTGCAGGCCTTTACCCGCGAAGACCTGGTAAACCGGCAGTTTGCTCAGGCCGCCGAAGGGGCCTTTGCTGTGGCGCTTCTGCGCATCCGCCAGCGCGCTTTTATGATCGCACTGGTGATGATTCTGGTAATGGGTTCCGTCGCCGGCATGCTGTACGTTGGTGGCCGCGATGTGATTGCCGGTGAATTATCCGGCGGTGATTTAGCCGCCTTTGTGTTTTACGCCATTATGGTGGCGGGATCACTGGCTGCCGTCACGGAGGTTTACGGTGAAGTACAGCGTGCCGCCGGGGCCGCCGAGCGTATCCGCGAACTGATGGCCGCCAGGTCGGATATTGTGTCGCCGGCAGAGGACAACAGCAGCGGCGCACAGGGTGACACACAGCCATTAATTGCCTTTCAGCAGGTAAGTTATCACTACCCTTCGCGTCCGCAGACACCGGCACTTGCCGACCTGAATATCAATGTCAGCCATGGTGAACGTATTGCTCTGGTGGGGCCATCCGGAGCGGGTAAATCGACCCTGTTCGATCTGCTGCTGCGTTTTCGTGATCCGCAGCAGGGCCAGATCACCCTGCATGGCAAACCCCTGCAAGACTGGAATCTGCAAACACTGCGCAGCCAGTTCGCACTGGTACCGCAGCAACCGGTGCTGTTCAGTGCCAACGTACTCGATAACCTGCGTTACGGACGTCCCGATGCCAGCGAGGAAGAAGTAGTGGCCGCTGCCCGCGCTGCCCACGCTGACGAATTTATTCAGCAGCTGCCGGACGGCTATCAGTCGTATCTGGGGGAACAGGGGGTGAAATTATCCGGCGGACAGAAACAGCGGCTGGCGATTGCCCGCGCCATTCTGCGCGACCCGCAGATCCTGTTACTGGACGAAGCCACCAGTGCACTTGACGCCCAGAGCGAACATCTGGTGCAGCAGGCGCTGGACAGCCTGATGGAAAACCGCACCACTTTTGTGATTGCCCACCGTCTGGCGACCATTAAAAACGTGGATCGGATCGTAGTGATGGAACACGGCCGTATTGTCGCCGTCGGCAGCCACCAGCAATTGCTGCAGTCATCACCGCTGTATCAGCGACTGGCGCAACTGCAGTTTCAGGATGCGGTGTAACAGAAACAGAAAGAAGACCTGCTGTATCAGCAGGTCATGGCGCGGGCGGTATCCAGCATGCGGTTAGCAAAACCCCATTCGTTATCAAACCATACCAGCAGTTTCAGCAGGTGATCGCCACTGACCCGGGTCTGGGTTGCATCGACAATGCCAGAGCGCGGGTCGTGATTAAAATCGATGGAGGCATGGGCATCGTGGGTAATGCCAATGATATTGCGCAATGAGTCTGCTGCCGCCTGTGCAATCAGGCTGTTAACCGCGTCAGTTGAGGCCGGGCGTTGCAGCTGCAGGCTGATATCCAGCGCCGACACATTAATCGTTGGCACACGGATATGCAGGCTTTCAATTTTACCTGCCAGTGCCGGCATCAGACGGGCAATGCCCAGCGGTAACCCGGTATCCACCGGAATCATACTCTGCACCGCCGAACGGGTACGGCGCAGGTCGGAGTGGTAAGCATCAATCACCGGCTGATCATTCATTGCCGAGTGAATGGTGGTGGTCACACCCGCTTCCACACCATAGGTATCATTCAGCAGCGTCAGTAACGGCAGCAGACAGTTGGTCGAACAGGAACCGTTGGATACCACCGTATGCTCTGGCTGCAGTGTATGCTCGTTCAGACCAAAGATAATGGTGTTATCCACTGCGCTGTCAGCGGGATTGGAAATCAGCACCCGCTGTGCACCACCGCGCAGGTGAGCTTCACAATCTTCACGGCTTTTAATCTGGCCACTGCACTCCAGCACCAGATCAACGCCGAGACTGGCCCAGTCATGGCTTTCGCTGTCAGCCTCATGGCGCACACAGATACGATCACCGTTCACCAGCAGGTGACGTTCATCGGCGACTTCAACGCTGCCCGGAAAACGGCCGTGGGTACTGTCGTAGCGCAGCATGTAGCTGATGGTCTCTATATCGGCCAGTTCATTAATTGCCACCACCTGTAACTGCTGGCGATAGCCATTTTCGTACAGAGCACGCAACACACAGCGACCGATACGGCCAAAACCGTTAATGGCAACACGAACCGGCTGTGATAACTGAGACATAACGACGACTTCCAACCCACGCTAACGCGCAAAAATGAGGCGCTATTGTCCCGCAATCGGCGAACGGATGCCACTGACGTAAACCCGGGCATGCTTTACACTCTGCTTATTTACGGAGGTAAGCCATGAACGAACAACAACAGACCAATATCGAAGCTGCGGTTTTCCGTCGTTTTTTACAGCACCTCGACCAGCACAAAGAAGTGCAGAACATTGAGCTGATGAACCTTGCTGATTTCTGCCGCAACTGCCTGGCGAAATGGATGGTAACGGCCGCCGCCGATGAAGGCGTTGAGCTGGATTACGAACAGGCACGGGAAAAGGTTTACGGTATGCCGTACAGCGAGTGGAAAGAAAAGCATCAGCTGGAAGCCACCGCGGAACAACTGGCAGCATTTAACGCGCGTAATAAAGCGTAAATACGGAAGTCATCCAGCCACGGCTGTGGTCATAGTCTGCTATCACACTGACGACACGGAGTTAACATGAAAGCCAACACCCTCTCCCGCCTGATGATGGTGCCATTAATGGGCGCAGCTCTGCTGCTGCCAGTCAGCGCACTGGCTGGTGAACACTACGTTGAAGTCAGTGGCAACGGCGAAGTGAAAGCCTGGCCGGACTTCATCACCCTGAGCCTGAACGTCAGTGCCAGCGCCGCTGACGCGGCCAGCGCCAAGCAGCAACTGGATGAGCAGATGCAGCAACTGCTGTCTCTGAGCGACGGCTTTAACATTGCCAGAGAGGATGTCGACGCCTCACGCATTAACCGTCAGCCACTGTGGCACTGGAACGACGGTAGCCGCGAATACCGTGGTGAACAGATTTCGCGCCCGGTGACCCTGACCCTGCGCGACACCAGCCAGTACGCACAGTTAAGCCATGACATGATGGCGATTAAAGGACTGAGTCTGAATGGTCAGAGCATGGGCTTTGCTGACCGTCGCCAACTGGAACAGCAGGCCATGACACTCGCTCTGCACGACGCCCGCGACAAAGCACAGCAAATGGCCAAAGCACTGGACAGCGGTATCGACGGCGTACTGCGCATTGAAGAACAGGGTGGCATGGCCACACCGATGATAATGGAAGGACGCGCCTTCGCCATGGCCAAGAGTGAACCCGCACCGATGCTGATTCAGCAGCAGACCATCTCAACTTCAGTCCGGGTGCGCTTTGCCCTCGACGACTAACGGACAGATCATGAGCAACAAGCAACAACCGCAGTTAGCGGCCGGTATCTACCGCCACTATAAAGGCAACGATTATCAGGTTCTGGGACTGGTACGTCACAGCGAAACCGAAGAATGGCTGGTGCTGTACAAAACCCTGTACGGAGACTTCTCATCCTGGGTTCGCCCGCTGGAGATGTTTACCGAAAGCGTCACCACTGCCGACGGCGAGGTGCCGCGCTTTCGCCTGATTCAGCCACTGGACAGCAATGACCAGGCGCTGGAATATCCGGGGGCTCAATCGTGACACCGGCCATCAACGCAGCGAAGAAAGCGAAAGTTGTGTTTCAGGTGCTGGAATACAGCCACGATCCGGCGGCAGAATCCTACGGTGAGGAAGCCGCCGAGTTACTCGGCCTGAACCCGGACGAAGTCTTCAAAACCTTGCTGGTCAGTCTCAGCGGGCATAAAAGTCCGTTAGCCGTGGCCGTGCTGCCGGTGTCTCACAAGCTCAGTCTCAAAGCCATCGCCAAAGCGGTGGGCGCTAAGAAAGCTGAAATGGCCGATCCCAAAGTGGCAGAACGGACCACTGGCTATATCGTTGGCGGCATCAGTCCACTGGGACAAAAGAAAGCGCTGCCAACAGTCGTGGATGCCAGCGCCGAAGGTCTGACCCGCATTCATGTCAGTGCAGGGCGCCGTGGGCTTGAAATAGCACTGGCTCCAAACGATCTGCTTAGCCTGACTCGCGGCAGCTTTGCCGCCATTACGGCATAGCGCCCTGACTGGACGATCGGCTTAAGTCTGTGCAGAATGCTGCGCTCAGATGACTGACTGATCTGCGATTAATGACTGCACTGCACCGCACCCTCGTATTCCCAACCTTTATCCTGGCAGCCCTGCTGGCAGGGTGCAGCCCTGTGCCTTACAAACCGGTCACCGGACTGCTGGGTTCTGCCAAAGACGGTTATATGGATCGTGAAATGGCGCCTGGTGTGCACGTGATTGAAGTACGTCAGGTCGGCGGTTTTCAGTTCATTTTCAACTACGATGACACCATCGAAGCCTTTCGCCAGCACTGGCACCGCCGCGCTGGCGAACTGTGCCCGGCCGGTTATCTTGGTGAGCCGGAAGTACTGCTGCCAGCCGAAGCCCGGCTGGAAGAATTCCTGTGTGACAGCCGCGGCTGTCAGGACTACCCGATCGTTTCCGGCATCGCCTACTGCCATCAGCGCTATACCCTCTGAATCCGGCAAATCTCCCGGCTCTGACTATACTCAGTCAGAGACCTGCCCGGAGTGCTTATGCCCAGCCCGTTTGCCATATTTCTGCTGACCGCCATCTGCTATCTGGCTGCAGGCCTGATCGGTCAACTGCTGGCTATTCCACCGGGATTCGCATCGGTTGTATGGCCCGCAGCGGGTATCGCTCTGGCGCTGACGCAACGCTTTCCTGGCAGCGCTACTTACGCTGGCATTTTCACTGGTTCCTGCCTGATCAATATTCTGATCGCTACCCAATTTCTCGCCAGCACTGAAGATATCGTCATCTGGCCCGCCGTTGTGATCGGCATCGGTGCAACCTTGCAGGCCATGGTCGGCAGTACCCTGTTTCAGCGATTTATAGGCAAGCCGGATGTCCCCAGTGCACCTCGGGCCATCGCCTTATTTGCGACTGTTGTTGCCGCAGGCAGCAGTCTGGTAAACAGCTCCATCGCCACCCTGACGCTGTACAGCACAGGCTTTACTGAAGCCGCCATGACAGGCTTTACCTGGGTAACCTGGTGGGTAGGCGATAGTATTGGCATTCTGCTGTTCACTCCGCTGCTGCTGACCCTGATCAGCCCGCGTATCCGTGTCAGTCGCCGCTTACAGGTAGTATTACCAACCTTACTGCTATTCGCCGTGGTTATGATTCTGTTTGCCGTTTCACAAAGCCACAACCGGGCTGAACTGCAGCGTCATTTTGACGATAGCGCGGGCAACCTGGCGCGACAGATAGAAAACAAACTCCATATCGCCGAGAAGAAGCTGATCGCATACTCAGCACTGTACAACGCTTCCAGCTATGTCAGTCGCGATGAATTTAATGCTTTTTCGGCATTGATTCTGGGCGATGACTCAGCACTTCATGGTATTGGCTGGACACCCATCATTCCTCATGCTGAGCGCGCAAAGTTCGAACGCACGATGCGCAAGGAATTTCCCGGATTCTTTATGACCGAGCTGACCAGTGGCGGCAACCTGATTCCGGCCAGTGTGCAGAGCGAGTACTATCCGGTTGTTTATATTTATCCGTTCGAAAAAAACATGCGTGCATTCGGCCTCAACCTGGGAGCAAATCCCAGCCGGTTGGAAGCATTAAAAAGTGCGAAGAAACTGAAGCGCCCGGTAGCAACAGCACCTATTGTTCTGGCACAGGAAAACCAAAACCAGAAAGCCACCATCGTCTACATGCCCATTTTCGATATTCTGGAAAGAGCAGAACGGCCCGATGGCATGACGCCATTCATCGGTTACGTCAGTGGTGTACTGCGGCTGGAAGCATTATTGAAGGAATACTACAGCGCTGCCCAACGGCAGGGGATTGCTATCAGTATGTCGGACGAAACTGACAGCAACAATCCGGACTTCTTTTACATTTCCGACGATCGGACTCAGACGTCCTATGAGCCTTTTATTTATCACACAACCTTTGGCGAGCGGAATTACCATATTGAGATGACGGCCAATACCGATATTCATCCAGCCCAGCGTGACTGGAACAGCTGGCTGATTATTACCGGTGGTTTGCTGATTACCGCCTTGTTTCAGATATTTATTCTTCTGGTTACCGGAACCGTTGAGCACGTCAGCAATGAAGTGCGTCGCAAAACGTCAGAGTTACGTGACGCAGTGCAGCAAGCAAACAGTGCCAGCAAAGCCAAATCTCGTTTCCTTGCGAATATGAGCCATGAATTACGCACGCCGATGAATGCTATTCTCGGTTTTATTTACCTGTGTCTGAAAACACCACTGACAGCTCAGCAACGCAGCTATCTGGAAAAAAGCCAGATGGCATCGGAAACATTACTAGCACTGATTAATGAATCGCTGGATTACGCGAAAATTGAAGCGGGCCAGCTGCAGCTGGAACAAGCCCAGTTTGACCTCATCACTCCCCTGAAAAAAATCCATGCTTTGTTTGATCTTAAAGCGAGCGAAAACGGCATAGACTTCCGCATTAAATTTGACAGTAATATTCCAACCACTGTCTATGGTGATGAATTACGCACCGAGCAGATTCTGATTAACCTGCTGAGCAATGCCTTTAAGTTCACCGAAAAAGGCAGTATTACGGTACACCTTAAATACCAATGGCAGGAGCAGATGCTGTTTCTCACGGTCAGCGACACGGGTATTGGCTTAAGCAAGGAACAGATACCACATTTATTTGAAGCATTTCGCCAGGCCGACTCATCCACCAGTCGCCGTTATGGCGGCACAGGACTGGGGCTGAGCATCAGCCGTGAACTGGCACTACTGATGGATGGTGATATATCCATTCAGAGCGAGAAAGGACAAGGCAGTGCATTTACCGTTACCCTCAGGCTACCGAACATCGGCCAGTCTTGTCTGAGTTTGCCGGACTTCAGCACCGAGGAGAACACAGAGCAAGCGACATCGGCATTTAAAGCTTCCGATAGCCAGGGAGACCAGCCATTAGAGGGCTGTCGATGCCTGCTGGTTGAAGACGTACCACTGAACCAGATGCTGGCGGAAGAGTTACTTATGCAGATGGGCGCCGATGTGGTTGTCGCCGACGATGGACTGATCGCTATCAACAAACTGAATGAGGGCCTGCGCCCGGATGTCATTCTGATGGATCTGCAGATGCCGGTCATGGACGGCTTTGAAGCTACCCGGCAGATAAAGGGCAATTACAAATATCGCGACATCCCGATTCTGGCAATGACCGCCAACGCCATGGAGCAGGATGTAGAAGCCTGTCGCGCTGCCGGGATGGCGGACCATATCGCCAAACCGATTGATGCGGCAGAAATGCTGCGCAAAATTCTCGCTAACCTGCCGCAGCAGTAATCACGATCAGAAGCCGCCGAAAGCACCGCCTTTTTTCGGAAACCCTGGTGTTTCGTGCAGAACAATCAGACCTTTCATATCAATACGACAGTGCGCGTAGCTGCGCCGCTCCCGCGTCTCTATATTCAGGAAAACGTCATAGAACTCGCGATTCTCGCGGGTCGAAAGGTGGTCGAGGGAAATATCCACATTTGGAGCCAGTACTGCCCGACTGTAGTCACGACAGTGATCAATGGCATCACTGAGATTATGAACATCCCCCTGAGGGCTGGGGTCGCAACCACTGATAAACAGTGGTGCAACCAGCCAGAGCAAACGATGCTTCATAGCAAAGGAACCGGAGCTGAAAGATTACCTTCAGTGTAGCCCCGCTTCGCAGGAATGCCCGTTACAGATCGGACAGAAACGCCATGTACATATCTGCCGTTTCACCAGGCATTTCAACCATAGGCATATGGCCAATACCTTCGAAAACATGCACTTTCAGATCCGGTACTCCAGCCTGCCATACACCCACAGAGCTGACATGCAGTAACTTGTCCTGATCTCCCCACCACAGCATGGCCGGCGCTTTCAGCTCAGACAGACGCTCTTCCAGGTAATCACTGCTGTGAAAATCCTCGAAGATTTTTTTCAGCTGCTCGCGGCGTGACTCATATTTCTTACCTACGGCTTCGAGCACAATGTCCGGCACGATCGGTGGCTGTTCCATGGTCATAGCATAGAACTGATCGAACTCTTTACGGTTGTGAATGATGAACGGGTTACGGCCTTCGGCCAGCATCTTCATCATCATGCTCGGTTCTGGTGACATTACTCCAGCCGGATCAATCATGGTTGCCGACAGCGTATTCTGCGGATAGTTAATCGCAAACGTGGCCGTCAGAAAGCCGCCCATAGAGTTACCAATAACATGCGCGGCAGCGACATCGAGCGTTTTCAGTAAACGCGACAGGCGGTCTGCCTGCGCTGGCATGCCGTAGCTCCACTCTTCGCTGTACGGGCTTTCACCATGACCGGCCATGTCCGGAATAATGATGTCGTAATCACTGGTCAGATGACGGGCAAAACGCAGCCATACGGTTTTATCAGCACTGTAACCATGCAACATGACCACTACAGGTTTACCCGGGTTTTCGTTGCGGTAGTAAGACAGCGTCATATCACCGATATCAGCCTGATGTTCTTTAAAGCCGTACAGAGAAGCTTCGGTGGCCATCGCCTGATGGTAAATCCAACCGCCCACTTCGGCGTAATTGCCCCGGATAATGCCAAATGCCAGTGCGGCCACCATGGGGATGGCCAGTAACAGGATTTTCTTCATATCTGCGCCTTTTATTATTTTGGTATGAATGTAGGTTTATACAAAATTATGATCTTTTTCGCGGAAGTTTTTCGTCCAGCGGCGGAAGGTAAAGCTGAAGCCAGGGAACATCGCGATCACCTTACCGCTTTTGCTTTTATACCAGCTATTACAGCCCCCCTGATGCCAGACCGTCTTTTCCATTTCCTTATGAATATGTGTGGTATAGCTTTCTTCCGCTTCTTCACGTACTTCAATCAGTTGTTTACCACGCCCCTGTACTTCTTCGATAGCCCGCATAATGTAATTCATTTGCGCCTCAATCACGAAAATTGCAGAGGTATGGCCAATCCCGGTGTTCGGGCCGGTAACAATAAACAGGTTAGGGAAGCCCGGTGCCGATGTT
The DNA here is from genome assembly GCF_020320395.1 of Thalassolituus marinus. GTDB lineage: Bacteria > Pseudomonadota > Gammaproteobacteria > Pseudomonadales > Oceanobacteraceae > Venatoribacter > Venatoribacter marinus. Next base: position 19,324 of record NZ_JAEDAH010000059.1, on the reverse strand, counting down.
CCCAGATAGGCACGCGGGAAGTCCGACCAGACATCACTCAGAGTTTTACCATCACGCCCCACTACCGGGTAGGAAATAACGCCGTCAGTAGCATCATAACCGGTGGAGTAAATGATCAGATCGAGATCCACCTGTTCGCCCTGTGAGGTCCGGATACCACCGGCATTGATTTTGTCGATGCCATCCGTTTTGTCATGCAGCGTCACATTCTCACGACAATACGCCGGATACAGAGTGTCTGACAGAATGACCCGCTTACAGCCAATGGTGAAGTCAGGTGTAACTTTTGCCCGCAGTACAGGATCTTTAATCTGCTTTTTAATGTGTGCCCGCGCTTTGCGCGCTGCGAGCAGCTCCAGCATGGTTTTCGAATATTTAAAGCCAATGACGCGGGTTTCCAGTCCCCAGTAAATCGCTTCGCGCAGCATGCGGTAAACAAAGCGATTCTTTAACAGCTTACGCTGCCAGCCCTTGAATACGTAATCCGGGCGCGGCATCACCCAGTGCGGTGAGCGCTGGAAAATATGCAGCTGGTCAACGTCGGGGGCGATGGTCGGAATAATCTGCGCAGCACTGGCACCACTGCCGATAATGGCTACTTTTTTACCACGGTAATCGTAGGAATGATCCCAGTGATTGGTGTGAAACGCCTTTCCTTCGAAGCTATCGCGTCCTTTAAAATCCGGAATAACCGCTGTGCTCAGTGGGCCTGAGGCGTTAATGATGAACTTCGCCTGTATTGGCTCTCGCCCTTCAACGTCGATGTCCCACTGGCGGCTGTCTTCATTCCAGGCGATTTTCTGTACATTGCTACCGGTCAGCGTCTTTTCGCGCAGCCCGTGCTTGTTAATAACGTAATTGGTGTATTGCTGCAGCTCATCCTGCTCGGCAAACATCTGCGACCAGTCGTAAGGTTCCGATTCAATCGAATAGAGTGGCGACTGCACATCCACCGCGGCCCCCGGATAGGTATTCTGTGCCCAGGTACCACCCATAAACTCACGGCGTTCAAGAATGACGTAATCGTTCATTCCGCGCTCGCTCAGTCGGATTGCAGCACACTGCCCTCCGAAACCACTACCGATAATGACTACGGTATACGCAGACATAGCAATACTCCCCATCCGGTGGCACCTGGCCACGCGTTCTTGTTTTATCTGTCATGTGAAGACGTCTGTCGTCACTTTACTTCTGACGACACATGTCGTCAAATAGCCGGATGAGTCATTTTCAGACAAAAAACACGCAAACAGAGCCCGCAAACCCGACCACAACCGGGCGGGTATACGCCGGCCAGACACAGGACGAGCGACGCCAGCTGCGCCGCCAGCAGTTTCTGGAGGCCGGCCTTGAAGTGTTTGGTACCGATGGTTTCCGCCATGCCACCGTACGCAGCATCTGTCGCCAGGCACAACTGACCGACCGTTATTTCTACAGCGAGTTTGGCAATCTCGAAGGGTTGCTGCGTGAGGTATATAACCTCTGCATGGATGGCATCTACCAACGCCTGATGCTGGTGTTCAAAGACAGTTCCAGCCGGTCCGATATGGCCGCGCTGGTCGATGAGGCGCTGCTGACCTTCTTTTCGGTTATGGAAGACAGTCGTGTGGCTCGCGTCTGTATGATGGAGCTGGAAGGGGTCAGTGAAGAAACCAACGCCCACTATCTGGGCTATATCCGCCGCTTCGCCCTGCTGCTGATCAACCTCTCACGCAGTGTGCATCCACACTGGCGCATAACAGATGAAGAAGGCGAAATGCTGGGGATTGCACTGGTTGGTGCTATGCGTCAGATCACCACCCGCTGGCTGCAGGAGAATTATGCAACCAGTCGCGACAGCGTGGTGCTGAGCGGCAAACGCATTGTGATGGGGCTGGTACTGCAACTGCAGTCGGAATCCAGCCCCGGCTGATATCAGCGGCCCTGTAAAACAGCGGCAGGCACCGATTCCAGATGCAGGCTGCGGGTTGGGAAGGCGCAATCTGCACCGTGGCTGTGAATCACTTCCAGTACCTTCAGCAATACGTCCTGCTTAATCTCATGGAAACGAACCCAGTCTGTGGTGCGGGTAAAGGTGTAGATAAAGAAATCCAGGCTGGACTCACCAAAACTGTTGAAGTTCACAATCATGGTTTGATCCTGATCGATCTCCTGATGCTCGCGCAGCATTCTGCGCACATCGTCCATAATCACCGACAGCTTCTGTGCATCCTGATAACGAATACCCACCGTTTCGTAAATACGGCGGTTTTGCATGCGTGACGGGTTTTCCACCGTAATGGTGGTGAACACCGAATTCGGTACATACAGAGGACGTTTATCAAAGGTACGGATACGGGTCACACGGAAACCAATGTGCTCAACCGTCCCTTCAATGCTGCGGTCCGGTGACCGAATCCAGTCACCTACCCGAAACGGACGATCCATATACACAATCATGGAACCGAAGAAGTTTGCCAGCAGGTCTTTGGCTGCCATACCAACAATCAGACCACCGACACCACCAAAGGCCAGAATGCCGGAGATGGAAATACCCAGCAGCTGAAACACCGGCAACACAATAAGTACGGTCACCGTCAGCTTGGCAACTTTTCCCACCAGCTGCACAGTAGTCGGATCGGTCCCCTGATGCAGCTGACGCTCTTCAGCGCGGTTAATCAGCCGCCATAACGCCCAGGCGACCAGAATAATAAGCGACAGCTGACGTACTACCGGGATGCTGGTCACTATCTCGGACGAAAAGTGGCGGGCACTGATATCGCCGACCCAGGTCGCACCGATGACCACAATCATCCAGCTGACCGGCACGCCGATGGAAGCTACCAGAATATCGTCCCACTGATTGTTGGTACCACGCACCAGACGCAACAGCGTGCGACGAAACATGCGCCACAGAAACCCTGCCAATAAGGTAAAGCCGAGGGCGATACTGACATCCCAGAACCAGTCATAGTTCTGCTGAACCAGATCATTCCACCATTCCACTACCAGACTCCTTTCTTAGCCCATACGCTGGCGCACAACCTCAAACAGGCAGACGCCAGTGGCCACGGATACATTCAGCGAGCTGACCTCACCAGCCATCGGCAGGTTGGTGAGAAAGTCACAGTGCTCGCGGGTTAAACGACGCATGCCCTGCCCTTCTGCCCCCATCACGATGGCAATCGGTCCCTTCAGATCATGCTGATACAAACTCTGCTCTGCCTCTCCGGCGGTGCCGATAATCCAGATGCCACGTTCCTGCAATTCTTTCATGGTACGTGCGAGATTCGTAACCTGAATATAAGGCACTGCCTCGGCAGCACCGCACGCCACTTTCGCGGCAGTCGCATTTAACGGTGCCGACTTATCTTTCGGCGCAATAACCACGTGCGCACCGGCCGCATCGGCAGTACGCAAACAAGCACCCAGGTTATGCGGGTCGGTGACGCCATCAAGAATCAGCACCAGTGGCGTACCCTCGATACCATCGAGAATATCCGGCAGGTGTTTTTCGCTGCGGTTCTGCACCGGCTGACGCCAGGCGATCACACCCTGATGATTACCTTCATCGGCTTTCTGGTTCATCAGGCCTTTATCCGCTTCGCGAATATCCAGCCCCAGCGACTGCGCCAGTTCCAGCACCTTTTGCATGCGCTGGTCATGACGACCTTTTACCACCCAGAGTTCGACCACTTTTTCCGGACTACGCTGCAACAGCGTAGTGACCGCATGCAAACCGTAAACGGCTTCCAGTTTCATCGTTTAATCAGCCTTTTTTCTTTTTAGCGCTTTTCTTAGCGCTGGTTTTCGCCGGCTTTTTCACAGCGGGCTTTTTGCTGTCTGCTTTCTTTTTCGCATTCAGCTTCTGACGCTTGCTCGGCTTGGCTTTTTTCTTTTTGCCTTTATCGTCTGTTTTTTCAGTTTTTTTGCGGCGTCCGGGAGCCAGTGTCACTTCGTCACTTTTGCTACCGGCCTGACGCTCACGACGACGCGGCAGGCGTGCCGGTGTTGGCAGATCACCACCACGATCACGATTCATTGGCGCAGTAGCCAGCTCGAAGTCGACTTTACGGTCGTCAAGATCAACACCGGTGACACGCACCCACAGTTTGTCGCCCAGACGGAAGCTACGGCGGGTACGTTCACCAACCAGACGATGTTTCACCGGATCGAAGTGGTAATAGTCGTTGGCCAGACCACTGACGTGCACCAGACCTTCCACATAGACATCGCTCAGTTCAACGAATAAACCAAAACCGGTAACGGCAGTGATCACGCCTTCGAAGGTTTCACCGACGCGATCCTGAATGTATTCACACTTGAGGAAATCAACCACATCGCGGGTGGCATCATCAGCACGACGTTCGGTCATCGAACAGTTTTCGCCCATGTGCACCATGGCACCGGTGTCGTACGGGTAAATCTTATTGTGGGCCAGCGGCTTGGCACCGTCGGCACGTTTCACATGCTTACACTCCCGTTCACTGCGGATGACGCTGCGGATACCACGATGCACCAGCAAATCCGGGTAACGACGGATTGGCGAAGTGAAATGCGCGTAAGCGGTATAGGCCAGTCCGAAGTGGCCTTCGTTTTCCGGCTGATACACGGCCTGACTGAGCGAGCGCAACAGTACCGTCTGAATCAGATGCGAATCCGGGCGGTCGTGAATTTGCCCCAGAAGCTGCTGATAGTCCTTCGGCGAAGGATCTTTGCCATGCGCCAGAGTCAGCCCCATTTCACCGAGGAATGAGTGCAGGTTTTCCAGCTTCTCAGCGCTTGGACCATTGTGCACACGATACAGCGTCGGCACGCTGTAGCGATCGAGAAAATCGGCAGCGCACACGTTGGCCGCCAGCATGCACTCTTCAATCAGCATGTGTGCAGCATTACGCTGTACCGGCACAATTTCCTGAATCTTACGCTCGGAGTCGAACACGATACGGGTTTCAACCGAATCAAAATCCATCGCGCCACGCTCTTCACGCTTTTCACGCAGCAGCTGGAACAGGCTGTACAGATTGTCGATATGAGGAACAACATCGCGGTAATGCTCACGCCAGGTCAGACCTTCATCGGTCATTGGCTGCTCGAGCATTTTCCATACTTTGTTGTAGGTCAGACGGGCGTGGGAATGAATGATGCCTTCCATAAAGTGGTAGCCGGAAATTCGGCCCGCTTTGGAAATAGTCATTTCACACACCATCACCAGGCGATCAACTTCCGGGTTCAGCGAGCACAGGCCGTTGGATAATTTCTCCGGCAGCATGGGTACCACGAACTCAGGAAAATACACCGAGTTACCACGCAGCTGCGCTTCTTTATCCAGCGCCGAATGCACCTGTACGTAATGCGAGACATCGGCAATAGCAACGAACAAACGCCAGCCGCCGGTATTACGGTTTTTCTCGACATACACAGCATCGTCGAAGTCTCTGGCGTCTTCACCATCGATGGTGACGAACGGCAGATGACGCAGATCGATACGGTGTTTTTTATCTTTGTCTTTTACCTGATCAGGCAGTTTTTTGGTTTCTACCGCGACCTCATCAGGCCATTCGGATGGAATGTTATGGCTGCGAATTGCCACTTCGATTTCCATGCCCGGCGCCAGATGGTCACCCAGAACTTCAATTACCTCACCCATCGGCAGACCACCTGCCTGAGGCTGTTTGGTAATCTGCACTACCACGAACTGGCCGTGCTGTGCACCTTTGCGACCTTCCGGTGGCACCAGCACTTCATTGGACACACGTTTGTTGTCTGGCTGCACCACGCCCACACCTGCCTGATCGAAATAACGACCAACGATTTGCTGCGTATTGCGCTCCAGCACTTCCACAATTTTGCCTTCCGGACGGCCTTTGCGGTCTTTGCCCAGAATCTGTACCGCCACGCGGTCGCCATGAAAAACTTTGCTCATCTGACGATTAGACAAATACACATCGTCGGCGCCATCGCGCAGGACAAAACCAAAGCCATCGCGATGCCCCATCACCACACCGGTGACCAGATCGACTTTTCGCAGCGGGGCAAATTGATTACGGCGGTTGCTGATCAGCTGGCCATCGCGACACATGGCGATCAGACGGCGACGCAGGGCTTCCACACGATCCTCATCGGTTTCCCCAAGGTGTGCGCAGACCTGCTCATGACTGGCCGGATGGCCGATATTTTCCAGCAGCATCAGCAGCGCTTCGCGGCTGGCTACCGGGTTTTCGTATTTCTGTGCTTCAGCCGCGGCATTCGGATCGTGAATCAGTGTTCCGTTGCCTGGCGTATTATTGGAATCCGTCAAAATACGGCTCCTTTTGCAAGTGAGCCCTCAGTATAACGTCATAGGGCTTTAAAGTTGATTTGTGCCGAATCCCGGCTCTTTCCGGCCGCAGCCAGATTATCAAGGTATTCCTGCCACAGTGCTTGCTGGTTGTCACACAGGTGGCGCAGATAACTCCAGTCGTACAGACCTGAATCGTGGCCGTCATCAAACACCAGTTTCAGTGCGTAGTTGCCAGCGGGTTCAATGCGTAGCAATACCACATTTTTCTTACCCGTCTGCAACACACCATTGCCAATACCATGACCACGTACTTCGGCGGAGGGCGAATAAACCCGCAAAAACTCGTACGACAACTGATAGGCAACATCGCCATAGGTCAGTTCAAGACAACGACTGTTTTTCTTCACTTTGATGGAGGTTGGAATCACACACATGCCACTTATGTCAGGAGAAAAAAACAAGCAGATCTGCCACCAGCCTCTACACTCAGATATGGGTCTTTCCAATTTGAAAGACGAGTCAGGGCCCGTGATTTACCTGATCGCACCAGTTTACTATTGCAACCATCAGGCTGCCTATGACTACTTTACGCAATATCACCATCAAAGCACGTCTTTGGCTGGTTCTGGCCGCTGCAGTACTGTGCGTACTGCTGGTAGAAGTACTGGCTCTGGAGCATCTGCACACATCCATGATGGACAGCCGCAAGCTGTCAGTCCGGCTGCAGGTTGAAAATGTCTACAGTCTGGTCAGTCACTACTACACCCTGAGTCAGGAAGAAGGACTGTCAGAAGCCGAAGCCAAAGAGCTGGCACTGAAGAATATCAACAAGCTGCGTTACAACGAGAAAGAATATTTCTGGGTCAATGACAAAACACCGACCATGGTGATGCACCCGATTAAACCCGCTCTTATCGGCAAGGACCTGAGCGGAATGAAAGACCCGAATGGCAAGTTCCTGTTTATGGACATGGTGAAGGTCGTCTCCGGTAAGGACAAAGCCGGCTACGTCAATTACGAGTGGCCGAAACCAGGCCATGATGACCCACAACCCAAAGTCAGCTATGTGAAACTGTTTGAGCCGTGGGGCTGGATCATCGGTACCGGGGTTTACACAGACGATGTGATGACCGAATTTATCAGCGATGCTACCGATGTCATCATTACCACCGTGGTTTTTATCGCCCTGCTCATCGGTGCGATTATTCTGATCCTCAACAGTATCCGCACTCCCCTGCGCAATGTGGCCATCGCCATGCGCGAAATTTCCAAAGGTGAAGGTGACCTGACGCAACGCCTGCCGATCAGAGGCGATGACGAAATTACCGCCATTGCCCGTGCCTTTAATCTGTTTATTGAACGTATTCAGGTACTGGTTACCGAGAGCAAATCCACCTCCGAAGTCCTCGCCAGCCTGACCCGGAACCTGTCGCAGATCAGTAGCGCGACCCGTCGCCTCACCGACGACCAACTGCAGCAAACCGACCTCGCCGCCACCGGTTCAAATGAAATGAGTCAGACCATTCACGAGGTTGCCGACAACGCCGAACGTGCCGCTGCCGCAGCCCGCGAAGTGGCAGACAGTGCAGAGCGCGGTAAAAGCACCATGGCAACCACACAACAACGTATTGGTCAGCTGGCTGCCGACATTCAGAAATCAAGTTCAGTCATTCAGGGATTACGGGCAGAAACCGAATCCATTGGTTCTGTACTGGACGTGATTCGCGGCATCGCAGAACAAACCAACCTGCTGGCACTGAACGCCGCTATCGAGGCCGCCCGTGCGGGTGAACAGGGGCGCGGTTTTGCGGTCGTAGCAGACGAGGTTCGCACCCTGGCATCGCGCACTCAGGAGTCGACCGAAGAAATTAATAAGATGATTACCCGCCTGCAGGATCAGGCCGCAACAGCGGTAAAATCCATGGAGGAAAATGCGCACAACTCAGAAAATACCGCAGCCAGTTCGCAGCAAGCGCTGGATGCGATTTCTTCCATCAGTAATGCGGTTAATACCATTACCGAGATGAACCTCAGCATTGCCAGTGCAGTGGAAGAGCAAAGTGCTGCTGCCAATGAAATCAGTGGCAACGTGGTACGCATAGCCGAATCGTCCGGCAACATCGCTGACAACATGCGTCAGGCCGATGAGTCCAGCAGCAAACTGGCGGAGAGCAGCAATACGCTGGTATCGCTGATTGAACGCTTTAAAGTCTGACCTTCGGGCATAAAAAGCGGCCACGGGCCACTGCTGTCCCACAGTTTTAAAGATATCGGTTTTCTATAAACGACTTTTAAATCCGCAATGCCTGCTGCCTCCCAGGGGGACTTACCGAGCGTCGGACCGCCCCTGGCCGGCAGGACCGACCCCAGCTTTTCGCTTCTGGAGCGTTACCCCTCATTCTCTCGATTTTTCAGGCCACGCGCCCATGCGACATCCCTGTCGCCGTCCGCTCGTCGGGCATCCATGCCTGGCGGACCAGAAAAATCATCGTTCATATCGGCGCTCCAGGATGCGAAGAGTGGCTTTCTCTATGCTGCTTTTTACTACGACGCCATTGCTGAATTTCAGTCAGAGACATGACATTCAGATTCTGCGTGACGTTTGAAATAAGGCGGTGAGGTTAACTAACACAGCGCCTCTGGGCTCGCCGCAGAAAGCGTAGATATTTCCGACCTGCCCGAAGGGACTCGGGCAAGCGGCCCCGGCCATGGATGGCCGATGGGGCGCGAGGTCAGGAAATATTGAGGTTTCAAGGGTAAACGAGCCAGGACAGCGCGAAGCGGGCCGGTTTTTGCTCCTGCAAAACCTGCATTTCCGCCATCCATGGCGGTCAGGAGTCACGCCCGTCCGGCGAGAGGGGCGGTCCGACGTTTCGGAAGGCCCCTCTATGAGGACAAGGGGCCTGGAATATCTCGCATAAGTTCAAATAAAAATTTGTGGGACAGCAGTGGGCCATTGGCCGCTTTTTTTATGCTTTAAACATTACAGAATAAACTGACTGAGATCCTCATCCCGAGCCAGGGTACCCAACTGCTGCTCAACATACGCAGCATCAATGTTTACTCCACCATTCATATCCGTTGCATCAAAGGACACCTGCTCCAGCAAGCGCTCCATAATGGTATGCAAACGACGAGCACCGATATTCTCTGTGCTTTCATTCACTTCAAAAGCAATCTGCGCCAGGCGTTCGATAGCGTCGTCGGTGAAGTCGATATCAACGCCTTCCGTTTTCAGCAGTGCCTTGTACTGCGTGGTCAGTGACGCGTTCGGCTCCGTCAGGATGCGTTTAAAATCTTCCGGTGTCAGCGCTTCCAGTTCGACACGAATTGGCAGTCGGCCCTGCAGTTCCGGAATCAGGTCAGAAGGCTTGGATAAATGGAAAGCACCCGAGGCAATAAACAGAATATGATCGGTTTTCACCATGCCGTGCTTGGTGCTGACGGTGCAGCCTTCAATCAGGGGTAACAGGTCGCGCTGAACACCTTCGCGAGAAACGTCACCACCACTGCCGGACTCCTGACGCTTAGCGACCTTATCAATCTCGTCGATAAAGACGATACCGTTCTGCTCGACCAGTTCCAGAGCACGGGTTTTAAGCTCTTCCATATTCAGCAAAGACGCAGCTTCTTCATCTTTCAGCTGCTTCAGCGCATCCTTGATTTTCAGTTTGCGCTTGGTTTTCTTGTCACCGCCCAGGCTGGAGAACATGTTCTGCAGCTGAGAAGTCATTTCTTCCATGCCAGGAGGTGCCATGATTTCCACGCCAACATTCACCTGAGCCAGATCGATTTCAATTTCTTTATCATCGAGCTGACCTTCGCGCAGCTTCTTACGGAATACCTGACGAGTAGAACTTTCTTCCGGCTTCGGCTCTTCGGTGGTATCCCAGCTCTGCGATGGTCGTGCTGGCGGCAGCAGGGCATCAAGAACACGCTCCTCAGCTGCCAGTTCTGCACGACTGGCAACCCGTACCATTTCCTGCTCACGCAATAACTTGATACCGGTTTCGACCAGGTCGCGGATAATGGCTTCCACGTCTTTACCAACGTAACCCACTTCGGTGAACTTAGTGGCTTCGACTTTGATAAACGGAGCATTCGCCAGCTTGGCTAAACGACGGGCGATTTCTGTTTTACCGACACCGGTCGGGCCGATCATCAGAATATTTTTTGGTGTTACTTCTTCGCGCATTTCTGCCGGCAGCTGCATACGACGCCAGCGGTTGCGCAGGGCAATCGCTACAGCACGTTTGGCGTTGTGCTGACCAATAATATGGCGGTCCAGTTCATGGACAATTTCACGGGGGGTCATCTGACTCATGATTTATTCTCCGCTCGCCAGTCGTTCGATGGTCAGGTTGCTGTTGGTGAACACGCAGATATCGGCGGCGATGTTCAGACTTTTTTCGACAATCTCGTTGGCGCTCAGCTCGGTGTTATCCAGTAATGCACGAGCTGCTGCCAGCGCATAATTGCCACCGGAGCCGACGCCGATAAGATCATTCTCTGGCTGCAGAACATCGCCGTTACCGGTAATGATCAGCGATGCGGTTTCGTCCGCTACCGCCAGAATCGCTTCCAGCTTGCGCAGAGCCCGATCCGAGCGCCACTCTTTCGCCAGCTCAACCGCTGCACGGGTCAGCTGCCCCTGATGTTTCTGCAGTTGTGCCTCAAATTTTTCGAACAGGGTAAATGCATCGGCGGTGCCGCCAGCAAATCCGGCCAGAACCTGACCGTTGTATAGACGACGCACCTTACGTGCGTTGCCTTTCATAACTGTGTTGCCCAGTGAAACCTGTCCGTCGCCACCAATGACCACTTCGTTACCACGGCGTACGGATACAATCGTTGTCATGACTCTGTACCTGATTGTTTAAGCATGAACTTCCGATATGGGGGCCATGAAAGCTAAATCAAGGGCCGTGGCAGACGGTTGTCAAAGGCGGCCACAGAGCCGATACTCGCGCCTTTTCCGTTGTGAATTCAGGACAGCACATGAAAATCGCAAAAGATACGGTCGTGCAACTGCACTACAGCCTGTTTGATGCCGAAGGCAACATGATCGAAAGCACCACTCAGGGAAACCATAAAGACCCGGTTGCCTACCTCCATGGTCACAACAACATGATTAAAGGCTTTGAGAGCGAAGTTGAAGGGATGGAAGCAGGCGCCGAAGGCAGCTTCACCCTGGCTCCGGCTCAGGCCTATGGCGAACGTCACGATAACGCCGTAGCACGGGTACCGGTTAAGCATCTGCAGGGTGCCAAAAACTGGAAAAAAGGCATGACGGCCTGGGTGGAAACCGATCAGGGTACCCGCCAGGTGACGATCGTGAAAATGGGTCGCTTTATGGCCGACGTCGACACCAATCACCCGTTAGCAGGCAAGACTCTGCGCTTTGATGTACGCATTGAAAGCGTGCGCCATGCGACGCCGGAAGAGATTGACCACGGCCATGCACACGGCGTTGGCGGCCACCAGCACTGATCAGTGTCTGAGCAGGAACACTGAGTTCTGCTCAGCCCGGATTTAAGCGCCTGAGGGTGGCGGATGGCGTGTAGCAATTTGCCAGACCATCCGCTATTCTCGATTCATCATTAAGAGAGCCAGAGGCTCACTTTGTTCAAGGAGAGGAAAATGAAATTTCGCGCCGCTTTTGCTGTAGCAGCATCTGCCCTTCTGGCCGCTTGTGCCTCCAACCAACCGGTTAAAGAGCCTGTCGCTGAGTGTGTATTCGCTGACGGTTCAAGCCAGCCAGCGCCTGTATGGGTTTGTGGTGCTCCGGTTGACGGCATTGATCTGACGGCTGTTGGCTATGCCGATAAATCCGCTGCAGGTCCTAACTTCATGAAGCAAATGGCTGCCACAGCTGCCCGTGTTGAACTGGCTCAGACCATGAAGGTCGAAGTTCAGAACATGATCAAGCAATACGCTGAAACCACCGGTACCGGTGATGCTGAGACCGTTGATCGTGTAAACACCTCGGTGACCAAGCAAATCACCAAGGAAACCCTGGTGGGTTCCAAGATCTTCCGTCAGATGCCAACCCCAACCGGTGGTATCGTAGTACTGGTTGGCTTAGACGCTGACACCGTAAACAAACTGGCGGAGCAAGCCATTAAAACGTCCATGAACAATGAACGCGCTCTGTGGCAGAAATTTCAGGCCGAGAAGTCATTTGACGAACTGGCCAGCGAAATTGCCAACATGCAGTAAGCACGTGTTCACGTGATGATTAAGCCGGCTTTTATGCCGGCTTTTTTGTGGCCCGCCACAAGTGGGCTGCTGTCACCATTTCCGGAAGGATCCTTTATGAAATATCTGGCACCACTTGCCTGCCTGTCATTGCTCAGCGGCCCGACACTGGCGGACGATTACCAGGACTGGCTGAACAAAACCCGCTCGGATTTCCAGAGCTACCTTGATGAAAATGACAAAGCCTTCGTACAGTTTCTGCAGAACAAATGGACACCGGTAGACGTACGTCCGGCCCAGCAAAGAGATCCTGAGCCTAAACCTGTCGAACCGCCACAGGCGCCCATCGATCAGACCGTGGAAAACGACGTCCCTGCTGCAGACAGCGAGTTGACCGATAATACGCCAGCAGAAACTCCAGGGCTGCCTCTGCCACCAGCGGAGCCATCGCAACCGGTTGAGGAGCCGCAGGTTACCCTGCCGCAGATACCGCAACCTCAGCCGGACAGTACATCAGCCCAAAGCCGTAAACCGGCCTTTACCTTTTACGGTTCCCCCGTCTATGCAGACACACCGACGGCTTTTCACAAAACCTATCGCGGCAAGCTGAACAGTAAAAACATCGCAGCCTACTGGACCACGCTGGCGTCCTCCGACCACAAGGGTACGGTTGCCAGTCTGCTGGCCAGTGCGGACGAGCTGCAGCTGAACAGCTGGGGAACCGCTCTGCTGTTCGACCGCTACGCTCGCAGCCTGCACCGCGACGACAACAGTCGTGTGCTGCTCAGCTGGTTTCTGCTGGTGAAGGCCGGCTTTGATGCCCGCGTTGCCTACAACGATAAAGTTCACCTGCTGATGACTGCCGATCAGGCGCTGTTTGGTGTGACGTATTTCCGTCTCGATGGACACACCTATTACGCTGTTAACCTGAACGACAAACCACTGGCGCCGGGCAAAGTCTTTACCTATGAAGGGCAGCACGACAGTGGCAGACAGGCACTGGATTTCAGCGAGCCGGTACGTTTTGTCCCCGCTGGTGACAACGAAGAAAAAACCTTTTCATTTCACTACGCAGACCAGCAGTACAGTATCCGTCTGAGCTATCCGCAGCGTTACGTCAGCTACTTTGCGTCCTACCCACAACTATCGTTACCGAACTACTTTAAGGCTGGCCTGCCGGCGGTTACCGCCCAGTCGCTGCTGGATCAGCTGAAACCTGTGGTCGCCGGACAGAGCGAAAAAGAGGCGGTAAACCGCCTGCTGCGTTTCGTCCAGACGGCTTTCAGTTATCGCACCGATGATGAGCAGTTCCATGAAGAGAACTACCTTTTTCCGCTGGAAACACTGCACTATCCGTACTCAGATTGTGAAGATCGCGCCGCCCTGTTTGCCTGGCTGACAGAATCTCTGCTCGGACTCGATGTGGTGATTCTGGATTACCCGGGCCATGTTGCCACCGCGGTGGCATTCAATGGTGATGTAAAGGGTGATCAGTGGCCGCTGAATAACCGCCGTTATGTGGTGGCCGACCCGACCTATGTGAATGCCAGTGTCGGCATGACCATGCCTGCATATGCTGGTGTGCGCCCGACCATTCATACCTTCTGATGCACTGAGTAGTTTTCATCCGCTGCTCCGGGGGCTACCCTTAGCCCCCGAACTCAAACCGTGAAGAGAATCCTGTATGTCGTTGTCCGTGGCCGTTGTGCCGGTAACTGCCTTTGCGCAGAACTGCACCATTCTGAAGTGCAACAAGACTAATAAGGCGGCCATTGTCGATCCGGGTGGAGATATTGATCGTATTCTGCAGCAAATGCAGGCCATGGACGTTATTCCAGAAAAAATCCTGCTGACCCACGCCCATATTGACCACGCCGGCGGTACTGCGGAGCTGGCACGCACACTGAATCTGCCAATCGAAGGTCCGCACGAGGGGGATTTGTTCTGGATTCAGGGGCTGCCGCAACAGTCCGCTATGTTTGGTTTTCCGGCGGTAGAAACCTTTACTCCGGACCGCTGGCTGAACGACAACGACACGGTCAGTGTTGGTGATGTTACCCTGCAGGTAATTCATTGCCCGGGTCATACTCCAGGGCATGTGGTGTTTTACAGTGCGAATGACCAGCTGGCGATTGTTGGCGATGTGATTTTTCAGGGCTCCATCGGACGCACGGATTTTCCCCAGGGAAATCACGCCCAGCTGATTGAGTCCATTCGCGAGAAGCTGTTTCCGTTAGGCGACGACGTCACATTTATTCCGGGTCACGGCCCGGAATCGACTTTCGGCCATGAGCGCCGCAGCAATCCGTTCGTATCAGATCACCGCGGCTGAGGTGGTTATTCTTTAATGACCTTTACCGGTTCCAGCAGGTCCGGTAAAGCGTAGGTTTCCGCCTGTGGCAATTGCGATGTCTGAATACGGCTCAGACGATTTGCCCGGGCCCGGCTTTCCTGCATGACATCGTCCAGCTGTTCGTTGTAGATATCCAGCCAGGTACGGGAACCCGGTACCATACGCGCAAGATCACGCATGCCCTGCTTCAGGGTTTCCAGATAGCGCTGGTGACTCTGTTCCTGTTCCAGCATCAACGCCTTAAACGTCGATGAGTTACTGGTTTCCAGCAGCTCACGCGCTTTTATCAGGCTTTTCTCGTAGCTGATGGCGGCATCTTTCAGAATGCCAACCTCACGCTCGAGTTTGGCGAATTCTTTTTTATCGACGTACACCACATCCGGCTGAATCAGATTCACAATGGTCAGAGTAACGGCTGCCGAAATAGCGACAACCGCCAGTGCTGCCATGATCAGCAGAACCAGTCGGTTGGTGCTGACCATTTCTTCCAGAGCACTGAGGCGCTGGGCTTCTGTCAGTGTTTCTTCTTCGTCTTGTCTCGGCACGGGTAACTCTCTTTTAACAATTCTGCTCTAAAGTCTAGTTACAATTCACACACTCTGCCAATGATGGCCAGTGGTGAAAAGTGGCCACTTTGCTGGCCTTGTCATCGCCATGCACAGCAACAGTAATTGCAGTCATGGCCACGGCGCGCAAGGATGATTAACCACGCAGGGAGGAGCCGCTATGGATACAACCGCTTCAGCCAGCAAGATCAGCGACGATGCACGCCGTTTACTGGGTACACTGAGTACCCAGGCGGGCGATATAGAGGCAGCCTTCAGCCACCACTATCAACAGACGCTGCACAGTTTGCGTCAGACCCAGGGCGATGATGCTCTTGAGACCCTGGAAAACACCCTGCGTTCCCTGCGTCAGGCACGGCAACATTTGCTTCATCCCGCTGCGGAAACTGAACCGCAGATCAATACACCAGAGAGTGACATCCCCGGGCCTGCCGACATCGCACCACAACTGTCAGAAAGCCGTAATCAGCCGCTGACGGCACCACAGGCTGCGCGACACAGTGAGCGTTCCGATATAACCCACAGACTGCTCAGTCTGACGGCAGTGATTATGTTTGTGATGCTGACGGCAACGAGTGGCTGGTTTATCAATCATCTGCAGCAGCAGATTGTGCAGCTGCAGGATATCAGCGAGGCACAGACACAGCAACTGGTTCGGATGCAGGACATTCATCTGGGTGAGCGGCGTCAGTGGCTGGCGCAGCAGGATTTACAGCAACGCCAGATCATCCGCCAGCAGGATGCTATTGAACAGCAGCACAACCAGTACACCAGCCTGCAGCAACAGCTGGCACACAGAGAACAACAACTGGTGGCACTGGAAGCCAGCAGCCGCCAGCAGCAACAGCATATCCAGCATCTCAACCGGGTTTCCGATCAACTGATCAGCAGTCTGTGTGATGACAGCGCCAGCCTGTCACCGGCGGTGGGATCACATATGCGCGCCGATTACCTGCAGCGTTGCAGCAACAGTTGGCGCCTCGCAGCGCAGTAGCTCGGCAACGTCCACATAGTGCCCGTGGGCGTCTCTTGCTATGCTTATGCCATACCCACCAACCAGGTCTGTTCCATGTCTGCGAACATCCGTCATTGGTTGCGGCAACGGGCCAATATGCCGCAACAGAATTTCCGTCTGTTCGTGATGGGCGCATTCGTATTTTTTCTCGGTGTGGCCACCATCATTCTTTCCAATAAAATGATGCTGCCCTCGCTGCGTCAGGAACTGATGGTCATGCTGGGACTGGTCGTTGCTGTTGTGGGTGGAGCCGCTGCGACTCTGGGCTATTTAGCCCTCAGTCTGCTGCGCCTGTTTACTCTGTTTGATAAAAAAGATGACTGAATTTTTTCCCGATATTGAAATTTACCTGATGAAGCCGGATTTCCAGCAGGTTCAGGACTGGCTTACCCAGGAATTTACCCAGCTGCAAACCGTTGCCAGCCGCGATGGTTTTTCTCACTGGAAAATCAGCTGCGGTGACGAGGAAATGGATGTATTCCTCAATGACAAGGCTGAAAAAAGTTTTGCCAGCCTGTGGTTCAAGCAGAATAAAACATCATGGCCAACGGACCTCGATTGCGCCCGCGCAGCACATAAAGCGCTGGGTATCGAAATCCGCTGTTCCGACAGTGGCTGGAAAGAAGAAGACGGTGAGAATGACGACGGCTGGATCAAGCTGATCCGTGGTGAAGAGAAGCCTGTGCACTGGTAATCAGCTCACAGGCTGATATTTCAGGGGACCAGTACGCGTAGTGCGGTACTTTCCATCTCCAGAGTCAGCGGCAGTGTCGCCAGCGAATCACCATCAGCCTGCACCGGCTCAGGAACGGCATTCTGATCTTTGTCATGCACGATTACCTTACGCGCCGACACAGAGCGAATGCCTGGCATTTTTTCCATTATTCCCAACGGTAACCCCAGTAATACCAGCAAAAAGTGCAGCGGGTTGCGACCGGAAATCATCAGCACCTGGGTGTCAGCTTTGCCCAGACCCGCCTGACGCGAAATCACAAACGAGCCGCCGTAGTAACGACCATTGGTAATGACGACCGAGTTGGCCTCATGGCGTTCGCCATCAACGTCCAGCACATAGGTTTTGGAACCGAAGCGTCGAAGTTCTTTCAGCATCGACAGCACATAAGCCAGCTTGCCGACTTTCTTTTTCAGCTTCAGATTAACCTTATCCACTACCCAGGCGTCGTAGCCGATACCGGCCATCAGCATAAAACGGCGACCATTCACCCTTCCCGGGTAGACAGTTGTTTCCTTGCCAGCGGTAATGATATCCACAATCTGTTGCAACTGACGCTGCACACCGAGTTCCATCGCCAGTACATTGGTGGTCCCGGTCGGAATCAGAGCCAGACGGTAACTGTCACTGTTGCGTTCACTCAGACCGTTGACCACTTCATTCAATGTGCCATCACCACCGGCCACGGCAACCACATCCAGTGGCCCACTGTACTGCTGTAAAAAACGGGTCGCATCACCGGCACAGCGCGTCGGATACAGGCTGACATCCCAACTGAGCTCGCGCAGCGACTGAGCCACCTGCTCAACAAACGCCTGACGTCCCTGGCCAGAAGCCGGATTGAAAATAATTAACACCGCTGACACCGGTTTCCTCACCTGCTGCGTACTGAAAGGCGGCAGTATACCCTGAATAGCGCCCTCTGCTATTCTCCTCAAAGACACTTGCATTTGATAATCATTATCATTAGTGTAATAAAAAATACAGTCTGGGGCTGATCATGAATGCCAACGCGGTACACCAACCTCTCTGGGCCCGAACCCATGCGACTCAACAGAAGCCACTACTGCTGAGTGTCAGCACTGACAGCAGTGGAAATCCGCTGCTGGGGCTGGAACAGGACATCGCCAATCCTGACCAACGCTATCCGCAGGAACAATGGCTCAATGACTATCTGGACCTGGGGCTGGAAGAAGCCGCGAATGCTGGCAACAAAGGACTGAAGCCTTTACAGGAAAGCTGGCTGATACGCCTGTACGCGACGTTGCGCAGTGCGGCTGTTTGTCCTGCCGCTCCGCAGAGCTGGCGCCAGCTTTGTTTTGATTATCTCTATCAGCCATTTTTTGCATTGCAGGACATGTATCAGCAAAGCCCGGTTAACCGAACCAAGCTATACAGTCTGCGCCGCGAGTTTGCCGCACTGGAGCGTATTCTGCAGTGCGACTGAGAAAAGGGATTGAGGGTGCAGGGACGCAATCTTCAATAGACTGATGTGTAACAGGCATAAGGTAAGTATTGCTGCTAACATTCACGCAGTACGCACAAGGAAACCGTATCAAATGCCTGATATCGCCGACCGGGAAACTGTTCTGCTGCAGATCCGTAAAGCCAAGACGGCTCATTTACGCTGGCGTGCATATGCCATGGCACTGAGCTCCGGTTACGCAGTAGAAGAAGGTCAGCTGCCACTGCAACCTACCGAGTGTCAGTTCGGGTGCTGGTATTACGGTGCGGGGCAGGAATTAAAGAACCTGCCTGCGTTTAAAGCGATTGAAGCACCTCATCAACGCTTACATAAAATTTATAGCGATATTTTTCAGCAGTTATTTGACCAGCCGGAACCGCCGTTCTGGAAGAAACTGCTGGGATCCACCACCACCCTGACCACCGCTCAGGATGTTGAAGCCCGCATAGACGAATTGACGGCATGCTCTCGTGAGATGCTGGAAAATCTTGAGGCGCTGGAGAAACAGATTGCTTCAGAAATGCTATAAAAAAGCCGGCAATTGCCGCACTGCTGTCCCACAGTTTTAAAGATATCGGTTTTCTATAAACGACTTTTAAATCCGCAATGCCTGCTGCCTCCCAGGGGAACTTACCGAGCGTCGGACCGCCCCTGGTCGGCAGGACCGACCCCAGCTTTTCGCTTCTGGAGCGTTCCCCCTCATTCTCTCGATTTTTCAGGCCACGCGCCCAT
>NZ_JAEDAH010000058.1:51548-112692 GCF_020320395.1 Thalassolituus marinus | reverse complement strand
TTGGGTTTTGGCGAATGCAAACTTAACCGATTTTACTGCCGTTCTCATTTTTCACGCTTAAATGCGATGAACCTAAAAAAAGGCCGGATTATCCGGCCTTTTTTTATTTACACGAATCAGAAATATGCCAGCCAGGAGAGAGGATCGTGCGCTTTTGCAGCCCCAAGAACAAACAGGTAACTGGCTATTGCTGCAAAAAAAGCACGTCGGCTCGCTGTCTTAATCGCAATCGAACCAAATCCAATGTAACAAAACAAGCCAACCACTTTGGCTGTCAGCCAGTGATCGTGAACCGGATACTGTGCAATCTGAATGCATAGCATCACAGCAAACACCAGCAACAGAGTATCCAGCACATGCGGCAGAATTTTCAGCAGTCGATTACGGCGCCACACCGGATAAAAATAAAACAGCAGGAAACGCCCCACGAATAATAAAATCGTCAGATAGGCCAGGCCTGCATGGCTGTGTTTAAGAATTGAATAATCCACAATCGTATCCGTTCAGCTAACGGGAAACAGCCAGACAGCAGCAGTGCTGAACAGAGTGGCCGACAGATTTCCCTGAAAAAGGCGAAAGACCGCCGAGCATAACAAGAACCGCCCCGGCAATCATCTGCCAATGCCGTTTCGTTGCAATTCTTAACGGTTCAGATAACCAATTCCAAATATTGATATTTTTATAAGAAATTGACTCGCGGCGGGCATCAGATAAAGCCCGGATAAGCAGAATCCGCAGCCAGTCAAAGCGCGACAAGTCTGCAACTCCGATCAGGTCTGCAACCAGAAAGTTACCGGCCCATCATTCACCAGCTCTACCTGCATGTCAGCACCAAAGCGGCCCGTCTGCACTTTTACCTGCTCAGCCGCCAGCGCCACAAAACGCTCATACATTTCATTGGCAATCTGCGGTGCTGCAGCAGTCGAAAAGCCGGGGCGCATGCCTTTGCTGGTTTCCGCTGCCAGCGTGAACTGGGAAACCACCAGCAACTCGTAACCCGTATCCAGCAAGCTCAGATTCATTCGACCTTCATCATCCGGAAATATGCGGTAATTGAGCACCTTGTGCAGTAAACGCTGCAGAGCAGTATCATCATCGTCTTTCTGTACACCCAGCAGCAGCAAAATACCCTTGCCGATTTCTCCGGTGACTTCACCATTAACGGTGACGCGGGCTTTTCCAGCCCGTTGAATCAGACCAATCATCTTTGTTTGTGAACTCCTGCCGGTTTTTACTATCTGCTAAGCATACAGCTTTTGCATATCGCACCGTAGCCGGTCGATAATGCAGAGTATCGTCGCCACAACCATGCGGCCTCGTTAATCAGGGAAAACAGATGAAGATCACCACACTACTGCTCAGTTTGCTGGCAGCCCACGGGGCGCTTGCTGCTGATGTCTATATGTCGCGCGATGCGAACGGCAACGTGGTGTTCAGCGACAAGCCATCGGCCAACGCCGAAAAGCATGTTGTGCGGGAACTGCCATCCGTCCCTGCATTTGTTCCTCCACCTCAGGTTCAGCAGCCCGCACGAGCATCCGAGCCAGCTTTCAATTACACCAGCCTGAGCATTGTTACGCCGCAGAGCGGTCATACACTGGCCACCGGCTATGCCGGCAACGTTGAAGTCAGTGGCATCCTCAGCCCTGGGTTGCGCGAATCCGATACCCTGATACTGATGGACAATGGCGTAGCCCTGCGTGAAGGACGTCAAACTGCGTTTCAGCTGACCAACCTTGACAGAGGCGAACATCAGCTGCAGATGGTGGTAAAAGACAAAGATGGCATCACCCTGATCAGCAGCAATCTGGTTAAACTGTTCGTCCAGCGCTCATCGGTCCTGAAGCGCGGCAATTAGCCTCAGCACCATTTAAATGCACCATATTTGCAATTAGCACTACATTGGTGCACATATATCCTCTGAAAGATCCGTCTTAGCGCCGCTGGCACCAAGTAAGTCAGGCACTGGCGCTAATTTTGTGCACACTACTGATATGGCTCACTTTTTGCTGATTATGCTGCATCAGCAGAACCAGCGCAGGTTCACGCCACGCAACAGGCGGCCAACGGAGACCGGAATGCTTGCCAGCCCGATTATTAATCAACGACTTCTCGAACACCTGAATACAGGCGTACTTCTGCTGGATGCCGATCTCAGTGTGCTGTACGTCAACCCAGCCGCAGAAGCGCTGCTGGAAATGAGCGGTAAGCGCTGCCTTGGCGTCCCCTTCTACGAACTGGCACACGAGTCAGACGAATCTATCGTCGCCCTGCGCCATTCGGTGGTTACCGGCCACTCTTACACCAAACGCGAAGCCATCATTCAGCTGCACAATCAGCAGCAGATCACGCTGGATTACTCCGTCAGTCCGGTTGCACATCCGGAAACCCGCCTGCCGTCGTTGCTGATTGAACTGCAGGGGCGGGATCGACTGATGCGTATCAGCCGCGAAGAGCAGTTGATCGCCAAACAGGAAACCACACGCTCACTGGTTCGTGGCCTGGCGCATGAAATCAAGAATCCTCTGGGTGGCATTCGCGGTGCGGCTCAATTGCTGTCGCGTGAGTTGCCATCCAACGACCTGACCGAATACACCAACATCATCATCGAAGAGGCCGACCGCTTGCGCGATCTGGTCGATCGTCTGCTGGGGCCGCGTCATATTCCGAAACAGGAAGATGTAAACATCCACGAAGTACTGGAGCGCGTGTGCCAGTTGATTGAAGTGGAATCTCAGGGCCGTATAACCATCGATCGCGATTACGACCCATCGATTCCGGAATTACAGGCCGATAAAGGTCAGATGATTCAGGCCATGCTGAACATCTGCCGAAACGCGATGCAGGCGATGCTCGAAAGTTCACCGGAGATCGAGCAACCCACTCTGCAACTGCGCACCCGTACCGTGCGTCAGTTCACTATCGGCCACCAGCGCCATCGCCTGGTAGCTCAGATAGACATTACCGATAACGGTCCGGGAATCCCCGAAGACCTGCGCGAAAACCTGTTCTACCCGATGGTCAGCGGCCGCGCTGAAGGTACCGGGCTGGGGCTGTCTATTTCGCAATCCATTATTAACCAGAAGAACGGCATCATTGAATTTGCCAGTGAACCTGGAAAAACCATTTTCTCTATTTATTTACCTCTGGAATCCTTATGAGCACTGTCTGGATTATTGATGACGACAAATCCATCCGCTGGGTGCTGGAAAAGGCGCTTGAACAGGCCAACATTCAGACCCGCGTATTTGAACAGGCTGAACCAGCCCTGGCTGCTCTGAAGCGCGAGCACCCTGACGCCATCATCTCCGATATTCGCATGCCTGGCATGGACGGCCTGACGCTGTTGCGCCACGCTCATGAAGCCAGCCCGGACCTGCCGGTCATTATCATGACCGCACATTCGGATCTTGAGAGTGCGGTATCGTCTTATCAGCAGGGCGCGTTTGAATATCTGCCAAAACCATTCGACGTCGATGAAGCCGTCAGCCTGATTCAGCGCGCTATCGCACATTTCGAAGAAATCAGCGCCGCAGAAGAAAGCAGCGAAGAGCTGGTTGAAGAACATGAAATCATCGGTGAAGCACCGGCCATGCAGGAAGTTTTCCGTGCAATCGGCCGCCTTTCACAATCCAATATCACGGTATTAATTAACGGTGAATCCGGTACCGGTAAAGAACTGGTTGCCCACGCACTGCACAAGCACAGCCCGCGTTCTGCACAGCCATTTATTGCGCTGAACATGGCTGCGATTCCGAAAGACCTGATTGAATCCGAATTATTCGGTCACGAAAAAGGCTCCTTTACCGGTGCCGGTGGTCAGCGTCGTGGTCGCTTTGAGCAAGCCAACGGCGGTACTTTGTTCCTCGATGAAATCGGTGACATGCCAGCCGACACCCAGACGCGTCTGCTGCGGGTATTAGCCGACGGTGAGTTCTACCGCGTTGGTGGCACCACGCCGGTTAAGGTGAACGTACGTATTATCGCCGCGACCCACCAGAACCTGGAAACCCTGGTAAAAGAAGGCCGTTTCCGTGAAGACTTATTCCACCGCCTGAACGTTATCCGTATCCATCTGCCACGTCTGGCTGATCGCCGCGAAGATATTCCGAAACTGCTCGGTCACTTCCTCAAGCGCGCCGCCGAAGAACTGGAAGTGGAATCCAAAACCCTGCGCCCTGAAACCGAGGAGTATCTGAGTTCTCTCGACTGGCCAGGTAACGTACGTCAGCTGGAAAATACCTGTCGCTGGATTACTGTTATGGCATCCGGCCGTGAAGTTCTGATCAGCGATCTGCCACCGGAACTGCTCGACCAGCAAGGCAGCATTCATACTTCTGGAAACTGGGAACAGGCACTGCGTTACTGGGCCGACCAGCAACTGACCAATGGCACCACCAATCTGCTGGATACTGCCGTGCCCGTGTTTGAACGCATTATGATTGAAACGGCACTGAAGCATACCGCTGGCCGTCGCCGTGATGCCGCCAACCTGCTGGGCTGGGGACGAAATACGCTGACACGCAAAATCAAAGAGCTGAATATGGATGGCCATGGCTCTGATGATGATGACGACAGCGACGACTGATCTCATCGCATAAGAAAAAATAAAGCCGGGGAATAAACGTCTTAACGGATGTTTAGCACCCGGCTTTTTTACTGGTAAATCTCACGCCAGTAAATAATCCGGTCATGCCCGCGATACACACCAAAAGTTGCTGTTGCAGCCGGGTCCTGCAGACTACCATCGCCATTAAAATCATCCTGCAACCACACTGGCACACGGTAACTGACACTGGTTTCACCGGTATCCGGCGAACCGGCAACAATAATCGGAGCCGTCAGCAATACTGCATCGTCGCTTATTCCTGCACTCAGTGTACCCGTGTTACCAGTAACTTCTGTCAGCCCGGTAACTCCCAGCGTCACGTCACTGGCACTGTCGTAAGTCCAGCAGCTGTCATCGGCGTTCACCACAAAGCGCGAGCCATTAAAATATTCATTGCGTGCCGCCAGAGTTAAATTCATGGTTTCCGGACCATAGGCATTCTCAAGCCACAAACGACCATAGCGCAGCTGGAAATTCGCCGCCGGCGTAATATTCATTGCGCTGCTCAGTGCCGCACCGTCCGGGTCGCTGAAAATACCCAGGCTATAGGTGACGTCCGGTGTCAGCGGAGCAACCTGAGCCAGCACCGATTTACTATAAGTTGCCGTATCAAGACTGCTCATATCGTAATTCAGCACCCCGGCCGCGGCGACAGTAATACTGCCATCGTTGACCACAGAGCTCATGACAAGGGCGTTGCTGTCGGTGCCCACGGCACTGTTGTCCGTAACCGGTCCGCTGATACTGACTGCGGACGCAGCCAGACGCACATAGCCGCTCTCGGTATAGTTCTGTGTGGTATTACCACTCTGATTAAACGCAGTAATCTGTAAACGCGGTGCGCTCAGCCAGCTGAGCGGCTGTCCCGTATACGCAAATGCACTGCCGGTACTGCAATAGGGGGCTAGTTCACCGGCAGATACAACACTGGCCGAATAATGGTGTGGATAGAAGCGTCCACTCGCTTGTGAAATACCATCCGCCAATGCCACCCCAAGATAATTTGCCCCAGGGGACACGCGGAAATTAAATACGCCTACTTCAGATTCACTCGCCGTAATCTGGTTCAGGTTGTTTGCCGCTGCCGTATGGTTGTATGTCAGTGGCGACACCACACCATTTACACCACCAACCGGGCTGACTTTATCCACGGATAACGCCATCCCCGACATAGCAAAAGACGGCGTGGGCGTATTACCGCTGCAGAAATCACTATCAGCCGCCATCTGCCATCCCATCGCCTGCACGCTCAGAGTAAAGTCACTGCCCGCTGCAACAAAGGCCGGGCAGGTCTCATCAGCAGCAGCGCACTCGCCGCTGGTTTGTACGCAAAAACCTGCCGGTACACTGCTGAACTGATTACTGCCTGTCATACTCAAGCCAGCATCGTTACCACTACCGGTTAACAGTGCATTCAGCTGCATGCGACCGGCATCGGCATAATTCAGGGTAAAGGTTGCTTTGCCATCAGTATCAAAGCTCAGAGTAAGCGGCGTTGCGGAGCCAGAATCAGTGCCAATATCGGTGCCGTTAATCGATACAGGCCAGGAGACCACGCGCGCTGTATTATCCGGATTAACATAGTCTGTCCAAAGCTGCAGCGAACGATTTACCGAGGCAAAAGCTGGCACGCAAGCCTGTGTCACGTCGTCCTTTTTTACCGCCTGAATACTGGCCAGTGCCGAGCCCTGCCCGGCAATAATATCCGGTGCATCAACAACAAAACCCGAATCAGAAAATGTCAGACTGCAGTTACTGGTCTGGCTGCCACCGTCAATGGCGCAGGTGTTGGTGGTGTATGCCTGACGTACCGGATAGGAATTCAGCACCGATAAATTCACCGTTTCAGCGGTTGTGTGCCAAAGATTAAAAGTGCTGCTGCCCCCAACGATTGTCAGGGTATCTCCCCCCTGCCAGCCAGACGGACTCAGCGTGACGCTGACATCATCGGTAAAGAGTTCTGAACAACTGGCATTTTTACAGGCACGAATCAGGACTTCCTGAGCATTGCAGGTTAAGGCATTACTGCTGTATTCCATTTCAAAATGGTGTACCAGCGGCCCAACCGGATTAATAGTTTTTGCGCATATCTGTAAATTATCAATCGCATGATTATTGGAAGAGCCACCGGTGGAACCGGTCAGCGACAACCAGAGATTTTCCGGAATGGTTGCCTGTCCACTCGCCGCAGCCACATCGGTTGAGGCAATCAGAGTACTGAAACTGCTGCCATTGGTGCTGCGCTCGACGGTCAGATAAGCGGCACTGCCAGTGCGGGCGTCAATGGTAATACGATAGCGGTAGCCCGGCCTTGCAGTACTGGTACGACGGCGGTCAATATTAGGATTCAACTGGCCAGTACCCGTTATAAAACGATAGCCTGTCTGATTTTCTCCGGAGCCGCGCACCGATACGCTGTTCGGCACAAAGCCGGTCCCACCCTGCCGACCTTCTGTCGGGTTAGAAAAGTTGCCGTATTCATCCAGCGCAATACCCAGCCAGCCACCGGCAAAACCGGTGTCGCCATTATCACGCTGCGCATAGCCCAGTGAGCCGCCAAAGCTACCGGCCTGCGGTGTCACTGTCGCGTCGGAAAATACCAGGGTAATACCATCGGCACCGTCGCCATAATTCGGCGACCAGGCGTAATGATCGAATTCGATTTCAACCAGATTATTCTCTGCCGGAAACCAGCGCTGCAGGGTCGCTGCGGTTGACTGATAGGTCACATCCTGAGTTAACAGCAAGCGTCCAGAACTCACTGTTGGCGTGAAACTGCCACTGAATCTGGATGTCACCCAGTCAGAACCCAGAGAAGAATTGCTGAAGGTATCTGTCAGGCAGGTTAATCCGCCGGAGCCCTGACACGACTCTGCCGGCGTTGATCCCGGCGTGCAGCTGCCGATAATCACCGTAGAGCCATAGGCGTAAACCGTAGAATACGTTGGCGCGGTAAAATCACCATAAGCTGTTGTATCAGTCAGGGTAATAGCTCCACTGACCGTGCTGACCGTTACCGGATCGGACGCCGTGCCCAACGTGCTGTTACTGATATTCAGCGAACTGGCCCCGGAAATTGTGCCGGACAACATGGTTACGCCATCAAATTCAGAGTAATTATTATTGGAATAAAAATCCCCCTGAATAGTACCGCCACTGATAAAAATTCCTGACGATAGTGACTGTGCTCCGCCATACAGATCGGTATTACTGGTCGTAATAGTGCAACAATTTGAGCTCACCAGGCCACCGACCTCTCCACCCGTTAAACTGATAGTCCCGGTATCGGCACTGACACTACCTGATATACTGCTATCGGTCGTTGTAACACCATTACTGGCTGACACATCGCCATTAATGGTGCTGTTATTTAATGTACTACTGCCGTTGGTATCGACACTGCCATTTACAGTGGTATTGCTTAAATTAATACTGCCCGATGAAGATGATATATCGCCATAAATGGTATTACTGCCATTAGCGACAATATCGCCATAGGCAGACACCAGCGAAATGGACTTAGCCGCCGAACCGACGGTGTTACCATTCAGCGTAATACCAGCATTGGCCTGCACAACGATATCACCAAGAAATTCCCAGAAAGACGTAGCTACTGTCATGGTATCGCCCGGATTCAGCGTAATAGACCCGGTACAGGTAAAGGTTGATCCCGATACACTCCAACTGCCGCCAGTGCACGGCGGCACATCACTCCCCCAGTAACTGAATACGTAGTCATACGCCAGCGCTTGATGGCTGCACAACAAAGCCAGTATGAAGAGGGAGCGGCGAATTACAGTCATCATTGCACCATCACCTCCAGTTGCCGCTGCGCCTGCTCACTACCATTGCCACAGCTGCCACTACTGGTCAGAAAATAAAATGTATGGCTGCCATCGGTGACACTGCGGCAGCTGACACTGGTGCTGCAACCATTCAGTCCCGCTACTGAGAACGACTGGCTATAAAAAGGTGATGTAGTACAACTACGTCCGGCACTGCCATCGGGAGGCAATAAAAGATTCAGTGCTAACTGAATACCCGACTCCGCCGAGTAAAAAGCGCGCTGCGACTGAATAACCGTGGCGACCGACTCAGCAGAACGTAGTGTCAGGGCGCTGATGGAAGCAATAATCAGCGCCAGAACAGTAATCACAAAAATAGCCGCTGGCAGCCCGAAGCCTGCGCTGCGTAATACACCTTGTTCAGGGGACATTGCGAATCTGTACCTCCTGCGCCATCGTCAGTTGATCACCATTGGTGCCATTCAGGGTAAAGCTTAACGTT
This sequence comes from Thalassolituus marinus, assembly GCF_020320395.1. Classification (GTDB taxonomy): domain Bacteria; phylum Pseudomonadota; class Gammaproteobacteria; order Pseudomonadales; family Oceanobacteraceae; genus Venatoribacter; species Venatoribacter marinus. The sequence continues at coordinate 103,796 of NZ_JAEDAH010000058.1, read as the reverse complement.
ACCAGACCATTGCGCTGCAACGTCGGTGGGGTGAAACGGAATTCGAGTGAATCGGCCAGCAAACCATTGGCCAGTACTTCACGCCCGGCGGCAAATGTGGATGGCAAATTCGTTTTCAGCTGCGCCACGCTGTTAATAAATCCATAGCCGGAGTACAGATACAGCCATTCGCCGTCCTGACAAATGGCTTGCGGCTGAGCACTGATAAACAGGCGCTGCTGTGGCGACCCTGAAGGAAAGCGATGAGGCTGGCTGAAGCTCACGGTCGCCGGTGCATTACCTGCTGGCAAAGTGGCGGTGAAAGGGGTTAACGGTCCGGTGCTACCCGGGTTGTATAAATTGCCTGTCAGCGGAAAGACACTCATATAACCAGTAACGTCAGCCACAACTGAATAAGGTACCGCAACCAGTGAGCTGATCGCTTTGCTTACCTCCAGATCGGTATAAGCACTGGCCGCCAGCAGTGGCATAAATTCTACACAGCTTCGATCTGAAGTTGTGCGAACACTGCCTGGCAGCGCCTGACGCAGGCGGCGAGAAATCTGTTCGCTGATAATCGCCCCCGTGCCAGCCAGCTGTTGTCGACTGCCGGTATCGACCAGTGAGCGACTGGCCTGAGAAATAAACGACACCGACACCGCTGCCACAATGCCGCCAATCACCAGCGTGATCAGTAACTCAATCAGGGTAAAGGCGCGGGCGTTTTTCATCAGAAATTCCCCCGATACACCGCAAAACGTCCCTGCTGACCATTGACCGCAGTCACCACTATTTCAATCCGCTTAGCGCCATTAGTATTCGCTCCAACACTGTTGTCACAACTGACACTGACCGAGATCGTATAGCCGGAATAAAGCGCCGCCAGAGATTGATCAGCAAATGCTGGCGCTTCATTGCTGACGCCGTTGTAATCATCCACATCGTCATATTTATCGCGGTTCTCAACATCATCCGTGATGCGGCAACCAACATAGGTTGGCACACCGCCATTACCGGTATCCTCATCCCAGCGCTTGCTCAGAATTTCATCGGCGTACAACTGTGCCAGATCGACCATGCGGGTCTGGATCAATACATCCGAGCTGCGCCCGGTAAGAAAGGAAAAGGCCGCAAGCCCTGCGGACATCGCCAGACTGATGATCACAATCACAATCACCAGCTCGACCAGCGTCATAGCTCGTACGTGATGATAATAGGTGTGTATCTGGCCAGGTGTTTTCATGCTGGGTTCCACAATAAATCAGCGATTGCCTGAGCAACTCTGCAACTACTTAATTATGGCTGACAACTGCCGGGATGCATGAAACCTGTTGAGGTCTGACAGACGCTGTGGCTGCTGTCGCCACTGAATACCCAGGCGCGGTTGCTGCCTGTGCTGCCATCCTGCTGAAAATTGACGGCCACCACCTGACCATTAGTCAAAGCGCTACCGTTCAGGGAAAGGGTCAGGCCATTACGTTCAATACGATCTGCCGTTACATCGCTACCACCAACCTGCAACGACAACAGCCAGACATCGCTTTGTTGTTCAACGCGCAGAGTTCGTGTGGCAGAAGCACCGGAATTAGCCAAAGCCTGTTGCTGCGCCAGCAACCCCATGGCAATAAAACGATCGCGCGCAGCAAGAGCCGAATAGGATCCTGTGCGCGCGAAGAGAGATGTAGCCGCAGCGCTCAATACCCCCAGCAGAATGATCACCATGACCAGCTCTACCAGAGTAAAACCGCGCTGCCTCATACCGCCGTTAACAACCTGTTGTGGTAATACCAGAGGTATCCACAGCACCGGAAGTGTCGGTGTAGGTAAAGTTACAGGTACCGAGAGTTACCGTTACCACGCCAGCTGCAGCGGCAATTGTGTAATCCGCTGTTGATAACTGTGCCGCGGTCACAATACCACCGGCTGTCGTAACACCTTCCGGGTAGCCACTTCCCACAATGTTAATAGTGGTACTTTCAAGCGATACAGTTGCGGGTACTGTTGGACTGCCATCTGCAAGCCACTGCGCATGAGCAATATTTGCAGCAGAGCGAACAGCACCAGCGGCAGCCTGAATTGAGGAAACACGTGCCTCACCACCCAGATCAGCAAACCTTGGCAGTGCATAAGCTGAGAGAACCCCCAGAATCACAATCACCATAATCAGTTCGATCAGTGTGAAACCCGCTTGTTTTTGAAGTTTAGTCACTTTCATAAGTCCGACTCCTGCATACTATCGGAAGGTAAAATTCACACGGCCGTTGGCCATGGAGTATTCAATAATCGCCGGGCTGTCTAATCGCCCATGCGGATCGTTAAACTGATACAGACAGCCTTGTGACAGTGTCTGTACGTCGTACATGCCAGCCGAGGTTTCGTCGGCAGGCAGGGCACCGTCGCGTAACAACAGTTGCCATAATTGCTTACAGGCTGCCTGCGCATTAACTGGCTGCTGCAGACTGCCATCGCTGTTCTGGCGAAACACAGACTGTGGCCAGCCGTTATCCGTCATCTGCAGCACCACCCCATCACCATAGACATTCACCAGACTCGCTGGCTGTCCTTTAGCGATCCAGGCCTCATGCGAGGCCAGTACAGCAGCCCGCAACGACATGGAGGTTGCCTGTACCTGTATCCGTTCAGCTTCACTGAGCAAGCGCGAAAAAAACACCAGCAGAAAGCTCATCATTAGCGCCAGGATAACCACCGCAATCACCAGCTGAAGATTGCTGTAGCCTGACATGGCTTTCAGGCGCATCTCCGCACAGTGAGAGGCTCTGTTAAAAACCATAGCTGACCCTGTGATTTTTTCCGCAGGAATTACGAAATAAAACAAAACTCAGGTAACGCCCGCTCACACTAGCCACGACCTGTAGCGGCGGTACCCAGATCCCAGACTGGCAGGAAAACACCCAGCGCCAGGATGAGTACGAGCACCCCCATAAAGGCAAGCAAAATGGGCTCTACCGCATCGGCCAATTGCTTCAGTTCGTAATCAATTTCTTCTTCATAGAAATCGGCCACCTCGTCCAGCAAGCGATCAACCGAACCGGTTTCTTCGCCGACAGTCATCATCTGGAGTACCAGGGGTGTGAATAAACCGGTAGCGGCTGCGGCATTTGTCAATCGGTCACCACGCTCAACACCGCTGTGCATTGAACGAACCGCATTACCGACGTATTTATTGCCAACGCTTTCGGCAACAATATTAAGGCTGCTCAGAATGGGAACACCCGATGACAGCATCATGGCAAACGAGCGCGAGAATCGGCTCAGTGCAATCCGTTCGAAAATACTGCCAAGTAACGGCCACTTCAGACGGTTCCTATCCCACCACAATCGCCCTTCCTGGGTATTAATATAAAAACGCAGACCGAAGAAGCTGCTCAGCAGCACGAACAACAACAGAATGCCGTTATTGCGCACAAAGTCAGATGTTCCCATTAATACTCGCGTCGCCCAGGGAAGGTCTGCCCCCAGCTTGGCGAATACACTGCTGAAGCTTGGAATAACGAATACGGTAATAACAGCCAGAGCAACTGCCATGGCAAATATCACCATCATCGGGTAGCGCAGCGCTGCCTTAATACGCTTCTGTGTTTCCCGCTCAGACTCAAGGTGGCCAATCAGGCGTTTTAACGCGTCATCCAGCTTACCGGTGCTTTCACCCACCTGAACCAGGCTGACATAAATGGTTGAAAACACTTTCTGGTGACGGCGAAAAGCACCGGACAAATCAGAACCACTGATCAACGACTGACTGATGTCCGCCAGCACCGTCGACAGCGCTTCATTGTTACTCGATTCGGCAAGACCGTTCATGGCGCGCAGGATGGGGATACCAGCTCTGGTCAGTGCATACAGCTGACGGGTAAACAGAATTAAATCGTCGTCGCCGATTTTCTGCGGAAACAGCGTACGCAGAGACACGGCGGATTTTTCTGCTGTTACTATTTTCGACTCTTCCAGAGCCAGCACCACAACCCGTTGTGACTGCAGGTTTTCAACCGCTCCCCGGGAGCTGCCAGCATTGATTTTGCCACTGATCAGCCGGCCATTCTCATCGCGGCCACGGTAGGTAAATTCAGCCATCAGCCACCTGCCTCATCCAGCGTTGCGGACACACGGAAAACTTCATCGAGCGAAGTAATACCGCTACGGGCATAATCCAGCGCACACAATGCTAACGAACGAAAACCTTTTTGCCCCGCAGCAATGTCAGCGAACTGCTGTTGTTGGCCCTCACGCATCGCCGCCACCAGGTCCGGAGTCATTTCCAGCAACTCGTAGATACCAATACGTCCCTGGTAACCGGTATTATGACAATGATGGCAGCCTGAAGCGGCCTTATAGGGTTGCGAAGAAGAACCTGACTCCAGGGTTTCCAGCCAACTGATTTCCTGAGTATCCGGCGTGTAATCGTGCTGACAGTAGGTACAAAGCTTTTTAACCAGTCGCTGAGCCACAACAGCACGTAATGACGAAGCAACCAGATACTGATCGACGCCCATGTCCATCAGACGTGCCACTGTCGAAACTGCATCGTTGGTGTGCAGAGTCGATAACACCATGTGGCCGGTCATTGCTGCTCGTAAGCCGATTTCAGCGGTTTCGTGATCACGCATCTCACCGACCAGAACAATATCCGGGTCCTGACGTAACGCGGCTCGCAGGACAGTGGCAAATTCAAGACCCACTTTCTGATTGATCTGCACCTGATTAACCCGCGGCAGGCGGTATTCGATCGGGTCTTCGGCGGTGATAATTTTTTTCTCTGGCTGATTGAGCACGCTGAGTGCAGCATACAGTGTGGTGGTCTTACCACTCCCGGTCGGACCCGTTACCAGCACCAGACCATGTGGCCGCTTAATCAGATACTCGAAACGCTGCTGAATCGCATCCGGCATACCCAACTTATGCATTTCCAGCATCCCGGCACTCTGATCCAGTAAACGCATAACCACCGACTCGCCAAACTGAACCGGCATGGTCGACAAACGAACATCAATACTTTTATGCAGGACCCTGATATTAAAACGGCCATCCTGAGGCAGGCGCTTCTCGGATATATCCAGCCCTGACATAATTTTCAGACGCGACACCAGTGCAGATGCTACACGTCGCTCTTTCATCACCTGCTCCTGTAATTCGCCATCTACACGCAGGCGGATTCGCAGCTGATGCTCTTCCGGTTCAATATGAATATCCGAGGCTTTAATCTGCACTGCATCCTCAAACAGGCTTTGCAGCAAGCGTACAACCGGCGCCTCATTCACATCGGATGACATCGCCATCTGGTCGATATCGAACTCGCTGCCGCTGAGCTCACCTTCCAGTTCAACCGCAATATTCGCCATCTGTTCCTGACGACGATAAACGCTGTCGAGGATTTCAATCAGCTCCTGTTCACGAACAAACGCCGGATAAACCGTCGCCTGCAGAACTCGCTGAATGTCATCCAGTGCCATCAGATCGGTCGGATCCGACATGCCAACCAGCAAACCGTTCTTTTCTTCAGATAACACCAGACAGCGATAACGACGCGCATGTGTCTCCGGCAGGCGCTGCACTAATTTCTGATTGATTCTGAAGCGACTTAAATCGATGTAGGGGTAACTGAAAAAATCGGCGAGTGTTTTCAGTAACTCGTCTTCACGAACAAAGCCCAGATCGGTAATAGCCCGCCCCAGTTTCTTACCGGTCTTTTTCTGCTCAGCAAGCGCCTGCATCAACTGATCGTCTGTGATCAGTTTCTTTTCCAGCAGCAGATCGCCTACACGGACTTTTTTACGAGCGGGATTGTCCACCAAGCACCTCTATCTTTCTTACGACCCACTGCTTCTGCGACGGAGTGAGACGGTAATGGGCGATAACATTTTTAAGCACAGCAACCGCTGGGGCTGGTTTGGTCTGGTCTTCCCAGGCCGACGCCAGCGCCAGCGGCCAGTTAACGACCTCCGGTTGCAAAACGATCAGTTGCTGATACGGCGCAACCGCCAGCTCCGGGTGACCCAGCATGTGAAGTCCCGGAGCCGCTACCGCCAACCAGTGTTCATGGCGGTTATCTGCATGCTGGCGGAAATAAGCGATAAACTGATCGCTGTTTTTTTCTTCAAGAAAAATACGCAGCTTCAGCGCCTGATAAGCCGGATTTTTGTCAGTGGCTAATGCCTGTTCAATCTGGCTCAACGCCTGTGTGTAGTGTTTGTTTTTCAGAGCGTTCAAAGCACCTACATATGCTGTGTGCGCATTGTCCTGACGCCGTTCGACAATAACGCCGGTTGCCGGACTACTCACCGTGGCTGCCGCCTGTATGGTTTTATATTCAGCGGCCGGTTGTGGTTGAGTGGCAACAGAAGCAGATGGCGAGTCTTCTTTGACCTGATGCAGCGCGACCGGCGTTGCACGGGGAACGTCTGCAACGGCAGACGGATGCTCTGCTGCTTTGACCGTCTGATCCGGCTTTTCAGCAGTGGCTGTAACCACAGACGCCAGCGTTGGTTGTACAAGTGATACCTGTGTAAGAGACGGGTGTGTAACAGGCGGCTGCACAAGCGCTGCTGATGTCGCGCGATCTTCAGCAGCAACCCTTGGTGCTGTATATTCCGCCACAGACAACGCCGAATTCTGACCATCATTCGCGGACCAGAAAAACCAGCCAATCATTGTCAATGCAGTGAGCAAAACGCCTACCGGTAACCAACCACTGAAGACACTCGACGGGGCATGCAGTTGCAGGGACGGAACAGCCACAGTCACCGGCTCCGTGCGCTGATCAATATCTTTCAGTACCTGATGCAGCAGGCTCATACAATCACCAGTACCAGGGCAGCCAACAGTGCCTGCCAGCGCCAGCTGGTATCAATCAGACGTAACGCTCCTTCGGTGTCTTTAACAGCACAGGCAATATGCTGTTTATCCAGCGCCCGACTGCCACTGCCATAACCCACCAGCAATGATTTAGCAGCGAGAATGTTAACCAGCCGGGGAATGCCGCCACTGGCCTGCCACAATGCCTTTAATGCTGCCGGTTTGAACAGCGGCATACCGCGATAGCCAGCAATCGTCAGACGTTGCTGCAGATACACAGCCAACGCCTGGGTGCTGTTAAGTGGACGTAATTTCGCAGAATAAGTTATACGCTGACGCAACTGACGCAGCGAAGCATCATCAAGACAATGGTCGAGCTCTGGCTGTCCGAATAACACAATCTGAACCAGCTTCTGCCGTTCCGTTTCCAGATTTGAAATCAGACGCAGGGTTTCAAGCGTATCCCGAGGCATACACTGTGCTTCATCCACCACCAGAACCACCTGAGTGCCGTCCGTCGCCAGTTGTAACAGCCGCTGCTGAATATCGTCTTTAACCTGGCTATCGGAACGGTGGTTGTCATCCAGCCCCAGTTCACGGGCAATGCTTCGCCAGAGGGCACTCTGAGTTAAATCAGGATTGGGAATATACGCGGTAACGCTGCCTTCCATAGCCAGTGCATTCAGCAAACGCCGGCATAGCAGGGTTTTTCCCGTGCCTACTTCTCCGGTAATTTTTACGAAGCCTTCGCCGGAAGATAAGGCGAACATCAGAGTATCAAACGCCTGCTTCTGACTCGGCAGCTCTACATAAAAATCTGTGTTTGGCGTCAGACTGAAAGCCGACTGCTGCAGTCCATAAAATTGTTCGCAGGCTGCCCGGAGCTCATTGAGTTGCATAAGACCTCCGCGGCGGGAAGCTTCCCGAGTAGCGGCGATTCAGACTATCCAGTTCATCCTGTTTAATGGCGGTATCGATAATGCGGGGCTGGATAAGAATCACCAGCTCACTCTGTACCATTTCTTCGCGTTTCTGACTGAAGAACCAGCCCAGTAACGGAATACTGGACAAGCCAGGGACGGACGCATCAGTCACCACCTTGCGGTTCTGCATCAGACCACCGATGACCACCACCTGACCAGAACGCGCACGAATAATCGAGTCGGTTTCACGCACGGTACTGAATGCCAGCGGCAGGGTGTAATCGTCGTCATTCAGCTGTACGGTTTTGGTTTTTTCTTCGACTTCCGTAACCGTTGGATGAACATGCAGCGTTACATCACCGCTTTCACCAATTTGCGGCGTGACGTCCAGAGCAATCCCCGAAAAGAACGGCGTCAGTTCAATTTCCGGTGTATCACTGGTGGTGGTCGTTGTGGACGTTGTGGTACTACTGATGTCCGTTACGAAGAACTCATCGGTGCCCACTTTAATCACGGCTTTCTGGTTATTTACTGTGGCAATACGCGGGCTGGATAACACACGAACATCACCCTGTGTTTTTAATAGCTGCAGTGCACCGGTGAAATCACCAAGAGAGAAGTTGGCAGTAAATATTCCGTCGATCAGATCAGGATTCTCCAGCGCCGCGGAAGATAAACCAGTGCCTACCGTGTATTCCGAACCACGGAAGCTTTTACCCCCCAGCGCCGCCCAGTTAATACCAGACTGGTATCCGTCGCTCAGGGTAACTTCTACAATTTTCGCTTCAATCAGTACCTGCTTCTGCACACTGAGTTCAGCACGATCCAGATAATCGGCAACGGTGTTGAGCGTCGCCGGCATGGCTTTCAGCACAACAATACCGGCGTGCGGATCAATCACGACATTGGCATCAGCCTCGCCGGCGATCATCAGCTCCAGTGTTTGTTTCAGACTGCTCCAGAAATCCGACACGGATTCGGTCTCGACCTGACTGCTGTTCGAGCTCTGACTGGATGACTGAGAAACCGTTGAATTATTAGCCGAATTCACTTCTTCCGTGGTCGTAACCTGCCCGCTGCTGACACGCATACCAGAACGACCAGAACGTTTTACATTCAGGTAATTAATCGGAAATACCCGGGTTTGCTGCTGACGCGGCAGGATCTGAACACCATAAGCCGTCCGCACAAAGTCAAAACCGTACAGATCACGTACTGCCAGCAGGGCTTCGGTGAGCGTCACCTGACGCAGATTCAGGGAAATATCGCCACTGACATCCGGGTGAACAACCAGATTATTGCTGGTACCGTCCACCAGGCTGTTAAAGAAAATAGCAGCGGGGGTTTTATTGGCGATCACATCGAAGCGTTCTTCACTGACAGGAGTTGCATCCAGCGGTGGCAGCAGCGCGGGTAAATCCAATGCTGCAGGTGCTTCTGCAGTATTGTCTGTAGTCACCAGAAACGCAGATGGCGAATCATCGGTTGCTGGTTTTTCCGGTGCTGAAGAACACGCAGACAGCATCAGTCCCAGGCAAAAGAACACCGGGTACTTCATCATCTGCTGAGCTTTTGGGCGCAATTCTTTCTGTTTCAAGCCAACACCTACTCTGAATCTTGACGAGTGTTATTAAGTAAAGACAGTTTCTGTCGTTTTTGCCGTATTTTTACCGTGACAACACCGGCTTTAATGGCCAGAACCTGAGCGCCATCAATTTTGTCGCCTACCCGCACCAACTGATTGTTAATCACCGCAACGGCATCCGTTGGCGATACACGAATCTGCTGCAGCGTCAGCACAGGTAACGGCTGCGACTCCTGCACCGTATTGGTCATCCAGTCCGGGGGACGCGTCGGATCTGCCGCGAGAGCGACCACGGACCAGGCCAGACACACTGGAAACAGAATTTTAGTGACCACCCAGTACCTCCGGCTGCCTGCTCAGGGCTGACACTTCGATGGTCAGCTGTGCGCGAGGATAATTAGTTACCCGGTATTGCAGAGATTCCCAGCCGATAGCCCATGGTGATTGATCCAGTTGCTGCAGATATTTCACCAGCGCCGGATAGGTTGCCGTCATAGTCAGACGCAGGCCGTGGCGATAAAGATCGACATCGGCAAAGCCTTCACCCAGATTGACCTTCTCTGCCGGCAAGGCAAGCAGCGAGGTTGGTCGCAACTGTGGATTCTGCTGCAGAACACTGGCCAGTAATGTCGTCATTTCCGATGGAGGAATGAGGGCTTTTGTTAGTTGAGAAATACGGTCATCCAGCAGCTGCTGCTGTGCTTCGGTACGCTGCAGTTCATCGCGCAACGGCTGATTAGGATCCACCACCGTTTGCGTGCGCAATGCGGCCAGTTTCTGCTGCAGCGTGGCGTTTTCGGCCTGCGCCTCATCGCTACGGCTGTAGGCCGCAGAGAACTGCTCCCACACAGGCCAGATAATCAGCGACAACATGATAAATGCCAGCAGAACGTTGAGCGTTGCCAGTGTCAGCTTCTGTTCCCGCGACGATAACGACTGATAGATAAGAATCAGCTTCTGTGCCTGTGGGTGACGCCACCAGTATTGCCAGTTTTTCATTGTTTCACCCCGCCCATGACCAGCGGACTGTCCAGCGCCGGGGCACGGGTATCCAGATAAAACTGCAGATGCTGATTTTCTTCACTGACATCAACCTGACGGAATGCCCGTCCCTGAAACGCCGGTTGAGCGGTCAGTGCTTCAATGTAAGGTGACAGCTGACGCGCTTCCTTGACGAAACCACGCAGCTCAATATTGTGACCGCCATCCAGTAACGAGAATGCCGACAGCCAGACACCTTCACTTTCCGCCTGACCCAGCTGCGTAACCAGCGCGGTGAATGACGTCCTCTGCGACTGACCTTCACGACTGAGATACGCCAGTACGCGCTGACTGTTTTGCAGGTGGTCCTGAGCGGCCTTCAGTTGCTGCTCCAGTTGAGGATCAACCACTAACGGCGGCAGGCGCTGCATTTCTTCGGCGATCAGCTGCTGCAGCCGGAGACGTTCCTGCTGTTCAGAGGTCAGAACGGACTCCTGCCACACCCGCCCCACCAGCAGCAGCAGCGCGCAGGCGGAAAGCGCTGCAAACGTAAGCACCAGACCTGTCAGCAGGAAGCGAATATCCTCCGGCATTTTCGGTGGTCGGAAGTCGTCGGTGAAAAAGTTAACCCGCTGCTTAAGCTGCCAGCTCATCAGGCAACCTCCCGCTGAGCAGTCAGTGCATTAGCCAGAGCCAGTGCCAGTGATGCCGTCATTTCAACCGTCTGCATTTCACTGTGATAACGGCTGGGATTCAGCAGGCGTACCGGCGTATTCACACTGGTTTCCAGTTGCGGCAGTGCGTCACTGACGTCCATACCATCGGGTGCCAGGACCCATATTTCAGACACGACACCCATGCCAATCTGGCTGTCGAAGTAATCCAGCGAGCGTTGAATTTCCAGTGCCAGCGCATCCACCTGTGAATCGGTACTCAGCGATAGCTCGCCTTCTGCTGCCTCTTGCACGCACAAAGCGGCCGCACCGATATTCAGGCGGCGGGAGAGATACATAGCGCCTTCGCGCAGCAGGTAGATCATGCCTTCGCTATCGTCCAGACGCAGCACACCCACGGCACTCTCCGGCTCAAACTCGGCAACCAGACTGAGAACACTCATTTCGGGGATGGTAATGGTCTTCAGTTGCAGCTGCTGGTGACGACACCAGCTGACCAGCTGCTTGACGATGGTGCGCTCGACCACCGCGGCGAATACCATATCCATGCGACCACGGTAGGCATCCTGCGGTAAGCGGAATGGCTGCAACATGACGTCGGCCGCATCTGCAGTCATCAGATCGCGCATACGAAAACGCAGTGCATCCGCAAGTTCGGCATCCGCCACCGGCGGGGCCTCAACCAGATGCAGCTGATAGTCGAGTTCATCCAGTGAAATCACGACCGGCACGGCCGTGATCTGATGAGCCTGCAGCCATTGCTCAAGCCCGGCGAGTCCGTTGTCTTCCGGTTGTGGCCGGTAGGTCTGCACGACCTCGCCGTTACAGACGAGAACAGCATAAGGCTTGCCCTTGTGCAGTTCGATACCAAGACAATGCTGCTGCGCCGAAGCCTGTTGCTTACGTTGAAAGAGCCAGCCCATGGCACCTCTCTCATAAATGGTTATAAGAAAAAGTGTAGACCATGATTCTGGCGTATGATGACCAATCCGGACGGCGCCGCAAAAATCGTTATAATGGCGCTTTCTTCGCCATTTCAGTGATCAGATGTTCAATATTGTTTTGTTCGAACCCGAGATTCCGCCAAACACAGGCAACATCATCCGCCTGTGCGCCAATACAGGCTGTCAGCTGCACCTGATTGAGCCTCTCGGTTTCAACATGGAAGAGAAGGCCCTGCGCCGGGCCGGGCTGGATTACGCCGAGTGGGCGGATATTCGCATCCATAAGAACATCGATGCGTTTCTGGCCAGTGAACAGCCAAAGCGCCTGTTTGCACTGACCACCAAAGGCAGCGTCACCCACTCAGATGTGAACTTTGAAGCCGGCGACTACCTGATGTTCGGCCCGGAAACCCGCGGCCTGCCGGAAACCGTACGGTTGATGATTCCACAGCAGCAATGGCTGCGCCTGCCCATGCTGCCGCACTCGCGCAGTATGAATCTGTCCAATGCCGTGGCGGTGATGGTGTATGAAGCCTGGCGCCAGCTAGGCTATGACGGCGGCGCCTGAACGCAGACCATAAAAAAAGGAGCCAGGGGCCACTGCTGTCCCACAGTTTTAAAACTATCTGTTTTCTATAAACGACTTTTAAATCCGCAATGCCTTCTGCCTCCCAGGGGAACTTATCCCCTGGCCGGCAGGGCGACCCCAGCTTTTCGCTTCTGGAGCGTTACCCTCATTCTCTCGATTTTTCAGGCCACGCGCCCATGCGACATCCCTGTCGCCGTCCGCTCGCCGGGCATCCATGCCCTGCGGACCGGAAAAATCATCGTTCATTTCGGCACTCCAGGATGCGAAAGAATGGCTTCCTCTATGCTGCTTTTTACTACAACGCGATCTCTGAATTTCAGTCAGAGACATGACATTCAGATTCTGTGTGACGTTTGAAATAAGGCGGTGAGGTTAACTAACACAGCGCCTCTGGGCTCGCCGCAGAAAGCGTAGATATTTCCGATCTGCCCGAAGGGACTCGGGCAAGCGGCCCCGGCCATGGATGGCCGATGGGGCGCGAGGTCAGGAAATATCGAGGTTTCAAGGGTAAACGAGCCAGGACAGCGCGAAGCGGGGAGATAGCCCGTCCGGCGAGAGGGGGAAGGCCCCTCTATGAGGACAAGGGGCCTGGAATATCTAGCAAAAGTTCAAATAAAAATTTGTGGGACAGCAGTGAGCCAGGGGCTCCTTTTTTATGGCGGGAAACAACTCAGTGAGTGGTTTCTTCGCTGGTCTCAGCCGCTGCTGTCTGCTGAGCTTCCTGTGCCAGCTTCTGCTGGTACAGAGCATCAAAGTTGATTGGTGCCAGCATCAGCGCCGGGAAGCCACCTTTAACAACCATGCTGTCGATGCTTTCGCGCAGGTATGGGAACAGGATATTCGGGCACATAGCACCCAGCATTGGCTTCATCTGAGCTTCCGGAATGTTTGCCATGGTGAACAGACCAGCCTGAACCAGTTCAACCAGGAATGCGGTTTCGTCAGCATTGGTCGCGGTGACTGTTACTTTTACAAACACTTCGTAGTGGTTGTCATCCAGTTTGCGTGCACCACTGTTCAGATCCAGCTTAACTTCTGGTTTCCACTCTTTGGTGAATGCCTGTGGCGAGTTCGGCGCTTCAAACGACGCGTCTTTGATGTAAATACGCTGCAGCGCGAACTGAGGTTGTTGATTATCGGCCATTCTACGTGTCCTTCAATATTGGGTGGGGTGATCAGCTGCGGATCACCGGCAGGTTCTGGTTATTCCATTCCATCATGCCACCAGCCAGACGAACGGCATTGAAGCCTTTCTCGCGCAGCATCTTACCTGCAACGCTGACGGTCTGACCGGTTTTACATACCAGAATGATCGGACGGGATTTGTAGGTATCCAGTTCGCCCATACGGTTGGCCAGGTTGGCGTAAGGAATATTGACAGCATTGGCCAGATGGCCGGCGCTGAAGTCTTTCTTATCGCGGATATCCAGAACAACAGCATTTTCTTTGTTGATCATCAGAGTAGCCTGAGAGGCTGACACTGACTGGCCACTGCGGCGGCTGTTATCCCACATCAGAGCGCCCAGAAACGCGCCCCAGATACCAACCAGCCACCAGTGATTGCCTACGAATTCAAACAGACGATCCATAACTTCCCGGGTTCAGCAGAAATAAAAGAAGGCCGGAGTATAACGCCACCCCGGTCAGGGAACCACCGCCCGGCGCAAAAGGTCAGTTAAAACCTGATCTGGCAGCGAACGGAGTGGCCGATGTATGGTTTTTACCCGCAACTATCGCCCTGTGAGTAAAAATCAATCAGCAAAGTCCCTGCCAGAGGCGACGAAAGTAGCCGAAAACAGGTACAATGGCCGACTCAAGGTAACAATATTCTGAGTTCGTTTTGATGAAATCGCGTCCTGTACCTACTGCACTGATCATTCTGGATGGCTGGGGCTATCGTGAAGAAACCGATAACAACGCCATTGCCAACGCTAATACCCCGACCTGGGACCGTCTGCTGAACGAGTTTCCGAACGTTCTGATCAAGACCTCCGGCGAAGCCGTTGGCCTGCCAGATGGCCAGATGGGTAATTCTGAAGTAGGCCATATGAACCTCGGTGCTGGCCGCATCGTTTATCAGAACTTCACCCGCATCAACAAAACCATCAAAGATGGTGAGCTGGCGAACAACGCAGCCCTGGTCAATGCCATTGATGCAGCCGTTGCCAAAGGCGGTGCGGTTCATTTCACCGGCCTGCTGTCGCCGGGCGGCGTACACAGCCATGAAGATCACCTGATCGCTCTGCTGGAGATGGCCAAAGCCCGCGGCGCAGAACGCGTTTACGTGCACGCCATTCTTGATGGTCGCGATATGCCACCACGCTCTGCAGCACCATCAATCAAACTGATCGAGGACAAATTCGCTGAGCTGGGCAACGGTCAGATTGCCACCGTCATCGGTCGTTTCTTCTCCATGGATCGCGACAACCGCTGGGACCGTGTCCAGGCAGGCTACGATGCCATGACTCTGGCAAAAGGCGAGTTCACCGCCGACAGCGCCAGCAATGCACTGGCTGCTGCCTACGAGCGCGATGAAAACGATGAATTCGTTAAAGCAACCGTGATTGACGGCGCTGATGGCCGCATTCAGGACAACGACAGCATTATTTTCTTTAACTTCCGCCCTGACCGTGCGCGCGAACTGACCCGTGCCTTTACCGAAGGCGATGATTTCAAAGGCTTCGAGCGTGCAGCACGTCCGGCACTGTCCGACTTCGTGATGCTCACCGAATACGCCGCCGACATCAAAGCTAACTGCGCTTTCCCACCGGAAACCCTGAGCAATGGCATCGGTGAGTACGTATCCAACCTCGGACTGAAACAGCTGCGTATCGCCGAAACTGAAAAATACGCTCACGTGACCTTCTTCTTCTCCGGTGGTCGCGAAGCAGAATACGACGGTGAAACCCGTATTCTGGTGAAGTCTCCCGACGTTGCGACCTATGACATGCAGCCGGAAATGAGTGCACCGGAAGTGACCGACAAACTGGTTGCAGCGATTAAGAACCGCGAATACGACCTGATTGTGTGTAACTTCGCCAACGGCGACATGGTTGGCCACACCGGCGTATACGATGCTGCGGTTAAAGCCGCTGAATGTATCGACACCTGCCTGCAGCGCGTTACTGATGCCCTGCTGGAAGTCGGTGGCGAATGTCTGATCACCGCCGACCACGGCAACGCCGAGCAGATGCTGGACGACAATGGCCAGGCCATGACTCAGCACACCACAGGTCCGGTGAAACTGATCTACGTTCACGACCGCGAAGGTGCTGTGGGCCTGAAAGAAGGCCGCCTGTGCGACGTATCCCCAACCCTGCTGGGCATGATGGGTATTGAACAGCCTGCTGAAATGAGCGGCGAATGTCTGGTGAGCTACGACGACTGATCATGAAAGCATGGCTGCTGGGCGGGCTGATGCTCGCCAGCCTGGCGCTGCCGGTACAGGCAGATGACGAGGCGGATCTGGATAAACTGAAGGCTGAAATTCAACGCCTGGAGCAATGGCTGCACCAGGCGAAGGATGAGTTCAGCCAGTTGAATGACGCTCTGCGTAAATCCGATGAGGAAATCGCCGAGCTGACAAAACAGATCAACAGCACCCGCGATCAGCTGGCGGAGGAAAAAGACCGCCTAAAAAAGCTCAGACAGGAGCAGGGACAGCTCCGCGAATTACAGACTAAGCATCGCACACATCTGGCCGAACAGCTGCGCGGTGCTCAGCGTCTGGGTAATCAGGGGCCGGTAAAACTGCTGCTGAACCAGGACGACCCGCAACAGGCGCAGCGCATGCTGCGCTACTACGACTATTTCAATAGCGCTCGCATTGAACATATCCAGCAGATTATTGCGGAACTGACCCGCCTTGATCAGGTTGCCGAGTTGATCGTGCAGCAGGAACAGGCACTGCAGCATACCGAACAGAAACTACTGGCGGCCAACCGCAACCTGGCAAAGCGTAAGCAGGAGCAGCAAGCCCTGCTGGCCAAACTGTCCGGTGAAATGCAGAACAGCCAGAAACGTCTGGTGCAGAAACAGGCCGATCGTAAGCGCCTGGAGTCGCTGGTCAGCGAAGTTCAGACCCTGTTGATCAACAGTCCACGCCGCAACGATGCCCGCCCGATTACAGCATTAAAAGGCAAACTGCCACGCCCTCTGAATGGCCGTATCTCTCACGCGTTTGGCAGCCGCCAGGCAGATGGTCCGTCGCGCTGGGAAGGCTGGATGATCCGGGCGGATGAAGGAGAACCAGTCCATGCCGTTCATCATGGCCGCATCGTCTATTCCGACTGGCTGCGTGGCTTTGGTTTACTCAGCATCATCGACCATGGCCAGGGCTATCTGACACTGTATGCTCACAACCAGACATTGCAGCGCGCAGTGGGTTCGTGGGTGAATCAGGGCGATATTATTGCCACCGCAGGTCGCAGTGGAGGCCTGAGCGATAGCGGTCTTTACTTTGAAATTCGCTATAAAGGTCAGCCACAGGATCCTGCGGTGTGGCTGAAACGGTGACTTTTGTGCCATTCTTAGCAGCAATCGTCTCTGGCTCTGATAATAAGTAAGGTTAAGTTACGCATGCTCAACACAGCCAAACGCCTGATCCTGCCACTGATTACTGCCAGTGCATTAATCGCCTTACCGTCTTTCGCCGACGAAGCCAGCGGCAGCAAAGACCCGCTCAATGGCCAGCTGCCATTGCAGGAGCTACGGAATTTCACCGAAATTTTCGAGCGCATCCGCACGTCCTACGTCGAGGAAATCGACGATACCACGCTGCTGCAGTACGCCATCGACGGCATGCTGACCTCCCTCGACCCGCACTCCGCTTATCTGCAACCGGAAGATTTTTCTGATCTGCAGGAAAACACCACGGGTAAGTTTGGTGGACTGGGTATTGAAGTCGGTCAGCAGGATGGTCTGATTCTGGTGGTAACCCCGATCGATGAAACACCAGCGCAGAAGGCTGGTATCAAAGCCGGTGATCTGATCGTCAGCCTGGATGGTGAAGCCGTCATGGGGATGAGCCTGAATGACGCCGTGGAAAGAATGCGCGGTGAACCGGGTACTGACATTACTCTGGAAGTCCGCCGTAAAAACGAAAAAGAACTGCTGACCTTTACCCTGACCCGGGCCGAGATCAAAGTCGCCAGTGTACGCACCGAGAAAATGAACGGCGATATTGGCTACGTACGTATTACTCAGTTCCAGGAAAATACCGGCGGCGAGCTGGCACAAGCCATCGAAGACTGGCAGAGCCAGGGCAAACTGAACGGCGTTATTCTCGACCTGCGTAACAACCCGGGCGGTGTGCTGGATGCCGCCGTTGAAGTGGTCGACAGCTTTATCAGTCAGGGCCTGATCGTGTACACCAAAGGCCGCAACCCGAATGCCGAACTGAGCTACTCAGCCACTCAGCACACACCGGCAGGCAGCATCCCGACAGTCGTACTGATTAACGGCGGCTCCGCCTCTGCCTCGGAAATTGTTGCCGGAGCACTGCAGGACCATCAGCGGGCCGTGATTGTTGGTACCCAGTCGTTTGGTAAAGGCTCAGTGCAAAGTGTGCTGCCGATTACCGAAGACCGCGCAGTAAAACTGACCACGGCGCGCTACTTCACCCCCAATGGCCGCTCGATTCAGGCACAGGGTATCCGTCCGGATATCTGGGTCGAACAGAGTGAAGTAAAGTCCTCCGAGCAGCGCTTTTACAAGGAAGCCGATTTACCCGGCCACCTGAGTAATCCGACCGATGCTGAAGAAGTAACCGAAGGCAGCGAAAAAGCACCGGAAATTGTTTCTGAATTGCTCAAACGCGACTTCCAGCTGTATGAAGCCCACACCCTGTTGCGTGGCGTGTCGATTCTCAGCCCGCGCCCGGAGTCCTGACCGACTGTGATTCTGCGTGCGTTCATCTGCCTGCTGGCACTGCTACCGGCAGGCTCTCTGCTGGCACAGCCAGCTCAGCTGCTACTGATCATTGACGATATTGGCTATAACCGCGCTCTGGGTGAGCGCGCTCTGGCGCTGCCGGCGCCGGTAAATCTCGCCTTTCTGCCACACACCCCCTTCTCAGCCCGACTGGCACAGCAAGCCTGGCAGGACGGTCACGGCATCATGCTGCACGCGCCGATGGAAAATGATCAGGGTACCAATCTGGGCCCGGGCGCTATGCTGGCCACCATGGATCAGCAAACGCTGCAGGCCACACTGAAAGAAAATCTCAGCGCCATTCCCCATGTACAAGGGCTGAACAATCATACCGGTAGCCTGCTGACTCAGAATGCGGACGCCATGAGCTGGGTTATGGAGGTCGCACGCGAGCAAAAACTGTTTTTTATCGACAGCCTGACGAGCCCTGCCAGTGTCGCCTTACAGCAAGCCGAAGCGCTGGGTATTCCTACCCTCGCCCGCGATGTATTTCTCGACAACGATACCAGTGCCGGAGCCCTGAAAAAGCAATATGAACATGCGCTGACACTGGCGAGGCGTCGCGGCTATGCGGTGCTGATTGGCCATCCTTATGCACAGACTCTGGAATTTCTGGAGCAGGAGCTGCCTGCTCTGGCGCAACAGAACATCGAACTGAAACGGGTAGACCACTTTTTTCAGCAGCGTTTGTGGTCAGTGATGACCAGCGTACAACCTGCCCCATCGCGCTATCTGCTCAATCTCAGCCAGCCACAGGCGGCACCGCGCTGAGCTGACATTCCTGTCGGCTCCGGACAATACTTGTACCATCGTTCCGATTTGAGTAATCTGGCACCTGTACCGGAGGGATATCTAATGATAACAATGCTCACCCGAACCACTCTGGCAGCGCTGACCTTACTGACAGCCATCGGCGCCCAGGCCACCGACGACTATACCCAGGAGCTGTACGATATTTACTGTACAGCCTGCCATGCCGTGTCTGCATCCGGCGCGCCTCAGGCCTTCACCAGCGAGTGGGAAGACCGCCTGGATAAAGGCATTAACACCCTGGTAACCCATGCCATCAATGGCATCGGCAATATGCCGCCGATGGGTACCTGCGCTGAGTGCAGCGAAGAAGACCTGAAAAACATCATTCTTTACATGGCGCAGGAGCAGTAAGCGTGAAAATTGATCGAGTACGAATGAATCGTCGTGGTCTGCTGAAAGCGGCCGGCGCCAGCCTGATTGCAGCAGGTACTACCACATCGGTTGGCTGCAGCGACAGTGTTAAACCCCAGGCAGAACCTGGCATCATCGGTAAGGATGGCAAGCGCGTACTGCCATGGAGCAACTGGTCCGGTAACCAGAGCTGCCAGCCGAGCGAGCGTCTGATTCCTAAAAACGTCGATGAACTGCTGGCGATCCTGAAGTCCGGCAATCAGAACATCCGTTGTGTGGGCTCCAGCCACAGCTTCAGTGCTCTGGTACCAACCAATCAGACTCTGCTGTCCCTGGCTCGTCTGCGCGGTATCGAGAATGTCGACAGCGCTGCGATGGAAGCCGATGTCTGGGCTGGCACACGTCTGGCTCAGGTCAGTAAAGGCCTGTGGCAGCATGGCATGTCACCGATTAACATGCCTGATATTGATACTCAGGCGTTTGCCGGCGCTCTGGCGACCTCAACGCACGGTACCGGCAAAGACCTCGGCACCTTATCCAGCCAGGTTATCAGCCTGCAGATGGCTGATGCCCGTGGCAAGCTGCTTGAGTGCAGCCCGACCATGAACAGCGATCTGTTCAACGCCGCACGTAATAACCTCGGAGCTCTGGGTGTTGTCACTAAAGCACGTATCAAAACCGAGCAAGCGTACTATCTGAAAGAACACAGCTGGATGATGTCCGAAGAGGAAGGTCTGGCCCGCTGTGAAGAGCTGCGTGACAAGCACCGTCACTACGAAATGTACGCACTACCGCATGGCGACTACATGCTCGGTATCGCCATCGATAAAATTGATCCGGCGGATATTCCGGATGAGCCTCCGATTGAAAGCGGCGACGCTTATGAAGCCTTCCGCATGCTGGCCAACCTGATCGATTACATGCCGTTCCTGCGCAGCTGGCTGGTTAATTTTGGCGCCAGTGGCGTTGAGCCGGAAACCCGCTACGGCAAGGCTTATGAGATTTTTGGCAACCTGCGCGATATCCGTTTCAACGAAATGGAATACACCGTACCGGCCGAAGTGGGACCCCAGTGTCTGGCTGAAATTCTGCACACTATTAAAAAGCAGAAGATTCCTGTGATCTTCCCGATTGAGGCGCGCTACATCAAGGGCGACGACGTATGGCTGAGTCCTTTCTATAAACGCGATGGTTTTTCAATCTCATGTCATAACTTCCATGACAAGGACTATAAAAAGTACTTCGCAGCGATTGAGCCAATCTTCTGGAAATACGATGGACGTCCGCACTGGGGCAAGATTCACACGCTGGCTGCGCCTGAATTTGCAGCACGCTACGAGCGCTTTAATGACTTCGTCAAACTGCGCCGCGAACTTGATCCAGACGGTCGTTTCCTCAATGACCACCTGCGAAAAGCTCTGGGCGTTGTCTGAGGCATTGTCGCCAGCACACTCAGCGCCTACACTGGGCCATCATTTATGCACAGTCCCATACGGGGCTGTGCGCTAAGGACCCGAACAACGCACCATGATGTCTGCCCGATTCTCACTGCGCCCCTGGTTGGCGATCTGCTTACTTGTTCTCAGCATGGTCGCCAGTGGTGATGACGGACAATCTGCACCGCGGATGGTGACATCGACCGTTGAACCCTGGGGTATCTTCGATGGCCCCGACCGTGCACGTGGCATTCTGGTGGACTTTCAGCGAGCCCTGTTTGAACGCGCAGGTCTGCCACTGCGCAATACCATGCAACCCTACCCTCGGGTAATCAAAAGCATTGCTTCAGGAGAAGCTGATCTGGCGGTGATGTTTGTCAGCCCGCAATCGGCTGCCATTGCTCATTCACTTGGCAAGGTAGTGGATGAACGTATCGTGATCGTGACCCGCGCCGAATATCCACAGGTTAAAACGCTGGACGACTTTAACGACCATCAGGTAGGCCATATCCGCGGTTCACGCTACGGTGCAGCGTTCGATCAGCATGCCGGCATTGTTCGCGTACCGGTAACCAACGTCGAGCAGGGTCTGCGCATGCTGTTGTCGGGGCGTATCGACGCCATGACCAGCACCGAACACTCGCTGCTGTACGCCATGTACATTAACGGCATCGACAGCCAGAAAATTCGCGTCGCGATTCCTCTGTTCTCTGCTCAGGGGACCTCTATGTCGCCCGGGATAAAATCAACGAACCCTGGGTGGCACCGCTGAAAAGCGCTCTGAAAAGTATGACGGAAGATGGCAGTCTGTTACCGGCGCTGTATAACCACGCCTACTGGCCGTATAACAGCTTTTGTTTTGCTGGCGGGCAGTGTCTGGGACCCACCAAACAAACGCCGTAAGTTAACGGCGGCTTTTACGGATTACATCGTACGCGGTCTGAATTTCCTGGGTTTTTTCCTTCGCCAGTTTCATCATTTCTTCCGGCAGACCTTTCGCCACCAGTTTATCCGGGTGGTGCTGGCTCATCAGCTTACGGTAGGCTTTCTTCAGCTCGTCATCACTGGCATCGGCAGATACCCCAAGAACCGCGTAGGCGTTACGTACATCACTACCTGAGCTGCGCGCACCACTGTGCTGACGCTTTCCGCCCCCAGCCATCGCAGCCTGTACACGACCGTTAATCCATTCAAACTGAAATGCTGAAATGCCCAACTGGCGACAGAGCTTATCGAACAGACGACGTTCTTCCAGCGACAAACGTCCATCGGCATATGCAACCGACAACTGAATTTCCAGAAACATCTGCGCCAGCGCAGTGCGTTGTACAAACAGATTATTCAGCTGGCTCAGATCACGACTAAGATCCAGCTCCGGGTCTTTGCCCTCGGTGAAATATTTAATCGCCAGCTGTCGCTGAGCACCGCTCAGCCCCATCTGATCCATAATAAAACTGGCAGCATCAATTTCTTCTTCGCTGACACGGCCATCGGCTTTGGCCATGCGTCCCATGACACGAAACGTAGCGCGGAAAAATACCTGCTGAACCTGCCCCTGTTTCACCGGGCCGCTATCGTTGTCCTGCCCCAGCAGCATTTTACCCAGAGCCTGATCGAGCAAGTGACCAGCAAAAGCGCCCACCAGCAAACCAAACGGACCACCGCTGGCAAACCCCAGAAATGCACCGACGATTTTACCCATCCAGATTTTCATAACAGCGACTGCTCCAGCAACTGCAAACGTTGTGGGGTACCGACATCCACCCACTGAGCCTGCATACGACTTCCTGTCACACGTTGCTGATCCATCGCCTGCCGTAAAAGCGGTGCCAGAGGATAAGCGCCAGCCGGGCAGCTGTGCAGCAGCGCCGGCGCAATGATGCTCATGCCGCTGAACGTCAGCCGTGGCGAGTCGTCAGCCAGCGTGACCGGATTCAGCACAAGACCATCACGCAGCACAAAATCGCCATGCGGATTGTGGTCCGGGTTATCCACCAGCCACAGATGAGCAAGGTTGTCTGCGAGGGTTATGTCCAGCGCAGCGCGGTAATCCCAGTCGCTCCAGACATCACCGTTCACCAGTAAAAACGGCTTATCGCCCAGCAATGGCAAGGCGTTAACAATGCCGCCGGCGGTTTCCAGCGCTTCAGCTTCGGCCGAGTAGCGAATACTGACGCCCCACTGGCTGCCATCCCCCAGAGCTTCTTCAAGCATATGGCCCAGGTAGGCGTGATTAATCACCAGCTCAGTGAAACCTGCCGCCGCCAGTTTCTCGATGTGGTGCACGATCAGCGGTTTACCCGCCAGCGGAATCAGGGGTTTCGGCATGTGGTCGGTCAAAGGCGCCATACGGGTACCGCGACCGGCGGCGAGAATCATGGCTTTCATTCGGCGCTGCTGTCCCGCTCCCCGTCAGCGGCTGCCGGCAAACGTTGCAGCAACGGCATAAAGACTTCCTGCAGCCATTGATGGAAGGCTGACAGCTGTGGATAAGCAGCGCTCACATCCAGCAGATAACGGCAGGTATTGGGGATATCGTTCAGATAGCCACTCTTACCGTCACGCAGATTCAGACGAGCAAAAATGCCTGCCGCTTTCAGGTGGCGCTGCAGCCCCATAAAGTCGAAATCCTGCTGGAATTGCTGCCAGTCACCCAGGTAAATACCCAGCGGGCGGGCTTTTTCCCAGTAGTAGGCGGCCAGCTCTTCAACCAGTGACGCTGGCCAGCGCACGTAGCAGTCACGCAACAAAGACACCAGATCGTAGGTTGCAGCACCGGCGACCGCGTCCTGAAAATCGATCACGCCAATGGAGCCATCGGCTTTCAGCATCAGGTTACGCGAATGATAGTCGCGATGAACCGCCACCACCGGCTGTGCCAGGGCATTCTTGCGCAGCAATTCAAAGGTCGAGCCGAGCATCTGCTTTTCTGCATCAGACAGAGTGTGCTGCAGCTGCTTTTCACACAACCAGTCACTGAACAGCGCCATCTCGGTATCGAGCAGGGTTGCGTCATAGGCAGGCAGGTCGGCCGGTGGCAACGTCTGAATATGCAGCAGCTGATCGATGGCTTGTTCGTATAATGCTGTTACGTCGCGGACGCTGATGTCATCAGCATGCAACGCTGGCCATAGCAACTGATCGCCGAAGTCCTCCAGCAGCATAAAACCCTGGTCAAAATCATGGGCGATCACTTTTGGTACCGCGACGTCATGGTCGCGCCAGGCACGGGCAATTCTGACGAAACGCGGGTTGTCTTCTTTATCCGCCGGAGCATCAACAGCAATCCAGCTCAGATTACGATAATGAAGACGGAAGTAACGGCGAAAGCTGGCGTCGCCTGATACCATAGTCACTTCCGGAGTAATGTCGTCGTTGGCTTGCTGGCGAATGGTTGCCGCTGCCCACTGCGCGAGATCTTCCCGCCGCTGATCCATGCTGGCCTCTCAGGGTTAGTCGTTCTAGAATTGGGCGCCTTTGTGGAACCCGATGTTCAGGGAACCTGCTGGTTGTTCGCAGACTCCATTAGTGCGGATTGCTAAGATAACACACTCGATTTGGATAGGCGCTACAGCCGCACATGATTCGTATTCGACCTCATAATGTCCGTAAAGCTCCCGCACGTCAGTCAATCGGGCTGCGTACCCTGCTGTCCGTTGTCGCAGCGGTGGGCTTTATACCGACAGCCGGCGCCGCCAGCACTGCCCACCTGAGCTGGTACCCCAGAGATCTGCTGACAGACGAGGAACAGGACGCCCTTCCTGACTTCTGTCATGGCAATTACCGCGTTGCCGAGATTGAGCCGATCGAAGGTCAGCAGATCGAAGTTGAAGCCGACCAGTCTCTGGTCTCTAAATCCGGCGACACCCAGCTGCAGGGCGATGTGGTAATGCGTCAGGCGGATCGCCAGGTCAACGCCGACACTGCTTACTGGTACCAGCAGCGTGGTTTTGCTGAATTCCGCGGCAACGTGACGCTGCAGAGCCCGGAAGTGACTCTGCACGGTGACAGCGCCGACTTCGATCAGACCGGCGGCCAGCTGACGTTCCGTCAGGCTGAGTATTCCGTACCGCAGCGCCATTTCCGTGGCAGCGCTGCCAGCATTGATTCCAGTGACGAAGGCAGGATCGATCTCGCCGATGCCACTTTCACCTTCTGTGAACCCGGCCACAACGACTGGGATCTGAAAGCCAGTGAACTGCATCTCGATCAGGAAGCCGGTATCGGTTCTGCCTGGCACGCACGCCTGCGAGTGAAAGAAGTGCCGGTAATGTACGTGCCATATTACCGTTTCCCGATCGGCGACCAGCGCATGACCGGCTTCCTCGATCCAAGCTTCTCGCTGAACGGGATGGGCCAGGCTGAAGATGTACAGATTCCGTTTTACTGGAATATCGCCGCCAATGCCGACGCGACGCTGATCGCACACCACATTCTCGACCGCGGTCTGCTGTGGGAGAGCCAGTTCCGTCACAAAACCGCATTACTCGGCGATGGCGAACTGAATTATGGCTATCTTGCCGACGATGAAACCGAAGGCGAGGAACGCTGGCTGATTAACTATCAGCAGGACGGCAAGCTCGGTGCAGGCTGGAGTCACAGCTGGGTGTATAACCACATCAGTGACAACGACTACCTCAGTGATATGAACCCGCAGGCTGCAGTGGACCGCACAACCCATCTGCCGCGCCGGGGCCAGATTCAGTGGAATGGTGGCCACTGGTACTTTGATGTTATCGGCGAGAGTTTCCAGACCATCGATGACACTATTGCCCTGAGCAGCCGCCCCTACCGTCGCCTGCCGCAAATGAATCTGACTTTCAGCCAATCGGTGATCAACGACTGGCAGTTCAGTCAGAAGCTGCAGGTCACCCGTTTTAACCGCGATTCAGAAGCCACCATTGCTGACAACAAGCAGGTACTGAGCGGTTTCTCCGCGTTAAATGGCGACCGCCTGCTGTCAGACAGCAGCGTGGCCTACCCGTTCGAATGGCCTTTTGGCTTCCTTACCCCCAAGATTGAGTATCGCTACCGTGCTTACCAGCTGACCGATGACGACGATACCCTCAGTGACGAAGTCGATCTCGATGTCAGCCATGGTACAGGCAAATACAGTGTCGACGGCGGCCTGTATTTCGACCGCGAGTTCAGCTGGTTCGGTAACGACTACCAGCAAACGCTCGAGCCACGGGTTTTCTGGGTCAGGAGTCCCTACCTGAAAGATCAGAATCTGATTCCGAACTTCGACAGTGCCAGAACCACGGTAACCTATGCCAGCCTGTTTACCGGCGACCGTTTTACCGGTGGTGACCGGCTTGCCGATCTTGATCAGGTCAGTACCGGCCTGACAACGCGCTTTATCCGCGGCGATGGTCTGGAGCAGTTTCGCGCCAGTATCGGTCGTATCTGGTACAACGAAGACCGTCTGGTACAACTGACGGGCACCAGTCTGCCGGAAGCGGACACTCAATCCATCTCCAGTACCCTGGGTGAAGTCGAATTCAACCCGGATCTGAACTGGTCTCTGTACCACACCATTGAGTGGGACGAATACAAAGACTTCGCCCGCCAGCGTCGCTATGGTGTGCGCTATGAAAGCACTGACAACCGCTTCCTCAATCTGGCCACCAATACGGTACAAAGCTGGAACAGCGGAACGGAAAAAGTGGTCACAACCACGCGTCAGATTGATGCTGGTTTTTTCTGGTCACTGAATGATCGCTGGGCTGTGGTGGGGCGTCAGCTACGCGATATGCTTTCCTACGACAGCGATGAAAAACGTCCGGTAAGTCCGGTACTGGAATCGCTGGCAGGATTCGAATATCAGAACTGCTGCTGGCGGGTACAATTGCTGTACCGTGAGACATCACCGAAAGACACATCAGCAGACGCAGAATTCACCACCGATAAACGCTACGGCTTTATGCTCAGCATACAGCTGAAAGGATTAAGTACCTTCGGCAGTGGCACCGACGACGTGATCAACGAAGGCATTACAGGTTATTCAAGACGGCAGTATCATGACTATTAAATCGTTTTTCCTCGGCGCCATGATGGCCGCCGCGAGCTTCACTACCCAGGCCGCCCCGCAACTGATTGATCAGGTGGTGGCAGTGGTAGACGACGACATCATTATGGCCAGCGAGCTGGATGCCCGTATGCAGTTGCTTCGCCAGCAGAGCGCGGGACAGGCCATGCCGGACAACGCCACTCTGCGCGATCAGGTGCTGGAACGTATGATTCTGGAAAGCATTCAGCTGCAGATGGCCGACCGTGGCGGCATCCGCATTACCGATGCGCAGCTGAATGATGCCCTTGGCCGCATTGCCGCCCAGAACAATATGAATCTGGCCCAGTTCCGCCAGACGATGGAAGCCGAAGGGGTTTCCTTTGCTCAGGCCCGTGATCAGATTGCGAATGAAATGCGCATCTCCCGCGTGCAGCGTTTTCAGGTGGGTGAACGTATTCAGATTACCGATCAGGATGTGGACTACTTCCTCGCTTCTGAGCTGGGGAAAATGGCCTCAGCAGCAGAATACAACCTCGGCCATATTCTGATTGCAGTGCCGTCTGATGCCAGCCCGGGCGACCTGCAGAAAGCGGCGAAAAAAGCTGACGATATCGTAGCCCGACTGCGAAACGGAGACGATTTCCGCAAAATGGCTATGGCCGAATCCAGCGGTCGTACAGCGCTCAACGGCGGTGAACTGGGCTGGCGTAAGGAAGCTCAGCTGCCGGGCATCTTTGCTCCTGTGGTACCAGCGCTGAAAGTCGGTGGCGTATCCGACCCGATCAAAAGCCCGAGCGGCTACCATATCGTGAAACTGCTGGAAAAACGTGGCGGCAACACCCAGATGGTCACGCAGACCAAAACCCGCCATATCCTGATCCGTACCAACGAACTGCGGGACGATGCTGCGGCAGAAGCACTGATCAATGACCTCTATCAGCGCGTTCAGGCCGGTGGTGACTTTACCGCACTGGCCAAAGAATTCAGTGATGATCCTGGCAGCGGCGCCAGCGGTGGCGACCTCGGTTGGGTAAACCCGGGCGATATGGTGCCGGAATTCGACAGCACCATGGCAGATACCGCAGCCGGTGGTATCAGTGCGCCGTTCCGTTCACAGTTCGGCTGGCACATTCTGCAGGTCGAAGAGCGCCGGGAAACGGATATTGGTGCTGAAAACCAGCGCAATCAGGTACGTAATCTCCTGTACAGCCGCCGCTTCGAGGAAGAGCTGCCAATCTGGCTGCGTAAAGTACGTTCTGAAGCCTACGTCGACATCAAGGAACGTCCATGACCATTCGCCTTGCCATTACCGCAGGCGAACCAGCGGGTATTGGCCCGGACCTGTGCATTCAGATTGCGCAGCAGGCCCATGATTGCGAACTGGTGGTCATTGCCGATCCACAGCTGATTGAGCAGCGCGCCGCCGAGCTGGAGCTGAACATCACTGTACGCCTGTTTGATGACACCCAGCCCGCACAGGCTTCCACTGCTGGTGAAATCTGTGTTTGCCCGGTAACACTGGCCGCCAGCGTCAGCACGGGCAAGCTTAACGTCGAGAACAGCCACTATGTGCTGGAAACCCTGCGCGTTGCCGTGCAGGGCGCGCTGGATATGCGCTGGGCCGGTATTGTCACCGCTCCTGTGCATAAGGGCATTATCAACGATGCCGGCATCAGCTTCAGTGGACATACCGAATACTTCCGCGATTACTGCGGCGTAACCGAAGTGGTCATGATGCTGGCTACCAGCGATCTGCGCGTAGCCCTGGTAACCACTCACCTGCCGCTGCGTGACGTCGCCGATGCCATTACCCGTGAGCGTCTGCACCGTGTTACCCGCATTCTGAATAACGATTTAAAAACCTTCTTTGGTGTTGCCGAGCCGCATATTCTGGTTGCTGGTCTCAATCCGCACGCTGGCGAAGATGGTCATCTGGGCCGCGAAGAGCTGGACACCATCAGTCCGGCGCTGGATGAACTGCGCGCCGAGGGCATGAAACTGACCGGCCCGCTTCCTGCTGACACCCTATACACACCCAAGCACCTGCAAGGTGCTGATGCCACGCTGGCCATGTACCACGATCAGGGATTACCGGTACTGAAATTCCACGGCTTCGGCCGGGCAGCTAACATTACTCTGGGACTTCCTGTTATCCGCACTTCGGTCGACCACGGCACTGCCCTGGATCTGGCTGGTACCGGCAAAGCCGACAGTGGCAGCCTGTTAACCGCCATCGAAGTGGCACTGCAAATGGCAGCTAATCATGTCTGATACCAACAAACACATCCCCAAAGCCCACGGTCACCGTGCGCGTAAACGCTTTGGTCAGAACTTTTTGCACGACTCCCACGTCATCGACAAAATCGTTCGTTCCATCAACCCGAAACACAGTGATTGCCTGGTCGAGATCGGCCCGGGTATGGGTGCTCTGACCGAGCCACTGCTGGAAGCCTGCGGCAAACTGGATGTGGTAGAGCTCGACCGCGATCTGATTCCGATTTTGCGCACCAAGTTTTTCAACTATCCGGAATTCACCATCCACGAAGGCGATG
Organism: Thalassolituus marinus; assembly: GCF_020320395.1. Lineage (GTDB taxonomy): Bacteria > Pseudomonadota > Gammaproteobacteria > Pseudomonadales > Oceanobacteraceae > Venatoribacter > Venatoribacter marinus. The sequence goes on along the minus strand of NZ_JAEDAH010000058.1, from coordinate 74,218 downwards.
CGCTGAAGTTCGACTTCAACACCATCCTCAAGCCGGGTCAGCAGCTGCGTATTGTCGGCAACCTGCCGTACAACATTTCAACACCGCTGATTTTCCACTTCCTCGCCCACCACACTATCGTGCAGGACATGCACTTTATGCTGCAGAAGGAAGTGGTTGAGCGTCTGGCCGCCGGCCCGGGCACCTCAGATTACGGTCGTCTGGGCATCATGGCGCAGTACTACTGCAAGGTAGAGCCGCTGTTTATTGTTGGTCCGGGTTCATTTAACCCGCCACCGAAAGTGGATTCAGCCATTGTTCGTATGCGTCCGTATGATGAACTGCCTTACCCTGCGAAAGACGTCAAAATCCTCGAACGCGTGGTACGGGAAGCCTTCAGCATGCGCCGTAAAACCTTGCGCAATACACTGAAAAATCTCATCAGTACCGAACAGCTGGAAGCCATTGGCATTGACACCAGCCTGCGTCCGGAACGCCTGACGCTGCAGGAATATGTACGCATCGCTGATGCCGTGGCCGACCTGCCAGCACCGACAAGCGGAGAAGAATAAATGAGCGATGCGCTGAACCAGAGTTTTGTGGTCACCGTTGAGACCGAGTATCTCGACCAGCAATCGGTGCCGGAAGATCAGCGCTATGTCTTCGCTTACCACATCAGCATCCGTAACAACGGCGATCAGGCAGCCACCCTCCGCACCCGCCACTGGTTTATTACCGACGGCAACAACGAAGTGCAGGAAGTAAAGGGGGAAGGCGTGGTCGGAGAACAGCCGACCATTGAGCCCGGTGAAACCTATCGTTACTCGTCAGGCACCGTGATGTCGACTCATGTTGGCAGTATGCGCGGCTACTACGTTATGCAGGCCGATGACGGCCAGTTGTTTCATGCCAGCATTCCGGTATTCACACTGGCCACTCCGAACGCTCTTAACTGATTCTGACGACTCGACGAAAAGATAACCAGATGGCAATATACGCAATTGGCGATATACAAGGCTGTTTCGAAGCGCTGCAGCGTCTGCTGCAGAAAGTGTCGTTTGATGCGACGCAGGATCAACTGTGGCTGGCCGGTGATCTGGTCAACCGCGGCCCGCAGTCCCTTGAAGTACTGCGCTTTGTAAAAGACCTCGGACATCATGCCAAAGTGGTTCTGGGCAACCATGATCTGCATCTGCTGGCCATTCACTACGGTGGTCAGTCAGTGCGCCATCATGACACCCTGACGCCCATTCTCAGTGCGCCGGACCGCGACGAGTTGCTCGACTGGCTGCGTTTTCAGCCGCTGGTTCAGCTCGATGAAGGTATTAACTGGTGCATGAGCCATGCCGGCATTCCGCCGCGCTGGAGTGTGCGCAAGGCCAGACGACTGGCGCAGGAAGTGGAAGCCGTACTGCAAAGCCCGCAGTGCGCCGATTTTTTCCGCGCTATGTATGGCAACCTGCCAGACCGCTGGCAGAAAGGACTGACAGGTCAGGACAGGTTACGCACCATCGTCAATTACCTGACCCGCATGCGCTTTGTCGGCGACGAGCAACAGCTCGACCTGACCAGCAAGGAAGGGGTTGGCACCGCACCTGAAGGCTTTATGCCCTGGTTTGAGGTGGCTGGTCGTAAAGCCTGCAACAATCGCCTGCTGTTCGGCCACTGGGCCGCGCTGGAAGGCAAGGTAACAACAGACAACGTCTACGCTCTGGACACCGGTTGTGTCTGGGGTGGACAACTGTCGGCATTGCGACTGGACGACCAGCAATGGTTCCGGGTGCCGGCACAACCTGAGGAGACAGAACAATGAGCGGATTTCAGCGCATTACCGCTGGTGATGCCAAAGCCCTGATGGAAGCCGGCAAAATCAATATTGCCGATATTCGTGATGCCATGAGCTTTGGTGCAGGCCACATCAGTGGTGCAGCCCGTGTTGATAACGACAATCTGGCAGAATTTCTGTCAGGTTGCGACAAAGCCGATCCACTGCTGGTGTGTTGTTATCACGGCAATTCCAGTCAGGGAGCGGCACAATTCTTTGCCGGTCAGGGCTATGAAAAAGTTTACAGCCTCGATGGCGGTTATGAATTGTGGAAACTGGCGTTTCCCGATCTGACCGAACGCTGATACCGACAAGGCCCGCTACTGCGGGCTTTTTTGTGCCTGACAAACAGTGGCATATGCTGATAACGGATAACATCACCGGGCAAAGGCGGCACGCTCAATGCATAGTACTTTTGCAGAGACAGTTTTCCGGCACTTACACCAGAGACCATTGTCTGACAATTATTGACTGGCCATGCTGCCGTTAACTGACCCATACTGAACAAACTATCGGATATTAAACGGACACTTATGTAACAAGAACAGAACTACCCGCCCTGCGAATGGAGAGGTGAATTATGAGTGTATTCAGTCGCTATAAAGACAGGTATCAGGCCGCTCAGGAAGAGGTCATGAGCCTGCAGGACTACCTCGAACTGTGTAAGACAGATAAAACCGCCTATGCCACTGCCGCCGAACGAATGCTGATGGCAATCGGTGAGCCGGAACTGATCGATACCTCCAAAGACCTGCGACTCAGTCGTATTTTTTCCAATAAAGTTATCAAGCGTTACCCCGCATTCTCTGAGTTCTACGGTATGGAAGATGCCGTTGAAAACATCGTCGCCTACTTCCGCCACGCTGCCCAGGGGCTGGAAGAGCGCAAACAGATTCTGTATCTGCTCGGTCCTGTGGGCGGTGGTAAATCCTCCCTGGCCGAACGACTGAAGCATCTGATGGAGCGAATTCCTTTCTACGCCATTAAGGGCTCACCGGTATTTGAATCACCGCTGGGGTTATTCGATCCGGCGGAAGATGCTCAGATTCTGGAAGAAGACTACGGCATTCCACAACGCTACCTCGGCCGGGTGATGTCACCCTGGGCGGTTAAGCGTTTGCATGAATTCGGTGGCGACATCAGTAAGTTCGAAGTGGTTAAACTCTACCCCTCCATTCTCGACCAGATTGGTGTAGCGAAAACCGAACCCGGCGATGAAAACAACCAGGATATTTCCTCACTGGTGGGTAAGGTCGATATCCGCAAACTGGAAGATTTCTCGCAGGACGACCCGGATGCCTATGCATACTCCGGCGGCCTGTGTCGAGCCAACCAGGGCCTGATGGAATTCGTCGAAATGTTTAAGGCACCGATCAAGGTGCTGCACCCATTACTGACCGCCACTCAGGAAGGCAACTACAACGGCACCGAAGGTATGGGCGCCATCCCGTTCGAAGGTATCATTCTGGCACACTCGAATGAGTCCGAATGGCAGGCGTTCCGTAACAATAAAAACAACGAGGCGTTCCTCGACCGTGTTTATATTGTCAAAGTCCCTTACTGTCTGCGCGTTAATGAAGAAGTCAAAATCTATGAAAAACTGCTGGCAGGCAGCTCGCTGTCGACCGCCCACTGTGCACCCGACACCCTGAGCATGCTGGCTAAATTCACCGTACTGTCGCGCCTTAAGGTGCCGGAAAATTCCAGCATCTACTCCAAGATGCGGATCTATAACGGTGAGAATCTGAAAGACACCGATCCGAAAGCCAAATCCATGCAGGAATACCGCGACAGCGCTGGCGTCGATGAAGGTATGAACGGCATATCCACACGTTTCGCCTTTAAGATTCTGTCCAAAGTATTCAACTTTGATTCCACCGAAGTCGCCGCCAACCCGGTACACCTGCTGTATGTTCTGGAACAGGCAATTGAACAGGAGCAGTATCCGGACGAAGTGCACGACCGTTACCTGAATTTCCTGAAGGAGCACCTGGCAGCGGAATATGTGAACTTTATTGGCAAGGAAATTCAGACCGCGTATCTGGAATCCTACGCTGAGTACGGCCAGAACATTTTTGACCGCTACGTTACCTACGCCGATTTCTGGATTCAGGATCAGGAATACCGTGATCCGGAAACCGGCGAAATGTTCGACCGCGTCGCCATTAACGAAGAACTGGAGAAAATCGAAAAAGCCGCCGGCATCAGCAATCCGAAAGATTTCCGCAATGAAATCGTTAACTTCGTGCTGCGTGCCCGGGCCAACAACAACGGCAACAACCCATCCTGGCAGTCATACGAAAAAATGCGCTCCGTTATTGAGAAGAAAATGTTTTCCAATACCGAAGACCTGCTGCCGGTTATTTCATTCTCGGCCAAATCCTCATCCGAGGATCAGAAGAAACACGATGACTTTGTCGATCGCATGATCGAGCGCGGCTACACCGAGAAGCAGGTACGACTGCTGTCGGAATGGTATCTGCGTGTACGTAAGTCGCAGTGATAACAAGGGCCTGCCTCAGGGCAGGCCCACGCCTGATGAAAGGGGAAGCCTATGTCGTACATTATCGACCGCCGCCTGAATGGCAAGAATAAGAGCACGGTCAATCGTCAGCGCTTTTTACGCCGCTATCAGAAGCACATTAAGGAAGCCGTCACCGGCGCAGTCAACAAGCGCTCCATTACCGATATGGAACGTGGAGAACAGATCAGCATTCCGACCCGCAGCACCCACGAGCCGATTATCACCCATGGCCCCGGTGGCAAACAGCATCGGGTATTTCCTGGTAATAAAGAATTTCAGGCCGGTGATTTACTGGATAAACCCGAATCCGGTGGGGGTGGCGGTGGTTCAGGTAAGGCCAGCAATCAGGGGGATGGTGAAGACGAGTTTTCGTTTTATATCAGCAAGGAAGAGTTTCTGAATTATCTGTTCGATGACTTAGCACTGCCGAACATGATTAAAAAGAACCTGAGCCAGTCAAAAGAATTCAAAACCCGCCGCGCCGGTTTTGTCTCGGAAGGTACGCCAAACAACCTGTCAGTGGTCAAATCACTGCGCAATGCTCACGCCCGCCGTATTGGCATGACGGTCGGCAAGCGACGTAAACTGAAAGAGCTGAATGCAGCACTGACGGCACTCGATCCACAGCCGGAAGATAGTCGTGAAGAGGTCATCAGCCTGCGCCTGCAGATTGAAGAAATCGAGAAGAAACTGAAAACCGTACCGTTTCTCGACGACCTCGACCTGCGTTACCGCAGTCAGGTAAAAGTGCCAATGCCCAGCAGCAAAGCGGTTATGTTCTGTGTGATGGATGTGTCGGGCTCCATGACTCAGGATATTAAGGACATTGCCAAGCGCTTTTATATTCTGCTCTATCTGTTTCTGCAGAAGTCCTACGAACATATCGAGCTGGTATTTATCCGTCACCACACCAGCGCCAAAGAAGTCGACGAGCAGGAATTTTTCTACTCACGCGAGACCGGCGGCACCATCGTTTCCAGTGCACTGAAAATGATGCAGGACATCATCGCCGAGCGCTACAACAGCGACGAATGGAATATCTATGCCGCCCAGGCTTCCGATGGCGATAACTGGGATGACGACTCCCCTCAGTGTGCTGAATTACTGAGTCAGCAGCTGCTGCCGCAGGTGCAGTACTTTGCCTACATAGAAATCACCCCGAATCAGCATCAGGCCCTGTGGGAGTCTTATACCGGTCTGTTGAAGCAATACCCTCATCACTTCGCGATGTCACAGATCCGAACAGCGGCTGATATTTACCCTGTGTTCCGTGAACTGTTCGCCAAGGAGCGTTATCAGGAGGCTGTATGACTGATACACACCAAGTGCAGGAACGGCATTACCTGTCTACCGGCTCTGACTGGACGTTTGAGCTGCTGGAAACCTACGACCGCGAAATCGCACGCATTGCTGCGCTGTACAAACTGGATACCTATCCGAACCAGATTGAGATCATTACCGCCGAGCAGATGATGGATGCCTATTCATCAGTCGGCATGCCAATCGGCTACAACCACTGGTCTTACGGCAAACAGTTTCTGCAAACGCAGAAAAATTACCAGCGTGGTCAGATGGGGCTGGCCTATGAAATTGTGATCAACTCCAATCCCTGCATCGCCTATCTGATGGAAGAAAACAGTATGCCTATGCAGGCTCTGGTAATAGCCCATGCCTGCTACGGTCATAACTCATTCTTCAAGGGTAACTACCTGTTCCGAACCTGGACCGATGCTGGTTCCATCATTGATTATCTGCTGTTTGCTAAAAACTACGTGCGCCAATGCGAGGAACGCTATGGCCAGGAGGAAGTCGAGCAGATTCTCGATGCCTGTCATGCCTTACAAAATTTTGGAGTCGACCGCTATCGCCGGCCAAAACCCATTTCTGCGGCTGAAGAACGAGCCCGGCTGGAAGAACGGGAGAATATCCTGCAACAACAGATAAACGACCTCTGGCGTACTCTGCCTGCCTCCCCCAAAGAAGCATCACAGAAAAAGGGCCGGCGAAAATTTCCGGAAGAACCACAGGAAAACATTCTCTACTTTCTCGAAAAGAACGCTCCCCTGCTGGCGCCATGGCAGCGAGAGCTGATCCGCATCGTGCGCAAAATATCACAGTACTTTTATCCACAACGCCAGACCCAGGTGATGAACGAAGGCTGGGCTACCTTCTGGCACTATACGTTGCTCAACCATCTGTACGATGATGGTCTGGTCACCGACGGTTTTATGATGGAATTTTTATCATCCCATTCGAACGTGGTATTTCAGCCGGGCTACGATGCCTCCTATTACAATGGTATTAATCCCTACGCGCTGGGCTTTAACATGTTTCGCGATATCAAGCGTATCTGTGAAGAGCCAACCGATGAAGACCGCGATTGGTTCCCGGATATTGCCGGCAGTGACTGGCTGGAAACTCTGCACTTTGCCATGCGTAACTTTAAGGATGAGAGTTTTATTCAGCAGTTTCTGTCACCTAAGCTGATGCGTGAATTCCATTTATTCAGCATCTATGATGACGACGAAAAAAATCAGTACGAAGTGGAGGCAATCCACAACGAGGCAGGTTATCGCCGTCTGCGTGAAATGCTGGCTCGCCAGTACGACCTGTCGGTAAGGGAGCCGAATATTCAGATAACTCACGTTGAGATTGAAGACGACCGCTCACTGACTCTGCGCCATACCATGCAGAATGACACCCCTCTGTCGTCGGATGTGCACGAAGTGATGAAGCACCTGCATCTGCTGTGGGGCTTTGATATTCATCTGGAGACTTTTAAAGGCGAACGTCTGATTAAACGTCAGAGTTGCCCGGATACCCGGGTTAGCTGAGAGACTTAAGAGACTAAAACAAAAAGCCCCGGAAGACGTGTATCTGCCGGGGCTTTTTATTGATGCTTTGTTGAGTCGGTTACCAGGCAATCACCATATCATCACGCTGAACCGCTAAGTGCTCTGCACCCAGCTTCATTTCAGCCACAACAAACTGCGGCTGTACCTGTTTAACCACGACTTCGGTCGCCATATCGCTCAGTTCAGTGCGCGGCTCAAGATCGAGGTTATAGAAGGTGCCGGTACGATAAACCTGGAATTTATCACCGGGACGAATACCCGCACCGGCAGGTGCTTCGATATGAACTTTCTGCCCACGGGTTTTAACGATACGTGCCATAAATGGCTGACAACGCAGAACCTCGTCAACATCATCGACCACATCCACCAGCAGACCACGCACCTCGTGACCGTAGCCGCTCTGCCAGAATTGTGGTGTGGCAAAGCCGGTTTTTTCTGTACGGCGACGATCCCAGTCACCTTCAGTGGCATAGCTGCGCTGGAATAACATGGCCCCGCTCAGACCATCATGTACGTATACATCGACCACAAAACGGCGCGCCTGAGAATCCGCTTCAAATCCCATCAGACTCAGCCAATGTGTATCACTCTGGCGCGCGACATGCTCCCGAGCCTCGCCAATCATGGCCAGATCCCGCACCACACCAGACACCACATACTGAGCTCCAAATTGTGTAGCCAGTGCCACAGAGGTGGTCAGGCGCTGCTGAGCGGTTTCCGCCGAAGGTGCCCGACGCGGGTCCTGATAGAGGCTGGTCTGACTGGCATCCAGTGCGTGAATGGCACCACGGTCGTTGAGTGTATTAACCAGTACTCGGGACAAGTCCTGCTCGATATTCTGCAATCGTCCCAGCGTAGCCTGAGCCGGGTTAGCCAGACCAAATCCGGTAATCGCCACTGACTTGCGGTAGCGCTGGGTACTGGCCGGGCACATAGCTTCAGGTTTTACATCCGCTCGAATAGACACCTGGTACAAACCATTGAGCTGGTCTTCCCACAACACCTGAACATTACTCAGCTGGGCCTGAGAGCGCACGCGCACATCATCCTGTTCAATAACGCCCTTATCCATCAGCTGAGTGCTGCTGACCTGCGCACCGGCACGCAGGCTGGCCTGACGCATAGCATCTTCCAGCGCCTGCTCGCGCGCGTATGACACTGAGCTGGTCAGCGGTGCAGAGCCAACAACCTCCACGGTGATCGCCTGCGTTGTCAGTGACAGCAGCGACATTCCAATCAGCAGCCAGGTTTTCATATCCGCCTCCTGCAGCATTATTCGATAAAGTAAAAACCGCCTTCCGGCACGCCCGACTCACCCTGAACACGCTGGCGCTGGCTGGCGGCGAAGTTGTTCAGTTCGCGGCTACCACCCAACGGCGCACGGCAGTCGACATTGAAGCGCTGGTTATCCATGGTCTGCAGACAGTTACGGAAGCCCTGATCAATAGTCATTTCCAGTACTGTTTCAACACTGCCATCCGGCATCACATCGCTGGAGACAACGCGTGCGCCATGCATGTAGGTTTCAACGTAGGAACGGAAGCGGTCATTCTGCACGACCATATCGCGCACCGTGGTACTGCCCTGCACCGAGGTGCCATACACACGTTCCGCCATTGAGCGATAGGCATCCATTTTCGAGGCACGAATCGCCATCAGACGACGCTGTACTTCGCTCTTTTTCTTATCCGTATCCATCGCACCGTAACCAACAACACGCAGCACCATAGGTGCAATAGGATCGACCTCCTGCTCTACCGGAACAAAAAAGGCTTCAGGTTCGTCTGCAAGGTTGTCCTCTTCTATCAATGCACTGGAACATCCCTGCATCAGAAGCACGGAACTGGCGGCCAAAGCCGCCGTGAATGACCATTTCATACCTGTCTCCTACAAATTCAGACAACTGCTCGTTAACGACGTTGTCGGCAGGGCGGCTGAAATATTTAGCGCAAATCAGGATAAAGCTCAGCCCCCGGCAAGGAAGGCCGAACTGCGATCAGGATTCAGTCGGGATTTTCACTGTACGTACGCGGCTGAATATCCGATCCAGCCCCTTATGCCACTGGTACAACGCCAGCCCCGACATCAACCCCAGCACACCGATCACCGATGCCAGCGACAGGCGCTCCCCTTTCAGCCAGAAACCCCAGAACACCGCGAGCACCGGTGCCACCAGTGTAATCAGTGTCACTCTTGAAGCAGGCAGATTGTTAAGCACGTAGAAGTACAATAAAAAGCCCAGCAGAGAACCCAGCAACACCAGATAAGACAGTGCAGCAGCAGATGTCATTGACCACTGTTCAGGCAGGTGCACGCCAAACAACGGAATCGTCGCGACGTAAGCAACGGATGACACCCACAAAGTACCACTGGTCTGCACCATAGGATGCAACCCGGCCCCCACCTGCTTAACCCATACCGCACTGAGCGCGAAGAAAAATACCGACAGCAATGTACCGGTAATGCCTCTCCAGGACGCCGCATCAACAGACAGGCGACCGGTTACCACCAGCGTCAGTCCTGCCAGAGCAATCAGCAAAGCAATGATCCGGGCCGGCGTCAGCTCACGCTCCCCCAGCCAGAACCAGGCAATCGCCCCGGACAGCATCGGGCTCAGACCGTAAATCACTGAAATCAGCCCTGACGGAATGTAAGCCGTCCCCCAGTACACAGCCATCATCGCGCCATACACGCCAACGCTGCCCGCCACATAGCTGCGCAGCGCCTGTGCATTCATCGCCAGCGGCTGACGCAGCAGGGCCAGCAGCGGCAGAGACAGCAATGCGCTGATCCACATACGCAGACTGACGCCGGTGAAAAAATCCAGTGAATCAAGACTGAACTGAATGGCAATAGGGGTCGTGGACCAGATCAGGACCACCCCAATGTAGGCAATGATTAATGGCATATCCGCTTCTCCGGGTGCGGTGCATAAACAGCCAGCAAATCGCAGCCACAAAAAAGGCCGCGAAAGCGGCCTTCTCTTGGGTGATGTCCGGAACTACCGGTTTCTCCTGCTGATCAGCCGCAATATCTGCAATGCACGCGCACGACGCATCACCACTGCGCAGGCGCGCACTGGCATCATCAGCTTGGCAATAATGGATTGCAGATTCATGACCTTCATCAGAGTCGGTTTCCGTCTGTTTTTGAGTTGAAACAAAACTTCACAGCAAATTGAGCATATTACGGCCTCTTTCGATAGGCAATCTTTGTTTGTTGTGACTATCATTACCTACGGACTATGACGCCCTCTGCCAGCACCGTTTTGCCCTGACCTGGTAACGATCGCTGAAGGTGTCGATGGATGCTCACTTATACAGGACCTTCCCGATGACAAAACGTTCACTACTGGCGATTGCAATCGCCTCCCTGACCTCTCAGGCTGCGCTGGCCGCACCATTTCTGCCGATGGATGCCCGTGGCCTGGCCATGGGTAATACCGGGGTAGCCAGTGCCGCTCGCGCGCACGCGCCGGCCTACAATCCATCGTTACTGTCTCAGGGGTCTGAGGACGATGATTTCGCACTGCTGTTCCCACAACTGGGTGCCAACGTTTCCGATGAAGAAGAGCTGGTCGATGAAGCTCAGTTGATTTCGGATGAAATTTTCCCGGCATTCGAGGACGCCATTGAAGGTAGCGGCATTTCCGATGGTCTGGACAACAATCTGGATACTCTGACCACCCGTATCAGTCAGCTTGAAACCGCAATCAACAGCGGCAACGCAGCTCAAATCAAAACCGCTAACGATAACCTGAAAGCTGCACTGACTCTGGTAGACGGTGACCTGGACCTGACGCAGAGCTCCATTACCGATCTGACCGAATCGCTGGGTAACATTTCCGGCAGCCCACTGAGTGCACGACTGGGTGTTGGTGGTGCGCTGGCCATTCCGAGCAAGAAATTTGCAGCGGCAGTAAGTGTTTCCGGCAGCGCCAACATTTCCGGACGAGTTAACTTCGCCGACAGCGATCTCGACCTGCTCAACAGCTACGTGCCGGCGGCGCAAGGTTATATTGATGCAGCCGAAAACGTGACCTCTGAGATCGATAGCGCCACCGCTGATAATAACGTTTTGCCCAGTGAAGTTGCAGCACTGAAACTTGCCGTTGAAGACCTGCAGGATTACTCATACACCAGTGGTGACGGTACTGTAATTTTTGACAACGGCGAACTGAGCGACGCCGCCAGCAACGCCAACCTGAGCTCTACTGCAGAGATTGTGGCCGTTGCTATCGCCGACGTCGGCGTGTCATTCTCGCGCGAATTCGATATCGCCGGCGAAGCGGTTGCCATTGGTATCACACCAAAACTGCAGATGATCACCACTTACCACTACGCTGATGAAGTCGATGGCTTTGAAGACGTTGAAGAAGACGATCTGGAAGACTCCAAAGAAGACTACTCCAACGTCAACCTCGATATCGGTGCCTCATGGCGCTTCGGCGGTGAGAAGAAATGGATTGTTGGGGTTGTTGGTAAAAACCTGCTGGGTGGCGAATTTGACTACGCCGATGTAACCGTAACGCCTAAGGATTCCAACGGTAACCCGAACGGTCTACCTTACACCATTGATGGTGGCAGCGTATCCCTGGAGCCGCAGTTCCGTGCAGGTCTGGCTTACGATGGCGACTGGGTGAATGCGGCAATCGATCTGGATCTGATGGAAAACGATCCGATTGCTTTCGAAAGCGCCACTCAGTTCCTGGCATTCGGTGCTGAATTCGATGTATTTGGTACCGTGCAGCTGCGCGCTGGCTACCGTACCAACCTGAGCAACTCTGGTTCAGACATCGTGTCTGTTGGTCTGGGTCTGTCTCCGTTCGGTGTTCACTTCGACATCGCAGCCATGGCCAATATCGACAACCCGGAATCCGAAGCCGGCGTTGCACTGGAAACAGGCTTCTATTTCTAACGCCTGAGCGTTCGCGCTACACTGAAAAGCCGCTGACTTCAGCGGCTTTTTTTATGCTCAACTCCTGAACGAAACAAGAGGTTCAGAAAACCGGACATGCAGATTTATCTTGTCGGCGGCGCAGTGCGCGACGCCTTGCTCAACATCAGTATCAAAGACCGCGACTGGGTAGTCGTAGGTGCTACGCCGGAAGAACTGCTAAGCCGCGGTTATGAGCAAGTCGGTGCCGATTTCCCGGTTTTTCTGCACCCGCAAACCCATGAAGAGCACGCGTTGGCGCGCACCGAACGCAAGTCTGGCAAGGGTTATCAGGGCTTCGACTGCCAGTTCAGCCCGGATATCACGCTGGAAGAAGATCTGCTGCGCCGTGACCTGACCATCAATGCCATGGCACAGGACGATGACGGCCAGATTATCGACCCTTACGGTGGCCAGCAGGATATTGAACAACGCATTCTGCGGCACGTGTCCCCTGCCTTCAGTGAAGACCCCTTGCGCGTGCTGCGCGTCGCCCGCTTTGCTGCACGTTTCGCACCACAGGGCTTTACCGTTGCCGCCGAAACCATGCAGTTAATGACGCAAATGGTTAGTGACGGTGAACTCGATCATCTGGTGGCCGAACGAGTATGGACCGAAACCCGCCGTGCGCTCGGAGAAAAGACACCGCACGTCTACTTTCAGGTACTGCGCGACTGCGGTGCACTACAAATCTGGATGCCAGAGCTGGATGCCTTATTCGGCATTCCTCAGCCAGAAAAATACCATCCGGAGATCGACACCGGCGTGCATGCCCTGATGTCACTGACGGCCTCGGCAGCACTGTCTGACGATATTCCCGTACGCTGGGCTGCACTGACCCACGATCTGGGCAAGGCTCTGACCCCGCAGAGCGACTGGCCACGCCATATCGCCCACGAGATGAAAGGCATTAAGCCACTGAAACATTTGCAAAAACGCCTGAAAACCCCCAACGACTGTTGCGACCTGGCACTGCTGAGCAGTGAGTTTCACACTCACGTTCATCGGGCGTTTGAACTGCGCGGTGAGACGCTGGTTAAGCTGTTCAACAAGGCTGACGCCTGGCGTAAACCAGAGCGCTTTGAACAGTTTTTGCTGGTCTGTGAAGCCGATGCCAGAGGACGCACCGGTTTTGAAGATCAGGCTTACCCACAGGCAGACTACTGCCGCCAGGCTCTGCAGGAAGCAGCGACCATTACGGCTCAGCAGATGATCGCACAGGGATTACACGGCGCCGAGATTCGCTCCGGTCTGGATCAGGCACGTGGCGAACACCTGCAACAATGGAAAAAGTCCGTCAGCCAGCCGAGCGCTGACTGAGTGGCGCGGTGATCAGCGTTAATGGCTGATCCTGAACATCATTCAGGTAACGGCTGAGCGTCTGCCCGTTCTGCGGGTCAATAGCCTGCGGGCTGATGTCCAGCAGCGGCTGAATAACAAAAGCAAAGCGGCGAATATCATCTCGCGGTAACTGCAGGCCATCGTGTTCGCCGCACAGATCATTGAACAACAGAATATCGATATCCAGCGCCCGCGAAGAAAACTTCACCGCATCGGCGGCACGACCAAACTCAGTTTCAATGCGCTTAAGGCGCTGATTCAGCTCACCAACGCCACCATCAAAAGACACTTCCAGCACCAGATTGACGAAATCCGGGCCGTCAAAGCCAACCGCAGGTGAACGGTACCAGGGCGACTCCGCCACCAGCGTAACGTCACGTTGCAGGCGCTCAATACCAGCACGCAGATTCACTTCGGCCTCAATATTAGAGCCCAGCCCGAGAAACACTCTGGCCATCAGCGCGCGCCCCCGACCGGCAGCTCGCCACGTTCAATATACAAGCCAACCGCCCGCGCCTGAGGCACAACCGCAGGCTTCTCTACGCGGATACTCAGCCATGGCATACCAAACTCTTTACGCAACGCCGCCGCCAGACGCTCGAGCAATGATTCCAGCAGCTGGAAATGCTGCTCGCGTACAAATTGCTCAATGAACTCAGTAACTGCCTGATAGTTGAGCGCATGCATCAGATCATCGGTAGCCGCCGCCATGCGGATATCCCAGGCCATTTCCAGATCAAACACCAGTGGCTGGCGAACCTGTTTTTCCCAGTCATAAACACCAATAACCGCATCGACTTTCAGCCCGCGAATAAACACCTTATCCATGACTACGGTCCACCCGTTCAACCGGCGCCAGTTCAGTCATTGGCCAGCGAGGAACCACACTCACCGCCAGCTCAGCGCGCTCACCGGCCAGCAGACGCTGGGTTCCGGCATAGGCAATCATCGCACCGTTGTCAGTGCACAGCTCAGGACGTGGGTAATACACAGCGCCTTTCAGGCTTTCGGCAGTCTGGCGCAGCTTTTCACGCAGACGCTTATTGGCACCGACACCACCAGCAATGATCAGACGGTTAATGCCGGTTTCTTTCATGGCACGCTTACATTTAATGGCCAGCGTATCGACCACTGCCGCCTGAAAGCCGGCGGCGATATCGGCTTTATCCTGCTCGGCAAGAACACCGTCAACAGCACAGCCAAGAATCGTGGTGCGGGTAAAGGTTTTAAGACCGCTGAAGCTGAAGTCCAGCCCCGGGCGATCGGTCATCGGCCGGGGGAATTTAAAGCGGCTGTCGTCGCCACTGTCTGCCAGTTTGCTCAGCGCCGGGCCACCCGGGTACGGCAGCCCCATCATTTTGGCGGCCTTATCGAATGCCTCGCCGGCAGCATCATCCAGCGACTCACCCAGCAGGCTGTAACGGCCAATACCGTCGACCTGCACCAGTTGGGTATGACCGCCAGACACCAGCAGTGCAATAAAAGGAAACTCAGGAGGATTATCTTCCAGCATCGGCGCCAGCAAGTGCCCTTCCATGTGATGCACACCGAGCGCCGGAATATCCAGCGCCCATGCCAGACTGCGACCTAAACAGGCACCGACCAGCAGTGCGCCGACCAGACCCGGACCGCAGGTATAAGCAATACCGTCGAGATCAGACAGTGTCATACCCGCTTCAGCCATCACTTCATTAATCAGTGGCTGCGCCTTACGGACATGATCACGGGAGGCCAGTTCCGGCACCACACCGCCGTATTCGGCATGCAGCGCAATCTGTGAATAAACCCGGTGCGCCAACAGCCCTTTTTCGCTGTCGTACAGTGCAATGCCTGTTTCGTCACAGGATGTTTCCAGACCCAGAACTCGCATAAAATCCCCCACTCACTAAGGTCGGCAATGATACTGCCGCACCCGGTCAATCGCCAGCCACAATTCCCCGAGCCCGCCCCATGACTGGGCTGGCAGCTATGACAGTCGGTGGCAAAATCGGCGCGGCAAACTACTCTTTGCAATCCGGGATTAAAGACTATAGAATGCCCGCCCTCTAACTGGGGCCTGTGGTTTCCCCATTAAACGAATTGACTAAACACGTAGGTGATTGGATGCCAGCTGTAAAAGTTAAAGAAAACGAACCGTTTGACGTTGCACTGCGTCGCTTCAAGCGTTCTTGTGAAAAAGCCGGTGTACTGTCTGAAGTACGTCGTCGTGAGCACTACGAAAAGCCAACCTGGGTTCGCAAGCGTAAAGCTGCTGCCGCTGTTAAGCGTCACCTGAAAAAGGTACAGCGCGAACAGCGTAAAATGACTCGTCTGTACTAATCAGACCTGAATCGGGAAGTCAGCGCATGACAACTCTGGTAGCGACCGTAAAGGATGCTGTGAAAGCAGCAATGCGAGCCAAAGAAAAAGAGCGACTGAGTGCACTTCGCCTGATTACGGCGGAGTTCAAACGCGTAGAAGTGGACGAGCGTATCGAAATCGATGATGCCCGCGCACTGGCGATTCTC
Source organism: Thalassolituus marinus (assembly GCF_020320395.1). Taxonomy (GTDB): domain Bacteria; phylum Pseudomonadota; class Gammaproteobacteria; order Pseudomonadales; family Oceanobacteraceae; genus Venatoribacter; species Venatoribacter marinus. The sequence goes on along the minus strand of NZ_JAEDAH010000058.1, from coordinate 58,252 downwards.
GATAAGATGAGCAAACAGCGTCGCGATTCCATTGCCCAGTATGAGGCAGCGGGTCGTGATGATCTGGCAGCAGTCGAACAGTTCGAAATTTCCGTTCTGAACGAATTCCTGCCAGAAGCCTTGAGCGAAGAAGAGTTGGCCAAACTGGTGGCTGATGCGATTGCACAGTCCGGTGCTGCTGGTATGCAGGACATGGGCAAAGTCATGGGCATCCTGAAACCACAAGTGCAAGGTCGTGCCGATATGGCACAGATCAGTCAACTGGTGAAGTCTCAACTGGGCTGATTCTGCTACAGGCAAACAAAGCGCCACCCATCTCTGATGGCTGGCGCTTTTGTCGTTTATACGACTTCAATGTTTGTCAGTGCTGCAGTAACCTCTTGCCACTGAAACAGCCTAGATTCACAAAGCAGGTAGTTTTTTCATGGCCGGCCGCATTCCACAGTCTTTTATTGATGACCTTCTTGCCCGCGTCGATGTAATCGATGTGGTGGATAGTCGCGTCAAACTGAAAAAGACCGGCAAAAACTACTCCGCCTGCTGCCCGTTCCATAATGAGAAATCCCCCTCCTTTACCGTCAGCCCCGATAAACAGTTCTACTACTGCTTTGGCTGCGGAGCTTCCGGCAGCGCCCTCAAATTCGTCATGGAATTTGACGGCCTGAGCTTCCCCGATGCAGTGGAAAAGCTCGCCACTCAGGCGGGTATGGAAGTACCACGGGAGCAGGTCAGTTTCGAAGCGCGCCAGGAAATTCAGCATCAGCCACTGTTTGAACTGATGCAGAAGGCCGGACTCTACTTCGAGCAGATGCTGCGCAGTCATGAGCAACGCGGTAAAGCCGTAGACTACCTGAAGAACCGTGGACTATCGGGCAAAGCCGCAAAGTTTTTCGGCATTGGCTACGCCCCGGTGGGCTGGGATAACCTGCAGAATTTTCTCGCTGGCGAAGGCGATAAAGAAACCATCAAAAACCTGATTGCCTGCGGCATGCTGATAGAAAAGGAAGATGGTCGCACCTACGACCGCTTCCGCGATCGCATTATGTTCCCGATCCGCGACGCCCGGGGCCGCTACATCGCCTTTGGTGGCCGCGTACTGAGGGACGAAAAACCCAAGTACCTGAACTCACCGGAAACACCGATATTTCAGAAAGGCCGCGAACTCTACGGACTGTACGAAGCGCGAAAAATCCGCCAGAAACTGACGCGCTTTGTCATCGTTGAAGGCTATATGGATGTCGTTGCTCTGGCCGAGTTTGGCATCCACTATGCCGTCGCGACTCTTGGCACAGCGACCAGCGAACACCACCTGCGTCGCCTGTTCAAAATCGTGCCGGAAGTGATTTTCTGTTTCGATGGCGATCAGGCCGGACGCACCGCGGCAGCCCGCGCCATGGAAACCGTACTGCCGGTTCTCGATGACGGCCTGCAGGCTCGCTTCCTGTTCCTGCCGGATGGTGAAGACCCGGATACTCTGGTGCGCCAGGAAGGCAAAGACGCATTCGAGCAACGTCTGAACAAAGCCGCACACCTGCCGGAATTTCTGTTTGAGCACCTGAAAGAACAGGTCGACTTCGACACACTCGATGGCAAAGCCCGATTTGATCAGCTGGCTGCACCACTGATTAACCGACTGCCGCGCAACACCACCCTGCGCAACCTGATGGAAAAATCACTGCAGGATCTTATCGGCACCGAAAGCGCCTCATTGAAAAAACTGGAAAATCAGCCCGAAGCCATTGCCGAGCCAGTATACCCACAGGCCGAGGATAGCCAGCCAGAACCCGACTACCTGTATGAAGACAGCAGCGAACCCAATATCCCGCATATTGATCACTCTGCCGACACCCTGGCGCCCCTGGTACACAAAGCGCTCAGCAGCCTGGTTAAACAGCCAGAGCTGGCGCAGCAACTGGAAGTACCGGACGCTGATGCCGAAAGTGAGCACGAGCGCTTATTACTGGAAGTGCTGCGTAAACTGAAAAAAGCTCCCCAGAGCAGCCCGGTCGGCTTACTGATTCAATGGACCGGCTCACCCTATCAGGATGAACTGAAAGCGATTGCCGACAACCCTCACAGCCAGATCCGGCCGTCAGCCAGCGATATCGCCGAAGTTCTGCGGCAAATGAACGCGCGTAAACTCAGTGCCGATGTTCAGAACTACACCCAACGCATCGCCCGTGGTGACAAACTCAACGATGAAGAACGTGCCGACTACCGCAACAAACAACGCCAGCTGCACGGCATTCAGAAAAAACGCGGGCGAATCTACGCCCGTCCATAAAAATTTAACTTTCCAGCCCTTGAGATTGGCGCTTTCGCCCCTATATTCAATGGGCAAGCCGCCAACCAGCGGCAACTGATTGCAGCAATCCAGAAGCCAACGTGACTCAGCCAAGCGGCCAGAATCGGATACCCCGGGCATATCTTCGCCAGACCGATCTTTTCAACACGTTAACTGACCTTGCTCAACCGACACAGCAAGTCGCCGATTCACCCGTAAATTGAAAAAAGCGGGGAACATCAGGGCCTTACTATGGCCTAAGGATCGGTTAAAAGTTATACTTCGGCGTTTTTATTCCGCCTTTAAAAATCGGAACACAGGGCCCCTATGTCAGCGAACACGCAACAATCCCGTCTTAAAGAACTTATCGCCAAAGGTAAGGAACAGGGTTACCTCACCTATGCGCAGGTTAACGACCACCTGCCAGACGATATCGCTAACCCTGACCAGGTAGAAGACATCATCCGCATGATCAACGATATCGGTATTCCGGTATCTGAATTCGCTCCGGATGGCGAAACCCTGTTCATGAACGATGCCGCTGACGACGCTGCCGCAGAAGAAGCAGCTGCTGCCCTGGCATCGGTAGAATCTGACGTTGGCCGCACCACCGACCCGGTACGTATGTACATGCGTGAAATGGGTACCGTTGAGCTGCTGACCCGCGAAGGCGAGATCGTTATCGCCAAGCGTATTGAAGAAGGTATCCGCGAAGTTATGTCAGCCCTGGCATACTACCCTGGTGCCGTACAGACCGTTCTGCAGGCCTTTGCCGACACAGAGGAAGATCCGAACCGTATCGGTGACATCTTCTCTGGTTTTATTGATCCGTCTGATGAAGATCCTGCTCCTGGTCCACAGTCTGGTCCGGAAGCAGAAGCAAATAACGACGACGATTCCGATGACGACGATGACTCCGATAGCGATGATGACGACTCTTCAAGCGAAGACAGTGGCATCGACATCGCTGAAGTTGTCCGTCGCTTTGGTGAAATTGCCTCGGCTCATACCGCTGTAGAAAAATCACTGGCGAAAAATGGCCGTGCCCACAAGAAAACCGAAGAAGCTCTGCAAGCCCTGGCAGACGTATTTGCGCCGATCAAACTGACGCCAAAATACTTCGACCAGCTGGTGAGCAACGCTCGTGAAGCACTGGAACAGATCCGTGCTCAGGAACGTCAGATCATGGTCATGATGACACGTAAATGTGGCATGGACCGTAAAGACTTCATCAAATACTTCCAGGGCAACGAAGTCAGCAACGACTGGATCGAAGCACTGATTGAAGCGAAGAAGCCATATTCCGCCAAGCTGGATACTTACAAGCTGGATATTTTCCGTGCTCAGAAGAAAATCAAAGCGGTTGAAGATCGCGTTGGCCTGAGCATTCCGGAAATCAAAGAAGTTAACCGTCGCGTTTCTATCGGTGAAGCCCGCGCTCGTCGCGCCAAGAAAGAAATGGTTGAGGCGAACCTGCGTCTGGTTATCTCCATTGCCAAGAAATACACCAACCGTGGTCTGCAGTTCCTTGATCTGATTCAGGAAGGCAACATCGGCCTGATGAAAGCGGTAGATAAGTTCGAATACCGTCGTGGTTACAAGTTCTCTACCTACGCTACGTGGTGGATTCGTCAGGCAATCACCCGTTCGATTGCTGACCAGGCGCGTACCATCCGTATTCCGGTACACATGATCGAAACCATTAACAAACTGAATCGTATCTCTCGTCAGATGCTGCAGGAAATGGGTCGTGAACCAACACCGGAAGAACTGGCTGAACGCATGGAAATGCCGGAAGACAAAATCCGCAAAGTCCTGAAAATTGCCAAAGAGCCAATCTCCATGGAAACCCCGATCGGTGACGATGAAGATTCGCATCTGGGTGATTTCATTGAAGACACTCAGTCTGAGTCGCCGCTGGATACCGCGACCGCTGAAGGCCTGACCGAAGCTACCCGCTCCGTTCTGGCTGGCCTGACTGCCCGTGAAGCCAAAGTACTGCGTATGCGTTTCGGTATCGATATGAACACCGACCACACGCTGGAAGAAGTAGGCAAGCAGTTCGACGTAACCCGTGAACGTATCCGTCAGATCGAAGCGAAAGCGCTGCGTAAGCTGCGTCATCCAAGCCGCTCTGACCACCTACGTTCGTTCATCGACGAGTAATCGTCCGATGTCACAAAAAAGCCCGCCCTGTGCGGGCTTTTTTGTGCAAAATCAAAGGGGTGGCGCTATTCCGGTGAGCTGCTTATAATGCTGCCTGCTGATTGGATCAGCATTCTTTTCTCATCCGGATACACGCTCAGCCGGTTCATGGATGCAGCGAAGGGCCTGTAGCTCAGTTGGTCAGAGCAGTCGACTCATAATCGATTGGTCCACGGTTCAAGTCCGTGCAGGCCCACCATTTTCTCTCTGCTTTTTATTCGTGTGTGCGGTGATGCTCCTGGCGAGCAAATTTCCAGATAACTTGAGCATTCTGCCAGATTTGGCCTCAGTTTCTAGATAACTTGAGCACGCCAATCCTTCCACCGAAATTAATATCGCCTTACAAGCCTCACCAATACTGAGTTTCTAGATAACTTGAGCAGGCTGCCGCACATATCACTCAAAGATGGCTTTGATGGCTAGAGTACCACCTAACTGGGTGTCCGGAATCACTGAACCACTACAACCCGTCCTTAATACCCTTAGTGTTTCTCCTGTAAAAAAGCCGGCATACATTGCCGGCTTTTTTTGCACCGAGTAATGGCGAATTATTCTTTATCGTTTTTAATATCTCCCATACCGAACTGGGTCAGCACTCTTCTGGCGTTATCGGCGCAATTCATATCAGCTGGCTTGCTTTCGATTTCATGTAACACCTCCAGCAGTTGCGCCCGACTGACGGCCAGGCGCTGCTGCAGCGCTTCTATATCAGCCAGCTTGGTGCGCATCGCATCTACCAGCGAACCGTGATCCCACTGTGATAAATCCGCCGGTAATAGCGCGCGCAGCTCATCAAGGGTAAAACCTGCCTGCTGCGCACTGGTAATCAGCTGCAGAAAGGTCACGGCTTCCGGCGGATAGCTGCGGTAGCCGTTCGATTGCCGATGCACAGAACGCAGCAAACCAATTTTTTCGTAAAAACGAATGCGCGATGCCGCCAGACCGGTTGCTTCTGCCAGTTCACCAATTTTCATATCTGCCACCTCTGCTTGCTGTGTCTGAACGACAGACCATAATAAGATTAAAGCTTGCTTTAAGGTCAATACAAAACTCTCACCTGCGGTGTCTGCTTACGACTAAAACCAGATTGCCGCAGGCCTGGCATGTCCTTAAGCTGGCGCTCTACTCAAACAGGCACCACCATGGCATACATACTTTCCACCCTCGCTCCGATTTTCGGTCTGATTCTGCTGGGCTTTACTCTGCGCCGTACTCAGCGCCTGGGTGAACATGCCGCCTCGGAACTGAATCGACTGGTGGTGTGGCTGTGCCTGCCTGCCCTGTTGTTTACGTCCACCGCCACAGCCCCCCTGCACAGCATCTGGCACCCCGGGTTTGTAATGGCCTTCACCCTCGCCACCCTGTCGGTGTACGGACTCACGCTAGTGTGGCGACTTGCACAAGGACTACCGCTAAGCAGTGCCAGCCTCGATGCGCTGGGTGCGTCGTATGCCAATACTGGTTACGTCGGTATTCCGCTATGCCTGTTCGTGCTCGGTGATGACGGTCTGGCGCCGGCACTGGTGTCCACGCTGATTGTCGTCAGCCTGTTATTCGCCATTGCCGTGGTAGCCGTAGAAGTCAGCCTGCACCGCCATCAGGGGGTATTTAAAGCACTGGCGAAAGTGCTGCTGGCTCTGAGCAAAAACCCACTGGTGGTATCACCGCTGATTGGTATTGGCTGGAATCTGGCAGGCTTCGGAGTACACGATGTCGCAGGGTCACTGCTCAAGCTACTGGGCGACGCCACCGTACCCTGTGCGTTAATTTCACTCGGTGCTTTTCTAGCGCAGAAGCAGGCAAGCAGAGCCAGTAGTGCTAACAGCCTGGTACTGATCAAACTGATCGTGCACCCGGCTCTGACCTGGCTGCTGGCATTCTATGTGTTTGAGTTGCCAACCCTGTGGGCCAGCGCGGCAGTGCTGCTCAGTGCCCTGCCAACCGGCACCGGACCGTATATGCTGGCGGAGTTCTACAAGCATGAAGCGTCGGTGGTTTCCCGCACCATTCTGTTATCGACGGTGGGATCGGTACTGACGCTGGCGGGGTTGCTGGCGGTGCTTTAGACGTCTGACGTCTGACGTCTGACGTCGGATGTCGGATGTCGGATGTCGGATGTCGGATGTCGGATGTCGGATGTCGGATGTCGGATGTCGGATGTCGGATGTCGGATGTCGGAGGTCGGAGGTCGGAGGTCGGAGGTCGGATGTCGGAT
>NZ_JAEDAH010000058.1:20687-51538 GCF_020320395.1 Thalassolituus marinus | reverse complement strand
GGTCGGAGGTCGGAGGTCGGAGGTCGGAGGTCGGAGGTCGGAGGTCGGAGGTCGGAGGTCGGAGGTCGGAGGTCGGAGGTCGGATGTCGGATGTCGGAGGTCGGAGGTCGGAGGTCGGAGGTCGGATGTCGGATGTCGGAGGTCGGATGTCGGAGGTCGGAGGTCGGAGGTCGGAGGTCGATGCCGAGTGCAGGATGTCATGTAGGGTGCGCACTGCGCACCACAATGCTCACATTTTCCGACAAGCATTCAACATAACGAAAAGTTTGCGCCCTTCCCTGGCAGCCTGAATATTTTTAACGCCAAGCCTTGTTCCTGCTTCTGGCTCCTTACTAAACATAAAGCGCAGTCGGTGCGCAGTGCGCACCCTACCTGCTTAGCCGTTCAGGTTTCTGGCGTCGGACGCCAGACCTCCGACGTCTGACTGTTAACCCACCGGCACCACAATACGCCCGCGCACTTTACCTTCGAGAATTTTCGGCGCTTCTGTCACCACCTGACCCAGTGGAATTTCGTGCATCAGGTTTTCCAGCTTGGCGATATCCAGATCCTGCGCCAGACGCGCCCAGGCTTCCAGTCGTTTTTCTTTCGGTGCCATCACGCTGTCGATGCCGGCCAGCGTCACGCCCCGCAGAATAAACGGCGCAACCGTAGCTGGCAGGCCCATGCCCGCAGCCAGACCGCAGGCCGCAACGATACCGCCGTATTTAATTTCCGAGCACACGTTAGCCAGTACCTGACCACCGGCTACATCCACTGCCGCAGCCCACAGCTCTTTGCCCAACGGGCGACCTTTTTCGCCGTAAGCACCGCGTTCAATAACGTCGCTGGCACCCAGTGAACGCAGGAAATCGGCTTCTTCCGCACGGCCGGTCATAGCGGTTACCTGATAGCCCAGTTTGGCCAGCACAGCCACCGCAACCGTGCCTACACCACCAGCAGCACCCGTCACCAGTACCGGGCCGTCTTCCGGCTTCACGCCGTGTTTTTCAATGGCCAGTACGCACAGCATGGCGGTGTAACCCGCAGTACCAATACCCATCGCCTGTTTCTCGCTGAACGGGCTTTGCAGCGGAATCAGATACTGTGCCGGTACCCGTGCCAGCTCAGCCAGACCACCCCAGTGTTTTTCGCCCACGCCCCAGCCATTGAGCACGACTTTGTCGCCCACTTTGAATTCCGGGTTGTCCGAAGCTTCTACCGTACCGGCGAAATCAATACCCGGCACCATCGGGAAGCTGCGCACCACTGGCGATGCGCCGGTAATGGCCAGACCATCTTTGTAGTTAATACTGGAACAGGCCACGCGCACGGTAACATCGCCTTCCGGCAACATAGACTCGTCGATGTCCTGCAGTGCTACCTGCTGGCCGTTGTCGTCTTTGGTAATCAGAATGCCTTTCATCATTGCCTCCGTAGCAATCGGGTCAGCTTGTCAGCTGCGGGAAATCAATTGAAAGAAACCCGCCGCAAAAACTCGCAGGGGCTCGTTGGATTTTTCCAGCCGTGCACGCAGCACAGCACCTTCCCAGCCGGTCCAGAAGAACGCAGCCAGTTGTTCACAATCGACAGCAGACGCCAGCTGTTGCTGCGCCTGTGCCTGCTGCAGACAGGCCGCTAAGCGCTGCTGCCAGTCGTTAAATACATCGCTCAGTTGCTGACGAAACGATTCCGGTAACGCCATGATCTCCTGACCAAGGTTGCCGACCAGGCAGCCTTTACGGAATTCATGGCGTTGCATGCCATGACAGGCATCATCAATAAAATCAGCAATTCGCTGCAGTGGTTCGCGCTCGTCGTTCAGTAACCAGCGGTCGAGCTTACGGGCAAAGTAGCGGCCGTAGTCTTCGATTAAGGCCTGACCGTAGGCTTCCTTGCTGCTGAAGTAATGGTAGAACGAGCCTTTAGGCACGCCGGCGTGACGCAGGATTTCATCCAGCCCGGCGGCGGAATAGCCCTTTTCCGTCAGCATCTCCAACCCGGCACGCAGCAACTGCTGGCGGGTTTCCTGTGGCTGAGTGTCTGCTTTACGCGGGCGACCACGACGGCGTGGTGCAACCGCTGATGATTCAGACGTAAGAGCTGTTGGATGCGACTGCGTCATGGCGACTCAATTAATTAGACCGATCGTCTATTTAAATCCCAGAGACAGACGCATGTCCAGTATTAATTGCGTTGCCGCCACTGCTGCGGACTGAGCCCGGTCAGACGGTGGAACAGTGCACGGAAGCTGGCGACATCACGAAATCCGCATTGCAGTGCCACCTGTGGCACCTTCGCCAGCGGGTCGGCCAGATACAGGCTGGCGCGGCGCAGGGTCTCTTCATCCTGCAGCGTCTGGAACGCTGACTCCTGCGCCGCCAGCTTACGACGCAGAGTACGCGCCGACAGGTTAAGACGGGCCGCCACCTCATCAATACCCATACGCGCTTCGCCCTGCTCCAGCACGCTGCGCACCCGCAACAGAATGTCGCCGCGATGGGCGATGCTGACACGGCGCAGCTCGGCCTGTGCCGCAGCCATTGCCTGCTGTTTCACCACCGGATTCGCCAGTGGCAGTGGGGCATGCATCAGCTCACGGTGAATGCAGAAGGTTGTCTGTGGCTGGTCAAAACGAATCGGACAGGCAAACACCCGCTCGTACTCACGGGCGTGAGCCGGTGCCGGATAATTCACATCAATGCTGCTGAAACGGAAGTCACGGCCCAGCAACTGGCGGATCTGCTGCTGCAGGCTGGCCAGCATAATCTCATGGGCATAGGCGGCATTGAGGGCGTAACTCATGCCCTGCAGGCGCTCGACCTGCACCCGGTATTCATCCTGTTCGAGTGTTACCGACAGGCTGAAACGACTGCGCAGCAAGGCTTTCATGCGGTCGGCGGTAGCCAGTGCATCCCCCAGCGTCTTACTGCTTAGCAAAGCGGTAGCGGTTAAACCCCAGCGCGACAGGCTCAGCGCACTGCCCAGCGCCAGACCGAAATCCGCTCGTCCGGCTAGGCGATACAGGTTGCGATACAGGCGATCAAACTGATCCATTGATACCGGGCTTTCGGCACTGTTCAGCTGTGCCAGCGTCAGGCCACTGCCGGGCAGCGCCTGACTGGCAGCAATGCCTTCGCGCTTCATAAACTGCTTCAGCAGAAACAATTCGGCGGCGGGATAAACCGCCTGATGATCATTGCTCACAGCCACATCCTGAAGGGATTTCGGCCAACATTAGCAGGCTTTACGGCCATACAGAATGTCAGTGTTGGCCAGCTTTCATCCTCTCTGGCATCAATAGCCTCGATAAAAGCAACAACACATCAGGTTTCAGCTATGTCTCACTCTCCATCCAGCGATGCCGAGCGCATCGAAATTATCCGGCGCGAAGTACGTGCTGCTGGTGATGCCGCCCGTACTCGTTATCCACTGCTGGCCAATCAGAATCTGATTGGCATGAGCGTCTTCCTGTTTGCGATCAGCGGCATTATTGCCAGCGGTCTGGCGTACTGGCACGGCTATCTCAGCGCCTGGGTCAGTATTCCTCTGGTCGCTTTTCTGACCTCACTGCTGCATGAACTGGAACACGACCTGATTCACTGGCAGTACTTTAAGAACAATAAACTGATTCATCACCTGATGATGGCCGGTGTGTGGATTTTTCGCCCGGGCACCATCAATCCATGGATTCGCCGCTATCTGCATTTTCTTCATCATAAAAAGTCCGGCACAGAAGCCGATATTGAAGAACGCGGTATCGGTAATGGCCGCAGCTTCGGCCCGCTGCGCTGGCTGATTATGCTCGACACCTTTGTCGGCAACCTGACCCGCGCCCTGCTGGAAGCGCCAAAAGGCAAAAAGCTGTATCACTTCGCGCGGGTACTGGCTGGTAACTTCCCGCTGCCGTGGATCACCGCAGCAGTCTGGTACAGCGTGCTGGGCTATCACGCCATTAATCTGCTGGCGCCTTATACCGGCTTTGCACCGGTCTGGAGTGCGGAAACCATCGCCCGCTTTGAGCTGCTGGATAAATGGGTGGTCATGATTATTGCGCCGTTTTACCTGCGCTCATTCAGCATTAATTTCATCAGCTCCAATATGCATTACTACGGCAATGTCGATTCGGTGCTGAAGCAGACCCAGGTACTGACTCACCCGCTGTTCTGGCCACTTCAGCTGTTCTGCTTCAATTTTGGCAGCACCCACGGCATTCACCATTTTGTTGTCGGCGAGCCCTTCTACATTCGCCAGCTGACGGCATCCGCTGCACACAAAGTCATGCGCGAACAGGGCGTGCCGTTTAATGACCTGAGCACCTTTCTGCGTCGCAACCGATTCCCGGAAATACAGCCACAAGAGCTCGGCGCAACCGCCAACGGTTAACATCCAACCCGCACACTCCAGCAGTAATAATTGCCCGTACTGTGCGGGCTTTTTTTCGCCCTGTTTACGGAATTTTTACGGCACAACAGCAAACGCTGTCTCGAATCTTTACGGCCCGGACAGTGACAATAACCAGGTATTCACGGCGGGAGCCTGAGCCTGTGTACAAGTTGTTTGGTCCTGTTCTGTATGCCTGTGGCATTCTCGCCTGTGTGATTGCCGGCTTACTGCTGATTCCGGCATTTTTCGCCTGGTGTGCCGACGATCAGGAGTTCGATGCCTTTTTCCTGAGCTCTGCCTGCGTAGCGATTTGCGGCATCGTGCAGCTGGCCCCTGGCTATCGCCCGCCGTTTTCCCTGAATGCACGACAGCTGTATCTGCTCACCAGTGTCAGCTGGCTGCAGCTTTCCTTTTACAGTGCCTTACCACTGATGCTGCTCGATCATCCCATGAGTTTCAGCGACGCCGTGTTTGAAGCAGTGTCGGGGATTACCACCACCGGCTCCACCGTGCTTTCCAACCTCAATCAGCTGCCACCGTCATTGTTGTTATGGCGCTCCATGCTGCAGTGGATTGGTGGCTTTGGCGTTATAGGGATGGCGGTGTCGATTCTGCCGTTTCTGCGCGTCGGTGGGATGCGTCTGTTCCAGACTGAATCGTCCGACTGGTCAGATAAATCGCTGCCGCGTTTTCACCATATGGCGCGTGGTCTGCTGGCCGCCTATCTGGGCATGACCCTGCTGTGTTCGCTCAGTTATGCGCTGGCCGGTATGGATGCCTTTGACGCCATCAATCATGCCATGACGACAGTTTCTACCGGAGGCTATGCCACCGATGACCAGTCCATGGGACGCTTCAACGATACCATTCTGTGGATATCCACCCTGTTTATGCTGCTCGGTGCCATGCCGTTTCGCCTGTTTATTCAGTTGATGAGCAAACACCGCATGGCAGCCTTCCGTGATCAGCAGGTTAACGCCTTTCTGCTGATCGTCTGCGCGCTGACGTTGATGCTGACCCTGCAACAATGGCTGTCCAGCGAAAAACCGCTGTTTGAAATTCTGACCCACACCGCATTCAACATTACCTCGGTAATTACCACCACTGGCTATGCCTCACAGGATTACACCCAGTGGGGCATGTTTGCTGTGGCGTTGTTTTTCTTCGTAACCTTTATCGGTGGCTGCTCCGGCTCCACCAGCGGCGGTATGAAAATATTCCGCTTTCAATTATCGTGGCTGTTTCTGCGCGATCAGATGAATAAGCTGGTGCACCCTCGCGGAACCTTTGCCGTGCGCTACAACGACAAAGCTGTATCCGATGACATCATGGGGTCGGCCGTGGCGTTTTCCTTTCTGTTTTTTCTGGTACTGACCGTAACCACGCTGTTACTGGCTCTGACCGGGCTGGATTTCCTGACAGCCTTTACCGGAGCAGCCACGGCACTGGCGAATGTCGGCCCGGGGATTGGCGACACCATCGGTCCGGCCGGTAATTTCGCTACACTGTCTGACAGTGCAAAATGGATTCTGAGTTTTGCCATGATTCTCGGGCGGCTGGAGTTGCTGACCGTTATGGTGTTGTTATCACCGGTATTCTGGAGAGGTTAATCCGTGGCCGATTTTATGCGTAACAAAACGCCACTGCGTCACTGGCTGATCGCGATCTGCGTTCCTCTGATCATCACCCTAGGGTGCTGGTTGCTCGATCATATTCTGCCAGATGCCAGTCTGGTGCTGTTTTATCTGGCCGGGGTACTTCTAACGGCTTTTACCACCGCTATTCGCCCGGCTCTGCTGGCGGCAGTGTTATCGTTTCTGGCATTTAATTTCTTTTTTACCACACCTCACTACACGCTTTACATTCTTCACCGCGAAGATCTGCTCACCGCCTCGATTCTGGTGCTGGTTGCTCTGGTAACGGGCCATCTGGCTGCGGGCCTGCGGGAGAAAGTACAGGCACTGGAAAACAGCATTCGCTGGACCCGCCAGCAAATGAATCTGGCGCAATCGTTAGCCTCATGTATGAGCGCAGAAGAATTACTGCGCTGTTTTGCCGCTCATACCAGCCAGTATTCCGCCGGAGGTTTGTATCAGATTGAACCACTGAGCGGAGCCGCTGCCATTGCCGCTGACCGTGGTTTAACGGTAAACCATGAAGCCGACCGGGTAACACTGGCAGTAAAGGATAACGCAGGCGAAATTCACGGCGTCAGTATTCGTTTCCGCCGCAGTCAGCCCACCTGGGCCCGGGCGCAACTGGAAGCAACGCTGGAATTACTGCGTCTCGCGCTTAGCCGCGTGCAGCTGATTGAAAACCTGCAACGTGAAACCATGCACAAAGAACGCGAGCAATTACGCTCGGCGCTGTTGTCTTCCATTTCCCATGACCTGCGTACACCGCTGGCGACCATGATCGGCTCAGTAAGCAGCCTGTGCGATCTGCGCGCCAGCCTGAACGAAGCTCAGCAGGACGAATTATTAAAAAATACCCTGAGCGAAGCCCGCCGTCTCGACCGCTATATTCAGAAACTTCTGGATATGACCAAAATCGGCCAGGGAGAATTAAAGCTGGAACGCGACTGGGTCGGCATCGATGAAATCGTCAGCGTTTCCATCCGCCGCCTTAATCCTCTGCTCGATGGTCAGCAGATTATTACCGAACTGGATGACGACTTACCGCTGCTGTTTGTGCACGCAGCCTTGCTGGAACAGGCGTTATTCAACGTGCTGGAAAATGCCGTACGTTACACCCCGGCTGGCAAAGTGATCCGCATTCACGCCACGCTGCAGGAACAATATCTGTTGCTGGATATCTCAGACTCCGGGCCGGGTATTCCTGAAGCCCAGTGGCCGGCAATTTTCGATATGTTTTTTACCCTTGCCCGTGGTGACCAGAAAACCGGTGGCACCGGTCTGGGTCTGACCATTTGTCAGGGCATTCTGGCAGCCCATGGTGGATCAGCCAGCGTGGTGTCCAGCTCAGCGGAACAGGGAACCTGCATCCGGCTGAAAATTCCGGCCAATGCCCCCGGCTATGAAGGAGCACAAGCATGATACGGATTCTGATTATTGACGATGAGCCTCAGATCCGCCGTTTCCTGACCATCAGTCTGGAGTCTCAGGGTTACAGTATTATCGAAGCAGAAACCGGCAAGCAGGGGCTGCAGCAGCTGGTACTGGAACAACCGGATCTGGTTATTCTTGATCTTGGTCTGCCGGATATCGACGGCCAGCAGGTACTGAAAGAACTGCGGGCTTTCAGCGACGTTCCGGTGATCGTGTTATCCGTACGCAACAGCGAGAAAGAAAAAGTCGAAGCGCTGGATAACGGCTGTAACGATTACGTGGAAAAACCCTTCGGTGTAAAAGAATTACTGGCACGAATTCGTGCTGCACTGCGTATCAGCAGTGGTCGTGAGCAGCCGCCCGCGGTGTGGAGTGACGGTAACCTTGAGGTCGATTATCTGTCACGTACCGTAACCCTGCAGGGAGAACGTTTGCGCTTTTCACCCCGGGAATATGAACTGCTGACAGAGATGATGTCGCATCCCGGCCAGATTCTGACCTATCACTATTTACTGCAGAAATACTGGGGGGCCTCTCACCTCGACGACTCCCATTATCTGCGTATTTTTATTCGCCAGATACGCAATAAACTGGGCGATGATCCGGCACGCCCGCGCTATATCGAAACCGAAGCAGGCGTTGGCTATCGTTTTATCGGCGAGGCTCAGAGCGGACAATAACCCATAAAAAAGCCCGCATAATGCGGGCTTTTTTATGGCAGGTTTATTCACTCTCAGTGAGCAACCCACTTACCTTCACTGGCACGGTCAGAAGCGTTCAGCCAGACGTGGCTCATACCCGCTTTCGCCGCTTTCAGTGCTTCGTTCGCCTTGCTGTTGGTTGGCACACTGAAGTGATAACCACCGGCCAGCTGTGAACAAGCGGCAGCACCTTCGCTCCACTGGCCCGCCCAGGCACTGATCGCCCAGTTGCCGGCATTATCTTCACAGGCGAAGTGATGCACAGAACCACAGTTGGCGTCATCCCAGCGACCATTACCCCACTGTACCGCGCAATCCTGATCGCCATTGTAGTTATTCGGCTCACCGTTATCCCAGGACCAAACGCCTGCCGCCATACGGCCATCGTTATAGGTCAGGTCATCGAGGTTGACGATATTGCCGCCGTTTTTAAACGCCTGCACAACATCAGCCGATTCAATTTTGTTCACCGAACCACCGGTAAAGAAGGCACCGATAGCTCCAACGCTGGTACGGTCTTCCCAGATACGGTCAACCTGACCAAGACCGGTGAAAGCCAGATTCGCCATAGCGGCATTACCGGAGCAACCGCCGTCTTTCCACAGCACAACCTGCTTACCGGCCGCACGGACCTGTGCTTTGGTCAGGCTCGAAGGAATACTTTTACAACCGCCGCTGGCGTAAATTTTTCCGCCCAGTTTATCGTTAAGAATATTCAGCAGTTCCTGATGGTGACCGTCGGTGTGATCTTCAAAATAAAGAATAATCACTTCCTGCGGGTTTTCGTTCAGCCAGTCAGATACTTCCTGCACGCCGTCTTTTACGAAGCGATCAGTCAGGCTGCAACCAACGTGCAGATCACCCAGTTCCGCGCCAATACCTGAGTGGCACAGCAGCAGGTCAGTGCCCCACTCCCATGGCCAGCCGTGAGTGTGAGCAGTCCAGTGGGCGTCCAGCTCAACAAAGCGCGCACCAATACGCAGCTGATCGTAAATGGAATGTTTCTGCTGTGGGTCGATATAACGCGTCGGGTCGGAATACACTTCCGAGTTATAGCTGTTATGCGAACCCAGGATGTTGTTGTCGGCCAGTGGCGAATTCATATCCAGCGCACGCTGATGGCTCAGAGCCTTACCTGCCCAGCTGTTCTGAAAATCGGTAATCGGGTCCGTCTGCGGTGCCGAACTCATTGCCGATGCAGCAGCGGATGCCATTAAACCTGTGGTGAGAAGCAAGAATTTTTTCATGAACTACCTTCCGGTGTCTGCCCGACGGGCGTACCCATACGGACCATTGTTATTATTTCTTTTATCAAAACTGAACCATGGTACAGCTTTAGTGTTTTGTACATTAAAGCGGCCCATCAGGCAAAACTCTTCGGCATAATGGCCTGAGTTGACCAACAAATAACGCCAGCAGCTTGCGATTTTTTACATTTCCTCATGCATGGGGTGCCAGCTGCCTGTGCTAGAGTTAGTCACTGTTAAATAACGCAGTTACTACTGACAACCTTATTATGAATATTCGTGCACTGAGCCCCAATCGCACACTACGACCGCTGATGCTTCTGCTGATGCTGGTGTTGCAGTGCGTGCAGGTCAGTGCCGATGTGGTCAGCAGCAGTCTGCTGAGCACCGACGAACATCATCAGAGCGCGGCTGGCGACCTCAGCCACGACCATCAGAATGCAGCCGAAGACGACTGCGATCATTGTTGTCACTGCAACGGCCACTCATCCCATATGGCGGTGCTGAATAAGTCCACGCTGAATATGGCCGCACAACAGCAGCGCCGCCTGTCGGAGCATGCGCCGCTGCTGCCGCTGAATAATCCCGATCTGATTCATCGCCCTCCCATCGCCTGATTCTGCCAGCCGCATTTCTCTGCGGTTACGTAACTTCATGCAGGCGCCTGCATCAACACGCCTTTTATTACTGGCTGACGCGCGTGCGCCTGCTCCCTGATTTTTGTCAGTCACATTGCCGTGACTGACGATTAACTGGCAGACAATCGCTATGAAATATTCAATCTCTGCAGTGTCTTTATTAACCGCCGCACTCGCGCTGCTGACACTGCCCGCCCACGCCTCTGGCAACCATGATCATCAATCAGCACAGGCCGCTGCCAACAGCGCCAGCCACGATGAGCACGATGAGCACGATGAGCACGATGAGCACGATGAGCACGATGAGCACGATGAGCACGATGAGCACGATGAGCACGATGAGCACGACGAGCACGACGAGCACGACGAGCACGACGAGCACGACGAGCACGACGAGCACGACGAGCACAGTGACCAGACCCGTATAGCGGCGGATATCGCCCATCAGGCCGGTATTGCCACCGCCATCAGCGGGCCCGGTACCCTGCGCCGTCACAGCCGTGTGTACGGTGAACTGGTATTACCTCCATCACAGGTTGCACGGGTTCAGGCACGCTTTCCGGGGCTGATCACCGCGCTGTACGCCCAGCCCGGCGATCTGGTGAAAAAAGGTCAGGTGCTGGCGCGGGTGGAATCCAACCAGACCCTGAAAGAACACACCCTGACCGCACCGATTAACGGTGTGGTACAGCAGCAGTTTGTGAATCAGGGTGAAATTACCGACGGACCGATTTTTACCCTGATGAATACCCGCGAGTTGTGGGCCGAATTGCGTTTATTTCCATCCCAGCGCGAGGGGATAAAACCGGGCCAGAGCGTGCATATTTTTCACAATGGCCACCAGCACGACAGCACTATTCACACGCTGGTGCCGTCATTATCCGGGCAGCCTTTTATGGTGGCGCGGGTGATTCTGCAAAACGATTCAGATTCAGAGTTTTTTCATTATCTGCAACCAGGGGATGTGATCAGCGCCGATATTGATGCCGAAAAAGTCGATGTGCCGCTGCTGGTTGATAACCGTGCACTGCAGCAACTGGAAGGCAATACAGTGATATTTATTGCCAGTGACGACCAGTATGAGGCGCGGGTGGTGCGAGTTGGTCGTCAGGACGATGAGGCCGCCGAAATTCTTGCCGGTCTGAATCCCGGTGAGCGTTATGTGGTTGAAAACAGCTATCTGATTAAAGCCGATATCGGTAAATCCGAAGCGGCCCACGAGCACTGAGGAGACAGACAATGATTGAATCCATTGTGCGCTTCTCATTGCAGCGTCGTTATCTGCTGCTGTGCAGCATTCTGTTTATTACCGCCGCCGGATGGTGGAGTTATCAGCAACTGCCGGTGGATGCAGTACCGGATATCACCAACGTACAGGTGCAGATTAATACCGAAGCGCCAGGCTATTCACCGCTGGAAACCGAACAGCGCATCACCTACCCGGTCGAAACGGCGATGTATGGTTTACCGGATCTGGAATATACCCGTTCGCTGTCGCGCTACGGTTTATCGCAGGTAACGGTGGTGTTTCGCGAAGGCACCGATCTTTATCAGGCGCGCAATCTGATTAACGAACGCCTGAGCACAGTGCGCAGCGAATTACCGCCCGGACTGGAAGCCATTATGGGGCCGGTATCCACAGGTCTGGGCGAGATTTTCACCTACAGCGTCAACGCCGCAGAGGGGGCGTTAAATGAATCGGGGCAGCCCTACTCCGCCACCGATATTCGCGAAATTCACGACTGGATTATCCGCCCGCAGCTGGCGCGGGTCAGCGGCGTGGTAGAGATTAATGCCATTGGTGGTTACGACAAGCAGTATCACGTTCTGCCCGATCCGACGCGCATGCTGCAGTTTGCGGTCAGTCTGCAGGATATTCGTATCGCGCTGGAACAGGCCAACGATAACCGTGGCGCTGGCTATATCGAACGCAACGGCCAGCAACTGCTGGTACGTTCACCGGGCCAGCTGAGCACCATCAGCGATATTCAGCAGGTGATTATTGCGCGCAGTGGTAACAGCCCGGTACGCCTGTCGCAGGTAGCCGATGTTGCCATTGGCCATGAATTACGCACCGGGGCTGCCACCCTCAATGGCGCAGAAACCGTGCTCGGCACTGCCATGATGTTAGTAGGTGCCAATGCCCGTACCGTAGCCAGTGATCTGGCCAGCCGCATCGACGATATCCGCCCATCACTGCCAGTCGGCATCGAACTGCAGGTGTTATACAACCGCAC
Source organism: Thalassolituus marinus (assembly GCF_020320395.1). GTDB lineage: Bacteria > Pseudomonadota > Gammaproteobacteria > Pseudomonadales > Oceanobacteraceae > Venatoribacter > Venatoribacter marinus. The sequence continues at coordinate 39,282 of NZ_JAEDAH010000058.1, read as the reverse complement.
CACACTGGTGGATAAAACCATCGCCACGGTGCAGAAAAATCTGCTCGAAGGTGCACTTCTGGTCATCGTGGTGTTATTCCTGTTACTGGGTAATTTCCGTGCGGCATTAATTACTGCGGCGGTTATTCCGCTGTCGATGCTGATGACCATTACCGGCATGGTAAAGACCGGTGTTTCCGCCAACCTGATGAGCCTTGGTGCACTGGATTTCGGCTTAATTGTCGATGGCGCCGTGATCATTGTGGAAAACTGCATCCGGCGTTTAGGGGGCGTAACGCCCGCCATCGGTCAAAGCACAGTGCCACTGAGCCAGCGCCTGCAAATTGTTTACGATGCAACACTGGAAGTGATTCGCCCGGCGTTATTCGGAGTGGCCATTATTACCCTGGTGTATATCCCGATTTTTGCCCTGAGCGGCGTCGAAGGAAAAATGTTCCACCCCATGGCGGCCACCGTCATGATGGCACTTATCGCGGCCATGCTGTTCTGCCTGACACTGGTACCAGCAGCGGTGGCAGTGCTGATGAATAAACCGCTCAACGACCACCAGCACACACTGACCCGTGGCCTGCAGCGTGTGTATAAACGCGTACTGCAGCGTGCGCTGAAAAACAGTGCCGCCATTCTCAGTGCTGCGTTGTTGTGGGTAGTAGGTTGCGCCTGGCTGCTGAGTACACTGGGCAGCGAATTTATTCCGCAGCTGGATGAAGGCGACATAGCACTGCACGCTATGCGCATTCCCGGCACCAGCCTGCAGCAGTCGGTGGAGATGCAGACACAACTGGAAAAAACCCTGCTGGCTTATCCACAGGTGGATGCAGTGTTTGCCAAAATCGGTACGCCGGAGGTCGCAACCGACCCGATGCCACCCAACGTCGCCGATAATTTCGTTATGTTAAAGCCTCGCGCCAGCTGGCCCGACCCGCAGCTGAGTAAAGCCGAACTGGTACGCGATATGGAACAGGCGCTGGAAAAAATCCCTGGCAATAACTATGAATTTACCCAGCCGATTCAGATGCGTTTTAACGAACTGATTTCCGGTGTACGTGCCGACCTTGGCATTAAATTATTCGGCGACGATCTCACCCTGCTGGAAAAAACCGCCAACGATATTCTCGCTGTGGTTAACGCCATTCCCGGCGCTGCCGATGCCCGCACCGAACAGGTCAGTGGCCTGCCGGTATTATCGCTGTTGCCCGATCGTGATGCGCTGGCACGCTATGGTTTAACCGTTGCCGATGTACAGCAGTTACTGACCGCCGCCATTGCCGGTGATGAAGCCGGGCAGATTTTTTCCGGTGATAGGCGCTTCCCGCTGGTTGTGCGTCTGGCCGACGAACAGCGCACAAACCTGCGCCAGATAATGCAGTTACCCTTACTGCTGGCCGATGGTGGCTACGTGCCATTGGCTGAAGTCGCCAGCCTGCAGGAACTGCCGGCACCGGCGCAGATCAGCCGCGAAAACGGTAAGCGCCGGATTGTTATCAGCGCCAACGTGCGTGGCCGTGACCTCGGCGGTTTTGTCAGTGAGGTGCGTCAGCGCATCAGCGAACAGGTCGATATTCCCAGTGGCTACTGGCTGGAGTACGGCGGCACCTTTGAACAGCTGCAGTCTGCTACTCAGCGCTTATCACTGGTGGTACCACTGACGCTGGCCATGATCATTATTCTGCTGATCAGCGCACTGGGAACGGTGCGCGATGCCCTTATCGTATTTTCCGGTGTACCGCTGGCATTAACCGGTGGTGTTATGGCCTTGTGGCTGCGCGATATGCCGCTGTCGGTGTCGGCGGGGGTCGGCTTTATTGCGCTGTCGGGTATTGCCGTATTAAACGGCCTGGTAATGCTGACCTTTATTCGCGACTGTCGCGCCAGCATGGCCTTAACCCAGGCCATTATTCAGGGGGCTGTTACCCGCCTGCGTCCGGTACTGATGACCGCCCTGGTTGCAGGCCTTGGTTTTATTCCGATGGCGCTGAATACCGGTACCGGCGCGGAAGTGCAGCGACCACTGGCCACAGTTGTGATTGGCGGCATTCTATCATCAACACTGCTGACGCTGATTGTGCTGCCACTGCTGTACGCCATCAGCCACCGTAACAGCGACAGAAACGACAACAACCATCACTGCAACACTGAGTTCAGCGCAAAATCTTTGCACTCCTCTGCCTGAATGGCAGAAATTAACGTTTTAATCCGGCCCTGAGTCAGGGAGACTTCAGGCTACTTCCAACCGGCTGTTTTTATAACGGCCGGATAACAGAACACGATAATAACGGAACTCAACCATGATCAGCCTGACCGTGAACGGTGTCAGCCACCAGCTGGACATCGAGGGTGATACGCCGCTGCTGTGGGTAGTGCGCGACATTTTAAATCTGAAAGGCAGTAAGTTCGGCTGTGGCGCGGGCCTCTGCGGGGCCTGCACCATGCATTTAAATGGTCAGCCGATTCGTACCTGCATCATGCCTGTTTCGGCCGTTGCCGGACAGCAGATCACCACCATTGAAGGTATCACTCCCGCGCAAGGTCTCAGCCCGGTTCAGCAAGCCTGGACCGAACTGAATGTACCCCAGTGTGGTTACTGTCAGTCGGGTCAGATTATGTCGGCCAGCGCCTTGCTGGCCAGCAACCCGAATCCTTCCGATCAGGATATCGATAACGCCATGAGCGGTAACATCTGCCGCTGCGGTACTTACCCACGCATTCGTAAAGCGATTCATCGTGCCGCCGAGCTGCAACAAACGGCCGCCTTTTACGAAGTGAAAATGCCTGACAGCAACAGCCTTACCGCCAGTACCGACGCAGGAGAGCAGACTCATGGTTGATACAACACTCTCCCGCCGCTCGTTTCTGAAAGCCAGCGCCCTCGGTGGCGGTGGTTTGCTGATGACAGTTGCCTTACCGGGCTGCTCCACCATGGGCAGTAAAGGCATGATCAGCGACGATGAATGGCAGGCCAACGCCTGGCTGCGCATTGATACCAACGACACCATCACCTTTGTGCTCGACCGCGTGGAAATGGGTCAGGGTACCTACACCGGCCTGCTGACCCTGCTGTGCGAAGAACTGGAAGTCGACCCGGCGCGCGTGCAGGTGGAATTTGCTCCGGTTGGCGGCATTTACAATAATCCGCTGTATAAACTGCAGATCACCGGTGGCTCCACCAGTGTTGCCAGCAGCTTCCAGCGCCTGCGTATTGCCGGTGCCAGCGCCCGCGAAATGCTGGTGAACGCTGCCAGCCGCGTGATGGACACCCCGGCCGATCAGCTCCGCTGTGACAACGGCCGCGTCATTAACGCTGCCGGTAAAGGCCTGAGCTACGGCCAGCTGGCAACACTGGCGGCCGAGCTGGCGGTACCTTCCAGCCCTCGTCTGAAAACCCCGGATGAATACCGCTACATCGGCCGCTATAACCGCCGCCTGGATGCGCGCGACAAAGTGACCGGCAGCGTGGAATACGGCATCGATATCGAACTGCCGGGTATGCTCTATGCGGTCGTCAGCCGCGCTCCGGCGTATGGCGGCACAGTAAAAACGGCCGACACCAGCCAGGCACGTAACGCTGCGGGTGTGGTTGATGTGTTCAAGATCGAAGCCCATGGTCGCCATGGCATTGCCGTAGTAGCCAGCAGCTACTGGCAGGCACGCAAAGCGCAGCAATTACTGCAGATTGAATGGCAAACGCCGGACGTAGCGCCATCGAGCGATGAGGTATTTGCCCAATACGCCCGCGATCTGGATAACGAAAGCGGCGATCAGGTGCGTGCCGAAGGCGACTTCGACCAAGCCGCCAGCAAAGCCAGCGAGCAACTGCACGTGGAATACCGCGTACCTTATCTGGCCCACGCCACACTGGAACCACAGAACTGCGTGGTGAAAGCCGACGAACACGGCATGGAAGTCTGGGCACCTACCCAGTCGGCCAGCATGGCGCGTATTTCAGCAGCCAAGCACAGCCGTTACAGCGTTGACGATATTCTGATTCACACCACCTGGATTGGCGGTGGTTTTGGCCGCCGCATCATGCAGGATTACGTGGCCGAATGCGCAACCATTGCCGACCGCCTACAGCAACCAGTGAAACTGATCTGGAGCCGCGAAGAAGATACCGCCCACGACTGGTATCGTCCGGCCAGCCTGCATCGTCTGAGCGCCACCGTTAACAGTAAAGGCCAGATCAATGGCTGGCAGCACCGCCTGGCTCACCCGAAAGTTTTTGACTGGTTTGTGCCGGACGCCGCAGCCGCCCAGTACGCCTTTATGCCGAAGTTTATGTTCCCGACACTGGCCGTTGCCGGCAAGTTAGGCGAAGGCATTCTCGCCCCGAAAGACAGCTCCGGTTATGAAGGCGCCGACATTGTGCCTTACGCTCTGAAGCACATAGACGTTCGCTTTATTCAGAGCGACCCGGGAATTCCGGTGGGCTACTGGCGCTCGGTGGGTTACTCGCATAACGGCTTTGTGGTCGAGAGTTTTATCGACGAACTGGCTCACCACCAGAACGCCGACCCGCTGCAATATCGCCTCGACCTGCTGGCCGAGCACCCGCGCGCAGTGCAGGTACTGAAGCGTGTTGCGCAAACCGCTAGCTGGGGTAAACCACTGCCCGGCTGTGCGCAGGGTGTGGCGCTGATGAAAAGCTTTAACACCTGGGTGGCACAGATTGCCGACGTTAAAGTCGAACAGGGCCGTATCCAGGTGAAACGTATCTGCTGTGCAGTCGACTGCGGCCAGCCGCTCAACCCCGACATGATTAAGGCGCAGATGGAAGGCGGCATGATCTTCGGCTTAACCGCTGCGCTGTATGGCAACATCACCCTGCAAGACGGTGCGGTACAGCAGAGCAACTTCCACGATTACGCCCTGCTGCGTATCAACGAAGCTCCCGAACTGCTGGTCGATATTATCGACAGTCAGGAAGCACCAACCGGTGTCGGTGAGCCCGGAGTTCCGCCGGTCGCAGCCGCCGTGGCCAACGCCCTGTTTGCCGCCAGCGGTCAGCGCCTGCGTTCCTTACCACTGACGCTGAGCTGATATGCACGACACGCAATATCACGTGCTTAGCCAGGTGCAGCACTGGCTCGCCAAGGGCTGCACCGTCTGGCTGGCAACCGTGGTCGATACCTATGGCAGCAGCCCTCGCCCTCCCGGCTCTTTATGGGCCTGGTCGGCGGATGCCGGAATGGCGGGCTCTCTGTCCGGCGGCTGTGTCGAGCAGGACCTGATTGAACGCCTGCGCTGCGCAGCCATCAGCTGCAACAGCAATACGCTGCTGCCGTTACGGTTTGGCGCCAGTGCCGAAGAGCAGAGCCGTTATCAGCTGCCCTGCGGTGGTCATCTGGATATCCTGCTGGAACGCCTGACACCCGCCGATAGTGCGCCGGTACAGCAAATGCTGAACTGGCTCGATCAGCGTGTGCCCTTTGTCCGCATCCTCAATGCTGGCCAGCCTGCACGCCTGTCTGCCGATATCGCAGCGCCACACAGCACCGCAACAGACCCAGCCACAATAGCCCCAACCACATCAGCCCCGGCAAACACTGAGGCCCCCACCTTTGTGCAGCGCTGTTATCCACAGTGGCAGCTGTTGTTAGTGGGTGCCGGAGAAGTAGCGCGTCATCTGGCCGCCCTCGCCCAGCCTGCGGGCTTTGCCGTTACTCTGTGTGACCATCGCGAAGACTTCCTGCAAGGCTTTGAGGTGCCGGGTGCCAGCGTTATCCAGGCCATGCCCGATGAACTGATTGCCAGCCGCTTCAACGACGAATACAGCGCCATTGTCGCCCTGGCTCACGACCCGCGACTGGATGATCTGGCGATAATCGAAGCGCTCGACAGCCGCGCATTTTACATTGGTGCAATGGGCTCGTTACTGACCTCAGAAAAACGCCGCCAACGCCTGCAATCGCTGGCGATAAGCAACGACCAGCTGCAGCGTCTGCACGCTCCGGTCGGGCTGGATATTCGCAGTAAAACCCCCTACGAGATCGCCATATCCATCGTCGCCCATCTGATCCGGATGCGTAACGCCCAACACTGAACGCGGCACGCTACTGTTGCTCAAAATTCCGTGATAAGGTCGATAGTCTCATCAGGAAAAGGATGATGACTGAATGAAGCAGACGGGTGTCGTGATACTGGCTGCCGGCCTTGGCGAGCGTTTCGGACATGACAAACGCCTGGCCAGCATTGGCCCGCAGGCAGAGCCTATGTTGCTCGCCACCATTCGTTCGGTTCGCGCCAGCGGTATGCCCTTTGTGGTTGTGCTGCGCCCCGGCGATCATCTCTGGCAACAGGAACTGGACGGCATGGAAGTCGACTGGGTTGCCAGCCCGGAAGCCCACCTCGGCATGGGCCATAGCCTGGCCGCCGGCGTACACGCCACCCAGCACTGGGATGGCTGGCTGATCGCCCTCGCCGATATGCCCTTTATTCAGCCTGCAACCTATCAGCGCGTGGCCGAAGCCCTGAACCAGCACAAAATCGTGCGCCCGGTACTGCAACGCAGTGGCGACCCCCTTAACGGCCACCCGGTTGGCTTCAGCCGCAGCTACGCCTGGGCACTGATTCAGTGTCAGGGGGACGAAGGCGCCCGCCGTTTACTGGCCGACAACCCACAGGATGTGTACCTGCTGCCACTCGGTGATGAAGGCATAGTGCAGGATATTGATCGGCCGGAAGATTGCTGATCAGCGCAGGCTGCCTTACACACTTCTACACCGCGAGAAAATCTAAAGGACTAGAGGTGCCAGCAAATTGATTCCCCAGCACATGAGTATAGATCTGTGTCGTCCTAACATCGTAATGCCCCAATAGCTCCTGCACAGTACGAATGTCGCGGCCACTTTTAAGGAGTTCAGTAGCAAAACTATGCCGGAAGGTATGGCACGATATTCGGCGATGCCTCATGTTGGTATCAGCCGTTGCATGCTTAAGTGCTTTCCTGGGCACTGAGTCATGTAAGTGATGTCGACACAGAATTCCAGTAATCGGGTGTGTACATATTGAGGTCGACGGAAAAACAAACATCCATGCCGGGTCGCGATACGCAGAAGGGTACTTCTTACCCAGAACTCCCGGTAATGAGGGCCCGATTCCCTTTGCGTTATCGAGTTGCTGCAGCGCCAAGGCTTCCGACATGGCCGTTTCAATCGCAGGCTGAAGCGAAGGACTCAAAATCGTTACCCGATCTTTTCCGCCCTTACCGTCCCGAACGACCAACGTCCCCTGGCTAAAATTGAAATCTTTAACCCTAAGGCGAAGGCATTCAGTAATTCTCAGGCCAGACCCAAATAACAGTGAGAAGATCAGCTTATCCCTGCCTTTCATCGAACGCAGAATCGCGCCTACCTCACTTATATTGAGGACTTCAGGAAGTCTCCTCGGACGAGTAGCAAAAGTGAAGTTAAGATCACCAAGAGGTCTATCGAGAAACTGATTGTACAGAAATGCAATCGCGTTCAAGGCTACCTTCTGGGTATTAATTGCTACCTGACGTTTGGCTGCAAGGTAGCCCAGAAACGTCATAACCTCATCAGGACCCAAATCCCGAGGGTGGCGATAATTGTTGTAGCGGATGAAATTCCTGATCCAGTAGATATATGTTTTCTCTGTACGCAGGCTCATTCCTCTGAGCCGAATTGATGCACGTACTTCATTGAGAAATGGACTGCTTCCCATGCCGATCTTCCTCATGAAAATATACTGTATACATAAACAGTATATTTTAGTGTTTTGGAAAATCAATGCGCATTTACATGACATTGGAGTAGCTTTGTGACTCGCTTTGCAATCCACCAGTAAGAAATAAGCCATATAAATCAGTAAGTTATGATGGGCTGATGCGTGATAATATGCCAAATGTAAAGACGACACGGGAGTGTAAACGCGCACGCATGCTTTCACACTGACAAAAGGCGTCGCCTGGGGCACTTTTCATAGTGGTGACAGGGAGTTATGCTCGAAACATCGAAAGGAAGCGGAGCGTCAAAATGCGCACGCTCACGAATAAACTGTTATGTGCTCACAACATCACAACATCACCAATCAGCATCAAAGTACTGAAAATCACTAATCCAAACTTTAAAACGGAAGAAATAAGTAAAATGAGTAGAAATTTTGAAAGTTTATTAATCAAGCGTGATGAATGGAATTGGTCCTACGAAAAAGTATTTGTAAAACCGAATATTCCACACAAAAAACTAATGAACGCCCTCGGGTATGCCTCAGGTGTTAGACCGGAAGATGTGTTATTACTGATAGATGATACGGTCTTTGGAGGAGCCAAAGATGGCATGTTAGTGACGAGTGATGCCATATATTGTCATGAAATAATGACTTCTCCGGTAAAGATTTCATTTAAAGATATAACAGAAGTTGGAATGGATAGAAACTCACAGGTTCTAGTAAATAAAAGAAACTTTTTTAAGGCCAATATTGTAGATCACCTTGCGCTTTTAACAATAACATCGCGTATCAACGCGGTTCTGAAAGAAGTTCGAGGTGAAAAAGAAAGCAGTGAAGTGGGAACTAATGAACGCGAAAAAATAGTAGAAAAAAAAGAAGCATCAAACTCTAGCAATGAAGTCAAAGTGAGCCAGAATAAATATGCCTTGAATTTCATCTCAAGTGATGAGTACTTTTCAGCAATAAAGAAAATAGACAACATCAATAAAGCATCATCCGTTGCCTCAATATTTCTAGGAGATGCAAATAAAGATCGCCCTATAACCAAAATAACTGATGATTTTACAAAGAAAATATACAAAGCCGTTTTTTTATTTAGGACTATGATCGTTGATGAATCAAGAGTCAATGAGTTTGCTAATGATTTAGCAACAGTAGAAGTAGAGTGCTACACAGCAGCAAACTTAATAAAATATCTACTTAAGCATTCTGTTCCAGAGGCGGTACTCTCATCTATAATGGAAACAGCAATTCCGGATGCTTTATTTATAAAGTCAGAAAAGATGCAAGATTTAGTATTGTCTATAATAAAAAGTTACATTCAAGATGATGAGCCAATCGTAATGTTTACTGCAAGGCTATTTATCTGCAACAAGGAAAAGCGGCTAGTAGATGAGATTAGTAATTCAATGCATCAAATTATCGATATTGAATCTAGAGAATTTAACGATCAGTTCACTAACTTCACAGCTGGCCTAGAGAGGATGCTTACTTTATTTGACAACAAGGTCAACACCTTAACAAAAGAGTTTGTTTCCAACACATTAAACACTGTACATAAAAGGTAGTTCGACATAAAAGGAAACTATATCAACGCACGCACATAACAAGCCCATCCATGCGACCGCCTGCGGCGGCGCATGATGGGAGCGTTAAACAACTACATGGACAGCCATGTTAGAAGAGCTTACTCCAAAGCCGAAAATCAGGCTTTTACATACCCACCACACCATCCGGTTCATCGACGTTTTCACCCGCTAGTAAAAACGTCTGAAACACTACATCAGGCCGGCGAATTTCAGGCGAGCGAAAGCACCAGACTATCTGGTTAGTTTGAAATGGATTGAGATTGGTCGTCTAGCCGAACGCGGCTCTGCAGCAATTAAGCCCGGGGGGGCGTTGGTAGTTGAGTCGCTCGCAGATAGATCGCAGTTTTACTTCGTTTCCCGCAAAGGTACCGAAGCTCTTTTCGAAGTTTTGCGTCATATTTAACCAGCGCTCTTCATCCAGCCCAAGTCGATCAAGAATTTTCGCTGAACCTTCTGAAATATACCCTCGCTTATCCTCGCGAATGATTCGCCCGGTTGCATCGACCAGTTCCAGGTAGTCTGTCAGTTTCATACTGATGCCTTTCGGCATGTCCTGGCGAGGGCTTCCTGCGAAGGGTAGAAGTTCTTTCGGTTGCTGGTGTAAGTGATTTGGAGCCTGCGCGGATTTTGCTTTTTCTGCTCTGGCTTTAATCGAGGTATGGTCTGATTCTTCAGGGTTTTTCGCCATTCCCGCGCGCACCGGATTCAAATCCACATACGCCATACAGGCTGCCAATGCAGCTTCATCCAGTAAGGCTTGAGATTTAAACCTACCCTCCCAGAAACGGCCAGTACATTCATCTTCCTGGTTTGCCTCACGCGCAACAGACTCATTCAGAACCCGCATAAACCAGCTGATATCAGTAAGACGCGAACGCCACTCAGTGATGTATATCTGCAGTCGGGCAAGTTCTGCCTTGTTCATTCCATCGCCGCGCATAAAACGCTGCGACAGCAGATTCCCCTTAAACAATGAATGCCAGCGTTCAATAACCTGTTCGTCAGTCCATTGCTTACTTGTCTCTGAATCTACATACAGAACAACATGATAGTGATTACTCATAATGGCGTAAGCGGCGATCTGAATAGCAAAGGTATTCGGCAACTCTAAGAGTTTATTTTCAAGCCAGCCACGGCGATGCTCGTAGCACTCACCCGTCGATAAATCCGTACCGCACAGAAATGCTCTGCGTACGCAGCGCGAAACACAGTGGTAATACGGCGTTTCTTCTATCGAAATCTGCTGTTCTCTTGGCTTTGGCATGAGTAAGCACCGGTGTCTGGCTGAAATTTCAGAGTAGTCAGCACACAGGGATTGCTCAATCAGAAGAAAATATTAACGTGGGTGTCACAATTAAAAAGTCACAATTAAAAAGTCATGCTGCCGCTGATATCCGGCGCGTGCATTTCACTCCGGCAGCCTCTCCCCTTCCAGCAAGCACACCACCTCATCACCCACGCGAATGGTGCCTGAGCGCAGGATTTTTGCGCATAAGCCACCATGGCCGAGCATGGCGGCCTGTCCGCCCAGCCCCAGCACTTCGTCCATGCGTGAACAGGGATGGCACAGCGCCGTGGCCAGAAACACCGCATCGCCAATACGAAACTGCTGATGGCGCAGCGCCTGCAAGTTCACGCCGCTGATCACCAGGTTGCGGCGCAACAGCGCCGGGTCAATGCACTCATGGCCAAGCAGGCTCGCCACCACCGGAATATGCTCGGCATTAATCAGAGTGACCTGACGCGCGGAACCGGGCGTGCCCTGGCAACGACGATCGCCTTCCAGCCCAAGGTCGGCGATGGCGTAGGTGCTGTCGACCACGTTCAGCGGCGTGCGCCTTTGCGGGCGCAGGCCTATCCAGTCGAGCCGTCCGTGGGCCAGATCGTTGCTGAATCGCCCGAACAGGGCTTGTTGGCGGTTCATGGTTTTGCTCCTGCGGCGGCCAGCAGCTCGCCGAGTGTGGTTAGTGCCTGTTGCCGGGCGGCTGTCCATTCGTGGGCAAAACTGAAGCGCAGGCAATGACGATAATGACCGCTGGCACTGAACAGTGGCCCCGGCGTAATGACAATGCCCTGCGCCAGCGCCGTTGAATACAGCGCGTGGGTATCGGTATTTGCCGGTAACTCGGCCCACAGCGTCAGTCCGCCCTGGGGCTGACTGAGGTTCACCGCCACCGGCCAGCGCTGCAGTTGTTCCATCAGCTGATCGCGTTGCTGACGCAGACGGTAGTGCTGGCGGCGCAGATGACTGCTGTAACTGCCATCGGCCAGATAGTCGGCCACCCCCTGCTGTAGCGCCCGTCCGGACGCCAGCTGTGTCACCAGTTTGAGCTGCACAATCCGTTCGTGCCAGCGCCCGCCAGCGATCCAGCCCAGACGCAGATCGCGCGACAGAGTTTTCGAGAACGAGCTGCACAGAATCACGCGGCCATCCGGATCTTCGGCTTTCAGCGGGTCGGGAATGCGGGTGAAAGCGGTATCGGCGTAGATATCATCTTCAATGATGGCCAGATCGTATTGCGCCGCCAGTGCCATCAGGCGCTGGCGTGCAGCGGCGGGCATCAGCGCACCAGCCGGTGTTGAGTAGGCTGGCGACACAATGCAGGCCTTGATTGGCCAGCGGCTGAGGGCGTCAGCCAGTGCATCCATATCCATACCGCTGAGCGCCGAAGAAGGAATTTCCACCACCTTCAGGTTCAGTTGCTGCAGCAATTGCAGCGCGCCGTAAAAACCGGGCGACTCCACCGCCACCGCATCACCTGCTTCGCAACTGGCCATCAGCGCCAGAAACAACGCGTTCTGACAGCCCACAGTGATGCACAGGTCGGCGGCGCTGGCAGCATAACCGCGCTGCGCCAGACGCAGCGCAATCTGCTCACGCAGGGCCGCTAAGCCCGCTGGTTCATCGTAATACTGGGCACTGTCGCCACGAGCGCGCCGCAGCGCCCGGCTGATAGAACGATTCAGCGTCACTACGCCGGTGGTGGTGTCGGTCAGACGCGCATCGGCAGACACCAGATCGAACGCCGCCCCGCGCTGCATAATATCCAGCAGCAGATCGGGAATGGTTACCGGGCCGGGGGATAACTGCAGCGCGGTAGCCTGTGGTGTATTCAGTGCCGGTAAACGCTGGGTGACGTAGAAGCCGGAACGCGGGCGCGCTTCGATAAGCCCCTGCGCCTCCAGCCGCTGCAACGCATGCAGCACCGTGGCTTTGGACACCTGATGCTGCTGACACAGCGAGCGTACCGAAGGCAAACGCTCGCCGTTGCGCAGGCGCTGGCTGTTAATGGCGTCGAGCAACTGGTTCTCCAGCTGCTGGTAACGAAAAGACGATGTCACGGGCAAACCTGTGGCTGGCAATCTGTACCTATTATTTTTAATTTTTTTAGGCCTGAACCTCAAGCGTTGTCGGGCGTACTCTGCGCCCATCTGTTTGCCCGGAGATTCCTATGCAACGCATCAGCACCGTCGATCTGACCGATCTGAGCCAGCCCAGCGGCAGCGTCACGCCGCCCAAACGCTTCGCTCAGGTGAACGGTAAATTCTATGTGCGCCTGACCTCAGGCTTTTTTCAGAACCTGCGCCGCCTGATCAGCTGGCCCTTGCTGGCACTGTATTTCGGCGTTGTCTGGCTGCAGTGGGATGGCATGCCAATGGTGCTGTTCTCGTACGCCGAACGCCGCATCATTGTTGCCGGCAACCTGCTCAGCTGGCACGACCTGCCATTGTTAGCGGGCCTGCTGATTACCGGCGCGGTGCTGCTGTTTTTTATGGCGGTGGCCTGGGGACGTGTGTGGTGTGGTTTCGCCTGCCCGCAAAGCATCTGGACCTGGTTGTTTATTCGCATTGAACATCTGACTGAAGGCAGTGCCGCACGCCAGCGTAAGGCCGATGAGCGCGGGCGCAGCGCACGGCAGTGGCTGGGGCGTATCAGCAAGCATCTGTTGTGGGGTTTACTGGCGCTGGCCACCGCCATCACCTTTACCGGCTACTTTGTGCCGGTGCGTGAACTGATGAGCGATCTGAGCACGCTCGATCTGGCCTCTGGCCCATGGCTGTGGATAACCATTATGGCGGCGCTCACCTACGCCAACGCCGGTCTGGTGCGCGAGAAAATCTGCCTGCATGCCTGCCCTTACTCGCGTTTTCAGAGCGTGATGTTTGATGCCGCAACACGCACCGTCAGCTACGACGCAGCCCGTGGCGAACCACGAGCGCATCTGCGCGGCAGCGACTGCAACAGCGGCGATTGTGTCGACTGCCGTCTGTGCGTGCAGGTGTGTCCGACCGGCATTGATATCCGCGATGGCCTGCAGGCCGCGTGCATTGATTGCGGTGCCTGTATCGATGCCTGCGACAACGTTATGCAGCGCCTGCAACGGCCGACCGGGCTGATTCGCTTTGCCTCAGAACAGCAGCTGCAGCAACAGCCGTCGCCGCTGTGGCGTCCGCGTTTGCTCGGCTATGCTGCGATTCTGCTGATTGCCAGCAGCCTGCTGGTGTGGGGCTTCAGCAGCAGTACGCGCTTACTGGTGGAAGTACAGCGCTCACGTCAGGCGCTGTTTTCAGAAATGCCGGATGGCCGTTACTGCAATGATTACCGCATTAAGGTCGAGAGCTTTGTGCCGGGGTTACAGCAGGTGGATATTGCGGTTCACAGTGACGATGCCCTGCACTACGAATTACTCGGCCCGACACCGCTGGATATGCACAGCAGCCAGGCCAGCTGGCAGAACTTCCGCGTGTGCTCAGAAGGGTCATTGCAGCGTCGCCGACCCATTACCTTTGAGTTCGCCTACCCGCAGGGCAGCGTACGTAAACCGTCGACTTTTTTCAGTGGTTTCTGAGTTGTTACGTTAACGAAATACGCCCTGCAGAAAGCAGGGCGTAGCAACTGCTGAAAACAATCAGCTGAGAATTTCTTCGATGGTGATGTAGTCGCCAACACGGCCGGTCATTTTCTCGGCGTCTGTATTTACTGGCAGCGTTTTCTTACCCGGACGCCATCCGGCAGGACAAACCTCACCAGTTGCCGTGGCGTACTGCCATGCCTCTACCTGACGCAGAAACTCATTCACATTCCGCCCCACTGAATCAGCCTGAACTTCCTGAGCAACACAAATGCCATCCGGGTTAAACAGGAAGCGGCCACGCAATGCAACGCCCTCTTCTTCGATCAGCACACCAAAGTCACGGCTGACTTCCTGCGTGGTATCTGCACCAATGGTCAGCTGCAATCCGGCAAGAACAGGCTCAGTCTCGACGAAGCGTTTGTGTGAAAATTTCGAATCGACAGAAACCGCCAGAATTTCTACGCCCATTTTCTGGAACTCATCATATTTCGCATTCATTGCCGCAATTTCTGTCGGACAAACAAAGGTGAAATCTGCCGGGTAAAAGCAAACAACTGCCCACTTTCCTTTGTAATCATCGCTGGATACCGTGGTGTAGTGCCCGGTTTTGGCATCGAAGGCTTCCATCTCAAATTGCGGCATTTCGCGGCGAACCATTGTAGAACTCATAGACTTTTTCTCCTCAACCGGGGCTTTGCCCTGCTCTGTTGTTTCAGGTTTTACCTTGCGTGGTTTAATCTTGGTGTCACAACTCATTGCTGAACTCCATCACTGTATTGTCAGTGTTTGCTGGCTGTGTTCAGTCAGCCCATGAACAAAACAATAACACTATATTCGAATGTAGGAATATTTTAATTACAATAGTCCCCATAGACTAAACCTATCAGAGCTATTCAGGCGGCCTCGCCGAACACCACTGCCACACCATTTTTGCCGCCACGTTTAACCTGATACATGGCGTCATCGGCATAGCACAGAATGGTTTTTAACTGCTCGTCCTCAGGCAGCGCGAAGTAAACACCAACACTGGCTTCCACCCGCAGCGTACGCTGATCACCAATATCCATCGGCTCGTTAATAGCTGCCAGTAATCGTTCGGCAAAGCCCTGAATTTCGCTGGCCTCACAGCCTTCGAGAATCAGCACAAACTCATCACCGCCGATACGCCCTACCGCATCGGTTTCCCGCACCGCGGCCGCCATGCGTTGTGCAACAGCGGTTAATAATAAATCGCCGGCCTCGTGACCGAACTGATCGTTCACTGGCTTGAAGCCATCAAGGTCAATCAGCATCACTGCCAGCGGGGTATGGTTGCGCAACGCACGCTTACGCGCGGCACTGTAGTACTGGCGCAAACCCAGCCGGTTAAGAATGCCGGTTAACGCATCTTCGGTGACCATTTTTTCCAGTCGGGCTTTGGCGTCGAGCAGCTCTTCAGTGCGTTTGGCCACGCGCGCTTCCAGAATACGTTCGTGTTCGCGCAGGGTATCAACCAGTGCCTGCTGCGCATTTTCTTTCTGTTTTTTCAGCAGATTAAAACGCGCCCCCAGGGCAAACGACAGCAACAGCATCTCCAGTGCCGAGCCCAGTTGCATGCCGTACACCGTAATAAAATTGGATGGCAGCAAACCGGCATTACGCAGCGACAGCAACGAGGTACCAATCAGCAACATAAACCAGGCCAGTACAAAAATGCCGGAGCCATGAATACGCAGGCGCATGGCGGCGATACCGGTAGCCAGCAGCGACAGCGTGGTGAGAATACCCGTCATGGCCATGATTCTCAGACCCACTGCCGGCGGCACCAGCGCAGCAACCAAAGTTGCTGCAAACCAGCACAATGCCACCATGGTGAGAAAACGATGCCAGCCCGGGGCCACTTCACGCAGTTGCAGAAAACTGCGCGCAAACAGCACTGCCAGCGCGGTTGCCAGAGTAAAAAACACCGGCACAATAAAATCAGCCGCCGCACCGGCTTCGGGCCACAGTAATACCGGGCCAATACCATTCATACTGCTGGCAGCAAAACCAAACGATAATTCGAACAAGGTATAAAGCAAAAAGCCTGGCTGGCGCACCGAGAAATACAGCAACAGGTTGTAAGCGCCAAGCGCCAGCAGAGTACCGAAATACAACGCCAGCATAATCAGTGCACGACGATCCTGCAGATTGAATAACGGCTCACTGATCAAACGCATATCCAACGCCATAGCGGCGTGATTCTCAATGCGCAGATACAGCATCAGCGACTCACCCGCATCCAGCTGCAGTGGAAACGCCGGTTTACGGTTTGCCAGCGGCCACTGCGCCAGAGGAATATGACGCCCGGCCTGCTGCTGCTCGATACGGCCATCAGCACGCACGATGTACAGCTGCAGATCATCGAGATAGGCGTAGTCCATTTCCAGCAGCCAGCGGCTGTGCTGCTTGAGTTCAGAACGCAGCGGCATACGCACCCACAAAACATCCGGGGTATAGCCGAGATTCAGACTGGCCAGTTGTGAGAATGGCGCAAAGTCCGCGCTGGGCTGCTGCACATCAGCCAGACCAAGAGAACCATCAGCATCGCGCAGAAAATCACTGGCACTGTATGGCCGCAGCTCTTCGATGCTGCCATCGACCACAACCTCCGCGCGCACCGGTACCACCGCAAACAGCAGGCAAAACAACAGAGCCAGCAGTGGGCATCGGCTGAACACAACGGAGGTTAAAGATGAGATCAAACGCATCACCGGACAAGGCTGCAGAGACAGGAGTTCTAAGTATAGGCAATTCCGCTGGCACAGGGTGTAACCAGCTGTAACCCGGCGCTGGCGTTACAGGCACTTATCGATAACGGCCGCTTCGTCATGGGTAGAAGCTGCCGCTGACTATCAATATCAGGCGCTTCATCATAGGTAGGAGCTGCCGCTGGCTGCGATCTCCGTATCGTTGCTAACAGCAGCTCCTGCAACAGGGGCTTTGTCCGGCGGCAATCAATAACGGACGCTTCGTCATGGGTAGGAGCTGCCGCTGGCTGCGATCTCCGTATCGTTGCTAAAAGTGCATTAGCATGGGTGTCTTGATTAGCTATTGCATGGGTGTCTTGATTAGCTATTCATTAGCATGGGTGTCTTGATTAGCTATGAGTAGAAGCTGCCGCTGACTATCGATAACAGGCGCTTCATCATAGGTAGGAGCTGCCGCTGGCTGCGATCTCCGTATCGTTGCTAACAGCAACTCCTACAACAGGGGCTCTGTTCGGCGGCCTTCGATAACGGACGCTTCGTCATGGGTAGGAGCTGCCGCTGGCTGCGATCTCCGTATGGTTGCTAACCGTGCATTAGCATGGGTGTCTTGATTAGTCCGCTCACCCCTGCACGATCTGTGGAGGCAGTGAAGAACATATTATTACGTGTACGGGCAATGCTGGAACATGGCAGTAACTAAACATTCTTGACGCAAAAAGCTTCAAGCCAATATAAAGCTAAAGTCGATAAACTATTCGCTAGTGCAGCTGATTAAGTAGCCGGGAACAATAACGATAAAGATGAAAATCTACCGCATAGAACCGATGGTCGATACTTACGGAATGTTAGAACTCAGTTCCAAAGCCATTACAGATGTTTATGGCGATCTCGGCTTTGATGAACTTAGGGAAGCAGAATCAAATCTGGCCGACACCTGGCCGGAGTGTGGTGCAGCACTGTATGACTACCACACGGCAAAAGTACTGAATTTGCACGATCTACCAGACATTTACACCTGGAATGGCTGCTTTTTAGTACTGAGCGAACGAGCGAAGAAAAGGCTTCAATCGCTATTAGAACGCATTGGCGAATTTTTACCATTTACGCTCGACAGCCAGCGTTATCACCTTTTTTCACTGCACAGTATAGTAACGCCAGACTCGATAAATTCAGAGCTACTAGAAGAAGATGGAGTATCAGTGGGTATAAAATCATTATCTTTCGAGCTGCCTGACATTGGTTCACCAGTCGCTTTTAAAACGGATTTCGATTACTTTAATCATGTTTACTGCACAGAGCAGTTTAAACAAAATGTAATAGAGAGTGGCCTAAAATCAGGCATCGATTTTGCAGAAAAACTAGCCTATCGGCGCCCCGTATAACTCAAAGCAATCAGCAAAATAAGCACCACCGAAACTCTCGCGAGAATTCAGGAATTTTACTCTCTATAAGGGTCAAGCAGAATGCCACTGCGTGGTATAGAGATAATTTTTACTTAGCAACGTATCACCTTATAGTTGTAATTTTGTAGTATTGATTTTGTCTAAGTGTAGAAGCTACCGCTGGCTGCGATCTCTGTATCGTTGCTAACAGCAACTTCTGAAAAATAGCTATACCCGGCCACTGCTGTCCCACAAATTTGTATTTGAACTTTTGTGAGATATTCCAGGCCCCTTGTCCTCATAGAGGGGCCTTCCGAAACGTCGGACCGCCCCTCTCGCCGGACGGGCTATCT
>NZ_JAEDAH010000058.1:0-20560 GCF_020320395.1 Thalassolituus marinus | reverse complement strand
GTACTAAAAAGCAGCTTAGAGGAAGCCATTCCTTCGCATTCTGGAGCGCCGAAATGAATGATGATTTTTCCGGTCCGCCGGGCAAGGATGCCCGGCGAGCGGACGGCGACAGGGATGTCGCATGGGCGCGTGGCTGAAAAATCGAGGGAGTGAGGGTAACGCTCCAGGAGCGAAAAGCTGGGGTCGGCCCTGCCGGCCAGGGGATAAGTTCCCCTGGTAGGCAGTAGGCATTGCAGATTTAAAAGTCGTTTATAGAAAACAGATATCTTTAAAACTGTGGGACAGCAGTGCTATACCCGGCAAGCACCCACAAAAAAGCCCCGATATTTCGGGGCTTTTCGTTACAGCAGTAATCAGGCTGTTGTAGTTTGCAGCAGGTGATTTTCGTATTGGGTACGTAAATCCACTTTCAGCAATTTACCAGTGGCTGTGTGTGGCAGTGACTCGACAAACACCACGGCATCCGGCAGCCACCATTTGGCGACTTTATTTTCGAGATAGTCGATAACGTCCTGCTCGCTGACATTGCTGCCTTCCTTGCGGATAGCCAGCAGCAGCGGACGCTCGGCCCATTTCTCGTGGCGTGCGGCAATGACGCAGCATTCCACCAGTTCAGGGTGACCGACGGCGGCGTTTTCCAGATCGATGGAGCTGATCCATTCACCACCGGATTTAATCACGTCTTTCGAGCGGTCTACGATGTTGAGGTAGTTATTCTGGTCGATGGTGGCGACATCACCGGTATCGAACCAGCCGTTTTCAAAGGCTTTTTTATCTTCGTTTTTGTAGTAGCCGCTGACAATCCACGGGCCACGTACCAACAGGCGACCACGGGCGACGCCATCGCGTGCCTGTTCGTTTCCTTCGTCATCGACGATTTTCATTTCTACGCCGTATACCGGGCGGCCTTGCTTGGCTTGCAGCAGGTAGCGGTCTTCCAGCGATAGCGCTTCCATGTGTTTGCTGTGGGAGTTTACCGTGCCGATCGGGCTCATCTCAGTCATGCCCCAGGCATGAATCACGAAAGCATCGTGTTTTTCCTGGAAGTCGCGGATCATCGACATCGGCGCAGCGGAGCCACCAATGACAACGTTATCCACCGACTCCAGTTTCTTACCGATGCTGTCCATGTGGTTAAGCAGCATCAGCCATACGGTCGGTACGCCCAGCAGCAGGTCTGGCTGTTCAGCTTCGATCAGTTCCCACAGCGATGCCCCGTCCATACCGGGACCCGGGAACACCTGTTTAGCGCCGGTGATAGCAGCAGAATACGGTGTGCCCCAGGCATTAACGTGGAACATAGGTACAACCGGCAGGAAGCAGGAGGTAGACGCCAGCCCCAGTGCTTCTTCACCAATGGAGGCCATGGCGTGCAGCACGGTCGAGCGGTGGTTGTAGAGCACGCCTTTCGGGTTCCCGGTGGTGCCGGAGGTGTAACACATACTGGCCGCAGCGCGTTCGTCGAATTCAGGCCATTCAAATTCATCAGACTCAGCCGCCAGCAGGGTTTCGTAGCAGTGAACGTTTGGCAGGCTGGTTTTTGGCATTTTGTCGGCGTCGCACATCACGACAAAACCTTCGACGTGCTGAATTTTATCTTTAATGGCTTCGAGCAGCGGCACGAACGTTAAATCCACAAAAATCCAGCGGTCTTCAGCGTGATTAACAATATATTCCAGCTGTTCGGCGAACAGACGCGGGTTAATGGTATGCAATACCGCACCGTAGCCGGACACACCAAAATATAATTCGTAGTGGCGGTAACCGTTCCATGCCAGGGTGGCGATGCGGTCGCCTTGTTCAATACCCCAGCGACGCAGCAGGTTGGCGATGCGTCGTGCGCGGCCAGCGGCTTCTTTCATGGTGTATCGGTGGATATCGCCTTCACAGCGACGGCTGACAATTTCCGCGCATGGGTGGGTGACTTCGGCGTGTTCAAGTAAACCGGAAATCAGTAATGGACGGTCCATCATCTGACCGAACAGCGGTTGGCCTGCCATGGGTAGCTCCTGATATTTGTTCTTATTCGTGCCACCCACGTTAAATAGTGTTGAGAATTATCTCAAGGGTTCGCACCCGCCTGAAACGTTACAAATTGTCAGCAGAATATTGGTAAAACAAATGTTCATCTTTCTTTGGTCCGGTAATACGCCATTGCAGCGTAAAACCTTTGCTGTTTTCGACCAGCTCTCCGGAATATAAGTCATTAATACACAGGTGATCCTGTGCACTTTGCCACTGATTTTCGTCTGCCGGTAACAGCTCAAACAAAAACACCGGCTCCCCGCGGCGACCATGAGACAAACGAATACCTGAGGTGGTTTTCTGCCAGATGTAACGATTCTGCATATCAACGGTCATGCCGCCGTGCAAACTGAACTGGCCCTGTTCGACAAAGTGCAGTTCATCAGCGCTGATGCGTTCGCAGGTTACCCGCCCCCGACCTTCGCCCTGCCATCCCGAGCGCGAATCCGGACCGGGGCGTGAGGTGTATGAAAATGCGTCAATGGTGTGCAGCAATGCCCACAGGCGCTGGATTCGCTGTTCGCTTTGCTGCATGCTGCCGCCTGCTTCTGTTGCCATAAAGATTCCGGGTTATGCCAATTCTCTGGGCCATCACACTACTGTGGGCATTTTCTTTCAGCCTGATCGGCGTTTATCTGGCCGGCCAGGTGGATAGCTATTTTGCCGTATTAACGCGCGTTGTGCTCGCGTCTCTGCTGTTTGTGCCACTGATTATCCGTAATCCCATTGCCCCGGCTCTGGCGCTGCGATTAATGGCCATTGGTGCCATTCAGCTCGGCCTGATGTACCTGTTTTATTATCAGTCGTTCCTGCTGCTCAGCGTGCCTGAGGTACTGATCTTCACCATTTTCACGCCGGTGTATGTGACTCTGATGTACGACCTGCTCAGCGGTCGTTTTCATGCCGGTTATCTGGCCAGTGCTGCGCTGGCCATCGTTGGTGCAGCGGTGATGCGCTATAACAACCTCAGCCAGGATTTCTGGCTCGGCTTTTTTGTCGTGCAGGGTGCCAACCTGTGTTTCGCTGGCGGGCAGGTTCTGTATAAGCGTCTGCTGGAAACCTGGCCGTCTTCTAAGCCGATTGTGCAGCATCAGGTGTTTGGCTGGTTCTACCTCGGTGCGCTGTTACTGGTGCTGCCTGCCTGGCTGTTGCTGGGTGGCGATAAATATCCGTCCACTGCCCTGCACTGGGGCGTATTGCTGTGGCTTGGTCTGGTGGCATCCGGGCTGGGTTACTTCTTCTGGAATCTGGGGGCTACCCGGGTCAGCAGCGGTCAGCTGGCCATTATGAACAACGCCCTGATTCCTGCCGGCCTGCTGGTGAACCTGCTCATCTGGAACCGCGATACCGACCTGCTGCGCCTGACCAGCGGCGCCCTGATTATGTTGGCAGCACTGTGGCTGGCAACGCATCTGCGCAGAGAAAGCAAACGCTGATTTCAGCCTTCAGATCAATACCTGACCAGTTGATCCGGTATACACTACCCATTCTTGCTGCCTGGGGGTGTCATGCGTCGAACTCTGTCTTTACTACTGTTACTGATCAGTGCCAGCGGCCTGACTCAGGAGCTGACCGCAGGCTCGGTTGAGTGGGAACCGTTTCAGCGCCACGATGGCCAGCAAGTCGGTGGCATTGTGCCGGATATGCTGAGCGCCATCAGCGCGCAAACGGGCATCCGTATCAACTATATACCCGAACCGATGAAACGCATGCTGGTCGACTTCCGCAGTGGCAAGGTACAACTTGATCCTATGAGTAACCCGACGTGGCGCTTTGAAGATGCAGACCTGTCGGTGTTCAGCGACCCTTACCTGAGCATTCGCGACGTGGTGCTGATGATGAAAAAAGACGCCATCACGGCCACCTCTGTACGCGATTTTTTTGGCCGCTCAATTGGTTGCGAACTGGGCTTTGCCTACGCCGATGGTTTTGATGAAGCCTTCCGCGCCGGTGAAATCCAGCGTCAGGACGTCGCGTCCGGCGCCCGAGCTAATCTGATGCGCCTGACCGCCGGGCGGGTAGATGCCATTATTGTTAACGAACTGGTTGCCGATTACTGGATTACCGAGATGGGAATGCGCCGTCAGGACTTTGCCATTGCCTTCGCCTTTTCCGGCTACAGCGACCTGCAATTGCGCCTGCATAAAAGCCAGGCTGAGATGTTACCCGCCATTAATGAAGCCATTGCCGAACTGCAGGCCGATGGCACCATTAACGACATTATTAAGCGTTATATTTACTGATTGCCGCGCTTATTCTTCATCGCCGATAAACAGTATTTCACTTAGTGCTTTGACATAAGCTTCCGGTGGCTGGGCGCCGGAAAGCAGGTATTTCTGATCGAGAATAATGGCTGGTACAGAACGAATGCCCGATTCCTGCCACTGCTGTTCCTTGTTGCGCACCTCTGCGGCGTAGCGCTGATCAGCCAGCACCGCATGCGCCTGGTGTGCATCCAGCCCCACGTCACGGGCAATATCCACCAGAACATCATGACGGCTTACATCCAGACCATCGCGGAAATAGGCGTTGAACAGTGCCATTTTCAGCGCCGTCTGCAGACCGCTGTTACCGGCCCAATGCAGTAGCTGGTGTGCACTGAAAGTATTCACAATGCGTTGCTCGTCGGTGAAGTTAAAAGTCACGCCAAGCTGCTCGCCCATACTGGTAATACGTTCACGCACGGCTTTGCTTTCTTCGGCGCTGCTGCCGTATTTCTGCTGCAGGTGCTCGCGCAGATTCTGCCCTTCGCCGGGCATATCCGGATTCAGTTCAAACGGCTGCCAGTGAATATCAGCTTCCACCTGGCCGGCCATGGCCTGCAGCGCACGACTGAGGCTGGCATAACCAATGGCACACCACGGACACATAACGTCCGAGACAATATCAATGCGCACAGATACCGGCATCACCTTTCCCCATTAACAAAAAAGGGCACCAGTATGGTGCCCACAGGGATGGAATGCCAGTGCTGCTCAGACCGGCTGGCCCCCATCTTTACGCAACTGTGTTTGCCATTTTTCGATCAGATCACGGTTGTCGTGATCCCATGGGTGGAAGCCTTCTTTAAAGTAATCACGGTATGGCTGACGGATACCGGTAATCAGACCTTTGGCTCCGTACATAAACTCACGGAAGCCTTTGAAATCAGACCAGCGCGGCATACGGCGCGACCACCACAGCAACGCCACCATGTACAGGCTGATACGAATACTGAACATCCAGATCAGCACGCGCAGTACTTTGCGCAGATATTTCTGGTCACCTTCAGTTTGCATATACACGTCAAAGGCTACGGCTTTGTGTTCAATTTCTTCCACCGCATGCCAGTACAACAAGTCGCGTACAGACTCTTCCATCGGCTCCAGAATTTCCGGATTTTTTAACACGAATTCCGCCATGATGGCCGTCATGTGTTCCATGCCTACGGTCATTGCCAGACGCAGTTTTGGCGTAGCAAAACGACGTGAGGTTAAGCGTTTAATGTCTTTTTCCAGATGTTTTTCCAGACGTACCGCATCAATACCCAGCTCCTTCAGCACTTCGTTTGCTTTTTTATGCTGATGGCTGTGATGACCTTCCTGACCGATAAATCCACGAATCTGTTCTTTCAGCAGCGGGTCGGTAATCTGGTCACGGTAATTACGTACCGATGCAATAAATTCGGCTTCGCCCGGTGGAAAAGTCGCTGACAGCGCACCAAAGAAAACCGTCAGCAGGGAATTTCCGGCAAATACAAACGGGCTTTTAATGCTGCGGAAAGGAAAGTCCATTTTGCGCGGTTTAATATCAACGTCGGCAGGTGTGTGAGACACTGAGGACGGACTGGTTGCCTGAGCTGTCATACGGGCTCCTCCTGTTCTTTGTGGGCCAGTTGTTGTCCACTATGGCAAAGCATTGAAATGCCAACAGGTGGATAAACGCCAATCTGGCATTTTGGCCCCTAAATTGGCAGGATTACCCCGCCAACAAGGCCCGATCTGACAACTTGCGGAGCAATTCTCTTCTATGACCACCATCTGGGTTGATGCCGACGCCACACCGAAAGCCGTGCGCGAAGTTATCTGCAAAGCCGCCATTCGTACGCAAACCGAAACCCTGTTTGTCGCCAATCATCAGGTGCCGGTTACGCCCTCACCTTTTATTCGCAACCTGCAGGTGGAAAGCGGTTTTGACGTGGCCGATGATCTGATCGCCCAGCGCTGTCAGCCCGGTGATCTGGTGATTACTCAGGATATTCCGCTGGCAGCGGAAGCCATTGAGAAAGGCGCCGATGTGGTGAACAACCGCGGCGAACCCTACAGTGTGCAGACCATTCGCCAGAAACTGCAGATGCGCGACTTTATGGAAACCATGCGTTCCAGCGGTATTCAGAGCGGCGGCCCGGCAGCCTTTTCTGAACGCGACAAAGCACAGTTTGCCAACGCCCTGGATCGCTGGTTGGCAAAGAAACGCTGAGCCGCTTCTGCGCCCTGCTTCACAGACATAAACACAGCATAAAATTCGTCTTCTCTCTGCGCCCGCCTTTCAGTAGCATGCAGTAATTGATGCCTGCAACGACGCACGGAAACGGAGGTTCTATGCATATTGTTGTGTATGGCGCAGGGGCCGTCGGTTGTTTTCTCGGCGGAAGCCTGCATGCTGAAGGCCATCTGGTCACTCTGATTGGCCGTGCTCAGACCAAAGATGCGATCAACGCGCAACAGGGGCTGCGCCTGTCAGACTATATTGGCCGTGATCTGTTAATTCCGCATATCCGTTTTGAAACCAGTGAGGCTGTACTGGCGGAAGCGGATGTGGTGATCATTGCCGTTAAGTGTCTGGCGATGGAGCAGGTCAGCGAGCGTCTGCTGCATTTCTGCCGCCCCGGCACCCGCGTTATCTGCCTGCAGAATGGCATCGGCAGTAATCATTTTCTTACCCGCCAGCAACACGACCTGATTGTACTTAATCTGATTGTCAGCTTTACCGTCACGCAATATGGCCACGCCCATGTGCATCGCAGCAGCTCCGGCGCTCTGCATCTGGAAACTCCGCAGCACTTAGCCACCATTGCCGAATCATTAAGTGAGCAGCAACTGGATATTCGTATTGAAGACAATATCGAAAGTGTGCGCTGGGCACGGCTGCAGCTGAGTCTGAACAACGCAATTAACGCCCTGTCGGGCCTGCCGCTGCGCGATCAGTTACAACAACGCGACTACCGGCGAATACTGGCCAGCGCTATGCAGGAACTGCTGCATGTCAGTGATGCCCAGGCGATTCGTCTGGCGCAGATAACACCCATACCAGCACGCTGGATACCGCCCTTTCTGAAGCAGCCTGACTGGCTGTTCCGCCACAGTGCGAACTGGTTAGTCGAGGTCGATCCCATTGCCAGCTCTGCCATGCAGGCCGATCTGAATCGCGGCAAAATGACAGAAGTGCTGTATCTCAACGGGGCTGTGGTTGAAGCAGGGGAAAAACTGGGAATAGCAACGCCGGTTAACCGTGCACTGTGCCGGCTGGTCGGCGAAGCTGAAGCCGGGCTGCGTAAGCCCGGCTTAAGTGCAGAACAGATACTGGACGAGATAGCCTAGGGCCTGTTAACACTAAGTCAATCCGGCCTGCTGAGAGCCAGTTTTTCTCAGAACAAGGAGAGAGGATTGATATTAACGGGTTAAATGAATGACGAACGACGAAGCTAATGGGGAAAACAGGCCTCAGCCCGAAGGGTTATGGCTAAAAATCCCCCATTCTGCGTTGCTGTTCGTTCGCTTAATACATTAGGCCACACTCTCAGCGCCTTGCCTGAAAAATTTTTAGCCGATAACAGGCCTGTTTAATTAGTGTTAACAGGCCCTAGGCCGCTCACGTCATTAAACAGGCCTTAGGATACTGCGTCTTCGACAGTCTCTTTGCCTGCCTTAACCTTGCCTGCGGGTTTGCTGGCGCTTTCACCGACACCTGTCGTTTTGTCTGTCGCACTGTTTTTTTCTGCCTCGATGGCAGGTTGCGGTAATACCCAGTCAAAATGTGGCGCATGAATTTTGCGCGTGCGTGAACGGAACTCAATAGTGGACGATGGCCAGATGGTGAAGTTGGTACCATCAGCTTGCTGATACCAACTCTGACAACCCGAGGTCCACACGGTGTTTTTCATACGTCCCTGAATTTCAGCGTTGAGCTTGTTCTGTTCTTCGATTTTTACATCAAAGTA
Organism: Thalassolituus marinus; assembly: GCF_020320395.1. Taxonomy (GTDB): domain Bacteria; phylum Pseudomonadota; class Gammaproteobacteria; order Pseudomonadales; family Oceanobacteraceae; genus Venatoribacter; species Venatoribacter marinus. Next base: position 12,336 of record NZ_JAEDAH010000058.1, on the reverse strand, counting down.
TTTAGCACCCCGTTTTTTCATTTCCTGCATACAGCTGATGATCAGGTTCACCTGAGATTCGATCATATAAATAATTGAGTTATGCCCCAGCGCGGTATTCGGACCCACTAGCTGGAACATATTGGGGAAGCCCGAAATCATGGTGCCATAGAAACCCTGAGCACCATTTTTCCAGTCCTGCATGATCTGATGACCCGGCAGGCCATCGAGGGTGAAATCTTTCATATAGCCGCGCGGATCAACAATAAAGCCGGTGCCCAGAATAATGGTGTCGCACGGACGCTCAACGCCGTGACGGTCAACGATACTGTTGGCACGGATTTCCTGAATACCGTTGGTAATCAGATCGACGTTATCGCGATTAAACGCCGGGTAATATTTATTGGAAATCAGAATGCGCTTACAGCCAATGGTGTAGTCCGGCGTCAGTTTCTTACGCATTTCCGGATCTTTTACCTGCATACGAATCGACAGTTTAGCCAGCCCCTGCAGTGCTTTCGCCAGACGCGGATGAAAGATTGGCCAGACACGCATTTCGTTAGTGGCGTACAGACGGGCACGGTGCAGTTTGCGCATCGAAGGAAAAGTGCGGAACAGCCACTTGCTGAATTCACCGTAGCGGCGTTCATCGCGCGGAATAACCCAGGCGGCGGTACGCTGATAGACATCCAGCTGGCTCACATCCGGCGCAATTTCCGGAACGTACTGGATGGCACTGCCACCGGTGCCGATGGAGGCAACCCGCTTTCCTTTCAGATCGTAGTTGTGATCCCACTGCGCCGAGTGCATCACTTTCCCTTCAAACGTATCCAGCCCCGGAATGTCAGTCGAACCTTTGGCCTGTCGAGTTATGGCGCGTTTGCCATGATGCTGATGAGCTGCAGCTCAGTGTATGAAGCTATGACTCTGGGTATCCGCTACCAGCAGCTGGGTTATCTGTTCAGTGAGCTGAAACTGACGCTGCACAGCGACACTGCCGAACTGCGCCTGATTCCCTACCATCTGCCCCAGGCGCTGCATCGTTTTGTAATGGACCGCGATATTGCCGGCACCTATCACTTTCTTAATACCATGCAGACCATGCTGGGCCAGCAGATGCGGCCGCTGCGTATTCATATGCCTTACCCGGAGCCACCAGCCGCACAGGCGCAGGCCTATCGTGATGCGTTTGGCTGTGAGGTGATTTTTGCCGCACAGGAAGCCAGCTTTGTATTGCCGCTGGCGGTGCTGCGTATTCCTTTTCCGGCGGGCAACAGCACCGCTCTGGCGCTCTACCAGCAGCAGTGTGATGAACAACTGACGCAGCGCCGCCAGCAAGACAACGGCTCGTTGGGTGACAAGGTGCAACGGTATCTGGCGATGTTCAGCCAGCAGTATCCGGGAGTGGCCGAAAGCGCAGCTATTTTTGGCCTCAGTGAACGCCAGTTGCGCCGCAAACTGAAAGAGGAAGGCAGCGGCTTTCAGGCCATTCTCGATCATGTACGCTCACAACGGGCCTGTGCACTGCTGCATCGCAGTGACACCAGTATTGAACAGATTGCTGTGCAGTTGGGTTATTCAGAAGCGGCGGCGTTTATTCACGCCTTCCGCAAATGGCATGGCTGTACACCGGCGGCTTACCGCCGTGAACAGCGTCAGTCGGAGTCGTCGGGCCAGTCCTGATCGTCGGCCATCCAGTCGTCATCGCTGTCTTCGCCGGCAAAGTCCTGTTCGTCCATGTCGCCGCTGTCGGGCGCACCACCGAATAAATCGTGGAAGGCATCTTTCTCTTCGCCGGTGACCGCCGTGTCGGCGGTGTGCAGCTGTGAATAACAGACGCGATTACGTCCGCCGCGTTTGGCTTCGTAAAGGTATTCATCGGCACAGGCGATCAGACCGCTGGCATCAAACAGGCTTTCGGCACTGTGAAACGCCAGACCGATACTGGTGGTCAGACGAATTACATCGCCATTCACCATGACCGGAGTATCTTCGATATTCTGGCGAATACGCTCCGCCACCTGCACGCCCAGGCGACGCTCTGTGGATGGCAGAATCACCACGAACTCTTCACCGCCGTAGCGGCACTGGATATCCAGTTTGCGGGTACAGTCGCGGATGATGCGCGCGGTTTGTTTCAGCACCTCGTTACCGGCTTCGTGGCCCCAGGTGTCGTTCACCTGCTTGAAGTGATCGAGGTCGATCATCATCAAAGCTGTGGCAACCTGGGTTCTCTCGGTGCGCTCCAGTTCCTGATCGAGGGCTGCACGAAAATAGCGGACGTTGTACAGCCCTGTCAGCGGATCGGTAACCACTTGATCACGCAGCGACATAACTTCGTCGATGACCGCGCACACAGGTTCGCCAACCGGGCATTCAGGACGGTTGCTGGCGGATAGCTTGCGCATACGGGATGCCGTATCCAGGGCGATAGGAGTGCTGTTTTCAGACATACGAATTTAGTCTAGCTCAGGAATAACACCCTGCACCCCGTAACAATGGATTTATCACTTTGTCTGCTGCGCTCAGAAATCATCCGGGCTGCGCAGTTCAGCGCCCAGTTCATCCACATTTGGTTCGGCCAGCGTAGCGGTGGATAAGCCGTCGATTCTGGCCTGTGCGGTTGGTAAGCGCACACTGAACCGTACACCTCGAATATCCTGCGGCTCGAATACCAGGCGCTCCTGTTTGCGCCCCTGCAGGCGGATAATCCAGCGCGGATGCTCGGCCTGGGCATCATCCACCAGCACGCGGGTGTCTTTGTCGGCACTGTAACGGCGCAGCTGATCGTCAGAGCGGGTACTCACTTCCAGCGACACCAGCGGCGCACTAAGCAGCAGCTCGCTCTGCCTCTGCAGCTCGCCATCATCAGCGGGCTGAATCAGTGGCAGGCCATCGACGATGACCACGTTCACACTCAGCGTCTGGACTTCGCCTGTACTCAGTTCCATACGCAGCTGGTACTGCTCACTCTGGTTGTGGATATTGTCGAAGCCAATATCGCCATCAAAACCCTGCACAATCTGATGGACAAAATACAGTCCGAGTCCTTTGCCATGATGCTCGCGCACACGGCGGGTGGAAAAACCCAGCTGAAAAATCTGGTCTCTGGCGTCGTCAGCAATGTGTGGCCCACGGTTGTATACCGTCAGACACAGGTTCTGCTGCGCTTCCCACAGACGCACGGCAACACCCGGATACGGCAGCTTGCCGGGTTTGCGTGCGGCAAAGTACTGGGCATTACGTAACAGGTTTTCCAGCAGCAGCACCAGATGATTACTGTTGCCCAGCAATGGGCCGCAAGGTTGTGCATCGAGACGGAAAACCCCATCACGGTCGAACATCAGTAAGGCATCGCGCGTGGCGTCGGAACTGAGCAAGCTCTGGGAAATATCATGACCAGCGCCGTCACACAGACTCATCCCCAGGTGATGGGTCAGGGTTTCCGTCAGGGCGTCACGGGCGCTGAAGGTAGGTGCCACCGGCATACTGTTGAGATCAGCCCCCTGCAACTCGGCTTCGAACAGCAGTTCTTCGCTCTGACTGATGCGGTTGCCGATATGCAGCGCCAGATTATCGGTGGTGGATAAATCCAGCAGGTCCCACAGATACCGCATGGCGGCTAACGCTTCATGGTACAGCGTTGCCTGACTGCCCTGCTCGTCCGGCAGGCTGTGGTCACGGGCGTAGTGTAATGCCGACTGCACTTTATCGAACGAGATCACGCCGTTGTGACGTACCTCGGAGGCAATGCTTCGGAAGTGCAGAAATTTTTCATCGTATTCGATGTATTCCAGCAGTTTGTCGCTGATGAATAACTTAAGCTTTTCGGTGTGGCTGGCTGATGTCTGCGCCCGTTGCTGCAGTTGGTTACGGCTTTGCCACAGGCGATTCATGCTGGTGCGGACCTTTTTCTGCTCGCGATAAAAACGGCGCACATCGAACCAGCAGACCACCAGCACCAGCAGCGCGGCGATCGCAAAATTCTGCAGCGAGAATATGCCTTCCGGCAGTTTTAATACGCGCTGCAATTCTGGTAATTGCCACAGCAGAGTATAAAAAATCAGCAGCTTAACCAGCAGCAACGAGCGCCACGGGTAGCGTATTTTAAACTGGAATTTTTCGCTGATCAGATCGTCGCTCATGGTTTAGTCCTTGCTCCCGATTCCTTTGGGCTGCTTTCCGGCAGCAGGCGCCTTCCAGCAATAGGCGCCTTCATCACCAAAGGTCGCTACCCCTTCGCCGGCGCGACAGATATTCATAAATGCTTCTTCATCACCGTGAGCCTGAGCCAGCGATTTGCGAATGGTTTTAATATGCTGACGATAATTGGCGTAGGAGAATTTTTCCGGATCGGCTTCCAGCCAGTCGGCCATCTGCAGCGTAGTGACCGGGCGTGGTGACACCTCGACCAGATGACGCAGTATTTTCCGTGGTGTCGGTGCCAGCGGCCGTGCAGCATTAGCCGGATTCATCAGCCGCTGCCCACGCCAGGTCACCTCCCAGCTGACCAGATCAATACTCAGATCGCCACTGTCCAGCTGGCTTTTTTTACTACCCTCATCACTCAGCGCATGGCGCAGCAAGGCACGCATACGCCACAACAATACACCTTCGATATTGCGCTGATTCTTGGCGATAAAATCCTGGGTTACGCCTTCTTCAAAGGCCTTCTGTTCGATGCCGGTCCCAGAGTGCTCGGACAGAAATACCACGGGCAGGGCCGGCCATTTTTTCAGCAAGGCTTTCGATACGCTGTAACCACCATCGTCATTGCCGTTCAGACTGGCATCAAGAATAGCGATGTGCGGTGCATCCTGGTCATCGGTCTGAGCAATACGGGCCAGCGCCGGTTCGCTGAAGCGAAACACTTCCAGACGATTGTGTTCAGCAGGCGCCAGCTCGCCATCGGCGCCGGGGGCAAAATTGCTGCGCTCGAACAATGGCCGGAATTTATCGATCCAGTGAGTCTGATCTTCGACCCAGAATATCTTGATCATGCCCTGATCCTTACTGGTGGCCTGAACCATTAGTTATACCAGCCATTGAGCATATCACCGCTATTCACTTGTGCACGCCACCAGCCGCCAGTGACGCGACAGATATCACATTCTTCCGGGCGATTCCGCCAGCGGCGGGCCGGGCTCTTTTTCAAAAGATCGTTCTTCTGACTGGGGTTAGCCATCGGCGAGCCGGGTTCTTTTTTAAATTATTGTTCTTCTCACCGATTTTTCACCGGCGTCCGCCAATCTGTGTTCATCGGCCCTGACGGCCACCCGAACAACCTGAAGAGGACTTCACCATGAACACATTACTGACACTCTGGTCTGACAATACCGCCCTGTCAGCGGCTGTGTGGCTGCTGCTGGGCATGACCCTGCTGTACGCCGGTCGCCAGCCCGCCCATCGGATTCTGCTGTCTGTGGGCCACGGCCTGCGTCATACCCTGCGCATGGCCAGCCGCGCCCTGAGCCAACTGGAACACCAGCTTACAGCGCGTAACCGTGAAGTGCTGCTGGCCGCAGCCCGTAACGACGCCGAACGCCGCATCGAGCGCGAATTCACCCGCATACAGGCACTGGTTGCCCGCGATCTCTCTGGCTACCCGGCGCTGCACCGCCAGATTGGTGAGAGCATTGAACGCATTGAAACCAGCTACCGCGATTCCAGCGAGAGCGCGCCGCTGCCGCCAGCCTGGGGCGACGTGGTGAACACCATTGCCGCACTGCCAAGTCACGGTGACCCTGCGGTAGCACGCATCCTCAGCAATATTCAGGACGCGGTGCAGGACACTCACAAAGAAACCCTGAAAGCCTGGCAAAGCAGCGCAGACAAACGCCACAAGCTGCTGGCGCAGATGCAGCCGGAATGGCGCACGCTGAACAGCAAAGCCGATGACGTTGGCCGTACGCTGGAAGCACTGGATGCCCGCACCCACCAGCTGGATAAACAGATGCAGCATTACGAGGATATTCGCCGTGGTGAAGATGCCGCTGTGCGCAGCCTGACCTCCAGCTCACTGACACAGTTTTTTATCGCCGGTTTAGTGCTGACCATTGCTCTGCTCGGTGGTCTGATTAACTTCCAGCTGATTGCTATGCCGATGTCAGAAATGGTGGGCGGAACCAGTTATATCGGTGCGGTAAAAACCTCCGATATCGCCGCCATGGTGATTATTCTGATTGAGATTGCCATGGGCCTGTTCCTGCTGGAATCGCTGCGCATCACCCGCCTGTTTCCGATTATCAGCAGCATGGACGACAAGATGCGTCGCCGCATGATGATTATCAGCCTGACCATTCTCTGCATCCTGGCCGGCATTGAAGCATCACTGGCTTATATGCGTGACCTGCTGGCGCTGGATAAAGAAGCACTGCAACAGTCGCTGATGATGAGTACGGGTGCAGGCGTTGCTGCCAGCCATGCCGAGTTCCGCTGGATTCCGTCGCTGGGGCAGATGATCATGGGCTTTATCCTGCCTTTCGCACTGGCCTTTATCGCCATCCCGCTGGAATCCTTTATTCACTCACTGCGTACCGTGCTGGGCCTGCTGCTGGTCGCTGTGCTGCGCACGCTGGCCATCGTCAGCCGCCTGAGTGGCAACCTGCTGGCGCAGACCAGCGTGATGCTCACCCATGCCTACGACCTGCTGATCATGCTGCCACTGAGCATTGAGCGCCTGCTGCGCCGCAAGGCCGTGGCGCAGCAACAGACCACCGACGAAATCGCTGCACTGATTCCGGATGTAGAAGCTGAGCCAGCACTGGAAGCACCACGTAAAAGCCGCCGCAGCAAACGCAGCGCAACGGACAACAGTAACGACACCAGCACAACTGACGACAGCAGTGCGCTGGCTGTGTAAACGGAGGACAGCATCATGAAACCATTAGCCAAACTGATCGCCACTGCCGCCCTGCCCCTGAGCCTGTTGCTCAGCGGCTGCAGCGAGCCAGCACCGAAAAACAAAGCGGTTTATCTGCTGATTGATACGTCAGGTACCTATACCCAGGAGCTGAACAAAGCGCAGGCCATTCTGAATTACCTGCTGGCCAACCTCGACAGCGGTGACTCGATAGCCGTCGCCCGTATCGACAGCGGCAGCTTCAGCGAAAAAGACATCATCGCCAAGACCACCTTTGATGTGCGCCCGAGCACCGCTAACGACCAGAAACGCCAGTTCAAACTGGCGATGGATACCTTCGCCGACAACCTCAAACACGGCAGCGCCAACACCGACATCACCGGCGGTGTGTTGCAGGCCACGCAATACCTGAACGAAACCGGCGCCGGTGAAAAATACGTGCTGATTTTTTCTGACTTAGAAGAGGACCTGCCTGATGATCACGTACGCGACTTTCCAATTAGCCTGGATAACATTCACGTCGTTGCTCTCAATGTCACTAAGCTACGCAGTGATAACATCGACCCGCGCGACTACCTCAACCGACTCGACAACTGGCAACACAGAGTTGTAGAAGGTGGCGGCGACTGGCGGGTAATAAACGACCTGGAACGCATGGAGCGATTGATAGCGGTGAATTGAAGGGTAAGTCGGACGCCAGAAGTCGGACGCCGGACGCTAATAGCCCGGCGCCTGACCTCTGACCTCTGACCTCTGACCTCTGACCTCTGACCTCTGACCTCTGACCTCTGACCTCTGACCTCTGACCTCTGACCTCTGACATCCGACATCCGACATCCGACATCCGACATCCGACATCCGACGTCCGACGTCCGACTTTCAGCTTCCTCCCCCCAGCGCTATCATGCCGGCAGTTAACGGCAGAACTATAATGACTAAGACCCCAGCACAGCCCCCAGCTTCCGACAGCACTCGCCCGGACCGTAATTTTGACGATCTGGCTAAGCGTTTCGCCCGCACCATCTACGCCACTCCACGGGGCGAGCTACGCCTTATGGCGCTGCGTCAGGATTTTGCCGATATGGGTATTACTGGCGCTGGTTTACAGCTACTGGATATCGGTGGTGGTCAGGGCCAGTTCAGTCTGGAACTGGCACGTCAGGGCGCGCAGATCAGTCTGTGTGATATTTCCGAAGAGATGCTGCGTCTGGCGGCCGATCAGTTTGCTGCCGAGCAGCTGCCGCTGACAGTACAGCAATGCAGCCTGCAGGACTGTGCGCAATACTTTCCACAGCAATACGATGTGGTAATGAATCACGCCGTGCTGGAATGGCTGGAAGACCCGTTTGCCGCCCTGCCGCTGCTGGCGGAAAGGGTGAAAAGCGGAGGCTGGTTATCGCTGATGTTCTACAACCTGCACGGCCACCAGTGGCGGCAGATTATGAATGGCCGTACTCATGCACCGGCATCCGCTAACCCGCGTCTGCGTGACGAAGGCAATGCACCGCAACACCCGCTTGATCCGGATAAAATCGAAAGCGCACTGCAAGCTCTGGGGTTCAGCGTGCAACGCTGGCGTGGTGTGCGCTGCGTGCACGACCACATGCATCAGAAAATCCGTGATCGCATTGGTCAGGAAAAAGTGAATCTGGCCGATCTGGAATTTGGCTTGCAGGAACCGTATCGCCGCATGGGGCGATACGTGCATTTTCTTGCGCAGAAAAACGCCTGAATTACTGCAGAATTTTTGCGGCTTCCTGCGCCTGTGGATGACGTGTATTCAGGTACACGATGATCGGGAAATGCTCGATGATAGTATCGGCAAACTGCAGCCGCTTATGGTCTATGGCATTCATGTCGGCGTAGTAAAAACCGGTATCTTCCGCTGTCAGTAAATAATCCGTCCGGCCTGCCACCAGCATCATCAGCCCCTGACCAATATCATTGACCGGTATAAAGGTCATACCAGCCTCGGTAAACATTTTTTTCAGCGGACTGTCGGACAGAGTACGAGTAGAAGCCACGGTTGAACCTGCCAGTTCCGACAACGACGCCCAGCGGAAGTCTCCTGGTTCGCGCCGACGAAACAGACTGTAGCGAATATCATCTCCCTGAACGATGAGTTTGCGGATATGAGTATCGCCTTCACGTGGTGGGAAGAAACTGGACAGCCAGTCATCGGAGTTGCGCAATATGGTGGAAGCGCGGGCTGAAGGAAGCATTCTCATTCTTATCTGCCAGTTTTCGGGCAAGCGATGCCGCAGCGCTCTGACCGCCTTACCATAACCCGGTACTTTCATTGACACGAAAGGCGGGTATTCTAAGCCGATCACCAGCGCCTCAAAGGGCTCTGCAGCGTATCCCTTGTTGGCCGTCAGGCCGAACAGCAACAAAACCGAGACTGCAGCCAGAATCCGGCTAACAGATAACATAATGTACTCTCCATCTGCACAGGCAACTGCATGACATTTCAGCGACCTGACTACACGGAAGTGGACCACGAAAAACCGGTTGTTAAAATACTTATTAGCGCATGTCTGCTTGGACAGCCAGTACGTTATGACGGAAAAGCTAACGATGTTAAGGTAAGTCATGTTTCAACGCTGCTGCAGCAATGGCTCGACGCTGGCTGGGTGGTTCCTGTATGCCCGGAAGGCCTTGGCGGATTGCCAACGCCACGACCAGCAGCTGAAATCCAGCAGGGGGACGGTGCCGCCGTTCTGCAACATCAGGCTGAAGTGATTACCCGCAGTGGCGAAGATGTCAGCGCGGCTTTTATCGCCGGAGCACAACGCACTCTGGCCATCGCACGCCAGCACAACGCCTGCGCAGCACTTCTGGCTGCACGTTCGCCATCGTGCGGCAGTGATGGCATTTACGACGGACAATTTGCCGGACGGTTACGGAATGGAATGGGGGTTACCGCTGCTCTGCTGGAGCAACACGGAATTCGCTGCTTCACGCCCGACAAGACTGATAAACTTCAGCAATATCTGAAATCCGTCATCACCCAGATAAACGCTGACAGTTAACATAAAAATCAAAGCCTCCTGCGGAAGAAGTTACTCTGTATGACATTGGATGTGCGTACCCTTGCGCTGATGCTGGCGTTAATGAGCCTTGCCGGCGCCTGTGTTCTGTTTTTCTTTTATCGGCTGTTACCGCGTGAGCAAGGTCTTAAAAATGCCTGGATTGGTTCAGCCTGTCAGGCACTGGCCTCGATTCTTCTGGTTGGACGGAATCTGATTCCTGACTGGCTTTCCATTGCCGGCAATAATATTTTCTATTTTCTTGCCTATGCCTTTCTCTATCAGACCACTCGCGAATTCGTGAATAAGCCAACCGACTGGCGCAGGCCAGGGATTATTATAGTATTGCTCATGATCCCTATCCTGTTGCTGAGTGGCGGCGAGAATATCGGCTCGCGCATCATACTGAATGCAGTAGGTATCGGCGCGCTGACACTGATGGCCAGCTGGACTCTGTTAAAACAGGGCGCGCTGTGGCTTCCCGGACAAAAAACCGTAGCCTTTGCGTTACTCAGCATCAGCGCTCTTTGTCTGTTCCGCATCATTAAAATACTTCTGTATCCACCTGGGTCAGTTTCATTCTTTCAGGTTGGTGATGAACAAATTGTTTTTCTGTGGAGTACGATCGCCGTCTTTATTTACGTTGTCGCGGTCGTTGTACTTACGTCAGAGCGCCTTCGTTTCGAGATGACCAAGCAGCTGGCCTGGGTCGCTCAGAGCAGGGAAGTGGCAGATAACGCGCTCAGAGAACAGAAGAATTTCGTTACTATGCTGTCGCACGAATTCAGAACGCCGCTGGGCATTATTAAAGCCAATACTGATGCCATCAGGGCATTGGACGCTATACCGAATAAGGCGACAGAAAAGGGAATAGAGCGTATCGAAAAAGCTAACCTGCGCCTTACATCACTGGTGAATGGCTGCCTGAATGAAGAGTGGCTCAGCAGCAGCCTGAGTCGCGGCAACGTACATCATGAAGTCGTCGACATTTCTGAGCTGCTGGTAAATTTATGCAGTGAATATGACGCTCGTTTCGATAATATCAGCAGCACTGACCGGCCTGTTAAAATCGCTACCGACCGGTATCTGATCACTATTCTCTTTTCCAGTCTGCTGGACAACGCAGTCAAGTACACGACGACACCTCAGGGGGTCTCTGTCGTTCTTCGTGCCGATACAGATTCCATCACTGTTGACGTTACAGATGATGGCGCTGGTATCCCCGAATCAGAACAGGAAAAAATCTTTGAGAAATTTTACCGTATCCGCAATGGCAATCAGCGCCCTGGCAGCGGACTCGGTCTGTATTTTGTAAAAGTCATCACCGCCCGGCACAAGGGTACGATATCGGTCGCATGCACAAACGGAACCCGCATAACGATTACCCTGCCACGCCTGAGAGAGATTTGAATGGACGCCTTAAAATTACTGTTTGTCGACGATGAAGAAGATTTCCGTGCGCCGATCAGTGACATCCTGCGCAGCCAGGAAATAAACGTTAGTGAAGTCGGCAGCGGCAAGGAGATGGACGCCTGGCTGGCCGGTAACACCCCTGACTTAATACTGCTGGATGTGAACCTGCCCGGCGAAAGTGGTTTCGATATTGCTCAGCGACTGAAGCAGAACAGCAACGTCAGCATTATTATGCTGACTGCCTATGGCAGCGTTGAAAATCGCATTGAAGGCCTGACCCGCGGTGCCGATTACTATCTGCCTAAACCCGTCGATATACGTGAGCTACTGGCCGTTATTAATAATCTGACTGCCCGCTCAGCAGCAGAGCCGACAGCGTGGACGTTAAATACCACTGCCTGGTCTCTGACAACCCCTGACGGTGTGCGTCATGACCTGAATAAGTCGGAATTACTGATTCTCTCCGAACTGGCCAGAACCCCCGGTGAGCCTGTGTCCAAATCCGATCTGTACACCGCCATTGGCATGCCGGATTACAGTCCCGATAGCCGCACACTGGAGGTGCAGATTTCGCGACTGCGTAAACGCTTCACCACCGAAGACTACAGCATTCCACTGAAAACCCTGCACAGCATTGGTTATCTGTTTAATGATGATGTTCAGATTGTGGATTAATCATTATCCGGCTGGCTGAGAAGTTCTGACTGGCAATTCAGCTGTGGATAAAGAAGAAGAAAATGAGTGGCGCAGGAGGATGTGCTAACGGTCGCAAGCGACCTGGCCTTCGGCCTACGCGCTCTTCGTTCGCAGGCTCACTACGATTGTCTCTCGGGCGTCCTGCCCTCGCCCCTACGGGCGCCTCCGGCGGACCAAATAGCTCCGGGCAATTTGTAGAAGCTAAAGAGGTTGCTCGTATCGTCCTGATACTCACCCTGCGGGCTACGCGTTAATTCGTTCCTGACGAATTAATCTCATCCGACCAAGCGCGAATGAACTCGAAAACGTATCAGATAAATCGGGAGTTTTTAGCTTCGGATAAAGCAGAAGAAAATG
>NZ_JAEDAH010000057.1 GCF_020320395.1 Thalassolituus marinus | reverse complement strand
GTCCGACGTTTCGGAAGGCCCCTCTATGAGGACAAGGGGCTATGAATATTTCACAAAAGTTCAAATAAAAATTTGTGGGACAGCTGTGGCCATTGGCCGCTTTTTTTTTGCTTTTTTTCTTAACGGACTGTGCGCATTTCGTGGCTAGTCAGCCCGTCTTGGTCTGCACATTTATATTTCATTTCAGTCGCAGATTGCACTGTAAATGTGCTCCATCTGAACCGAGCTTAAAAACCGTTTTGAAGATCGGCAAAAAGCAGTGATGACAATGCGGACGATTGTTTTTTTATAGCCCTGAAAGGCCAGTATAAATGGGCTTTCCAGGCAGTTTTCCTTTAATGGTGGTATGTCTTCTGAAGGGTTGGCACAAACCTTGATTAGTTAGTCAGGTTCTCGCGTATTTCGCGATTTTTTTTGATATTAAGTTTTACCAAATGGTAAATAAATTTGTTTGATAGCTGGTCTTGATCAGCATGGTAATCAGAGGTCGGTATGAAAAACCTGCGTATAAACAAACAACGCCTTTGGGATAGTCTGATGGAAATGGGCGACATTGGTGGAACCGAAGGCGGTGGTTGTGCCCGTTTGGTCGGTACCGACCTCGACAAGCAGGCACGTGATTTGTTTACTGCCTGGTGTGAAGCGGCAGGAGCCACGGTCACCTTTGATAAGTTCGGCAATATGTTTGCCCGTCGTCCGGGAAAGAATAATGATCTGCCAGCGGTGTGTACCGGCAGTCATCTGGATACTCAGCCTACCGGCGGTAAATTCGATGGCGTATTTGGTGTGCTGGCTGGTGTTGAAGTACTTCGTACACTGCATGAAAACAACATAGAAACGCCAACGCCGGTGGAAGTATCGGTGTGGACTAACGAAGAAGGCTCACGTTTTCAGCCCGCTATGCAGGGCTCAGGTGTGTACGTTGGTCGCTTCGACCTAGAGGAAGAACTGAATAAAACCGACGTCAACGGTATTCGCCTCGGTGATGAACTGCAGCGTATCGGTTATATCGGCGAAGAGGAGCCGGGCAGTCGCAATATGGGCGCATTTTTTGAAGCGCACATCGAGCAGGGTCCGATTCTCGAAGATGAAGATAAAACCATTGGTGTGGTTCGTCTGGGGCAGGGTATTCGCTGGTACAACGTGGTGATTAAAGGTAGGGCACAGCATTCCGGTACCACGCCGATGCACTTGCGCAAAGACAGTATGGTCGCCGCCGCATTAATCACCGCCGAAGTGGAAAAAATTGCCCATCGGCATGCCAATGGTCTGGGTACTGTCGGCTTTATGCAGGTTTATCCGAATTCGCGCAATGTGATTCCGGGCAGCATTAACTTTGGTGTTGATCTGCGCAACCCGGACGCGGCGGTGCTGGCAACTATGAATGATGAGCTGGAGGCATTCTGCAGCGCACTGGCAGCCGAGCGTGATCTGGAAATCAGCGTCGATAATTACTGGTATTTTTCGCCGGTGGAATTTCGCTTATCCGCGGATGTAGAAAAAGCTGCGAAAGAGCTGGGTTATTCGCATATGGATATCTATGCCGGTGCCGGACATGACGCCTGTTATATGTCCGATATTATGCCCGCCGGTATGATTTTTACGCCGTGCGAAAAGGGTATCAGTCATAACCCGGCTGAACGCACCAGTGCCGAACAGTGTGAGGCCGGAACCAATGTTTTATTACACGCTATGTTAAGTGCCAGCGAGCGTATCGCCGCACAGTAGTGTGGAAGCCGTCAGGCAGCCAGAGTTTCATTATCCGCTGTGAATTCAGCACAATTAAAAATATGAAGAGAGGCAGGTTATGACTACGAGCAAACCCATCGAGGTCGGAGAGTTCTATGAGCTGGAAACCGGATCTGATCTGGAATCCTCAACTTATTACAACGACGATCTGGCGCCTACCAAGGTAAAAGAACGTACCTGGAATAAGTTAAATATTGCTGCATTGTGGGTGGGGATGGCGATCTGTGTGCCAACCTATACGCTGGGTGGGGTATTGACGGCCTATTTCGGACTGTCGGTTACCGAAGCACTGATTACCATTCTGCTGGCCAATATTGTTGTCCTGTTACCGCTGACGCTGAACGCCTTTCCCGGCACCAAATACGGTATTCCGTTTCCGGTGTTATTGCGTTCATCATTCGGTATCGTTGGTTCCAATATTCCCTGCCTGATCCGTGGCGTGGTCGCTTGTGGCTGGTTTGGTATTCAGACCATGTTTGGTGGTCTGGCGATTCACCTGATGTTGTCGGCGGTTTCAGACAGCTGGGCGGCACTGGGTGGTGTTGGTGAAGTGATTGGTTTCTTTGTGTTCTGGGCGCTGAACATTGCCGTGGTGATTAAAGGTTCAGAATCCATAAAATGGCTGGAAACCCTGTCGGCACCACTGCTGCTGGCGGTAGGTCTGGGTCTGCTGTTCTGGGCGAGCGGTAAGGTATCGGTGACGGAGGTTCTGGCTGTGCCGGCTAATCGTCCGGAGGACGCTGGTTTCTGGGGTTATTTCTTTGGTGGTCTGACTGCAATGGTGGGCTTCTGGGCAACCCTGTCACTGAATATTCCTGATTTCAGTCGCTATGCTAAATCACAGAAAGACCAGGTGATCGGTCAGATTGTGGGTCTGCCGCTGACTATGTTCCTGTTCGCTGCACTGGGCGTCATTATGACGGCTGCATCACCAGCACTGGTCGGTGAAATGGTGTCTGATCCGGTTAGCCTGATCGGTAAAATCGACAGCCCGTTCTGGGTATTCATTTCCATGGTGCTGATTATTATCGCCACCATTTCCACCAACACCGCCGCCAATGTGGTTTCACCGACCAACGATTTCCAGAACATTGCGCCAAAGTATATTAATAACACCCGTGGTGTTCTGCTCACCGGCGTTATTGGTGTGTTGCTGATGGGCTGGGAGTTGCTGAAAAAAGCAGGTCTGCTGGAATCTGACTTCAGCGTTGAAGGCATGTACTCCAACTGGCTGCTGGGCTATTCCAGCCTGCTGGGACCTATTGCCGGCATTATGATCGTCGATTACTTCCTGGTTAAGGGTCAGAAACTGGATCTGGTGTCACTGTACAAAGACGGTGGCGAATATCCGCTGATTAACTGGGCCGGTTTCATTGCCTTTGGTGTGCCGGTGGCTCTGACGGTTATTGCAATTACCACGGGCTTTATGAGCTGGTTCTACAGCTACGGCTGGTTCACCGGTGCGATTTCCGGTGCTGTTATCTACTACTTTGCTGCGCAGGCAATGCAGGCGGAAGTGATTCCGGCCGCTGCTCAGTAATGCTTTTAAGGGGGCAGCTGTAACGCCCCCGATTTTTACCTTCGGAGAAAGTCTATGTCCATTCTGATTAAGGGCGGGACCGTTATCACCCATGAGTTGACGTTCCGCGCCGATGTTTACTGCGAAAACGGAAAAATTGCAGCCATAGGTGAGCAACTGGATGTGCCGGCTGATGCCGAGATTATCGATGCCAGTGGTCAGTACATTATGCCGGGCGGTATCGACCCGCATACCCATATGCAATTACCTTTTATGGGTACCGTGGCGATTGATGATTTTGAGTCAGGAACCGCTGCTGCAGTTGCCGGAGGTACTACATCGATTATTGATTTTGTGATTCCTGCACCACAACAGCCACTGATGGAGGCGTATCAGCAATGGCGCGAATGGGCGGAAAAATCCATCGCCAACTACAGCTTCCATGTGGCCATTACCTGGTGGGATGAATCGGTTAAACGTGACATGGGAACGCTGGTTAATGACCATGGCGTAAACAGCTTTAAACACTTTATGGCGTATAAAAACGCCATTATGTGTACTGACGAAATTCTGGTGGCCAGCTTTAACCGTTGCCTGGAACTGGGCGCTATGCCAACTGTGCATGCAGAAAACGGTGAGCTGGTTTACCACCTGCAGCAACAATTGCTGGACAAGGGCATTACCGGTCCGGAAGCGCATCCGCTGTCGCGCCCTCCGGTAGTCGAGAGCGAAGCGGCGAACCGTGCGATTACCATTGCCAATACTCTGGGAGCGCCCATATACGTGGTGCATGTGTCTGCCTCCGAAACCGTAGATGCCATTCGCTACGCGCAGAATCGCGGCCAGCGGGTATATGGCGAGTGTCTGGCCGGCCATCTGGTGCTGGATGACAGTGTTTACCAGGATAAAGACTGGGATGTCGCCGCCGCCCACGTTATGAGCCCTCCTTTCCGCTCGAAGGGGCATCAGGAAGCGCTGTGGAACGGTCTGCAGGCGGGTACGTTGCAGACTACCGCCACCGACCACTGCGCCTTCTGCGCTGAACAAAAAGCTATGGGCAAAGACGATTTTACCCGCATCCCTAATGGCACCGCCGGTGTCGAAGAACGCATGCCGGTACTGTGGCAAAAAGGCGTGAACAGCGGACGCATTACCGCCAATGAGTTTGTTGCCATTACCTCCACCAATGCGGCACAGGTATTTAATGTCTATCCGCAAAAAGGGGCTGTGATGGTAGGTTCAGATGCCGATCTGGTGATCTGGGACCCTGAGGCTAAGAAAACCCTGTCGGTCAGAACCCATCGTTCGCGGGTGGATTTCAATATCTTTGAAGGTATGGAAGTCACGGGTCTGCCTGTGTGCACATTAGTGAACGGTAAAGTGGTGTACCGCGATGGGCAGGTAATTGGTCAGGCCGGTGATGGCCAGTGCTTCGATCGACCTGCATATGGGCAGTACTACGATGCTATTCAACGTAAAAATGCGCTGAGTGAACCCGTGGCAGTAGCGCGCTGATTTTCCTTCCCGCACTTTTCCTCCCTCTACCTTGCACTGCCACTGCGCTTGCAGCGGGTGGTAGGGGGCTTTTTTCCTTCCGCCCATCGGCAGGCTGACGTG
The DNA here is from genome assembly GCF_020320395.1 of Thalassolituus marinus. Classification (GTDB taxonomy): domain Bacteria; phylum Pseudomonadota; class Gammaproteobacteria; order Pseudomonadales; family Oceanobacteraceae; genus Venatoribacter; species Venatoribacter marinus. Next base: position 18,821 of record NZ_JAEDAH010000057.1, on the reverse strand, counting down.
CTACACTGGCGCGCTCCACGGATTTACCTGCGCGACTATGGTTCATATTGGCATTATCAACCCGAAAGACATGACCAACGTTGGTTCTGTTCTGCGGGCTATCGGCTGTTTTCAGGCCGACGGACTTCTCTATACCGGTAATCGTTACCGCACAGCGCTGCGCTACTGCACCGATACCCGGAATGTGCAGGAGACGGTTCCTGCTACCCACGTTGATGATTTACTTGAAGCACACAGTCAGCTGCCTGCTGGCACCAGGCTGGTGTGTGTGGAGCTGGTGGAGGGTGCGACCCCCTTGCCGGAGTTCGAACACCCACAGCAGGCGTTATACGTCTTCGGGCCTGAGGATGGCAGTCTGCCACAGAGTCTGGTAAATGCCGCAGATGCGGTGGTATATGTGCCGACGGTGGGTTGTCTGAATCTGGCTGCCACTGCCAATATTCTGTTGTATGACCGCCACGTTAAACTGGGTGGTCCGGCAGGGCAGGGGGATGATCTTATTCGTGCCAGTCGCGACAATAATAATCGTCTGAAGGTGCGTAAATCATAGCCAGTGTGTGATTCGCATCAGCCAAGGCGACGGTTAAAGAAATAGTACTGGCTTTCGCCCATACTCTTTGCAGCGTACATGGCGATGTCGGCCGAGCGGGTCAGTTCGACATCATTGCTGCCATCGTGCGGATATACGCTGATACCAACGCTGCAGCTGATGTTTATCTCCAGCGCCTTCACCTCATAGGGTTCCGCAACCGCCTCAATAATGCGTTTCACCACGGTGTGAATAATGGCGCGGTCTTCAATATCTTCGAGAATAACCACGAATTCATCGCCGCCAATACGGGCTGCAGTATCGACAGAACGAACCAGTGCTTTCAGACGCTCGGCCACCTGTTTCAGAAGTTCATCACCGACCTCATGGCCATAGTGATCATTCACCGGCTTAAATTTATTCAGATCGATGAACAGAATCGAGCATTCCTTATTGTGTCGTTTGGCTCGACTAATGGCGCGATTGAGTCGGGACTGGAACGTGATGCGATTGGCTATGCCGGTCAGCGTGTCGAAGCTGGCCAGATACTGCAGACGTTCTTCAGCTTCTTTACGCGCTTTAATGTCACTGAGCATATAAACGTACTGGCCATAATCGTGCTGCTCATCCTGAATGATACTGATCGACAGTCTTACCGGAATAAGCTCATTTACGGTGTTTTTAAAATCGATATCACCTTCCCAGTTTTCCTTACTTTCTAATGCGTCGCGAATGGCTAATCGTTCTTCTTCATCCATGGTGTCGTTAATGATATCGAACTTACGACCAATGATTTTTTCAATATCACAAACCGCCAGCTCACAGAATGCCTGATTGGCGGACATGACTTTCTGCTGTTCGTCGAGGATAACAATGGCATCCTGACTGTGGCTCATCACAATGGCTGATAGCCTCAGCTCCTGCTCCATCTGATATTTTTCGGTCTGATCAATAACAAATGCCAGCCCGGTTTCCTGCTGCTCATTGAGTAAAACGGCACCGACATATACCGGTACCTTATGACCATCGACATGCCAGAGTTGTTTGTCGTAGGGGGCGCAAGCACCCTGTGCGCGTAATGCCTGCGCCGCTTTCTGATCCAGGTCCCGGTCTTCAGCCACTGTCAGCGTCTGCCAGTTAAGTGGTTGACCGTCCAGATCATCTTTGTGCAGACCGAGCATGCTCAGGAACTTCCGGTTGGCTTCGATAATTTTTCCACCCAGTTCAAACTCAAAAATACCGACCAGATCTGAACGTGCGAGGCTGGTAAAACGATGATCACTGATGCGCAGTTTTTCTTCTGTCGCACGCAGCTGACGGGCGATATTACGGGCAATGAGCACCGACACAATTAACAGCAGAATGAAAAGCACTGAGTACACAACAATCAGAGTGGATTTGATCCAGCGCGAGGCCTCACCCAGTGTCGAAGAGAAGGCAAATTCTTTTTCTTTCAGTTCGTGGTTCAGTCGGTCCAACTGCGTCACCAGAACGGCAACAACGTCAGGGTGATTATTGTTGACTGCCTGTTCGAGCTGATCGGCGAGCAGTCGCAGATCAGCAATCAACAGGTCGGCCTCTGACCAGATCCGGATTGCCGACTTCAGATAGGAAATATTCTGATAGTTGATGAATAAGGAGATCATTCCGGGAATGTCGTCGGGATGGTTTTCTCCCTGCAGGAACCCCTCGCTGGCGGCTACAGTGTCCGGAGGTACAGCCTGCAGGGCCTGGCGAGCTTTCTGATCGCCGAGGTTAACACTGAGAAACTCACGCGAAGCATGAAGATAAGAGGGCTCACCGGTGTAGGCGTATTTATAGAGCGCAAGGACGGATTCTTTCTGGGCTTTGGCCCACAGGTTCTCACCACGCACGTATGATCGTACGTTGTTCATCATTCCGGCCACAAACAGGCCGGTGGCGAACATGATCGCTGCCGTGGCAACCAGCAGGGTGGTTACCTGATAAAGGCGCAAATGCATGGGGAAATGCTTTGCGGCGCTCTTCCTGTGTTTACTTCGCTCAATCATCCGTAACACGCTCAGTCAGTTGCGCGCGAATTCAGCCGGGGCCGAAAACAGGTCGTTTAAGCCAGTATAGTAGGAGAAACGACAAGCGCAGCGGCCGTATGTGTCGCCTCGCTATCTGCCATGCGATGCAGGATGCTGCTTCCCGAAAAAGGTGGAAATACAGGAAAGACAGGTCAATGGCAGCGGGCGATTACTCGTCGCGCAGGGCTTCAATCGGACTCAGGTTGGAGGCTTTCCATGCGGGTCCTATACCGGCGATAAGACCGATAAAGGCAGAGAACAGTAACGAAGCGACAAGGTAGAAAGGGCTGGGCTGGACCGGGAAGTCCGGTATTACCATGGCGGTAATACCAAGCAGCAACAGTGCCGTCAGCATACCGCCGAGGGCACCGAGAATGGCAAGGAAGACGGCCTCACCGAGGAACAGGCTGAGTAGCTGGCGGCGGGATGTGCCGATGGCACGCAGCAGGCCGATTTCCGGTGTGCGTTCACGTATGTTGGTGGTCATGATGGTAAAGATGCCCACGCCGCCAACCAGCAGGGAAATAGAGCCCAATGCGGCGACCCCCAGAGTCAGCACCGACAGAATACTGTTCAGGCTGGACAGCATTTCATCCTGGGTAACGATGGTGAAGTCTTCCTGCCCGTGGCGATCAATCAGGCGCTGGCGAATACGCTCGCTCATCTGTTCAGAGCTGGTGGCAGGGGAGAACACCACGTCAATTTCCATCAGCCCTTCGCGGTTAAACAGGCTTAGGGCACGGTCAGCGGGAATGTAAACCATATCGTCCAGATCAAAGCCGAGCATAGAGCCTTTCGGCTGCATCACGCCGATAACGCGAAAACGCTGGCCGCCTACGCGGATAAACTGTCCCAGCGCATTCCGCCCCTCAAACAATTCCTGCCACACCTTGCTGCCCAGCACGGCAAACGCCGGTGAGTTATTGCCCGGGCTGTTGGGCAGAAAGCGGCCGCTGGCCAATGGAAAATCCCAGGCTTCCACCATGCTGGCGGTGGTGCCGTATATGTCGGTATTGCGGATGCGCTCGCCAAAGCGCACCGGACCTGTGCCCTGGACGTTAGCTACCACATGATCGGCATAAGGCAGGGTTTTCAGTGACTGGTAGTCATCCAGCGTTAACAGGCGTACGGAACTCAGGATTCCCCCCATGCCGCTGGTGTTATTTTTGCCGGGACCGATGGCGATAATGCGGGTACCGAACTGGGAGAAGTTGTCCATGACATAGGAACGCACACCTTCGCCGAGTGAGGTGAGCAGGGTGACCGCGGCGATTCCTATGGCAATGCCCAGCGCTGTCAGCAGGCTCTTCAGCGGGTTGTAGCGCAGCGAGGTAAATATCAGATGGTTCCAGTCAGGCAGTAACATGGCTATTTCCCGTTCTGATGTTGCAGTGCCAGTACCGGCGCCTGCGAGGCTGCCCGATTGGCCGGAATCCAGGAAAACAGCAGCCCGCAGAGCATCGCGATGCCAAGAGCGGCTGCGCTGGCCCAGAGCGGTGCGGCAAACGGAATATCCGGGAAGCGCAGTCGCGCGCCCCATAAGCACAGTTGTGCCAGTGACAGCCCGAGGCCACCACCGAGCAGCGACATCATTACCGCCTCTAGAATAAACAAGCTGCGCACTTCGTGGCTGGCGGCGCCTAACGCCTTGAGCAGCCCGATCTCGGCGGTGCGCTGGGAAACCGTAATCAGCGTCATGTTCATGATCAGCACGCCGGCGACAAACAGACTGATAGCACCGATGCCGGCGATAGCGAAGGTCATGATCGACAGCACATTATCAAAGGCTCGCATAATGGAGTCGGGAGTAACGATGGTCACGTCCAGCAGACCATTGCGGCGCTCCGTCATCAGTTGTTCAATATCGTTGGTAATGCGGGCGACGCCCTGGGCAGCGCGTACGTCAATCATTACCCGGAACATGCCCTGGGTATTAAATATCTGCATAGCACTGGCCACCGGCAGGATCAGGGCGTCGCTCATATTCATGCCAAGGCCGGTGCCGGTATCCTCCAGTACGCCGATGACCCGACAGCGATAGGCGTCAACCCCCAGCCACTGGCCAAGCGGCGATTCTGCAGCGAATAGTTCTTTACGTAGGGTGTCGCCAATCACACATACCGGGCTGGGTTGATCAAGCGGCAGCAGCGGCAGGGCTTGTCCGCGCGCCAGTTTCATCTGGCGGATATCGAAGAACGCCTGATTAGTACCCAGTACCAGAGATTCGCGGCTGAGTGAGCCGCGGGAGATTTCAGAGTTGCCGACAATCAGGGGAGCAACGCGCTCCACTTCCGGTAAACGCAGCAGACTCTGGGCATCCTGCAAGGTAATGTCGCGTGTGCCTTCACCGCTTAACGGTGGCATACCACCGCTGGTTTCCTTACGCCCCGGCAACATAATCAGTACGTCTTTGCCCAGCGACGAAAACTCTCCCAATACGTACTGACGGCCACCTTCGCCCAATCCGGTCAACAGCACCACGGCGAGTACGCCAATAGACATGGCGATTAATTGCATGATGGTACGGAAGCGCTGTCGCAGCATGGCGCGCAGGGCGAAACGCAGCTGGTCGTCAGTGCGAATCACGCATTGGCTCCCGCGTTCTTTTCGTCCTGCACTATGACACCGTCGACCATGCGAATGCGGCGTTTAGCACGCTGTCCGAGGTCGGCATCATGGGTAACCACCACCAGAGTGATCCCCTCGTTATTCAGCTCTTCAAGCAGTGCAACGACTTCAGCCCCCGAGCTGCTGTCGAGGTTGCCAGTGGGTTCATCGGCCAGCAGCAGGTGTGGTTTCATGATAATGGCGCGGCCAATCGCCACACGCTGACGCTGACCGCCGGACAGCTGATTTGGCAGGTGACCAGCACGTGAATCCAGCCCCAGTTTTTCAATGATGGGCTGCAGCCGTTTTTTACGTTCCGCAGGCGCGATACCAGCCAGAATCAGCGGCAGTTCAATGTTCTCGGCCGCGCTCAGGCGTGGAATCAGGTGGTAGGACTGAAAGACGAAACCAATCTGCTGCCGCCGGTAGAGGGCACGCTGTTCTTCATCCATGGGGACCGTATCGGCACCCGCTAACCAGTATTCGCCGTTATCCGGCACATCAAGCAGGCCGAGCATATTCAGCAGGGTGGACTTCCCCGAGCCGGATGGCCCCATGACGGAAAGATATTCGCCCGACTGAATCTGCAGCTGAATATTGTTCAGTGCGTGCACCGGCTCATTACCGAGTAAAAAGGTTTTATTAACACCGTTTACCCGGATCAGTGCATCACTCATGCTCAGCACCCTTTATGACTTTTACCCGTGCGCCATCCACCGCGGCCGGATTTTCCAGCGAGGTTAATACCTGCTGGCCATCAGACAGGCCACTGCGCACTTCACTCCAGGTCCAGTTGCTTAATCCCAGCTCCAGTGTCTGCTTTTTCAGGGTCTGGCCGTCATCTGACAGAGTCAGCACTTTATTACCTTCCAGCAAGGCTTCGCTGGGTACGCGCAGTTTGTTATCGGCGGATTCAATAATGACTTCGATGTCGGCGCTGTACCCCACCAGTAAGTGCACATCGTCAGGCATGTCCTGCAGGCGGACGTCGACATCGACAGTACGAGCCTGTTTTTCACTGTCCTGAACGTAAGGTGCGATACGGGTCACGATGCCGTTAAAGGACTGATCGCGGAAAGCATCGAGGGAAACCCGGGCAGGCATACCGGTGCGGATGGCGGCAGCATCGACTTCATCAATCGGCGCACGTACATACAGGCAACCATCGGCGATTAAATCAATGGCTGGCGGTGTGGCCACGCCCGGTGGTGACGGCGTGGCGTATTCACCAACCTCGCCATTCACTTCGGCAACGATCCCGGCGAACGGGGCGGTTAACTGAGTTTGCGCCAGACGCGCTTTCTGTACCGCGACGTTGGCTTTGGCCTGCATCACCTGTGCTTCGTTCTGCTGGCAGCTCAGGCGGGTAATTTCGGCGCTGGTTTCAGCGCGATCGAGTTGCTCGGCTGAGGCCAGGTTGCGATTGTGCAGTTCTCGCTGGCGCCGGGCTTCACGCTGATCGGCTTCGGCCTGGCGACAGGCTGAGGCTTTGTTCAGTTCGGCCATTCTGACCTGAGCATCGGCCTGGGCCAGCGCGGCTTTCAGATCGTCGTTCCACAGTTCAAGTAACAGCGCGCCGCTCTCGACCTGATCGCCCTGGTCGACATACAGTTTGCTCACCTGGCCGCCCTGGGCCAGTGACAGACGCGAGCGCTGGCAGGCTTTAACCGTACCGGAGCGAGTGTTGCTGACCAGCGATTCGATCAGACCTGTGGTTACGGTGGTCATGCGTACTTCCACCGGCTTGGCGGGGCGGAGCATAAAGGCGGTCACCACAGCGACCACGACGACCAGAGAAATAAGAAGTTTTTTCACCGCTGCATCCTGTCAGGGTCAGAAGAAGCCTTACCATATCGACTTTCGACCGGGCTGCCCAGTGACCTGGATCAGACGAACAGTCTGTTGCGCTTGGCAAGGTGAATGGTCGGCGCATAATGTCGGCAGTGAATGACAGGAGTATGTCAATGAAGTGGCCACAGTGGGGTAGTAGTGACCAGAAAGCACTGGGATTGCCGGAACTGATTGCAATTGCATTGGGCGGCATGATCGGCGGCGGTATTTTCACCATTCTGGGAATATCGGTCGATCTTATTGGTCCCTATACGCCCATCGCGATTCTGGCTGGTGGTTTGATTGCCGCGCTGGCTGCATATTCCTATGTAAAACTCGGCGTGTATTATCGCGACGAGGGGGCAACCTACGGTTTCTTTAAGCGTACATTTCCCGCTTCTCCGGTAGCCGCAGCCCTGATTGGCTGGTATGTGATTTTTGGCTACATCAGTACCATTGCGCTCTACGCCTATACCTTTTCTTCCTACAGCCTGAGCGGTTTTGAAGGGGGCGAAACAGAGGCACTGCGCAAGGCCGTTGCCTGCGGCATTATAGCGCTGTTCGCTGCAGTAAATATCTGGAGCGTGCGCGGCATGGGTAAAATAGAAGACCTGATGGTCTACACCAAATTGCTGTTGTTGCTGATTATCGCCGCCGTATTGCTGGCGCACCGCAATACCGATCTGCCACAGCTGTTTGCGGCTGATAGTCGAGATTTTTCGCTGATGAACATTCTGACCGTCGCGGCGGTTACCTTTGTTGCTTACGAAGGGTTTCAACTGGTGATTAACGCCGTTAAGGAAATGGATAATCCGGATAAAAACATTCCGCGCGCTATTTATACGGCGATTGCTCTGGCGATTGGCTTGTACGTACTGATTGCACTGGCGGCCATTCTGGCCATCCCGGCGCAGGATATTATCGACAATCAGGAGTACGCTCTGGCGGCTGGTGCCGGCAATGTGCTGGGGCCAATAGGTTCAGATATCGTTGTGCTGGGTGCTATTCTGGCTACCAGTAGTGCAATCAACGGTACATTATTCGGTGCATCACGTCAGGTGTCGGTGATTGCCGGTGATGGCTTTTTCCCAAAAATACTGGAACGTCGCACTAACAATATTCCGGTTGCGGCCATCGCTATGATGGCGCTGTTTGCCATGCTGCTGATTCTGGCTGGTGGGTTAAAAGTTATTCTGGAATTCGGCTCAGTAACTTTTCTGCTGGTATCACTGTTAATGGCATACGCCAATTTCCGCATCCGTCATCTGACCGGGTCATCGTTGTGGCTGACGCTGTTGTCTATGCTGGGCCTGGGCGCGGGTGGCATTCTGATTCTGAATTTTGAATATCGCGACAATCCGGAACAGCTGATTTTTATGCTGGTTCTTTATGGGCTGCTAACACTCGGTGCGCTGGTATTTGCACGGTTTAATGCTGTACGGGGATATGAAGCGAATGAGGCTCGGAAATAGTGTTTAAATTTTACCGGCGCGTAGCACTGGCTCAGACCTTATTTACAGTGTTGATAGTTTATATGGCTTATTACATAAACGTTCAACCAAACACTGGCTTACCGGAAAAGTTTGAATTGATTAACAGAACGGGACAGGTATCCAGACTGGAGAAAATAGAATCCCCTGGAAAAGCTTCTTCAGGTATTTCTTTTTCGCTGTATAAGGACGCTTATACCTATTTCTATAGCTCTAAATCGGGAAATATGGGAGTTGTTTATAAAGCGTTGGAAGACTCTCGGAGTGAAGGGAAAACAGTTTCTTTGCTGTGTGACCTCTATCGTAAATCCCTGGAGCAAAAAACGACGCTTTCTTCACGCTGTTTTGAGGTGGCTGTTGAAAATAGCATGATTCAATCCTATGAGGATGTGGTAAAGGGTTACACTAACGATGCCGCACTTTTACGTTACTTCGCAGCGGCTATGATCTTATGGTCATTGCTTCTATGGTTGTTCACGTTACGTTTTAAGGAGAATCGCCGGTTTTGTTAAAGATTTAGAGCTCTTTCTCAGGTCGCAATTAACACTGGATACTAACCGCCGCAGAATCAGGTAAGAAGTGCCCAGTATCCGATATGTCTTTTCCGGCTTTGTTTTCTAGTTCAAGGATATGCCAGGCCAGGTGCTTTACACAGGCTTTGGGTCTGTTATTCAGTGACTTGAAGCGGTTTCTATGAAAATGGTCGGTTACGCGCTACATTCGTCTGATGTCGAAATGGTGCCTTACCATTTCGAACGCCGTGTTTTGCATGCCAATGATCTGGCGATTGAGATTATTTTGCGTAGCATGTGTCACTCAGATCTGCACACAGAAACTGGTGACTGAGGGCCTTGGACTTGCGAAGGTATTCGTCTGGATCCAGTGAATGATGCATATGCGGTGGTGGATAAAGACGATATTGATCATCGTTACGTGATGACTATATCGAGTCTGCCAGTCGACGAGCAATTCCCTTGCGGCATAAAAAAGCCCGCTATAAAGCGGGCTGTTTTATATCTGGCTGGATGAATACAAGCCAGCTTTTCCTAACTGCTTGTGTTACCACATCAGATCGTCAGGGATCTGGTAAGCGGCATATGGATCGTCTTCTTCCATCGCGTCGGCAGTGCTTTCGGCAATGTAGATAAAGTGATTGTCTTTTCGCTGACGAATTTTTTCTGCAATCTGTAATGGCAGCACTTCGTACTTTTTCTCGCCTGGCAAATCCAGTGCGATGATCGCCAGCTGCCCACGGCTCAGACGATCCCAGATAGCCTGATCAACGTAGATGGATTTCACTTTCTTGCCATCAATAAACTGATATTTGATATCGGCTTTTTCGCTTTTAATGGCGTTGGTGGTAACCAGTTGGCGTACCTGTGCAGCGATCGCTTTAACCTGAGCTTCCTGTTCCTTTTTCTGGTTCAGTTCGCGGTCACGTTCGGCTTTTTCCTTACGTGCAGCTTCGGCTTTTGCTTTTGCAGCATCCAGATCGTTGTCCTGACCGGTACGCTGCAGGTGATCCTGATGTTTCATTTCTTTGGCGGCTTTTTTGGCCTTTTTCTTATCGACCAGGCCAGCGGCCATTAATTGTTCCTGAAGAGACTTTGCCATAACTCAGTGCCTGTCAGTGCTTAGGTGGCCACACGCCGTCCGGAATCAGGCCGGTCAGCTGTTCGATGGTGGCATCGCGCTCAGCCACGGACTGGCCGACCACGGTGACGTGACCCAGTTTACGTGCCGGGCGTGCTTCTTTGCCGTATGAGTGGCGGAAGGCTGTGTCGAGGTTGTCGGCTTTTTCTGCCGGCACTTCTTCGCCGATGACATTGAGCATGGCAACAGCAGGGTACTGAGCGTCAGTGACACCCAGCTCACGACCAGAGATAGCCAGCATATGGTTACGGAACTGACTGGTCTGTGCACCTTCAATCGACCAGTGGCCGGAGTTGTGTACACGTGGTGCCACTTCGTTACCCACCAGACCATCTGCGGTTTCGAACAGTTCGAGGGTGATGGTGCCAACGTAATCCAGGCTATCGGCCAGCTGGCGGATATAGCGCTCAGCAATGGCGGCTTTCTCGCTGCTCAGGTTGGCAGCCGGATACAGCGAGTAACGCAGGATACCTTCGTGGTGAATGTTCTCGGTCATCGGGAACACCACGATGTTGCCGTTTACGTCACGGCTGGCGATAACGGACGTTTCACGCTCGAACGTAACAAAGGCTTCTGCGATCAGCTCGCGGTTGCCGATGGCTGCCCAGGCAGGCTCGGCATCGTCAGGGCTGCGCAGAACATACTGACCTTTACCATCGTAACCTTCGGTGGTGGTTTTCAGTACGATTGGCAGCCCCAGGGTTTCAACGGCGGCTTTTACGTCGTCGAGAGAGTTAACGGCACAGAAGTCTGCGGTAGCGATGCCTGCAGCGCGCAGTGCATTCTTTTCCAACAGACGGTTCTGGAAGGTTTTCAGTGCTTTAAGACTTGGGTAAACCTTGTCTTCTACGGCTTCCAGGCGGGCAACAATGTTGGCCGCGATATTTTCGGTTTCGTAAGAAACACGGTCGACGGAGGCCAGAAAGGCATCCAGTGCTTCATCGGTGTGGGCGCGGGTGTCGTACAGGCTCACTTCCAGATCGGTGAGGTCCTTTACACTGTCAGACAACATCTGGCCCAGCTGGCCGTTACCTAAAATACCAATTTTCATGCGTTCGTTACTCTCGTCTCGTAACTGTCAGTGTTACAGGGCAGTGCGTGGATCGGGTTCGGACAGAACAGTTTCTGTCTGAGTCGCACGGAATTCATCGATACGGCTCATCAGCTCATCGTTGCTGGTGGCCAGAATCTGCGCGGCCAGCAGGCCTGCGTTTTTCGCACCGGCATCTCCAATGGCCAGCGTACCAACGGCTACACCACCCGGCATCTGGACGATGGACAGCAGGGAGTCCAGACCACTCAGGGCACGGGATTTTACTGGTACACCGAGTACCGGCAGGGACGTTTGTGACGCGCACATGCCTGGCAGGTGAGCTGCACCACCAGCGCCGGCGATGATCACTTTGATACCGCGTGACTGAGCGCTTTTAGCGTAGTCGAACAGCAGGTCCGGTGTGCGGTGGGCGGATACGACTTTTACTTCGTAAGCGACACCCAGTTTATCCAGCATATCTGCTGCGTGTTGCATGGTGGGCCAGTCACTCTTGGAGCCCATGATGATTCCAACCGGTACGGTCATCTGCTCATCCTCTTGGCGTTATACAGTCCAGTGCCTGTCGGTCAGGCGGGAAAGCGGCGCATTCTAGCACAAGGGTGGGCAGAGAATCAGTCTTTCAGATGTGCTCAGATGGATAAGCAGGTGAAGGGTGCGGAAGCCTGACTTCGGGCTTCCGCGACAAAGCTCAGAAACTGATCCGGCCGTCGTTGATGGCTTGTTCTGTGTCGCTGGTCAGAACTTCATAAGCCGTACTTTGCGGCTTAAGAACCATGACGGGTTCACTGACTTTGGCCAGGTGATACGCCTCGTCTTTGAGTTCGACCTTGCGGTACTTGAAGGTGCCCGTGACTTCCTCCTGCTCACGCAGTCGAATAAACAATGGAATTGAATAGGCGGGCAGTTTCTCACGCAGGTGGCGGGTCACCATGCCCCAGTCTGGCTGGGCTCCGGCTTTCAGGGTTACCGAAGCCATACCGGCACGACCGTCTGTGTGCGGAACTTCAACCCCATACACCACGGCGTGTTCAAATTCCGGCAGCTCCATCAGGATCGACTCGATTTCAGTAGTGGCAACGTTTTCACCTTTCCAGCGGAAGGTATCACCCAACCGGTCGGCGAAGGCGACGTGCTTGAAGCCCTGATTGATCACCAGATCACCGGTGTTAAACCAGCAGTCTCCTTGCTTGAATACATCACGAAACAGCTTTTTGCTGCTGGCTTCCTCGTCGGTATAACCTTCAAACGGCTGCTTATCGTTAACCTCGGTAATCAGCAGGCCAGCGCCGCCTTTCTTCACTTCCTGCATAAAACCTTTGCTGTTACGCACGGGCTCATCGTTCTCAATATCGTATTGCACGATGTTGTAGGACAGCGGGCAGATACCGGCGGTCATATCCAGATTGAGAGCATTGGTGAAGACCAGGTTGCATTCACTGGCGCCGTAAAACTCATTGATATGGTGAATGCCAAACCGTTGCTTGAACTCCATCCAGATATCCGGACGCAGACCATTGCCTACAATCACGCGGATATTGTGGTCGCGGTCGGAATCCTTTTCCGGGCTGTTCAGCAGATAACGACACAATTCACCGATGTAGCAGAAGCCGGTAGCACCGTATTCGCGAATCTCATCCCAGAAGCGTGAAACCGAAAATTTGCGTGAAATAGCGATGCAGGCGCCTGCACCGAGAACCGCTGCGAGTGATACGGTGAGGGCGTTGTTGTGGTAAAGCGGCAGGCTGACGTACAGCACATCCGATTTTTTAAGTTTCATCGAGGCCAGTCCCATACCAGCCATGGATTTAAACCAGCGGTAGTGGCTCATCACTGAGGCTTTGGGTAGGCCAGTCGTTCCGGATGTGAAAATGTAGTAACAAGGCTGATGCATTCGCACTTCGCGGGTGGTCGTAGGGTTGCGCACCGGCATATTGCTGACGACCTGACCAAGGTCCTGATAATGGGCCGGACATTCGCGCTGACCGCAGTCACGGACAAAATACAGCTGCGCTTTCAGAGCCATCGGCAGGGCATGTTCAACGGTGGCAATGTTGTCGAGCATCTCTTCGCCGATAATCATCAGCTGCGGGCTGACCAGCTTGATACTGTGCTCCAGTACTTCACCGCGCTGCGAGGTGTTGATCATGCTGGCGATGGCACCCAGCTTGACAGTGGCAAGCACCGCCACCAGGGTTTCCGGGCGATTTTCCAGCATAACGCCAACAGTATCGCCGGAACGGATGCCCTGGCTCATCAGGTAGTGAGCCACGCGGTTAACTCGTTCGTTGAGCTCTTTGTAGGTCAATTGCTGCGACTGGTAACGGATCGCGACGTGCTCGGGTTGTAACACCGCGTGTTGTTCCAGCAGCAGGCCGATGGATTTCTTCTTTTCGGGTTTGGTGGTTATCAGTGCTGTCACACCTTTAAGAGTGACACCGATATCCGGCAGTCCGGTTACGGCACTGCGCAGTACATTGAACAGATTGACCTTGCGCGGCTTAAGAGGCTTTGTGCTGTTCCGGGTTACGGAGAAACCCTCCGCCGGGGCTGCAGAACGGTTCATAGAGATAGCCTGTGGTGATTATTTATTGTTATGTCCCGGAGGATGGCACAAAGCCATGGCTGAAAAAAGCCACCCTCTGTGCCTATCCGTGAACCAGGTCAGATATTTACAGTTATTTACCGTAATTCAGCTGAGGTCTTGCCCAGAATACGGCGGGCAATAATCAGTTGCTGGATTTGTTGCGTGCCCTCAAAAATGTCGAGGATTTTCGAATCCCTTGCCCATTTTTCCAGTAGCTCATCTTCGCAGTAACCCATGGCACCTAACAGCTCGACACAGCCAAGCGTAATGGCGTTGGCTGTGCGACCAGCTTTGGCTTTGGCCATTGACGCTTCTTTGGAATTCGGCATGCCGTTATCGGCCATCCAGGCGGCACGCAAGGTCAGCAAGCGGGCAGCTTCCCAGTCGGCTTCGTAACGATAAAGGCGTGCTTCAATTTCGCTGGTGCGGGCCATATTGGTGGGGTAGCGGAAGTGCATACCCTGTTTTTCCAGCAGCTCGTGGGTTCGGTCCAGCGCGGCTTTGGCTACACCGACGGCCATAGCGGCAACCACCGGACGAGTATTGTCAAAGGTCTGCATGACACCGGCAAACCCCTGTTCGACGTTAATCTCTGGCGAACCAAGCAGGTTTTCCGCCGGTACCCGGCAGTCGTTGAAGCTGATCGTGGCGGTATCTGAGGCTTTGATGCCCAGTTTCTTTTCCAGTCTGCCAAGCTCCATGCCCGGTGTGCCTTTTTCGACCACGAATGACTTGATTGCAGCACGCCCCAGAGAACGATCGAGGGAGGCCCAGACCACCACTGCATCAGCACGCTGGCCACTGGTGACAAAGATTTTTTCACCGTTGATCACGTATTCATCGCCATCTTTAATGGCCGTGGTGCGAATGGCTGCAGAGTCCGATCCGCAATCCGGTTCGGTAATGGCCATGGCCGCCCATTTTTTACCGAAGCGTTTCAGTTGCTCTTCATTGGCGACAGCGGCAATTGCGGCGTTGCCTAAGCCCTGACGGGGCAGGGTCAGCGACAGGCCGACGTCACCCCAGCACAGTTCCTGCAGGCCAAGGACCGTCGACATATTGGTGCTGTTTACGATGCCTTCGTCGTTTTTCTTTTCCGCTTTCAGTTTACCCGCACCGGCTCCTTCGCCCATGGTGCCATCATTCATGCCGTCCATTATTGCTGCCAGCATGTCCAGCTCGACCGGATATGCGTGTTCTTCGCGATCGTATTTACGCGAGATCGGACGGAAAACACTCTGTGCTACCTGGCGGGCCTGATTGACCAGTGGGCGGAATTTTTTCGGAGTTTCAAGATTCAGCATTATCAGTTCCTTACAGGTGCAGGCCGCTGGTGATGCAGCTGAGAATACGCAGGTCACGGTACCAGCGTTCTGCCGGATGTTCTTTGGTGAAGCCGTGACCACCAAGCAACTGCACCGCATCGGTACCGATTTTCATCGCTTTTTCGCTGCACAAAAGATGGGCCAGCATCGCTTCGCGGTGGAACGACATTCCCTGTTCTGCACGCGCTGCAGCACGCCAGACCATCAAACGCATGGCATCAATTTCGGTGGCCATGTCGGCGAGGATAAATGCGACCGACTGACGGTGGCTGATGGGTTCACCGAAGGCTTTGCGCTCATTGCAGTATGGAATCAGGTAATCCAGTGCGGCCTGGCAGGTTCCAATGGCCATGGCTGACCAGTGCAGTTGGCCGAGATCGATAAATGACTGGTAGTCAAAATCTGTGTGTTCACCGCCCAGTAGTGCGGCGCTATCGACTTCTACCTGATCCAGTGTCAGGGTGCCGGTGCCACAAGCTTTGAGGCCCATGGCCGGGCGGGATTCAAAGTGCAGCCCTTTGCTGTCGCCAGCGACCAGAAACAGTTTTGGCTTGTCGTTCAGGCTGGCGGCAATCAGGTACAGGCTGGCCTCGCCATTGAGTGGGACCAGTGTTTTCGTACCACTGATAATAAAGCCTTTGCGTGTGGCTTTAGCGCGGGTTCCGAGATGATGACTGCGGAACAGTGGGCTGGATTCCTGTACCGCGATGGCTGCTTTGACTGGCGCTTCGCCCAGCCAGCGTGGCAGCCAGAATTCCTGCTGCTGACGACTACCCCAGCGCACAATGGCATTGGCAACCGCTACCGGAGCCAGTGCTGACAACGCCAGTGAAAAGTCGCCCCAGGCAAGATCTTCGGCAATCAGAGCACTGGTGGTCGGGGCATAAGCCTGCGCAGCGCCACCAAGGTTTTCCGGTACCGCGAACAGGCTCAGACCCAGGTCCTGAATCTGACGGGTGAAATCGTCCGGTGTGGTGTGTTGTTCGTCGGCCTGATGGGCGAGATCGCGCATGACATCCGCGGCAAAGGATTGCACGGTATCACGGATCATCATCTGCTCTTCGGTCAGTGACAGATCGAACAGGCTTTTTTCACGACTGTTTGGCAAGCGCTCACCGGGATCTGAAGGAGCCTTCTGTTTTGGCTTGATCAGGCTGCCGGCGAGGCGGAAACCGGTGCGGGTGGAGAGATACGCGAGGCGTTCTGCGGGTCGGCGCAGGCCGGATTTCTCTGCAAGTTTACTACCTGCGAAGCGTCGGGCCAGTCCCAGGCCGATGCCCTGAATGTCATTTCCCATACTGCGTTGCCATGTTGTAGTTGTGTCGACGCTACAGGGTTTCACAGCCGGTGAATGTGAACATTGGCACAGTTGACTGACAGCGAGGTCATTAAGGTCAGTCGGAAGTCTGAGCAGCCTCAATGCAGCGCTTCAGACTTTGCTGGCAGGCGTTCAGCACCGCTTTTCCGATAAGTTCGCCGACGCTGGTATGTTTGCCGCAATAGGGTTCGCTGGCTCCTGGAGGGCAGAACACTGCATGGCTGTCGGTGCCGGTGCCGCTGGCAGGAAGACCACTGACCGGGCTGACCAGCCGCAGATCGCGGATAGCGGTAACCTTGGCTTCTGTCAGTAATATAAGGGCTTCTGCCATGGCGGCATCGGTCAGAGGCTGGTTGATCCACAGCAGAATGTTAATGGTTCCGGCGCGCGGTGCTGCAACATTGGGATCTCCGGCACGCAGCAGGTTGCTGAGACCAGCGGTTACCCAGCATTGCACCTCAAGTGTGTCCTGGTACAGATGAGCATGGCACAGAGATTTCATTGAGGCTGCAGTCATCATGCCGCATACCGGTTGTGCCAGCTGCAGTTCACTGGCTTTTAACGCGATGGTGTCGGCTGCGGGAGGAAAGGGCGGTGGTGCGTTCAGGTCGACCCGCATATTGAGAAAACTGCGCATCTCCGTCAGACCACCATTTAAAGCCGCAGAGCTGAGGACTCGCATTGGTGTGGATGCTGAAAGAGCAAAGTAATCAGCATGATAGATCGGCTTGATTTGGGACATCGGCCCTGACTCGTTATCATGGGGGCAACTGAATATCACGACACAGGATGATTCCATGCTGACGCTTCTGTCACCGGCAAAAACGCTGGATTTTGACACGCCACCAGTCACCAATAAAGCCACACAGCCTGCTTTTACTGAACAGTCTGCTGAGCTGGTGGATATTCTCAAGCAGTATTCACCGGATGAACTGGGTGCGCTGATGAAACTGAGCCCTGCATTGTCTGAGCTGAATGTGCAGCGCTTTGCGGATTGGCAGCTGCCGTTCACGGCAGACAATGCCAAGGCTGCAGTGCTGGCGTTTAAGGGCGATGTTTATACCGGACTTGAAGCTGATAAGCTGTCTGAGGACGAGCTGGCGTTCGCTCAGGACCATGTAAGAATCCTCAGTGGCCTGTATGGTGTTCTGCGTCCACTGGACCTGATTCAGCCATACCGGTTGGAAATGGGTACCAAACTGAAAAATCCGGTCGGTAAGGATCTTTATGCGTTCTGGGGTGAAACCCTGACTGAAACGCTGAACAAAACACTGGAACAACACAGCGAAAAAGTTGTCGTTAATCTGGCATCCAATGAATACTTCGGTGCGGTTAAGCCGAAGAAACTGGCGGGTAAACTGATTACCCCGGTATTCAAGGATGAGAAAAATGGCCAGTACAAAATCATCAGTTTTTACGCGAAAAAAGCGCGTGGTCTGATGACTCGCTGGATCATTGAAAACGGACTGGATAATGAATCAAAACTGCATGAGTTTGACGTCGCGGGCTATCGCTTCAGTGCAGAAGATTCAGCGGCCGGTACTCTGGTATTTAAACGGGCGGAAAAGGATATACCTAATGCCTAAAGCAATGTTAAAGGCGGGTGTACTGGCATGTGCAGTCGCGGCGCTGTCGGGCTGTGTGCTGGCACCGCAGACAATTTCCCTGAATGACTCTGCCAGCGTTGCTGCAGGCACACCGATTGTGCAGCGTGACGCGCTGGTGCGGGTCGTCGATCAGCGTGATATGGGCTGGGATGTACTCGGTCATCGGGGTGGTCGTGCACCGGAGAATTCCCCGCTGTTATCGTCGGAACCTGTACGTGACACTCTGACACGACGCATGCAGGGGTCTTTGAAGGCCCTGGGTTTTGGTGAGAACAGCCCGGTTGAACCGCTGCGCGTGCAACTGGATATCCAGCAGTTTGATTTTGCCTGCAATGAAGGCGTAATCGTCAATGAATGTTCGGTGAACATCAATCTGATGGTTACCGTACTTGATGGTGGCAACACCTTCACCAAACCTTATAAGGTATTTGAAACCCGCTCACTGGCGGCGTCGCCTGTAGCTGAGTACAACCAGAAATGGGTTAACGAGGTTCTCGATAAGCTGTGGGCGCATATGTTCAGTGATCAGGAGCTGCTGGCGGCATTGCAGGTGCAGGTACCGTAAATCGGTATGAGCTTTTCAAAGAAATAAAAAAGCCGGCGATTGCCGCACTGCTGTCCCACAAATTTTTATTTGAACTTTTGTGAGATATTCCAGGCCCCTTGTCCTCATAGAGGGGCCTTCCGATACGTCGGACCGCCCCTATCGCCGGACGGGCGTGACTCCTGACCGCCATGGATGGCGGAAATGCAGGTTTTGCAGGAGCTAAAAC
>NZ_JAEDAH010000056.1 GCF_020320395.1 Thalassolituus marinus | reverse complement strand
CTCCATGCATATGACGGTCGGTGAGTCGACATTAGCAAAATGGAATAAGGTGAAAGAAGAATGCCCGGATATGTCGATCACTGAGCAGTTTGGAGAGCTGCCGTGGCCGCTGTTTAAAGAAAAACCGGGAAAGAAAGTAAAAGAGCGGGAAGTCAAGGACGCTGGAGAGCCGCAGTTTATTCCTCACAAGTCGTAATTATCTGTTAGCCAGAGAAAGCGGACGTAGATGCAGGTTGAAAGCGCTCAAACATCCATCTCGTGACCATGCTCTGAATGCCTGTGGTCTCGGGGGCTTCCGGTTCTTTGCATAATAGAGTCTGCGTTCGCTCCTGCATCGTCCAGATCATCGGTAATGGTGTCACCGTAGCGACTACTGCCCAGTGACAGGCGCTGCCCCTGATTCAGGTGGGTAGTGCAGGCGACCCGTAACAGCGAGGTGAAGTTGCCGGTCTCGCCGCGTTTTTCCAGTACCTCACGATAGATGCGGGTAATAAAGGTGCCGAGAGTCAGGCCTGCATCTTCCGCGATCTGTTCCAGCAGTTGCCAGAATACAGCTTCCAGCCGGATGCTGGTGACCACGCCGTCGATACGAATCGAACGGGTCTTCAGTTCAAACAGTTCAGGCTCCGCGCCGGAGTATATTTCACACATCTGCCAATCCTCTGTCGGAGCCCTATTGTGGCATCACTGATGGGCCACTGCCCAGCAGTGTCAGCTCAGCAATTTGCTGAACTGTGCCAGCCATGCCGGATGAGCAGGCCATGCCGGTGCTGTGACCAGATTGCCATCGGTAATCGCCTCGGTCACGTCAATATCGGCATACAGACCGCCGGCCAGAGTCACTTCAGGCGCACAGGCGGGGTAAGCGGAGATGCGGCGCTCACGGATAATATCGGCCGCAGCCAGCAGTTGTGCGCCGTGGCATACCGCAGCAATCGGTTTACCGGCGTTGGCAAAGTGCTGTACCAGTTCAATGACCTTAGCATTAAGGCGCAGATACTCCGGTGCCCGTCCGCCTGGGATCAGGAGGGCATCGAAGTCCTCTCCCTGAATGCCTTCGAAGTCTGCATTCAGTACAAAGTTATGCCCGGGTTTCTCGCTGTAAGTCTGGTCGCCTTCAAAATCATGCACAGCGGTGCGAATGCTTTCGCCGGCTTTCTTGTCGGGGCACACGGCAGCGACGCTGTGGCCGACCATCTGCAGCGCCTGGAATGGCACCATCAGTTCGTAATCTTCAACGTAATCGCCGGCAATGATCAGTACGCGGGCCATAGTGCTTCTCCTTGTGGTGGGAGAAGCAGTCTGGATCAGAGTGCCCAAGCAGTGGTAACAGCGGAATACTACAGCGGCATCGGGTGGTGGTCAGATACGACCTTTACTGAATTGTTCGCGTGCCAGCTGCTTCTTGCGCTCGCTTTTGCGCAGCAGAACGTAGAACGCACCAGAGCCGCCATGGTGCGGCTGTGCGGTATGGAAGGCCTGCACATCATCGAGATCTTCCAGCCAGTGCACCAGGTAGCTTTTCAGCAGGGCCGGGTCGCTGGTATTGCGGTCGCCCTTGCCGGGCAGAATAAGAACGTTACGGATGTCGTGGCTGATGCAGTCCTGCACAAAGCGGAACACTTCGCGTCGTGCTTCTTCGACGGTGCGACGATGCAGGTCGAGACGAGCTTCGATTTCATACTTGCCCAGACGCAGCTTACGGAAAACCCCATCCTGGATGCCCGGGCGTTTGTATCCGAGTACATCGTGGGGGCCAACGCGCTTCACTTCACTGGTCTGCAGCGGGTTACTGTCTTTTTTATCCGCCTCGATGGTGGCGGCCTGACGACGCACTGCTGCCGAGGCTTTGTTTATATCGCCACGGCGCAGCTCTACCCGGGCTTTGGTTTGCAGGCGTTTGACGCCCTGCATTTCCTGCAGAAACAGGTCGTCTTCGCCGTTGTCGGATCCGCTGTTTTGACTCATGGTGCTACGATATTTACCTGATACTGACGCAGATAATACCGAAAACTGACACTCGGCGTCTCATCCGCTGTCGCAGGTGACACTTCTTTGCAATGGCGGACACAACTTTGTTCCACAATCCGTAAACTGGATAGTGTGATCAATGACTGGTTTCACCAGAGGATATGACAATGAATATGACACGTATTACAACCTGGGTAGCGACCGCCACATGTACTCTGCTAATGGCAACTCAGGCGATGGCATTTGATGGTAAGCACCGTGAAATTGACTGGGAAGATAAGCTCGACCTGACCGATGCCCAGGAAGAGAAAATCGATGCGATTGAAGATCGTTACCACGACAAATTCCGTGAATTGCGCAAAGGCGATGCTCGTCCGGGGGATAAACACGATGAGATGGAAGCCTTGATGCAGCAGATGCGCGGTGAGATTCACGATGTGCTGACCGATGAACAGCGTCAGCAAGCGAAAGACATGATGCGCGAGCAGCACGCTAAAATGCAGCGTAAACATGCCAAGCGTCTGGCCCGGGATCTGGATCTGAGCGATGAGCAGAAAGATAAGCTGATGACGACTCTGTCAGCGCTGAAGAGCGATTATGAGTGGCCTCTGGATAAAGCCCAGCGCGACGAAGCCCATGATGCGTTTGACGCAGCGGTGAATTCTGTTCTGGATGATGAGCAGAAGCAGAAATGGGAAAAAATGAAAGAGAAGCAGAAGCGTAAATGGCATCATCCGGAAGAGCGCGGTGACGGCCACAAAGGCAAGCATCACGACGATGACGATGAGTGACACAAAAAAGCCGGGGTAACCCCCGCTGCTGTCCCACAGTTTTAAAGGTATCTGTTTTCTATAAACGACTTTTAAATCCGCAGTGCCTACTGCCTCCCAGGGGAACTTA
>NZ_JAEDAH010000055.1 GCF_020320395.1 Thalassolituus marinus | reverse complement strand
TCCGACGTTTCGGAAGGCCCCTCTATGAGGACAAGGGGCCTGGAATATTTCGCAAAAGTTCAAATAAAAATTTGTGGGACAGCAGTGGCGCCTAAGGCGCTTTTTTTAATGGCTGCTAACCGAGGCTTTCTTTGTTTCGTTCAGACCAGGCCTGTTCTGCTGCAAGACGGTTGGCATCAACATCGTTGTTGCGTTTGATGATGCACAGGGCAAGCGCTGCCGTATTCAGTATCGCCTCCAGTGCGTAGTCATCTGCGCTTTCGCCACGCCACACTTGCTTTAATGCATCGATGGTTGGCTCGCTGAACTTGTCTTCGTAGTGAGATGTCTTGTTGGCAATACTCAGTTCGCTGAGCTCACCGCTGATACATAACTGCGCCTTACAGGTGCGCTCAGGGTTCACTTCGAACTCGCCACCTTCACCCTTAATCACAACGCATTCGCGCTGGTTTATTGCGGCTGCCTGTGCGTGTACTGGTGCATATCCAGGGTGGAAAACCCCCTGAACGCTGGGTATTCCTGCCGGTGCGATGGTTTTCATGACGGTATTGATTGGAGAGCGAACGCCGAGAACGCTCTTCAATCCCAGCCATTGTTGCAGGCCCGGATTGATGGCCGAGCACGGTAGGTAGGCCAGGCCAGTGCTTGTATTAAACTGCTGTGCCTCACTGAGGTGTTCCAGTCCGAATGCACTGAATACTTCATGCAGGTAGAGGCGGCCTGCGGTATGCGCTTCGGTGCCGTGTACCAGAATGCGATAGCCCATTTGCTGAAGTAATACCATGCTCAGGAAGCACCAGAATGGCTGACGGCGTTTGCCTGCATAGGATGGCCAGATCAGATCGGCATTGAGGTTCTCCGGCCAGAGTTCATTGATGGCCGCTGCAAATCCCGCCAGTTCCTCCGGGCTTTCTTCTTTAACACGCATTAGCATGAAAATGGCACCGATCTGTTCTGGCAGAGCGTCTCCTGACAGCATGTGTTGCATGGTGAAGCGTGCTTCCTCAAAGGTCATGCTGCGGCTACCGTTTTTACCACGGGCGAGGATTCGAACATAGTCAGCCAGTGGGTGGCTCATAAGCAATTCTCCGGACGGGGCAGGCCTGCGATCTTGGCGGCCAGTTTGGCCGGGCTCCCCGGAAACAAAGTCATCAGATAAATACTGCTCGCCTTGTCAGCGCCAAGACGTTCGCGAATGTAGCGGCTCAGCGGACGCATAGCCGGTGATAATTCAAATTCTTCGTAGAAATGCCTGAGCAGGTTGATGATTTCCCAATGAGCGTCTGTAAGCTCAATGTTTTCGCTCGCAGCCAGTGCCTGAGCTACGCCTTCATTCCAGTCGTCGAGGTTTATCAGAAAACCATCTTTGTCGAGTGCGGGGGATGTCATCAGAACCAGCTCACGGTTTTGTCGAAGGTAAGAGTGAGGGCAACCCATTCGCTGTCACTGATCAGGCGCACATTCTGCTGGGATTGAGCTCTTATGCCACGTATTTCAGCGTCCTTCTGACGCATCAGAAGACTGTCGGACAGACTCGCGAAGCTGGTTAGCAGACAAGCGTCACCAAGGAGCAAAATCGCGTCACCATCCAGCCAGCTACTGGTTATCCGTGTCAGTACATCCTGGTTGGCGCTATAGAGTTGATGCAGTGTGGCCATATCAGAAGCTCAGGCAATGTTTGGCATTGGCGATTGTCTGGCGGATGGCGTCATCATCCATCGGCTCAGCAACCGGTAGCAGCTGGTCGCTGTTGGCGGTCAGCGGTATCAGGTCCTGTGAGCGAAATCCGATTTTTTCTATGTCGTACATCGGAAATGCCTTGAGTAATTTGTCTGGCGATTTCCCGCCGGATTTTCTTGCTGACTGATCTTTATAAAGCCAGGCGATTCCGGCGCCCAGGCAGATAACCTGCACATCGTGTTCAAATGTGGCCAGGGCCAGAGCCAGTTCGGCAGCTTCTGGGTCGGGCGTCGGTGGCATTGTCAGCAGAATACAGACATTGGTCATATCAGAATTCCATAACCCGGTCGGACTTCAGGCAGGCCTCTGCCATTTCACCAAGACCGCTAAGCTCGAAATGTTCGGCACAGGTGACGGCTGGCAGGTCGTAGCGCAGCTGTTCTTCTTTGTTGCATATGCCCCTTCTTAAGGCATTGGCAATGCAAAGCTGCAAAGGGAACTGAAACTGTTCCGCCAGCGCTTGCCATTGGCTGGTGACGGAAGCTTGCCCCTGAATTGGCTGAAGGGTGTTCAGTCCGCAATAAACGGCATCCTGATAGAAAAAGACCCTATCAATGCGGTGCCCCTGAGCGACAACTTCCTGAAGAAAGTCGAGGGCTATCTGATGTTGGCCAGAAGCAAAGGGGGCTGAGCGGATAAGGAAAGTAAATGAAGCCATATTGATCATCCGGGACGATGCGCTAATGGTATCGGTTTGGCCTGGCGGTTTAAACGCTTGAATGCGGTTTGGGGCGTATCGTATTGATTTATAAAAAAAAGTATTGACGCAGAAATTCAGTTGAGTATTATACGCAGCGTTCGGAGGGATGGCTGAGCGGTTGAAAGCACCGGTCTTGAAAACCGGCATACGTTAATAGCGTATCTAGGGTTCAAATCCCTATCCCTCCGCCATATTCAAAAAGGCCCGTGTGAAAACACGGGCCTTTTTCTTTGCCTTTTATTCGGTGCTACAGATTGAATGCCTGAACAATCAATCCCAGGCTTATGGCCGAAATAATACTGATGGCCAGCCACTCAGCACGGTAGATGGTACGCAACAGTTGCCGATTCAGTCTTTCTTTCTCTGCGATCGATACATCTTTAATGAGCACAGTACACCTCCGGGTCTATTCTCCCAGCATGCACTGAGCGACCCGGATTATGTGTTGGCATTGTGTGGAATTGTGTTTCTGATCGTAATCAGGCTTTCAGCATTTCACTGACAAAGGCGCTTACCGAGCGGCCGAGGGCATTCAGATCGTAGCCCCCTTCGAGAATAGCAACCCAGGGCGTGTGGCGGCCTTTGGTGTACTGGGTGATCTGTTCGCCAAGCCAGCGGTAATCATCATCTTCAAGACACAGTTCTGCCATCGGATCATCGCGGTGGGCATCGAATCCAGCGGAGACGATAATCACTTCAGGGGCGAAGCCGCGTAGCTTTGGCAGCCACTGTTCTTCAATTTTGCGCCGGAATTCATCACTGCCGGTGCCTGCATCAAGGTAGACGTTGATGAGGTTGTTGTACTTCGTTTCTTCGTAGTGGGAATAGGGGTAGAAGGGGTGCTGGAAGCTCGAGAGGATCAGAAAACGCTGATCATTCTGCAGTATGTCGACGGTGCCATTACCCTGGTGTGCATCGAAATCGAGAATTGCGATTCGCTGGGCGTGATGGACCTCGGCCGCACGTAATGCCGTTATCGCCACATTATTGAAAAAACAAAAGCCCATACTCTTGCGGTGCTCAGCATGATGGCCGGGTGGTCTAACGGCAACGAAGGCGTTGCTGTAGGTACCTTTCATAACATCATCAAGCGCTTTTGTGCTGGTGCCGACGGAATAGAGAGCTGCATCAAGACTACCTGAGGACATCGGTGTATCCTCGTCCACATAAATATGACCCTGCTTCGGCTGAATCAGGTGCAGCTGGTCGACGTAACCGTGGCTGTGGGCGCGCAGAATATCGGGCATATTTGCCTGCTCGCCATCGATCACAGTGAGATGCTCCCAGACGCCTCTCGATTTCAGCTGGTGTTCGATGGCCAGAATACGCATGGCATGTTCCGGGTGATCGTCACCGGTGTCGTGTGACAAATGTTGCTGAAATGTATAGTAGGCAGTCGTCATAACGCGTTCTGGGCCACATAACCGTCAAAACAGCAGTGTATCGTCGGGTCAGGGCCGGCGCCAACTAAACTTAAGGATCACATGATATGGGAACACGCTCACTGGAGTTGTTCTTCGAACCGAAAACCATCGCCGTGATAGGTGCATCGGAAAGGCCGGGAAGCCTGGGTGGTGCCATTGTACGAAATCTGATCAATGGCGAATTTCCCGGCATCATCATTCCTATAAACAGTAAGGGATACAAGGATGTGTACGGCGTGCCTGCACTGGCTCGCATTGGTCAGCTGGAGACACAGGTTGATCTGGCCATCATCTGTACGCCGGCAGAAACCGTTCCCAAGATCATCAAGCAGCTGCATAGTAAGGGCGTTGGAGCGGCGATGCTGCTTACGGGTGGTATTGCTCGTACCCGATCCTGGCAGTTCAGACCGTCATCAGATCGACTGAATCAGGTGATTCAGCAAACGCGCATGCGCATTCTCGGGCCGGATTGCCTGGGCATGGTGATTCCGGGCCGCAAACTGAATGCCAGCTTCCTGCATGTGCCCGTTCGCCCGGGACATATCGCCTATGTTGGTCAATCCGGAACCCTGGCGTCAGGTGTAATGGATTGGGCGTTCAGTCGCCGTATTGGCTTTTCTCATGTGCTGACGCTGGGTAAGAGTCAGGACGTTACACTCTCTGATCTGATCGACTACATCACTCAGGAACCGCCGGTTCGTACACTGCTGATTCAGCTGGACGAGATCGGTTCAGGAAAAACCCTGATCCGGGCGTTACGCGCAGCGTCTCGCCACAAGCTGGTGCTGGCGGTAAAGAGTAATCGTTTCCAGGAGAATCCGCTTAACCGTATTGCCACCCCTAAGGGCTTGCGCAGCCGTGATTCTCTGGTGGATGAAACACTGGCGCGTGCGGGGGTGCTGCGGGTATCGGCCACTGACGAGCTGTTTGACTGTGTGGATGCCCTCAGTCAGCGTCGCGAAACCTTTGGTCCGCGTCTGGCAATCATTGCCAACGGACGCGGTCCAGCCATTCTGGCGATGGATCGCCTGTTGCACGATAAAGGGGTACTGGCGACTCTGTCGGATGACACTCGTACGCATCTGCGTGGCTTGCTGCCGGAATACCTGCGCACGGAGAACCCGATTCTTCTCAACCCGGAACTGAAGCCACAGCAACTGACAGCCGTAACCAATACTCTGCTGCGTGATAAGCAGGTCGATGCCGTTCTGGTGGTTTACATTCCGAGCCTGGGTTCAGATCCGCTGGCAAACGCCGAGGCTCTTGTGAAAATTGCCAAAGCGACTAACAAAACCATTCTTACCAGCTGGATGGGGGAGTACTCGGTTGAGGCGGCTCGTGATTGCTTTGATCAGAACGGAATTCCGACGTTTGACACGCCCGACAATGCGATTAAATCCTATATGTATATGGTGCAGCATCAGCGTACTCAGGATTTGTTGCGCGAAACACCAGAGAGTCTCGAGATTCCGGTGTCTTCTGCTCACATCGAAGTTGATCGTGAGATTCTGACCCTGCATCGTCCGGGAGATTACCTGCTGCCGGATCATGCCTGGAAACTGCTGAATGCCTACGGTTTCTCCTGCACGGAAAACCGCTACTGCGACAGTCTCTCCGGCTTGCTGAGTGTGGCCGACGAGGTTAAAGGCCCATGGGTTCTGAGGGTTCATCACCGCGACTATCTGTATCCGTTTGCATACGGTAACAACCCACGTGAACGTTTGCGGTCAGTCGTAAGGGATCTGAAAAGTCATGAGGATGTTACTCAGGCGGCGGAATCTCTTGAAGGTCAGATCGCTGAAGCTTTCCCGGATAGTCCCGTTATGGGCTATACCCTGCAAACCATGCAGCGTGCGCTGGATAACCTGCAGTTCTCCTTTGGCATCGGCCGTGATTCTGAGGTCGGCCCGTACCTGTTCTTTGGTGGTGGTGGTTCAACAGCCGATATTCTGGTGGATCGGCAGGTGGCCTTGCCGCCACTGAATGCCAACCTGGCGGAAAAACTGATTAAACGCAGCCACTTCTATCAGGTGCTCAGTGAGCGTTCTGAAAACATTGAGCGCGAGCTGATTACGCTGGAGCGCTGGCTGGTTGCGCTGTCCCATATGGCTCTGAATCATCCATGGATTGCAGGCTTTGAAGTGAATGCAATCCGTCGCCAGGTCGGCCGCTACATGGTTATCGGTGTGGCTGGTGAGGTAGGGCACCCGGTCAAACCGGCTATACAGCCGTATCCTACTGAGTTGGAAAGCCAGTATGAAAGCAGAAATGGCCATGCTTATGACATCCGTCCCATTCGTGGTGAGGATGAACCACTTCTTGAGGCGTTCTATCAGCGTCTCAGTCCGGAGTCACTGAGGCTGCGTTTCTTTTCGGCCCGCAGACAGTTCGATCACAAAGAGCTTGCGCGCTTTACTCAGATTGATTACGACCGCGAAATGGCCTTCGTTGCTTTACGTGACGGGGTTTTGTACGGCGTTGTGCGGGTCTGGATTGATGCTGACGACGTGGCCGCTGAGTTCTCCGTGATCATCGATGACAATTGTCGTGGAGAAGGGCTAGGACTGCGTCTGATGCAGGGCATTATTGAATATCTGACCAAGCGTGGTGTTCTGCAGATATTCGGTACTGTGTTGCCTCACAATACCGGTATGCTAAAGCTCGCCCAGCGTTTAGGGTTCTCCCAACACCATAATATGGATGAAGGGGTAGTAGAGGTTGGTCGCAACCTTAATCCGATGAAGTACGCATGGCAGAGAAAACGCATGTACCCCCTGTAGGCGGTTTGATATATTTCTCACCCATAATAAAGCCAGCGCTCTTATGGCGGCTGCGTATGATAAAGAACAGAGTGTAACGGGGTGACCCTTGATTAAAGTGCTGGTTGTCGATGACCACGAGCTGGTTCGCTCGGGTATTTCTCGTCTGCTGACAGACGCAAAGGGAATTGATGTAGTCGGTGAAGCAGCAAGTGGGGAAGAAGCAGTGCAGTTTGCTAAAGAGCAGCAGCCTGACGTTATCCTCATGGATATTCGCATGCCGGGAATCGGTGGCCTTGAAGCCACGCGCAAAATTGCCCGTCACAACCCGGATATTCAGGTTATTGCGGTTACAGCCTGTGATGACAACCCGTTTGCTGCTCGTTTGTTGCAAGCGGGTGCTTCCGGTTATATCACCAAAGGTGCTGACGCCGATGAAATGGTCACTGCCATCGTTAAGGTAAAAAGTGGTCAGAAATATATCAGCCCTGAGATTGCTCAGCGTATGGCGCTTAAGCCATTTCAACAGGATCAGGTTTCACCATTCGACGAGTTGTCTGAGCGTGAGATGCAGATTGCGCTGATGATTGTTGGCTGCCAGAAAGTAGCCGAGATCAGTGAAAAGCTGTTCCTTAGTCCGAAAACGGTGAATAGTTATCGCTACCGTATTTTTGAGAAACTGAGTATCGACAGTGATGTTGAGCTGACGCACCTGGCGGTGCGTTACGGCCTGGTGGATCCATCCAATAACTGATGTCCGACTTTGATATCAAATCCTTCCTGACGACCCTGACGCAGCGCGCCGGGGTCTACCGGATGTACGCTGCCGATGATGAGTTGCTCTACGTCGGTAAGGCAAAAAACCTTAAGAACCGTGTTTCAAGTTACTTTCGTGCCCGTGGTCTGAACGCCAAGACCGTGGCACTGGTCAGTCACATTCATCACATTGAAGTGACGGTTACCGCGAGTGAGGCGGAAGCACTGCTGCTTGAACAGACGCTGATTAAACAGCATCGGCCTCAGTACAACATCCTGCTGAAGGACGATAAGTCCTATCCGTATCTGCATCTCTCTGATCATAACTATCCGTTGCTGGCGTATCGTCGTGGTAAAAAGCGCAAATCCGGCCGTTACTTTGGCCCATACCCGAATGCAACGGCGGTACGAGAGTCGTTGAATTACCTGCAGCGCCTGTTTTTATTGCGCAACTGCGAAGACAGCTATTTCAATCATCGTTCACGCCCGTGCCTGCAATACGAAATCAAGCGCTGCTCAGCGCCTTGTGTCGGGCATATATCGCAGCAGGGCTACGACGACAGTGTTCGTCAGGCAACCCTGTTTTTGCAAGGCAAGGCGGCAGAGCTGCTGCGCGAACTGCAACAGACGATGATGGCTGCATCGGAAGCTCTGGAGTTTGAGCGGGCAGCAGCACTGCGAGATCAGATTGAGCTGTTACGCCAGATTCAGGAAAAACAGTTTGTCGACTCCGGTCAGGGGGAAGCCGATGTATGGGCGATGACCGACTGGCAGAATGTGCTGTGTATTCATCGTCTGGTATTCCGCCAGGGGCGATTGCTGGCCAGTAAAAATTATTATCCGCGTAATCCGGCTGGTGATGACGATACGGAGCTGCTGGCAGGCTTTATAGCGCAATTTTATCTGGCCGATCATGCTCAGGAAGGTGTGCCGAAAGAGGTGGTTGCCGAACTACCAGCAGAAACCATGGAGCCGATTACAGAAGCTTTGCGTCTGAGTATTGGTCGCCGGGTTAGCCACTCCCGAGGTCAGCGGGGTCAGAATCGCAAGTGGCTGGTTATGGCGCAGGAGAACGCCCGTACAGGCGCGCAAGCGCAGGTTTCCGGGCGGCAGGAGTCAGCGCGCAAGCTGGAAGAAGTGAAGCAGCTGCTGCATCTTAGCGATGCACCTGCACGGATCGAATGCTTTGATATCAGTCATGCGCAGGGTGAAGCCACTTATGCGTCCTGTGTGGTGTATGGAGCAGAAGGTCTGATGAAAGATCGCTATCGCCGCTTCAGTATTCGCGACGTTGCTGCCGGGGACGACTATGCGGCGCTGGAGCAGGCAACCCGTCGCCACCTGACCCGTTTAAAGGAACAGGATGATCTGCCAGGACTGTTATTGATTGATGGCGGAAAAGGACAGGTGGCTCGCGTTGCTGAAGTACTCGAAGAGCTGGCGATTTCCACTGTGGCATTGTTCGGTATATCGAAAGGTGAAACCCGGAAATCTGGCTGGGAATTCCTGTGGGAAGCCGGCGCGGCAACGCCTATAATGCCTGAAGCTCATAACGAAGGGTTCCGCTTATTACAGTGGGTTCGGGATGAGGCCCACCGCTTTGCCATCACCGGCCATCGCAAGGCGCGAGCGAAAAGCCGCAGTCAGAGCGATCTTGAGTCGCTGGAAGGGGTTGGGCCTAAGCGGCGGAAAGAACTGTTGCTGTACTTTGGCAGCCTTAGAAACATGCGTGGTGCCCCGAAAGAAGAACTGGAAAAGGTGCCCGGTATCAGTAAGAAACTCGCCGAACAGATATTTATTCAGCTTCACGGTGAGTAATGGAGATAAGACGTCTATGAATTTGCCCAATATCCTGACCCTGAGCCGCATCGTAATGATTCCATTGATGGTGGTCGCCTTTTACTGGCTGGGGGATCTGGGTAAGCAGGTTGGCGCCTTTCTGTTTGCGCTGGCGGCTGTCACAGATTGGTTTGATGGCTACCTCGCGCGCAAGCTCAATCAGTCGACGCCGCTGGGTGCTTTTCTTGATCCTGTGGCCGACAAGTTGATCGTTGCGGTGGCCTTGGTGTTGCTGGTTGAGCACTATGCGACTCTGTGGCTGACTATTCCGGCGGCGATTATTGTTGGCCGTGAAATTGTCATCTCAGCGTTACGCGAATGGATGGCTGAGCTTGGTAAGCGCGCCAATATTGCCGTTTCCTATATCGGTAAGGTGAAAACCACGGCGCAGATGGGTGCCATCACTGTGCTCATGGGGGCCGGAGACATCACCTGGCTGGTTGAGGTAGGTTACGTTGGCCTGTACGTCGCTGCTGTGCTGACGATCTGGTCGATGATGGTTTACCTGCGTGCTGCCTGGCCTGAATTACGCTCTACGCGCTGATAACGTAAGTGGTTGAGCTGTATCGGCTTTTGTCGTTTGCGGTACGATAAAAGAATTATCGGCTAAGTGCTTAAAAAGTAAGAAAAAAACACTTGACTCATAAGCTGCACAGTATAAAATGCGCAGCACTTTCAGCGGGAATAGCTCAGTTGGTAGAGCACAACCTTGCCAAGGTTGGGGTCGCGAGTTCGAATCTCGTTTCCCGCTCCAAATTCTTTTCTGGAATTGAAAGTAAGAGTGGTGGCGAACGCTGCCGGGCGACCAGGGGTCGCAAGCTGGAACGCCAGCCCGGTCAAATCTCGTTTCCCGCTCCAGTTTTTCAAAAAGTCGATAAAGTTCGGCTTTTGGGCGCAAGCCCACATCTTTGTCTCTAAAGATTTTCGGCGCGATAGCAAAGCGGTTATGCACTGGATTGCAAATCCACGTAGGCCGGTTCGACTCCGGCTCGCGCCTCCATTATTCGGTGACTCCTATTCGCCGAGCGCGTGGCAAGATGCCCCGGTGGTGAAATTGGTAGACACAAGGGATTTAAAATCCCTCGGCTTCTGGCTGTGCCGGTTCGAGTCCGGCCCGGGGCACCATCCCAACTCTGAATTCCTTCTTATCTTGTCTCTTGCGGTAAACTATCGCTTATTCTGATTTGCACAGGCTTTTCTATGTTTAATTACATTGAACCCGTATTTCGCCCGCCCAGCGAAGCTCGCTCTCTGATTCTTCAGGTAACCAATGGCTGCTCGTGGAATAAATGCACTTTCTGCGACATGTATACGCAGCCGCAAAAGAAATTCCGTGCTCGTGATGAAGAAGAGGTTCTGGCAGAGATTCGCCAGGCTGCGGCTATTGGTCCTCGCTTTGAAAAGGTGTTCCTGGCTGATGGTGACGCTATGGTTCTGCCAAGCCGCCGCCTGATAAACATCCTGCAGGCTATTCGCGAGCATCTGCCGTGGGTTAAGCGTGTCGGAGCTTATTGTTTGCCGCGTAATATTCGCAAGAAAACAGCACAAGAGCTCGCTGAAATGCAGACCCTCGGGCTTGGAATTCTTTATGTTGGTGCCGAAAGTGGTGATGATCAGGTGCTGGAGTTTATTAAGAAGGGCGAAAGCTGGCAGTCAACGCTGGATGCGCTGCTTAAAATCAAAGAAGCCGGCATCAAGTCATCTGTAATGATTCTGAATGGCATGGGTGGTGTTGCTTACAGTAATCAGCATGCGGTGAATTCTGCACGCCTGATGAATGAAGCTCAGCCAGAGTTTTTGTCGACTCTGGTAGTGAGCTACCCGCTTGGAGATCAGCGTGTGGTTGAAGGCTTTGGCGGTAACTATCAGTTGCCATCTCAGCACGATTTATTCGTTGAGTTAAAAACTCTTATCAGTCATCTGGATCTTACCAACACCATCTTTCGCAGTGATCACGCGTCGAATTATCTGCCGCTCAAAGGCACGCTGGGGCAGGATAAGGCCGATATGCTTGCGCAATTGGATATGGCGCTGGAAGGGCGCATTGCACTGCGCCAGGAATGGCAGCGGGGTCTCTGATGTCGTTATCTGAACTGCTTTCTCAGGCCGGACTGGATAAAGAAGTTAAAATCCCGCCGGTTGAGAAATGGAACCCGGAGCTTTCCGGCGATATGGATATGATCGTCCGCAAGGACGGTACCTGGTGGCACGAGGGTGGTCAGATAAAGCGACAAGAGCTGGTACGCTTGTTTGCCAGCATTCTGAAGCGTGAAGGTGATGACCACTTCCTGGTGACGCCAGTGGAAAAGTGGCGGATTCGGATTGAAGACAGACCGCTATTGGTGGCCATGGTGGAGTTTGAGCCAGATGGCATCAGGGTCCTGACCAATGGCGGAGACTCATTTGTTGTCGGTAATGATCATCCTCTGATCGTTTCTGAGCTCGATGGCGTAGAGGTGCCGGAAGTGCTGGTACGTGCAAACCTTTGGGCCAGATTTTCCCGGAATGCGTTTTATCAGTTGAGTGACTGGGCTGTTGAAGAAGCAGGGCGCATTGGCGTCGTGAGTGGTGGTCGATTCTTCGCGCTGGAGTCTGAATGAGGCCTTCGGCGCAGGTAAAAGAGCATAAAAAAAGGAGCCCTGAGGGCTCCTTTTTTTATGCAGGTTGAGCCGGTCTCCCGGCTCGTGGCCTTACATGTTCGGATAGTTAGGACCGCCGGCACCTTCTGGAGTAACCCAGGTGATGTTCTGCGACGGATCTTTAATATCACAGGTTTTGCAGTGTACACAGTTCTGCGAGTTGATCTGGAAACGCTGACCGTTTTCATCTTCAACGATTTCGTATACACCGGCAGGGCAGTAGCGCTGAGCTGGCTCGTCCCATTTTGGCAGGTTAACCGCCAGAGGGATGGAGTCATCTTTCAGCTTCAGGTGACAAGGCTGGTCTTCTGCATGGTTTACGTTACCGATGAATACAGAATCCAGCTTGGCGAAGCTCAGTTTGCCATCTGGTTTCGGGTAATCGATCTTCGGACACTCAGAAGCAGGCTTCAGAGTGGCGTAGTCTGGCGTAGTGTCATGCAGAGTGAATGGCATCGGCATGATGTTCTGATCGATGTAGTTGAAGGCACCGCCCAGGAAAGTACCGAACTTGTGCATTGCTGGGCCGAAGTTGCGGCTGCGGTGCAGTTCCTGCCATGCCCATGAGGCTTCGAAGGCAGTGGTGAATTCGGTTACTTCGTCATTCTCACGACCAGCCTGAATCGCTTTGAACAGCTCTTCAGCAGCTACCAGGCCGCTCTTCATGGCGGTGTGAGTGCCTTTGATCTTGGCGAAGTTCAGAGTGCCGGCGTCACAGCCAACAACCAGACCGCCAGGGAAGGTCATCTTAGGCAGGCAGTTCAGGCCGCCTTTGGCGATAGCGCGGGCACCGTAAGAGGCACGCTTGCCGCCATCCAGGTATTTGGCAATCACAGGGTGATGCTTCATGCGCTGGAATTCGTCGAATGGGCTTACGTGTGGGTTGCTGTAAGACAGGTCGGTAATCAGACCAACAACCACCTGGTTGTTTTCGGCGTGGTACAGGAAGAAACCACCGGAAGAACCGGATTCGCTCAGTGGCCAGCCAGCACCGTGCAGAACCAGACCTTCTTCGTGTTTGGCTGGATCGATATCCCACAGTTCTTTGATGCCGATACCGTAGTGCTGAGGGTCTTTGCCTTCATCCAGCTTGTATTCAGCAATCAGCTGCTTGCCCAGGTGGCCGCGACAGCCTTCAGCAAATACGGTGTACTTGGCACGCAGTTCCATGCCTGGTACGTATTCATCTTTAGGCTGGCCATCATGACCAACACCCATGTCGCCGGTCACGATGCCTTTGATGGCGCCATCTTCGACAATGTATTCGGCAGCAGTAAAACCTGGGTAGATTTCTACGCCCAGAGCTTCAGCCTGCTCTGCCAGCCAGCGACATACGTTGCCCAGAGACACGATGTAGTTACCATCGTTGTGCATCGGCTTAGGAATCATCCAGTGAGGTGTTTTCACGGATTTTTCTTCGCTGGTCAGGAAGTAAACTTCGTCGCCCTTAACGGCGGTGTTCAGCGGAGCGCCCATCTCTTTCCAGTTAGGAAACAGTTCGGTCAGAGCGCGATCTTCGATCACGGCGCCGGACAGAATGTGTGCACCTACCTCAGAGCCTTTTTCAACCAGACACACTGACAGTTCAGTGCCGGCTTCTTCGGCCAGTTGTTTCATACGACAAGCAGTGGAAAGGCCGGCAGGACCGCCGCCTACAATCACTACGTCATATTCCATTACATCACGTTGCATATTTATCTCCTCGGTAGTGTCTGGGAGCTGTAATCGTTGAGTGTTGCCTATTCTACGGGGTATATCTATGCCTGAATGGAAAAATTCAAACGCCCGTATGAATTTAGCCAAGCATTATACGTAGGGTGTGGCGCTAGGCAACTGATTTAGCAGGTAAATTGCCCGGAAATCCAGCGAAAATTGCCATATGACGGCGAGTTGCGACAGGCTGCTATTGACGCTTGGGGGAAACATCCGAATAATGTGGCGCGCTGGAAAGGGCGTCCAAGTGTGACTGTGTCATCATGTCGGCGTTGTTATATACAGCCCTTTATTCATCCACCAAGTTAAATACGAGGAATCTATGAAGGTTCTTGTCGCTGTTAAACGCGTTATCGATTACAACGTAAAAGTTCGCGTTAAGTCAGACAACTCAGATGTCGATCTGACCAACGTTAAAATGGCTATGAACCCATTCTGCGAAATCGCAGTGGAAGAAGCTGTACGCCTGAAAGAGAAAGGTGTGGCGACTGAAGTGGTTGTAGTTTCTATTGGTCCTAAAGTGGCTCAGGAACAGATCCGTACTGCTCTGGCACTGGGTGCTGATCGCGGTATTCTGATCGAAACCGAAGAAAAACTGGAGTCTCTGACTGTAGCTAAACTGCTGAAGTCTGTTGTTGAAAAAGAACAGCCTCAGCTGGTTCTGATGGGTAAGCAAACCATCGATAGCGACAACAACCAGACTGGCCAGATGCTGGGTGCACTGACTGGTATGCCTCAGGGTACTTTCGCTTCTGAAGTTGCAGTTGAAGGCGACAAAGTTAACGTGACCCGTGAAATCGACGGTGGTCTGCGTACTGTTGCTCTGAATCTGCCAGCGATCGTAACTACAGACCTGCGTCTGAACGAGCCACGTTACGCATCTCTGCCTAACATCATGAAAGCCAAGCGTAAGCCTCTGGACGTTACTACTCCTGCAGATCTGGGT
The DNA here is from genome assembly GCF_020320395.1 of Thalassolituus marinus. Lineage (GTDB taxonomy): Bacteria > Pseudomonadota > Gammaproteobacteria > Pseudomonadales > Oceanobacteraceae > Venatoribacter > Venatoribacter marinus. The sequence goes on along the minus strand of NZ_JAEDAH010000055.1, from coordinate 11,631 downwards.
GTTGAAGTTAAATCAACCCTGTCTCTGGTTAAAGTAACTCCACCAGCAGAGCGTTCTGCCGGCATCAAAGTTGCCAGCGTAGATGAGCTGGTAGAAAAACTGAAGAACGAAGCCAAAGTTCTGTAATTAGGGGATTGTGTAATGGCTATTTTAGTAATCGCAGAGCACGATAATGCATCTCTGAAAGGTGCAACTCTGAACACTGTTACTGCTGCGACTCAGATCGGTGGCGACGTAGAAGTACTGGTTGCTGGTAGCAACTGTGGTGCCGCTGCTGAAGCTGCTGCGAAAATCGCAGGTGTTAGCAAGGTACTGGTAGCGGATAACGCTGCATACGAGTATCAGCTGGCTGAAAACATGGGTGAACTGGTTGCCGAGCTGGGCAAAAACTACACTCACATCCTGGCAGCCTCTACCACTACTGGTAAAGATTTCCTGCCACGCGCTGCAGCGCTGCTGGACGTAAACATGCTGTCTGACATCATCAAAGTTGAAGATGCAGAAACTTTTGCACGTCCTATCTACGCTGGTAACGCTATTGCGACTGTTAAGTCTGCTGACGCTATCAAAGTAATGACCGTTCGTGGTACTGCTTTTGATGCAGCTGCTGACACTGGTTCTGCTGCTGTTGAAGCGATCGATGTTGTTAAGAACGCTGGTATCTCTGCTTTCGCACGCGAAGAGCTGGCTAAATCTGACCGTCCTGAACTGACTGCTGCCAAGATTGTTATCTCTGGTGGTCGTGGTATGCAGAATGGCGACAACTTCGAAATGCTGTACAAAGTGGCTGACAAGCTGGGTGCTGCTGTTGGCGCATCCCGTGCTGCGGTTGACGCTGGTTTCGTACCAAACGACATGCAGGTTGGTCAGACTGGTAAGATCGTTGCTCCTGAACTGTACGTTGCAGTTGGTATTTCCGGCGCGATTCAGCACCTTGCTGGTATGAAGGACTCTAAAGTTATTGTTGCTATCAACAAAGACGAAGAAGCTCCTATCTTCCAGGTTGCTGATTACGGCCTGGTAGCAGACCTGTTTGAAGCAGTGCCTGCTCTGGAAAATGCTCTGTAATTTCAGCAGCTTAGAAAAACCCGGCCAAGGCCGGGTTTTTTTATGTCATGCAGTTGTCATTTTTTCGTAATAAGGTAACGTACAGCGAAAACGACAGATCTCTGTAGGGAAAATTTGTGAATATTACAGTTGTGGGGACAGGTTACGTTGGACTGGTAACCGGAGCCTGTTTTGCGGAAATGGGCAATACAGTCACCTGCGTGGATGTAGACAGCACTAAGATTGCTGCTCTGGAAGAAGGCATCATTCCGATTTATGAACCTGGCCTGGAGGCCATTGTTCAGGAAAACCAGAAGGCGGGACGCCTGCGCTTTACTCATTCTCTTGAAGAGGCGATGGAAGAGTCGGCTCTTTATTTTATCGCCGTCGGCACTCCGCCAGGAGAAGACGGTTCGGCAGACCTTTCTCACGTTTTGGATGTGGCCGCTGAAATTGGCCGCAATCTTAGCCAGGATGCGATTGTCGTCAATAAATCAACCGTGCCTGTTGGTACCGCAGCAAAGGTACAGGCTGTTATCACTGAACAGCTGAATGCTCGCGGCGTAGCCTTTGGTTTTGATGTTGTCTCAAATCCGGAATTCCTTAAAGAAGGGGCTGCGGTTGAAGATTTCATGCGCCCGGATCGTATCATTATTGGTGTTGAATCCGAGCGTGCTCGTCAGGTGATGGCGGATCTGTACCACACCTTCTCACGCAATCACGATAAGCTGATGTTTATGGGTGTGCGTGATGCTGAGCTGACCAAGTATGCTGCTAACGCCATGCTGGCGACCAAAATCTCGTTTATGAATGAGATGGCCAACCTTGCTGAGCGTATGGGTGTTGACATTGAAAACGTACGCAAGGGCATTGGCTCCGACTCGCGTATCGGTTACTCCTTTATTTATCCAGGCTGTGGCTACGGTGGTTCCTGCTTCCCGAAAGACGTTAAAGCACTGATGCGTATGGGTGAAGAGTACGACTTTGAAACCCGCATTCTGCGTGCAGTGGAAGACCGTAATCAGGCGCAGAAGCATCGCCTGTTCGAAAAACTGACCGAGCGCTTTGGTAATGATCTTTCTGGTCGTGTCATCGGCGTATGGGGTCTGGCGTTTAAGCCAGGTACTGACGATATGCGCGAAGCCAGCTCCATTCCGTTGATAAATCAACTGACCGCGGCCGGTGCGGTTGTGCGCGCCTACGATCCGGTAGCCATGGAAGAAGCGCCAAATCACTTCGCTGCGGAACTATTTGAGCAGGGGCGGATCATTCTCTGTGATCATCAGTACGATGCGCTGGCGGATGCCGATGCCATGGTACTGGTCACTGAGTGGAAGCCATTCCGCCAGCCAGACTTTAATGCAATGAAGAAGCTGCTTAAACAGCCGGTAATTATTGATGGCCGCAACCAGTACGACCCTTACTCATTGAAAGTGCAGGGGTTCGATTATTCGGGTATCGGCCGGGACTTTGGTGACGCATGAGCGAAGCAGCAATTCAACAGGACGTGATCGCGGAAGATAACAACAGAGTCGCGGCCTCCAGTCTCGCCACCCGCTTGCCATTTGGTTTTGCCAAACGCTACGGTGTGCTGGTTGAAGGCAGTGGTGAATTGCTGCGTGTACTGCATAAAGACGGTCTGAATGCACAGGTGGTGCTTGAGATTCAGCGCTTTCTGTCGGCGCCGTTCCGTATGGAAGCGGTATCGTCGGATGAATTTGAACGTCGCCTCGGCCTCGCCTACCAGAGTGATTCTTCTGAAACCATGGAGATGGTGGAAGGCCTGGGTGATGAAATGGATCTGGCCAGCCTGGCGGATTCAGTCCCTGAAACCGAAGACCTGCTGGAACAGGAAGGCGATGCGCCGATCATTCGCCTGATCAACGCCTTGCTGACTGAAGCCGTAAAAGAGAGCGCTTCGGATATCCATATTGAAACCTATGAGAAGCGCCTGGTTGTGCGCTTCCGGGTCGACGGTGTTTTACGTGAAGTAGTGCAGCCTAAGCGAGCACTGGCGGCACTGTTGATTTCCCGTATTAAGGTTATGGCCAAGCTGGATATTGCTGAAAAGCGTATTCCGCAGGATGGTCGAATTGCGCTGCGTATCGGTGGTCGCGAAGTGGATGTACGGGTATCCACCATGCCGTCCAGTTTCGGAGAGCGCGTTGTAATGCGTCTGCTGGATAAGCAGGCAGGGCGCCTTAGTTTGTCGCAGCTGGGTATGGCGACACGTGATCTGAACGTGATGCGTAACATTATCAGCAAGCCTCACGGAATTATTCTGGTTACCGGCCCGACAGGCTCCGGTAAAACCACCACGCTGTACGGTGCTCTCAGCGATCTGAATGACACCAGCCGCAATATTCTGACCGTGGAAGACCCTATTGAATACAGCCTGCCCGGTATTGGTCAGACACAGGTAAATACCAAGGTGGATATGACCTTCGCCAAAGGTCTGCGTGCCATTCTGCGTCAGGACCCGGATGTGGTGATGATTGGTGAAATCCGCGACCTGGAAACGGTGGAAATTGCTATTCAGGCCTCTCTGACGGGTCACCTTGTGTTGTCTACCTTGCACACCAATACCGCCATTGGCGCCGTGACGCGCTTGCAGGATATGGGTGTTGAACCCTTCCTGTTGTCCTCCAGTCTGATTGGCGTTATCGCTCAGCGACTGGTGCGAACTCTGTGTAACGACTGCAAGGAAGAAGCCACTGCGACAGCCAGTGAATGTGAAATGCTCGGCGTTGCAGCTGATAACCCACCACAGATTTACCACGCTAAAGGCTGTGACAAGTGTAATCAGCTGGGCTATCGCGGACGACAGGGTATTTACGAAATTATCGAAGTGGATGAGACCATGAAAACGCTCATTCACGATCGCGCCGGTGAACAGGCTATGGAACAGCATGCGCGCCGTCTGGGACCAAGCATTCGTCAGGATGGTATCCGCAAGGTACTCGCCGGTAGTACGACGGTGGAAGAATTGCTGCGGGTTGCCAAGGGCTGATTAACCTATGGGTGCGTTCGTATATCAGGCCATTGATGAGCGTGGCAAACAAAAGAAAGGCGTGCTTGAGGCCGATAGTGCCCGTCAGGTGCGCCAGCAGCTGCGTGAGAAGGGCTGGATGCCCCTCGAAGTTGAGCAAACCACGCAGAAGCAGAAAACAGAAAGCCTGTTTAATCGCAGTCCCGGGCTGACTGTGCCAGAGTTGGCGCTGATTACCCGCCAGCTGGCTACCCTGATTGCTGCAGGCTTGCCCATTGACGAATCGCTGCGTGCGTTGTCTGAGCAGACAGGTAAACAGCGGATCAAAGCAATGATTCTGGCGATTCGTGCCAAAGTGCTGGAAGGCTACACCTTAGCCAAGGCGCTGGCCGAATATCCGCGCGCATTTCCTCACTTATACCGCTCTACAGTTGCTGCCGGTGAGCATGCTGGCCACCTGGATGGCGTTCTGAACCGGCTGGCAGACTACACCGAATCCCGTCAGGCGGCGGACCAGAAGATTAAACTGGCCGCGATGTATCCAATCATACTGTCGGTGGTGGCCATTGGTATTGTGATCGGCCTGCTTACCTATGTGGTGCCCGACATCGTTCAGGTGTTTGTTAAGAACGGGCAGGAGCTGCCTGGGCTGACTCAATTTATGCTTGATCTGAGCCATCTGATCACCGGTTGGGGGTTGTGGTTGGCAGGCATTGCCTTTATCGGGCTGATTGCCTTTGGCAGGGCGTTACGCAACGACAACTTTCGCCGTCGTTACCATGGCTTTTTACTCCGCACTCCCGGCCTTAAAGGTTTCGTTAAAGATGCCAATACAGCCCGATTTGGCAGCACGCTGGCGATTCTTACCAGCAGTGGCGTGCCGCTGGTCGAAGCCATGCGTATTGCCAGTCAGGTTGTCAGTAATCTGCCGATTCAGGCTGCGCTCGGCGATGCGACCGTTAAGGTCAGCGAAGGCGGTAGTCTGCATAAAGCGCTGGAGGAAACCGGCTATTTTCCACCGATTATGCTGCATATGATCGCAAGTGGTGAAAACAGCGGCGAACTGGACAGTATGCTGGCCCGTACGGCGGCTCAGCAGGAAGCGACTCTGGAAAATACGGTGTCTGCTCTGGTGAAAATCTTTGAGCCGGTCATGCTGCTGGTTATGGGCGGTATCGTGGCTTTGATTGTGGCGGCGATCATGCTGCCGATTCTTGAATTACAAAAAATGGTTCAGTAGGAGAAAGGAATGAAAACTATGCGTAATACTTCTCATCAGCAGGGTTTCACACTGCTGGAAGTGATGGTGGTACTGGCCATTATTGGCGGCATCATGGCGCTGGTTGCAACCAATATTATTGGTGCTGCTGGTGATGCCAACATCAAAACCACCAAGAGCCAGATCAAGCTGATGGAAAATGCACTCGATCTGTACAAACTGCATAACTACACCTATCCAACCACTGAACAAGGTCTGGAAGCACTGGTGCAGAAACCTACCAGTGCGCCTGAGCCGAAGAACTATCAGTCCGGCGGTTATCTGAAAGGCAATAAGGTACCTACCGATGCCTGGGGTAATGAATTCCTCTACTTCCTCGACAAAGGTAAGTATGAAATCGTCTCTCTGGGTGCCGATGGCCAGGAAGGCGGCGAAGAAGACGGTGCTGATATTTCCAGTCTGGACCAGTAATCAATGAAACACAGCCGGGCCTTCACCTTACTGGAAGTGCTGGTCGTTCTGGCTGTAATCGGCGGCCTGATGGCGCTTGTCACCATTAATGGCAGCGATCGTCAGGCGCAGGATGAGACCGAGCAGTTTGCCCGCAGACTGCTTGCCATCTTTGACTCGGCCCGTCAGGAGGCTGTGTTTCAGAATGTCGATCTTGGTATGGCGATGGATCAGCAATCCTTGCTGCTGCTGAGTTACCAGGATATTCACTCGCAAGAGTTTACGGCTAACAAATCCCGCGAAGAGCTCGATAAGCTGGCAAAAAATCCCTGGCAAACCTACAGCACCGGGCCTTTGCGCAGTGATATCGATGCACCAGAGCATGTCTATATGGCGCTTAAGGTAGATGGTCAGGCTATCGACTACAGCGACTTTCTCGATGGTGACGAAGGCCCGCGCCCGGCTCTGCTGTTCCTTTCTTCCGACGAATACACTCCCTATGAGCTGACGCTGGCCAGCGATCTCGATGAACGTTTCAGCCTGGTCGTGCGTGGTGATGGCTTTAATTCGCCTCTGCTGACAGTGGAGCGTTTCGGTGAATAAGCAGCGGGCCTTTACTCTGATCGAAGTCATGATCGCACTGACGGTGTTTGTTGCTATTGCGGTAACCATTACTCAGGTGTCGAGTCAGAGCACAGGAGGCCTGCTGTCGTTGCAGGACTCGACTATTGCATCCTTCGTTGCTGAGAATCGCATGGCAGAGCTGCGTCTCGCTGGCTTGCCGGATATCGGAGAAAGTAATGATCAGGCCGACATGGCCGATCGCGAATGGAAAATTCACACCAAGGTCGAAGCAACCAGTTTTCCCGACACGCGGCGCGTTACCATTTCAGTTGCCGATATGGTGAATAAGGACAGCTACGTTTTCTCCCTGATCAGTATTATGGGTAAGCACTGATGCATAAGCAGGCCGGCTTTACTCTGCTGGAGGTGCTGATTGCCGTTGCCATTACGGCTTCAATTGGCGTTGGAGCTGTACAGCTGCTCAGTAGCATTATCGACACCAAGCAGGCCACTGATATTCGCTCCGAAAAGCTGGCGAGCCTGCAGCGCTTTAATCTGGCTATCAGTCGTGACATCGAACAGCTCATCAACCGCCCTGTGCGCGATATTTATGGTGATACTCAGGAAGCCTTACTACTGGATTCCGGGGATTATCCGCTGGAATTTACCCGCACTGGCTGGCGCAATTCGCCAGTGGCGCAAGACCCTCGTTCAGAACTGCAGCGAATTGCCTATCGCACGGAGGATATCGACAGCGATGAATGCGAAAGTGCTCGTGTGCGTTTGCAATCCTGGGGGGTAACAGAGCCGGAAGGGGAGTGTCTCGTTCGTTACTACTGGCCAATGCTGGATCAGGCCCCGGATGCGGAGCCCTATACTCAGGTTGTGCTGGAACTTGTCGATCAGCTGGAGATTGAGTTGCTTGTCGAGGAACAGGCTGCTAGCAGTGGTGAATCGAGTCAGGCGCAGAGTCGCGACTGGTATGCAGCCTGGCCCGCTCTGAATGTGTCGGAGGCTGCGACCCTGACCCCGGTGGCAATGCGCTGGCGTATCCGTATGGCGGAAATAGGCGAGATCGAACGGCTGTGGTTGTTGCCCTGGGGAGAGTTCTGATGAGGTCAGCGCAACACCAGCGGGGGATCGCATTGATTACCGTGCTGCTTATCTTTGCCATTGTGTCGGTGCTGGCCACAGCCATGATTGAACGTCAAAGCTCGGATATTCAGCGCAGTGGAACCTTGTTTGCCTTGCAACAGGCGAGGGCGTATGTGCTTGGCGCTGAGAGTGCAGTGAAAACGGGGCTCTACCTCGATTGGGATAACAATAGAGATGTCGATCATGCCCAGGAAGAATGGGCACAGGAAAGGACCTTTCCTTTAGATCCGGGGACGGCGCGGATTCAGATTCAGGATGCTCAGGGGCGATTCAATCTTAACGGGCTGAGCAAGCAGGCAAGTAATCGTTCTTTGCAGAAAGAGCGCTTTACACAATTGCTGAATGAGCTGGGGCTGGACGTGGCAATCGCCGATAGTCTGAATCGCTGGATGGATCAGGAGTCACAGGAAGACGATCGTTACCTGTCGCTGGAAATGCCATATCGGGCGGCTTATCGCAATTGCAGTCACACCTCGGAACTGTTGCTGCTGGAAGGTGTTGATGCCGAAGCCTACCGTAGACTGGAACCCTATGTTGCCTGCTTGCCGATTACTGCGCAGCTCAATGTTAATACCGCTTCGGCCGTGGTACTGTCGGCACTGGATAGCGGGCTGTCACTGGCTGATGCAGAGGCTATAGTCGCAGCGCGCGGAGATAAGGGGTTTGCCACGGTTGACGATTTCTGGGCACTGTCGCAGGTTGAGCCTTTCACTAAGGCAAGCGCCAGCGCATCCTCAGACGAGGAGAAAACTGAGGCTAAGAACAGCAGCTGGGATAAGTCCGATTTCAGCGTTAAATCAGAATTTTTTGAAGCCTTTATACGCATTGAGCTGGGGGATCGCATAGCGACCAGCGAGTCGCTGATTCAGCGTGACAATGCGAGTGGAACAATGACAACGCTTTACCGCGATTACAGTCGTCGGGAAGCCCGTCGCGAGCCTCAGGCTCAGGTAACGACGGAAACAACGATGCCGAATGGATAGAAAATAATGGAAACAATCAGAGTTCAGTGGCACGCAGCCGATTCCGAATGGCTGGTCTCTCCTCTGGATAGCCCGGACTGGCAGTCTCTGCCGCAGTGGGCCGACAATGTTGCTGACCTGACTCAGGTGCGCCTGATTCTGTCGCCAGTGAATTATGCTACGCACTTCGTTTCGCTACCTGGTGTATCCGCGCGGCATATGCAGCGCGCACTACCGTTTGCACTGGAAGAGTCATTAATTGAAGACGTTGCCTCTTATCTGATCGTACCGGCTGGTCAGGCGGATAAGAAAACACGTGCATATGTGCTGTCAGCGGATCTGATTGAACGCTTGCTGGAGGCTTGTGAGGTTCTGCATCTGCAGGTGCGCGAACTGATTCCAGCGACTCAGCTGATGGAAGCGGATAGTTTTCAGCGATCGCAACTACAGAGTCAGAGTGGCTGGATGATTCGCTTGCCGGGGCGGTTTGAGGGCTGGGTGCCTGATGCTGCGCTAACGGCTGTGTGTGAGTCGCTGTTTGAGGAAATGACGGGTAACAGTCAGTCATTGGCGATTCTTGCGCCTCAGCTGGATCAGGCGCAACTACTGAAAACCACGCTGGAGACCAGCTTTCCCGAAGCGTTTGCAACGCTCCAGTGTCGGGTGTCAGAAGGCGTCAATGAAGCTCGTGACAAACTGACCGAGCGCGTGACCAACCTTTTGGTAGGGCGCTTCCAGGTGCGTGAGGCCATCGAAGAAAAACCAAAGGCCTGGTGGCGTCCGCTGGCCGCCATGGCGGCGGTTTGGCTGGTACTGGCAACTGGCTGGATGTTTATCGAGCAGCATGGCGCTGCGCAGAAAGCGGATCAGGTGTATAGCGAAACACTGGCCCTGTATAAGCGCCTGTTCCCGGGAGAGCGTATACGCTCCCTCGATCGGCAGATTCGTGAAAAAATCAATGGCGGGGGTGAGGCCCAGGGGGATGGGTTCCTGTCTTCGGTCAACGTGCTTGGCCGCGTTTACGCGGTACAGAAACTGCAGAAACAGGTGCAGATTATGTCGTTGCGCTTTAATGACCGGCTGCAGGAAGTCACGCTGGAAGTTCAGGCTGCCAGTCTGGCAGAGCTGCAGACTCTGCGTGCCGCGCTGGAAAAAGAAGGCCTGCGCGCTGAAGTAGCTTCCGCGACCAATGATAAGCAGGGCGTTAAGGGTCGTATTCGCATCGGAGGTGCTGCATGAGTCAGGTTCAGCAATTACGTGAACAGTTAACGCAGCAGCTGCAGCAGTCAACGTTGTGGCAGAGCGGCTCCCAATGGTACCAGGCGCTGCCGGCTCGTGATCGGCTTGTCGTGCGTATGCTCGGCTGGCTTTGTGTGGTTGCGCTGGTGTTCGTCGTTATTTATGCCCCGCTGATGAAAGCTCAGAAGAGCGCGACGCTTCGTCTGCAAAAGAACGTAGCGATGTATAACGACCTGGCTGAGAACGCTGGCCGTTTCGGCGGTGCCGGAAGCACCACGGCCAATGCTGATGCGCCATTGCTGGCAAGCGTTACCCAGCAGGCGCGCCAGGCGGGTATTGCCTTGTCACGGTATGAGCAGGATGGAAAGTCGCTGCGGATCTGGGTTGACCGGGCTTCGTTCGATGACGCGATTACCTGGCTTGAAGCAATGCAGGCGAGCAGTGGTGTCGTCGTCAGCCAGATTAATATTGATCGCACTGACCGACCAGGTCTGGTGGATATTCGCGCGACACTCAGTCGCTGAGGAATGAACGATGACGTTTGATTTTGAACTTCTGGTAATTGGTGCAGGCTCCGGTGGCGTACGTGCCAGTCGAATGGCCGCTGCTCGCGGCATTCGTACCGCGGTCGTCGAGAATCGTTATCTTGGTGGTACCTGTGTCAACGTTGGCTGTGTGCCGAAGAAGCTGTTCGTGTATGCCTCAGAGTATGCCGAGAAGTTTGAAGAGGCTGCAGGGTTCGGTGTTGAAGGCAGTCTTAATCGCTTTGACTGGTCAACGCTGCGGGATAATAAAACCAATGAAATCAAGCGCTTAAATGGGATTTATAATAATCTTCTTGAGAACTCGGGCGTTACCATTCTGAATGGCAGTGCGTCGTTGCTGGATGCTCATACGGTTAAGGTCGGCGATCAGACCTACAGTGCAGAGCGGATTCTGATTGCCACCGGCGGTTGGCCGGTTAAACCCGACATCCCTGGAGCGGAGCTGGGTATCACCTCTAATGAGGTGTTCTATCTCGACGAATTTCCACAACGAGTGGTCATCGTTGGCGGAGGGTATATTGCAGTTGAGTTCGCGGGTATTTTCAACGGCCTTGGAGCAGAAGCGCATTTACTGTACCGCGGTGAACAGATTCTGCGAGGTTTTGATCAGGATGTACGTGACTTCGCGTCTGCTCAGATTGCCCATAAAGGTGTGCGCATTCATACCGAAACGGATATCAAGCGGATTGATAAGCTCGATGACGGTACCCTGCGCTGCCAGCTTAACAATGGTGAATTGCTGGATGCTGATTGCGTTATGTTCGCAACAGGTCGCCGTCCGCAGACCGACGGGCTGAATCTTGAGGGCGTTGGTGTTGAGGTTCGTGATAATGGCACCATTGAAGTTGATCACTTCTTCCGTACCAGCGTGCCAAGTATATATGCACTGGGTGACGTGATTGGCACCCCGCAGCTGACACCGGTTGCGCTGGCACAGGCGATGAAACTGGTCGCTCACTGGTATGCCGGCGATCAGGAGCCAATGACTTACGATAACATCCCGACGGCGGTATTCTGCCAGCCAAATATCGCTACCGTCGGCCTGACAGAGGAGCAGGCGGTCAAACGTTATGGTGATGACATCACCGTGTTTGAATCCAGTTTCCGCCCGATGAAGCACACCATCAGTGGCTTGCCTGAGCGCACACTGATGAAACTGATTGTTCACACCAGCAGCGACCGGGTTGTTGGGGTGCATATGGTTGGTGCTGAAGCTGGTGAGATCATTCAGGGCCTGGCGGTAGCCGTGAAGGCGGGCGCTACAAAGGCTGTTTTCGACAGCACTATCGGTATTCACCCTACCGCCGCTGAAGAGTTTGTCACTATGCGCAGTCCTCGCGCCTGACACATTGTCAGACACAAAAAAGCCGGCTTTGAGCCACTGCTGTCCCACAGTTTGGAGTGACTGGATGTCACTCCAAACTGCAGCATTCCTCAGCTGCTGTTTTTCAATCTGAAACG
>NZ_JAEDAH010000054.1 GCF_020320395.1 Thalassolituus marinus | reverse complement strand
TTCCCCTGGGAGGCAGCAGGCATTGCGGATTTAAAAGTCGTTTATAGAAAACCGATATCTTTAAAACTGTGGGACAGCAGTGCCTTAGGCGCTTTTTTTATACTTTGAACTGCCCGGCTACGCTGCGTAGCGTTGCCGCTATGTCCGATAGCGAACGACTGGCCGCCTCAACTTTATGCATACTCGACATCGCTGCCGCGGATGTATCTTTGATACCCATAACGTTTTCTTTAATGGAGTGTGCGGCCTGCTCCTGACGATCCGTTGCCGCAGCAATCTGAGAGTTCATTGCAGTGATCGACTCAACTTTCTCGGTAATCGCCTGCAGACTTTCATCGGTTTTAGCGGCCTGACTAACACTGGTACTGGCGCGCTCTTTGCTCTCACTCATAACCTCTACGGCTGATCGTGCGGCGGACTGCAGCTGCTCGATCACAGCCTGAATTTCCTGAGTGGAATCCTGCGTACGGGATGCCAGTGTGCGCACCTCATCAGCCACAACTGCAAAGCCACGGCCCTGCTCACCGGCTCGTGCAGCCTCAATCGCCGCATTCAGCGCCAGCAGATTGGTTTGCTCCGCAATACCTTTAATGACATCCAGAATACTGCCGACATTGGCAGTATCCGCTTCCAGCTTGCGAATAACTTCACTGGCGCGCTCAACCTCACCAGCCAGGCCGTTAATGCTCTCTACGGTTTCATTTACAATACGGCGGCCTTCTTTCGCTGCGCGATCCGCTTCTTTTGCAGCATCTGCTGCGGAACCAGCATTAGTAGAAACTTCCTGAACGCTGGCAACCATATCATCGACAACAAGCGAAACCTCTTCCGTTGCACGAGTCTGCTGTTCAGTAATCTGCGAGGTCTGTGATGTCAGATTACCAAGATCCGAAGACACAGACGTTAACGGTCTGGTCGTGCTTACCACCTCTCCGATGCTTTTATGCAGCTTATCGACAAACTGGTTAAACCAGTCAACGACTTCACCAATTTCATCATGAGACGATTTCTGAATACGGCGGGTCAGGTCGCCCTCACCGCTGGCGATATCCTTAAGGGAGTTCAGCAAACTGGCCACCGCCAGGTTGATACTACGACTGGTAGACCAGGCAACAACCACCAGAATAAACAGCGTGACGGCGGTTACCAGCAATCCTATCGACAGAGCCTGAGTAGCGGCCTCATGAGACACACTAACGATGTCATTAAACGCACCGACGCCGTCGTCACTGTATTGCTGAAAGCTGCTACGAGCTTTACTGAGCGCTGAATTCATCGAATCGATTAAAGATGGATCAAGATTACCCTCAATCATGCCCACCGACAGTTTTTTAGCGACGGTAAAGTAGTTTTCGAATGAAGTTCGACCACTGGCTACCTCATCGGCACGTTCTGGCCAGAGTGATGCCAATCTATCCAGCCCGCTGAGAATCTCCTTACGGATTTTCTCGGCTGAATTTACAAAATCCATTTCTCCCGTGCTCACGGCCGTTGAGAACAGCTCCTCAATGCGGGCCAATCGAACAATATTGGCTTTCGATTCTTCCACCACGGGGAAAAAGGTTTTCTGAATGGTTTCCAGGCGGGCAGAGTTCGCTGTATTCATGTTGGTACTGACAACAATACTGACTAGAAAACCAACGATGGCTACTGCAGCCAAAGAGAGAATCTTGACCTTAATGCTCAACGAATTCAGCAGACTCATGACTTATCCCAAATGTGACACTTACTGAAATAAGCATAGTGCATATTTGTAGATGTGCAGGCGGCCATATAAATTTTTGGCACATATGGAAAACATGTCGCAAGAGGCAGGTGCAGTAACGCCATACCTCTTAAAAGTTCAGCTCAGCGCCACTGAAGCTTTTCGTGCAACGCCACAACCGAGCCAACGATCGTCAGCGTCGGTGCAGAGATTTCATGCGAGGAAACGTACTCCGGCATGGTCGTCAGTGTTCGGATATGAACCTTCTGATCCGGTAACGTTCCTTTTTCTACCAGCGCAATGGGGGTATCTGCGGGCATGCCGGCAGCGATCAGCTCACTGCAGATGAGCGGAATTCCGGTCAGCCCCATATAGATGACAAGCGTCTGCGACGGATGAATCAGTTCATGCCACGGCAGGTCGCAACTACCATCCTTCAGATGTCCGGTGACAAAACGCACACTCTGCGCATGATCACGGTGCGTCAGCGGAATACCCGCGTAGGAGGCGCAACCACTGGCGGCTGTAATGCCGGGCACAATCTGAAACGGTATCCCCTGCTCTGCCAGTTTCTCGATCTCTTCACCACCACGACCAAAAATAAAAGGGTCACCGCCTTTTAGCCGCAGGACACGCTTTCCGGCTTTGGCAGCATCAACTAACAACTGGTTAATGCCTTCCTGTGGCACGGCATGGTCACTCTTACGCTTGCCAACGTAGAAACGCTCAGCTTTGCTGTCGATCAGATCAAGAATGACCGGATTTACCAGAGCGTCATAGAAAACGATATCGGCACTCTGAATTAACCTCAGGGCACGAAAGGTGAGTAAATCAGGATCACCAGGACCAGCACCAACCAGCCAGACTTCTCCCTGAGAGTGCTCACCACTCAGACAGCGCTCTGTTTCCTGATCCGCTATATCCTGCTTGCGCGCAAGCAGCATTTCCGGGGCGCGGCTGTGTACCCAACGACGCCAGAACGGTGCCCGTTCATTTTCCGGCAATACCTTCTTTACACGCTCACGTAGCTTTTCGGCATAGGACGCCAGAGAAGCCATATCTGATGGCAGAAAGGCCTCCAGACGCTGACGAACCATGCGCGTTAACGCCGGGGATGCCCCTGAGGTAGAAACGCTGACCAGCAAAGGGGACCGATCAATAACCGCGGGAAATGAGAAATCGTTATCCTGCGTCTGATCCGCCCGGCACACGAGACAACCCAGTGCACGTGCATGCGAAGCAAGTGCACCGTTAAACGACGAGTCAGCCGTAGCAATAACGACCATTGAGGCACGGTCAAAAGGTTCGTCTGCCGTTGCCGGACGAAGCTGAAGCTGCACGCTACCAGCATCTGCCAGCCTCTGAATATCAGTGTGAATCTCGGGAGAGATAACCGAAACCGATGCTCCGGCTTTCACCAGTGTGGCTACTTTACGGGCAGCTACCTGGCCGCCCCCGATGATAACGAAGGGACGGACATCCCCACGCAAAACCAGGGGCAGTGTCATCATGGGCGAATGATCTCCGCACCACGCATATAAGGCCGCAGAGCTTCAGGAACGACGATGCTGCCATCCTCCTGCTGGTAGTTTTCCAGCACGGCAACCATCGTACGACCTACCGCCAGACCGGAACCGTTCAGAGTATGCAGCAGTTCCGGCTTGCCGGTTTCAGGGTTACGCCAGCGAGCTTGCATACGACGCGCCTGATAGTCAGCAAAGGTACTGCAGGAAGAAATTTCACGGTATTTCTGCTGGCCCGGCAGCCACACTTCGAGGTCATAGGTTTTCGCCGCAGAAAAGCCCAGGTCACCGCCACAAAGAATCACTTTACGATACGGCAGGCCCAGCTTCTGCAGGATTGCTTCAGCGTGGCCAGTCAGTTCTTCCAGCGCAGACATTGAGTCTTCTGCGCGCACAAACTGAACCAACTCGACCTTATCGAACTGGTGCTGACGGATCATGCCACGGGTGTCACGACCGTAGCTGCCCGCTTCACTACGGAAACACGGTGTGTGTGCAACTTTCTTGATTGGCAGTTCGGCATCAATCACGTTGTCACGCAGCAGGTTGGTAACCGGCACTTCTGCTGTTGGAATCAGATAGAAATCTTTTTCACCCTGAGCGGACGGGATCTTAAACAGATCTTCCTCAAACTTAGGCAGCTGACCGGTACCTTCGAGGGCCTGACGATTGACCAGATACGGAACGTAGGTTTCGGTGTAGCCATGCTCTTCGGTATGAGTGTCCAGCATGAACTGCGCCAGCGCACGATGCAGACGAGCCATCGGGCCACTCATCGCAACGAAACGGGAACCGGCAACCAGAGCGCCATCGTCAAAACTCAAACCCAGCGGCTCACCCAGATCAACGTGATCTTTTGCCTCGAAACTGAATTGCGTTGGCTCACCCCAGGTCAGGACTTCAACGTTGTCGTCTTCATCCTTACCAAATGGCACTTCGGAATCAGGTACATTCGGTATGCTCATCAGCAGATCACGAAGCGAAAGTTCAGCTTCTTTTGCTGCCTGTTCTGCTTCTGTGATATCTGAGTCGATACTACCCATCACCTGCGCTTTAGCATCTTCAGGTGACATACCCTGGCCAATAAGCTGACCAATCTGCTTTGAGGCCTTCTTCTTTTCGGCCTGCAGGGCCTGGGCTTTGGTCAGCGCAGCTTTGCGCTGTTCGTCGAGTTGAGAAAACTCTTCGTCGTTAAATACAAAGCCTTTTTTACCCAGCGCGGATTTAACCTGCTGCAGATTTTCACGAATAAACTTAACGTCAAGCATTGTTCTTTTATACCAAGGATTTTGATAACCACATACCTGCTACCGTTGCCAGCAGGCAGCCTGTCAGACTGAAGCCAACGTAACTGGCAAATGCCAGCCAACGTTCCTGTTGCAGCATCGCAACACTCTCCAGTGAGAAGGTCGAAAACGTTGTGAATGCACCCAGAAAACCCACCATAGCCAGTTGCTTATGATGGTCACCGCCCCACTGGTGCTCTACCAGCCAGACATAGGCCATTCCAATGGCGAAGGAGCCTAGCAGGTTCACACTTAAGGTGCCATAGGGGAAAGGCTTATCCATCCAGCGGAATATGCCGGTCGCTACCACGTAGCGAGCTATTGCTCCCAATGCACCGCCGAGACCAATCCACAGATAGCTCATTCTTTGTTCTCCGGATAACGCTGAACCGGCGATTGCTGATTCAGTCCACGCAGATATTCAAGTTTCTGCGCGATTTTACTTTCCAGCCCGCGATTCACCGGATGATAGAAACGTTCATTGCTGATCGCTTCCGGCAAATAGTTTTCTCCGGCAGCAAAGGCCTCCGGTTCGTCATGGGCATACCGATACTCTGCGCCGTAATCCAGATCTTTCATTAAACGGGTTGGCGCATTGCGCAGATGTAACGGTACTTCATGACTGGGCTGAGAAGCGACCAGTGCACGCACAGCATTGAACGCTTTGTAGACTGCATTACTCTTGGGAGCACAGGCCAGGTATACCACTGCATGGGCAATAGCCAGTTCGCCTTCGGGTGAACCCAGTCGCTCCTGCACATCCCAGGCATTTACACATAAGGTCAATGCTCTCGGATCGGCATTGCCAATGTCTTCGCTGGCCATACGCACCACCCGTCTTGCGATGTACAGCGGATCACAACCACCATCCAGCATACGCGCCAGCCAATACAAAGCGCCATCCGGGTCGGAGCCTCGCACGGATTTGTGCAGCGCAGAAATCTGGTCGTAAAACGCTTCACCGCCTTTATCAAAGCGTCGGGTACGGTCCCCCAACAGTTCAGAAACGGTGGAACGCGACAGTGCGCCTTCCGTTACCAACTGCAATGCCATTTCCAGAATATTCAGGGAGCGCCTGGCATCGCCGTCGGCTGCGGCAGCAATCAGTTGCAGCGCATCCTCATCAGCGCCAGCGCCTTCCCGCGAGCAGGCCTGTTGCAGAATGGTGACCAGTTGAGCTTCCCCAAGGCTTTTTAATACATATACCTGAGCCCGCGACAACAAAGCGTTGTTCAGCTCGAAGGAAGGGTTCTCTGTTGTTGCACCGATAAAAATGAAGGTACCGTCTTCGACATAGGGCAGAAAAGCATCCTGCTGACTCTTATTAAAACGATGGACTTCATCAATAAACAAAATGGTCTTGCGGCCAGCAGCGTGCTGATACTGAGCACGAGCCACCGCCTCACGAATCTCCTTCACTCCCGACATTACAGCAGACACAGCTAAAAACTCTGCATCAACGTAGTGAGCAATAAGGCGTGCCAGCGTGGTTTTGCCTACTCCCGGCGGCCCCCAGAGGATCAGCGAATGCAACTGCCCTGCATCGAGTGCCCGGCGCAAAGGCGTGCCTGCACCTACAACATGTTCCTGCCCAACGTATTGATCGAGTGTCGCTGGCCGCATTTTTGAGGCCAGGGGCTCGTAGACTTTTTGCTGCGAGAAAAGATCAGCGGCCATGGCGCCCGTCAATTACGTCAACACCTTCTGGTACATCAAAAACAAAGGCCTGCGAATCAATGTCGTGATTAATCCTTGCGTTCGAAAACGCGATTTCTGTAATCTGACCAGCAGCATCAAAGATCATCATGCGCGAGATCTGCTTGCCCCGATAGTGAAATTCAAGAGACTCAAACAGCTGGCTGGGATCTTTCGGCACCAGCTGAAAAACGTGATCGCTGCTGGTTTTTTCTTCGTCTATCAGAAAGCTCTTCTCTACATCGGTTGCTTCGCCGGTCAACAGCAGTGCCGGTGTTTCCTGAACACGCTGATCCATATCGCGTAACGTCACCTGTTCCAGGTCCATGTCGTAGATCCAGACCATTTCACCATCAGACACTACCAACTGCTCAAATGGCTCATTTGTGCTCCAGCGCATCTTGCCGGGCTTAGCGACCACCAGTCGGCCAGTCATTTGCTGCAGCACGCGTCCCATCCCGTCGCGCGTTGTCTGTTCAAAGTCAGCTTCCATAGTCTGCAGCGATTTCACCTTGTTCATAAAATCCGCCAGGGCAGCATCGTTTGCCACCACAGAACCAGAAAACAAGCCGACTGTCAGGGTCAGCAACAGGGTCTGTAAATATTTAGCCAACAGTTTTTCCTCTTAATAGTCCGGCGGAGCGCCGGCAAGAACTTCGCGTGATCCGTTGTGGGCCGGCGGCGATACAACACCGGAGGCCTCCATGGTTTCAACCAGGCGTGCTGCCCGGTTGTAGCCAATGCGTAATTTTCGCTGCACCGATGAGATAGAACATTTGCCCGTTTCGGTTACAAACGCCACAGCCTGATCATACAGATCATCTTTTTCATCACCGCCTTCCAGTGCCGGGCCGGCACCTTCTTCCCCGTGACTGGTAATTTCTTCAATATACTGAGGCTCGCCACGTTTCTTCCACTCAGCAACAACACGGTGAACTTCGTCATCGTCGACAAAAGCACCATGTACACGTTCCGGCAGTGCATTACCCGGCGGCATATACAGCATGTCACCATGGCCAAGCAGCTGCTCTGCTCCGCCCTGGTCCAGAATGGTACGCGAGTCAATTTTCGACGACACCTGGAAAGCAATACGTGTCGGTACGTTGGCCTTGATCAGGCCAGTAATAACATCCACCGACGGACGCTGAGTCGCCAGTACCATGTGAATACCGGCAGCACGCGCCTTCTGCGCAATGCGGGCGATCAGCTCTTCGACCTTTTTACCCACCATCATCATCATGTCTGCAAATTCATCGATGACGATGACAATGTAAGGCAGAGGCTCCAGCAAAGGCGGTGTAGTGTCGTAGGACTTATCAATCTGCCATAGCGGATCGGCAATAGGCTGCCCGGCATCAATCGCGTCTTTCACTTTCTTGTTATAACCAGCGATATTACGCACGCCCATGGCTGCCATCAGCATGTAACGGCGTTCCATTTCAGCCACCGACCAGCGGAGACCGTTCGCAGCCTCTTTCATGTCTGTAATAACCGGCGTAAGCAGATGTGGAATCCCTTCATACACCGACAATTCAAGCATTTTAGGGTCAACCAGAATCAGTCGCAGATCATCCGGCGTCGACTTGAAGAGCAGGCTGATCAGCATAGCGTTAACACCAACCGACTTACCGGAGCCGGTCGTACCCGCTACCAGCAGGTGCGGCATTTTCGCCAGATCGGTGATGATCGGATTGCCACCGATATCATGCCCCAGCGCCAGCGTCAGCGGAGATTTGGACTTATCGAACTCTTCCGAAGAAAGCACCTCTGACAGCGAAACCACTGCCCGGTTTTCATTCGGCACTTCAATCCCCATGACAGACTTGCCAGGAATAACCTCAACAACCCGAACGCTGACCATCGCCATAGAGCGCGCCAGATCCCGCGCCAGATTCGAAATTTTACTGGCTTTTACTCCGGGAGCAGGCTGAATCTCAAAACGGGTAATAACCGGTCCTGGCGCTACAGCCGTCACTTCAATTTTCACACCGAAGTCAGCCAGCTTCTGCACCAGCAGCTTCGACATCTCCTGTAAGCGCTCGGGTGAAAAGCCACCCTGATGATCTGTCCTTGGTGGGTCGAGTAATGCAATAGACGGCAAAGGCTCGTCAGCGTTGAATAGCTTGCCCTGTAAATCCCGCTGAGCACGCTCACTGGTGCGGGACTCTTTTTTCTCCAACGGCTGAATTGGAATCACAGGCTCAGCGTCCGTGTCATCTTCCCACGGTGGCGTATCTTCTTTGGCGAAGAGCGATGACGCAGCCTCAGGCTCTTTCCTTGACGGCTTCCGTTGAGAAGGCGCTTCAGCGACAACAGACGCTGACTTAACGGCCGGTTGCGCTACCTCTTCCGGATCATTAAACGGAGCAGCTACATCAACCACATCTCTCGCATCATCATGTGCGGTAAGCGTCGGAATATTTTCTACCGCGTTGAAATCATCAGCAGCGGGGGTTGAGTCCCACTCTGGCATCAGGATATCGTCCGCCAGATCAGGC
Organism: Thalassolituus marinus; assembly: GCF_020320395.1. Classification (GTDB taxonomy): domain Bacteria; phylum Pseudomonadota; class Gammaproteobacteria; order Pseudomonadales; family Oceanobacteraceae; genus Venatoribacter; species Venatoribacter marinus. The sequence continues at coordinate 16,581 of NZ_JAEDAH010000054.1, read as the reverse complement.
TCACTGAGCCGCTCTTTGCCTGGCGCTGCAACTTTGGCTTTTTTACCAAACAGACTGAAACGAGCTTTCTCCTTTCTGCCAGTACCGACACCTTCGACTGTTAGCGGAGGTTCTTCTGATGTATCAGAAATGTCCTCATCTGAGTCAGCCTCTCGGCGAGGTTCTGCCATTTTGTCTGCAAGACGCTGCGCCTGCAGTTTGCCCAGCATCCAGCCACCCAGCGCATCAAAGAAAGCAAGCCACGAAAATTCGAGAAACAGCATCATCCCGATCGCCAGAGCGCCAGTGAGGAGCACAGCAGAACCAACAAACGAGAACAGCGGCAACATACCCGCCACCAGGCTTCTACCAAGGATACCGCCCGCACCAACCGGCAGGTCAGCACCATGCCAGATACTCATTTCAGCCAGGGCACATAAACTGGTTACAGACAGAGTGATACCGAGTAAGCGCAGTACCCATACCCGCCCGGAATTAGGTGTTGTCCGGCGAAATAATTGTCCAAGCTTAGCCATAACCAGCAGCGGCAATGCAAAGGCCAGATAGCCGAAGCCGTGAAAAAGTATGTCAGCGACAACAGCACCGACCTTACCAACCGCATTAGTGGGCCTGCCTTCGCCAGCGATTGACCAGGCCATGTCAGATCCGGAATAGGAAAACAATGCCAGAAGCAACAGAACACTGGCCAGCGTCAGCAGTACAAAAATGGCGTCATGACGGCGCGACCAACGCAGCGGAGAAACCCCTGAGGCTTCGTCAGGCGACGCTAGTTCTGGCTGGGAGTCCATTTCAGACGTATGCTTTGGCAAAGTAGCTTCCTATCACATTGATTTTCAGGGCAAAGTCTACCACGGGTTTTACATGATTGACTGGCTAGATGAAACATCGTTCCCCACCTTTCCACCGACCAGTGCCGCCCTGCAGGATCCCAATGGGCTATTGGCTGCTGGCGGACTGGTATCGCCTTTATGGCTTGACCAGGCCTATCAGCGCGGGATCTTTCCCTGGAATGATCCCGCGGAAGTCAGACTGTGGTGGTCTCCCGCACCACGGGCGATCATAGAACCATCAACATTCCGTATCGCTCGTTCTGTCGGAAAGGCGCTGCGACGGCAAGATTACCGCATAACCGTGAATCAGGCATTTGAGCGCGTCATGGCCAACTGCGCGCGCCCACGAGACTACGAGTCCGGCACCTGGATCAGTGATGAAATGATCGATGGCTATACTCGTCTGCATGAGGCTGGCCGTGCACTGAGTTTCGAGTACTGGAGCTTAGAAGGGCAACTGCAAGGCGGGCTCTACGGCCTGATCCGGGGGCGTGCCTTTTTTGGTGAATCGATGTTTTCCCTGACCAGTAACGCTTCCAAAATCGCCTTCGCCTATGCTGCCCAGGCTTTATTTCGTGCGGGCATTACGCTGATTGACTGCCAGATGAAAACGGATCATCTGGCACGTTTCGGACTGACTGAGGTGGCTCGCACAGACTATGAAGCCAAACTGCACAAGGCTACCCACTCCGCCTGCCAGATCGAGCTACCCGGAGTTCTGGCATGAATAAGATCCTGCTGTTTCAACCGCCTGAAACCCACGACTGCAGCTATCTGCCAGATCAGCAGGCCCGTTCACTGTACGCTGACCCGCGGGTAGAACTTGATGAAGAAACACTGACACTGCTAAGTCTGAATGGCTTTCGTCGCAGTGGGCGGCTGGTGTACAGGCCTAACTGCCCTGACTGTAATGCCTGCATAGCAGTGCGCCTGCGGGTGCGCGAACTTCAGCTGAAGCGCAGTCATAAGCGGAACATTAAGCGTAATGCAGATCTGACATTGGAGATTGGACTGCCGATAGTTAGCGATGAAATCTACAGCATGTATGAACGCTACATTTCACAGCGTCATGCCGACGGTGATATGTTCCCACCCTCCATCCAGCAATTTACCGACTTTCTCGGTAGCGACTTCGGTACCACTCGCTACCTGATAGCACGCAAAGGCGATCAGCTCATCGCATGCATGGTGTTTGACCTGCTTGGCGACGGCTTATCATCTGTCTATTGCTTTTATGAACCCGACGAAGAGCCCCGCTCTCCCGGCACTTACCTCATCATCCGCCTGAGCCAGATCGCCAGTGCCCTCAACCTTCCCTATAACTACCTCGGTTATTACGTAAGAGGCTGCAGAAAAATGGAATACAAGCTCCATTTTTCCCCAATGGAGCAGCTCTGTGAGGGCCGGTGGCAGCTACTTTCACCTTAATGGCCGCATGGCTTTGCTTATTCCGGTAATTTAAGGCAGAATGCGCCCGCGTTGTACAAGCTCTAAACAGGTGACGAATGGCAAAAGATGATGTTATTGAAATGGAAGGCGAAGTAATTGACACCCTTCCCAATACAATGTTCCGGGTACAGCTGGAAAATGGTCACGTTGTGACTGCTCATATCTCAGGCAAAATGCGTAAAAACTACATCCGCATTCTGACTGGCGATAAAGTAAAGGTAGAACTGACTCCTTACGACCTGAGCAAAGGCCGCATTACCTACCGGGCACGTTAATGCCAAGTCACCCCGAAGGGTGCCAGCCTGTAATCAGGCCGGCACTTCTTCAGGGACAGACATAACCAGCTCATCACCTTCTGCAGTGATATCCACTTCCCCGCCCTGAGAAAGCTCTCCGAACAGGATTTTTTCAGCCAGAGGCTTCTTGATTTTATCCTGAACCAGTCGTCCCATAGGACGAGCACCCATTTTTTCGTCATAGCCATGCTCTGCAAGCCACTGACGTGCAGCAGGATCCACATTAAGCAGCACGCGTTTGTCGTCCAGCTGTCCCTGAAGTTCTGACAGGAACTTATCGACCACGTGCAGAATAGTTTCACGACCTAATGGCGCAAACTGGATCACGCTATCAATACGGTTACGGAATTCCGGCGTGAATGTTCTCTTCAGCGCCTCAGATCCATCCGTACTGTGGTCCTGATGAGTAAAACCGATACTTGGGCGACTCATCTGCTCCGCACCGGCATTCGTCGTCATGATCAGAATGACATTACGAAAATCGGTTTTGCGTCCATTGTTGTCAGTCAGCGTACCGTGATCCATAACCTGCAGCAGGATATTGAACACTTCGGGGTGCGCCTTCTCGATTTCATCCAACAACAGAACACAATGCGGATTCTTATTGATGGCTTCGGTCAGCAAACCACCCTGATCGTAACCAACATAACCTGGTGGTGCACCAATCAGTCTGGAGACCGTATGGCGCTCCATGTACTCCGACATGTCGAAGCGCACAAGCTCCATTCCCATCACTGATGCCAATTGACGTGAAACTTCCGTTTTACCAACACCAGTCGGTCCAGCAAACAGGAACGAGCCGATTGGTTTCTGCGGCGACGTCAGGCCAGCACGAGACATTTTGATTGCTGTCGAAAGTGAGTCGATCGCTTCATTCTGACCAAACACAACCATCTGCAGCTTATCTTCCAATTTGAACAGTAGTTCTTTATCGGATGCAGAAACTGTCTTCGGAGGAATACGAGCGATATTGGCAATCACCTGTTCAACCTCGGTTACACCAATGACTTTCTTGCGCTTGTTAACGGGCTGCAGGTGCTGCAAAGCGCCCACTTCGTCAATAACATCGATAGCCTTATCAGGTAAGTTGCGATCGGTAATGTAACGCTCCGAGAGCTCTGCCGCCGCACGCAACGCTTTGTCGGTGTAGCGCAGGCCATGATGATCTTCAAAACGGCTTTTCAGGCCCTTAAGAATCTTATAGGTGTCTTCGACGGACGGCTGCGCCACATCGATTTTCTGGAATCGACGCGTCAGAGCACTGTCTTTTTCAAAAATGCCCCGGAACTCGGTAAAGGTTGTGGAGCCGATGCATCGGATTTCTCCGGAACTCAGCAACGGTTTCAACAGATTGCTGGCATCCATCACACCACCAGACGCTGCGCCAGCACCGATAATGGTATGAATCTCATCAATAAAAAGAATGCCATGCGGCTGTTTCTTCAGTTCAGCCAGCAACGCCTTGAAGCGTTTTTCAAAGTCACCGCGGTACTTGGTACCGGCCAGCAACGCACCCATATCCAGGCTGTAAACGACGGCGTCCTGAATAACTTCAGGAACATCCTGATCGACAATGCGTTTGGCCAGACCTTCTACGATGGCTGTTTTGCCAACGCCAGAGTCACCAACGAGAAGTGGATTGTTCTTGCGCCGGCGCGCCAGCGTCTGCACCAGACGGCTGACTTCGTAGTCTCGCCCGATCAGAGGATCAATCTTGCCGTCACGAGCCATTCTGTTCAGGTTAGTGGCATAGCCTTCCAGGGCACTCTTACTGCTGGATTCGCCCTCTTCCTCGGCGTGATCAGCCATGTGATCAGACGATTCCTCAGGTCCTGCAACCTTGGATATGCCGTGAGAGATGTAATTCACCACATCAATACGAGCAATATTCTGCTGTTTCAGGAAATAAACCGCCTGGCTTTCCTGTTCAGAAAAGATAGCCACCAGAACATTCGCTCCGGTCACTTCCGATTTTCCCGATGACTGCACGTGAAATACCGCACGTTGCAGTACGCGCTGGAATCCAAGCGTAGGCTGTGTCTCCCGCTCACCATCGTGCTCCGGAATCAGTGGCGTCGTTGAATCAACGAACTCCATCAATTCCTTCCTTAGCTTCAGGATGTCAGCGCCGCAGGCTTCCAGCACTGAAGATGCTGCTTCGTTATCAAGCAGCGCAAGGAGCAGGTGTTCTACCGTCATAAACTCGTGACGTTTAGAACGCGCAGCCTTGAATGCCTCATTCAGGGTTTGCTCCAGTTCTCGGTTCAGCATAGTGCCTCCTCAAGCTCAGTCTTCAACAGGAGAAATCTCACACATCAACGGATGCTGTGACTCTCGCGCATACTGGTTCACTACCGCGGCCTTGGTTTCTGCAACATCACGTGTGTAGATGGCACAGACAGCACTGCCTTTAGTGTGAACCGTTAACATAATCTGCGTGGCCTCTTCCGGAGATTTATTAAAAAATCTCTGCAGAACATCAACCACAAATTCCATGGGGGTATAGTCGTCATTCATCATAATGACGCTGTACATAGGGGGCTTTTTTAATTGCGGTTTGGATGTTTCTACCGCTAAGCCACCGTCCCCTTCGTAAAATGGATCACCTGACTGTAAGTTTAGTTGAGATTGAGAGATCTGATGCATAACTCGGTTAATTCAATACATTTTCATCAAATCATAACCTCAGGCATCAGGAACCTCTAGCGAGTTCCCCATACTCGCTAAACTTTTGGCGTATAAGCCCAGACTTGACGCTGCCTGGAGCCGGGCGTAGTGTAAATATCAGCCAATTCAAGGCATTCCCCAAAGCAATGTCCGGTATTAAGGGAGGCGGCAATGAAAACAGGGAAAGTAAAGTGGTTTAACAATGCAAAGGGCTACGGCTTCATTCTGGCAGATGACAGTAATGAAGATCTGTTTGCTCACTACTCAACGATAGAGATGGACGGTTATCGCACACTGAAAGCCGGTCAACGGGTCCAGTTCGAAACGAAACCCAGCGACAAAGGAACTCACGCCATCAATATTCGCGCCATTGATGCCAATCCTGACGGAGAAGTTGCCCCCAGCGGAGCTGAAACCGAACAGGCCTGAGGCAAGGACCACCGACCTACCATAAGCCGTCCTTCGGACATAAAAAAAGCCGCAAAAGCGGCTTTTTTTATGTCACAACAATCAGCAACTGTGATTGTCAATCGCCTCGTTAAAGGTCGCACTCGGACGCATCACCGCAGCCGCTTTCTGCGGTACCGGACGGTAGTAACCACCGATATCGACCTTATCACCCTGTACTGCACCCAGTTCTTCAACGATGGTGGTACGGTTCTCAGACAGCTTGTTATACAGACGTGCAAAGCATACTTTCAGATCTGTATCGCGATTCTGCTCAGCCATTGCCTGCGCCCAATAGAGCGCGAGATAGAAGTGACTGCCACGGTTGTCGATTTCACCTTCTTTGCGGGACGGCGACTTGTTGTGGTCAAGAATCTTGCCCACTGCGGAATCCAGCGTATCTGCCAGAATCTGAGCACGATTGTTGTTTGTGGTCTGCGCCAGGTGTTCAAGCGATGCGGCCAGTGCCATAAATTCGCCAAGCGAATCCCAGCGCAGATGGTTTTCCTTCAGCAGCTGATGAACATGCTTAGGAGCAGAGCCGCCAGCGCCGGTCTCAAACAAACCACCACCACCCATCAGGGGAACGATCGATAACATTTTGGCACTGGTTCCCAGCTCCAGAATCGGGAACAGGTCGGTCAGGTAGTCACGCAATACGTTACCAGTAACAGAGATGGTGTCCTTACCCGCTTTCAGCCGCAGCAAAGTCGCACGAGTCGCATCAACCGGCGGCATAATACTGATATCCAGACCAGTGGTATCGTGGTCTTTCAGGTATGTCTCAACTTTGGCAATCAGCTGAGCGTCGTGCGCACGATTCTTATCCAGCCAGAAGATCGCAGGAGTCGCGGTCAGGCGCGCACGATTAACAGCCAGCTTAACCCAATCCTGAATTGGAGCGTCTTTGGCCTGACACATGCGCCAGATATCGCCTTTCGCTACGTCATGCTCAAGCAGTGCCTGACCATGGGCATCGACAACACGAACCTTACCAGACGATGCAATTTCGAATGTCTTGTCGTGTGAGCCGTATTCTTCTGCCTTCTGAGCCATCAGGCCTACGTTTGGCACCGTACCCATAGTGCGAGGATCGAATGCACCATTTTCTTTACAGAAGTTAATGGTTTCCTGATAAACGCCGGCATAACAACGATCCGGGATCAGAGCTTTTGTGTCATGCAGCTTGCCATCCGAACCCCACATCTGACCGGACGAACGAATCATCGCCGGCATGGACGCATCAACGATCACGTCGTTAGGTACATTGAGGTTAGTAATGCCTTTATCGGAATCAACCATCGCCAGCTCAGGGCCGTTGTCATAACAAGCCTTGATATCAGCTTCGATAGCAACACGCTCTGCTTCTGGCAGCGTCTGAATCTTCGCCAGTACATCACCAAAGCCGTTGTTTTCATCAACACCCAGCTTAGCGAAGGTCTCTGCGTGCTTGGCAAACAAGTCTTTAAAGAACACGGTTACCGCATGCCCAAAGATTACCGGATCGGACACCTTCATCATGGTCGCTTTCAGATGGAGCGACAGCAGAACACCCTCTTCCTTAGCTTTAGCAATTTCGGTTTCGTAGAAATCACGGAGCGCCGCACAACTCATCACAGAAGCATCAATTACTTCGCCGGTACGCAGGGAAGTTTTTTCTTTGAGTACAGATACTGAGCCGTCTTCAGCAACGAATTCAATACGAACATCTGTATCTTCATGAACAGTGACGGACTTTTCGCTTCCGTAAAAATCCCCGTCATCCATATGGGCAACGTGGGTTTTGGAATCTTTCACCCATTCACCCATGCTATGAGGGTGCTTGCGAGCAAATTCTTTTACTGAGCCAGGTGCACGACGGTCGGAGTTACCCTCACGCAATACAGGGTTAACCGCGCTACCTTTCACTTTGTCGTAACGCGTCTGGATGTCTTTCTCTTTTTCGTCTTTAGGCTCTGTCGGGTAATCAGGGACGTTGAAACCTTTTTCCTGAAGCTCTTTAATGGCCGCCTGCATCTGTGGAATAGACGCACTGATGTTTGGTAGCTTAATGATGTTCGCTTCCGGACGCAGAGCCAGCTGACCCAGTTCAGCCAGATCATCGGCGATGCGTTGTTCTTCTGTCAGATATTCAGGGAAGGTCGCCAGGATACGGCCAGACAGAGAAATATCGCGGGTTTCTACGGCGATACCAGCCGGTTGCGCGAACGCTCTGATGATCGGTAGCAGAGAGTATGTGGCCAGCGCTGGCGCTTCATCGGTCTCTGTATAGATGATCTTAGGGGTATCAGTAGACATTCTAACTCCTGTGATTAGGCTGGTTGCTGTTTCGCTGAGGTGGCTGGGGACTGGCTTTTGGCCAATACTGCCCGCTGAATCGACCTCGGTTTCCGTACTTTTGCAGGCTCTTAACCCACAAAAGACTAGCGCAAGGGCCGGATTGTTGCCGGCGGCTCGATGAGCCCGGAGCCGCTAATTTGTAGTTTTTCTACAAAAAATGCAAGCTAGACGAAAGAATAAGTAGTTTTGTTACAGAACCTTAATAAAGCAACATGGCCACTCTGATCCTTCTGAATAAGCCCTTCAATGTCCTGTCCCAGTTTAGTGATTCTGAGGGACGCTGCACGCTGAAGGCCTGTATTGACCTACCCGGTGTCTACCCTGCCGGCCGCCTCGACTACGACTCGGAGGGACTGCTGCTGCTGACAGACAGTGGTCCCCTGCAGGCGCGCATAGCGGACCCGAAGCACAAAATGGAGAAGACCTACTGGGTTCAGGTTGAAGGCGCACCCGCTGAGAATGATCTGGAGGCGCTTCGCCGCGGGGTCACACTCAAGGACGGTCCGACGCGTCCTGCCCGTGTCAGTATCATCAACGAACCTGACATCTGGCCACGCAACCCTCCGATCCGCTTCCGTCAGAACGACGTTACTACCTGGCTGGAAATCCGCATCAGCGAAGGCCGCAACCGCCAGGTGCGCAGAATGACCGCACACATAGGCTTTCCAACACTGCGCCTTATCCGCTCCCAGATCGGGCCGTGGAAGCTCAACTCGCTGCAACCCGGTGAGCACCGGGTTGAAACGATACACATGGCTGAGCCCACCCAGTCGCAAAAAAAGCGCCGTCAGACATCTGCCGGCAAGCAACGCAAAGCGACGGGAAAGGCTGTTCCAGGGCGACGTTGAATTTGAGCCGAATGACCTCATTCAGGTAGAATCGCGGGCCAAATTGACGCAGGTAATCCCATGACAGAGCGCTGGACACCCCACGCCACCGTAGCCACCATCATCGAGAAGGACGGCCGTTTCCTGATGGTTGAAGAACTGGCGCTCGGACAGCAGGTACTCAACCAGCCTGCCGGACATATAGAACAAGGGGAAACTGTCATCGCTGCTGCCGTCCGCGAAACACTGGAGGAAACCGGCTGGCATGTTGAGCCCGAGGGACTGGTAGGCCTCTATACCTACACTGCCCCCGCCAACCAGGTGACCTATCACCGCTACTGCCTGTTTGGCAAAGCACTGAGCTATGATGATCAGGCTCCGCTGGACGACGGTATTATCGGCCCTCGCTGGATGACGTTTGAAGAGCTGCGCAACAGCGACAAACTCCGCAGCCCGATGGTTCTGACCTGCATCGAAGACTATCTGCAGGGGAAACGCTTTCCTCTGTCCGTAATTATTGAGCATCCCTGAATGACCAAACGCCCAGAAGAGACAAAAGTAATCGTCGGTATGTCCGGCGGTGTTGACTCATCCGTATCTGCCTATCTGCTGATGCAGCAGGGTTATCAGGTAGAAGGCCTGTTCATGAAGAACTGGGACGAAGACGACGGCACCGAGTACTGCACCGCCAAAGAAGATCTGGCTGATGCCCAGCAGGTTTGCGATAAGCTCGGCATTCACCTGCACCAGGCTAACTTTGCTGCCGAATACTGGGATAACGTGTTCGAGTACTTCCTGGCTGAGTATAAGGCCGGCCGCACCCCGAATCCGGATATTCTGTGCAACCGTGAAATCAAGTTTAAGGCCTTCCTCGACTACGCCCGCGTGCTGGGGGCTGATCTTATTGCCACTGGTCACTACGTGCGCCGCAAGGGTCAGGACAGTGAAACCTGGCTGATGAAAGGCCTGGACGACAACAAAGACCAGAGCTACTTCCTGCATGCCGTCGGAGGCAGCGAAATTGCCATGACCTTATTCCCGGTCGGTGAACTGGAAAAACCGGAAGTGCGCCGTATCGCCGAAGAACAAGGTCTGGTGACTGCCAGCAAGAAGGACTCAACAGGTATCTGTTTTATTGGTGAGCGCCGCTTCAAAGATTTCCTGAAACAGTACCTGCCTGCACAACCGGGTCGCATTGAAACCGACGAAGGTGTCGACATCGGCGAACATCAGGGGCTTATGTACCACACCCTCGGTCAGCGCCAGGGCCTCGGCATTGGTGGCCTGTCAGGTTTTAGCGAAGACCCATGGTTTGTCGCTGGTAAAGACCTTGAGCGCAACGTACTGATCGCCGTACAGGGCAAGAATCATCCGCTGTTATTCAAAGACTGGCTGACCACCGATCAGGTGTTCTGGGTTAACGACGAACCAGAGCTGCCATTGCGCTGTAAAGCAAAAGTGCGTTATCGCCAGAGCGATCAGGACTGCGTTATCGAAGCTCATGGCAACGGCTACCGGGTGGTTTTTGATGAACCACAACGCGCCATTACGCCAGGGCAATCCGTCGTGTTCTATGTTGCTGACCGCTGCCTGGGAGGCGGTGTTATTGAACAAACAGGTAACCACGATGACGCGTAATCAGGAACAAACCATTGCCCTGGCCGCTGTTGTACAGGCAGCGACTCTGGTCGAGCAACTGGCGCGTACCGGTGATGCTTCACCTGATGCCTGTGAACCGCTGTTGAAGTCACTGTTCGTTCAGTCACCAGACTGCTTCACCGACATTTACGGTCATCCACGGAATAACCTCAGCGTCGGCCTTAACCACCTTGGCTCCATTCTAGGAAAAGAGGCACGCGGTATCAGCCCGGATGTCACCCGCTACACACTGAGCCTGTTACATCTGGAACGTAAGCTGGCTGCCAAGCCAGCTATGCTCGACAGTATTGGCCAGGGCATTAAAAACGCATCGCGTCAGGCCGAGCACTTTTCCATTACCCATGAAAATACTGTTGCGGCACTGGCAGATCTGTACAAGAGCACGCTCAGCAACCTGAGTTTTCGCATCCACGTAACTGGTAACCCTAGCCACCTGCAGAACAGCCATACCGCCAACCGTGTGCGTGCCCTGCTGCTGGCAGGTATTCGCGCGGCGATCCTGTGGCGTCAGGTAGGAGGCAAACGATGGCATTTACTGGTCAATCGCGGTCGCTATCAAAAGGCCTGTAACGAACTTCTGAACAGCACCCCGGAAGCCTGATATGACCAGCATCAACCGCCGTTTCACCACCGCACCGATGATGGACTGGTCGGACAGACACTGCCGCTATTTCTGGCGTCAGCTTACCCGTGAGGCTGTGCTCTACACCGAAATGGTGACGACCGGTGCACTGATTCACGGCAATCGCGAAGGCTTTTTACGCTACGACGAGCTGGAACACCCGATTGCCCTGCAGCTCGGAGGCAGTGATCCGGCAGCACTGGCCGAATGCGCGCGCTTTGCTGAGCAATGGAAATATGATGAAGTAAATCTGAATGTTGGCTGCCCGAGTGATCGTGTGCAGAACAATATGATTGGTGCCTGCCTGATGGCACACCCTAAGCTGGTGGCCGATTGTATGAAGGCCATGCAGGACGCGACCAGTATTGATGTCACTATCAAGCACCGGATCGGCATCGATGATCTGGACAGCTATGATCGCCTGCAAAGCTTTGTCGGCACCGTAGCCGAGACTGGCTGCAAGGCCTTCATTATTCACGCCCGCAAGGCCATTCTTCAGGGCTTATCACCGAAAGAAAACCGTGAAATTCCACCACTGATCTACGATACCGTGTATCGCATCAAACAGGACTTTCCGGAGCTTGAGGTGATTATTAACGGTGGCATCAAGACCCATGATGAAGTTGCCGAGCACCTGAATCATGTCGATGGCGTTATGCTGGGCCGTGAGGCCTACCAGAACCCATCCGTTCTGATGGATGTCGACCAGCGCTATTACGAAGCAGATGCCGGTGAAACCGACAAGAAAGCACTGGTGCGTGGTATGTATCCCTATATCGAAGCGCAACTCATTGAAGGCGCCACCCTGCACCATATTACCCGTCACATGCTCGGCCTGTTCAATGGCCAGCCAGGAGCGCGACTGTTCCGTCGCCATCTGAGCGAGCAAGCCCCGAGACGAGGCTCAGGGCTGGACGTTCTGGAGCAAGCCCTGGAGCTTGTCCGCGAAGCAGAGCCTCAGTCAGCTGCTGAATAATTCAGCGCATCAGTCAGGCCACCGATGTTTTTAACCCGGCTATAGCCTGACTGCTGCAGGTCACTCTGAGCTGCGCCTGCACGGCGTCCGGAGCGGCAATAGAGATTGATCTCAGCATCCTTGGCCAACTGCAGCTTTTCAACACCGGCAACAATCTCCGTATGCGGAATATTGATCGCCCCTTCCTTATGCCCGGACTGAAACTCAGCGGCCGAACGAACGTCGATCCAGACAATGTCCGCGGCCATTGCCACAGTCGTGAACATCCACAGGGCAATCGTGTATAGTACTTTCATAACACCTCACAAGTGCTTGTTTGAATTGAGTTTATTGGACACTGCCAATCTTTATAACCAGAGAGTTATATCAAACACTGATCTGCAGAGAAAGCCTCAATGTCACACAGGCGCAAAATGCCCGGCTCACACTGAGCGGTATAAAACAGTATAAGCGGAATCATCATGAGCAAACTGGACGCACTGAAAGCAATGACCGTTGTGGTCGCAGATACCGGCGATATCGAAGCAATTCGTCAGCACAAACCACAGGATGCCACCACCAATCCATCACTGATTCTGAAAGCAGCTGAACTGCCGGCTTATCAGTCACTGATTGATGACGCCCTGAACTGGGCAAAGGCACAGGACAGCACTGACGACGTGATTGCCTTAGCAGTAGATAAAACAGCGGTCGCCATTGGCACTGAAATCCTCAAACTGGTACCCGGTCTGGTATCCACAGAAGTGGATGCACGACTGTCATATGATACCGAGGCAACTATTGCCAAAGCGCATCGCCTGATTGAGCTGTATGAACAGGCCGGCATCGGCAAAGACCGCATACTGATCAAAATCGCATCGACCTGGGAAGGCATCAAAGCAGCGGAACAGCTAGAGAAAGAAGGTATCAGTTGCAACCTGACACTGTTGTTCAACTTCACTCAGGCTGTCGCTTGCGCCGAAGCTGGTGTCACCCTTATTTCGCCATTCGTTGGCCGCATTCTGGATTGGTACAAAGCTAATCAGCCTGATACGGACTTCTCCGGCGCGAACGATCCTGGCGTTGTTTCCGTCAGTGAGATCTACAACCATTACAAAGCTCACGGTTACAAAACCGTCGTTATGGGTGCCAGCTTCCGAAATACTGGTGAAATCGAATGTCTGGCAGGATGCGATAAGTTGACCATCAGCCCGGACCTGCTGGCGCAACTAAGTGACAGTAACGACGAATTGCCGCAGGTGCTGAACGCAGCCAATGCTGTTTCGAACCAACCAAAATTTTCAGTGTCTGAGGCTGAATTCCGCTGGGCACTGAACGAGGATGCGATGGCCACCGAAAAACTGTCTGATGGCATCCGTCGTTTTGCTCAGGATCAGGTAAAGCTGGAAAGCCTGCTGCGTAATCGCCTGGAGCAACTGAATTGATTGATCGTTTTCTGTCTCTGTTTCGTGAACCGGTCACTGAACGGCCGGCCCATGATATCGGGCTCGCCTGCGCCGCCCTGCTCACGGAGATTATGAAGGCTGACCATCAGCTGCAGACTGAGGAAGAAGAAGCACTGAAGCGCGTTCTGCAGTCGCTGCTCAGTGTTACTACCGAAGAGAGTAACGAGTTGCTGAAGCGCGCCGGTGACCAGTCAGCCAACGATCTGTTTCAGTTCACCCGCGTTATAAACGACGGTTTTTCGGAAAGCGACAAGTACCGACTGATCTATGGTCTGTGGCAGGTTGCCTACAGCGATGCTTATCTCGATAAATACGAAGAGCATATGGTGCGCCGTATCGCCGAACTGATATACGTCCCCCACTCGCAGTTTATCCGAGCCCGCAATCAGGCCCGTGACGGGCAACCCTGCCAGCTATGATTACCGACCTGACGGAACAGTTCGACGCCTTAATGCAGTCACTTCGCGATCTGCGTACCTTGTTGCTGCAACACAAGCCACAACACTGGCTGGCACTGACCGATGCCGAAAAAGGCAGCGCAGCCAGCTCACTTAACATTCTCTGTGATCTGCTTACGGATGTCTGGTACCGCGATGGACAGGATGGTCGCGAAACTCGCAGTCGCCACGGACTGGTGATGATCAATAATCAGATCAGCGAGCAGATTAAGCTTTGTAATGTGCGTAAGGACGCCTTTCGTGCCGTAGTACAGAAAACCCAGAAAGCATTGGAAACCAGCCAGTTCAATGAGCACCTGGGCGCTCTGGGAACAAGACACTCCGCACTGCGTGAATCACTGCACTTCAGCGGTTTAAGTCGCCTGCATCTGAAGCAATGTTACCGGCATATCCCGGTACTGGAAGCCGCTCCGCTGAAGGTGGGTTTCAGCTGGTATACCAACGGCCGCAGCATCCGCCGCCTGTCCGTGGATGAAGCCGAGCAGAAGCTGCTGGCGCTGGGTGAGGACAAAGCTCACATTCAGATCCAGCTTAACAAGCTGCACACCCTGCCGGCGACTCAGGCCATTGCTCAGGTGCAGACACTGGCACCCGTGGTGCGTGCCAACCTGGTCTATCCGGACAGCCACAGTCGTAAACGTCAGGCAATGAATGTTGCTCTGCCGCTGATGATTCCTGGCGAACAGCTACCGGAATTCAATCAGATTGCCACAGAGCCACCGCAAGAGCGCACCCGCCAGCGACGTTCTGACCAGAGAGTGTCAGATGAAGCCTTCCTGCCATCCATTCGCGTACACCTGTATCACGCAGACTGATATACCCTGGTGAACAGACACAAAAAAGGCCGCATACGCGGCCTTCCTGGTAAACGCTCAGAGCTTACAGGCTCAGATCACGATTACTGGCTTTAATGAATTCCTTTTTCAGGTCTTCATAGGTATGAACGGCCGGGAACTGCGGGAACTCATCAATCACGTTCTGCGGTGCGTGGAACAGGATACCTGCATCCGCTTCCGCCAGCATGGTAGTGTCGTTGTAGGAATCACCGGCCGCGATGGTACGGTAGTAGATAGTCTGCAGAGCACGGATAGACTGACGCTTAGGGTCAGCCTGACGCAGCTTGTAATCAACAACGCGGCCAGATTCATCTGTAATCAGGCGGTGGCAGAATAGCGTCGGGAAACCCAGCTGGCGCATAAGCGGCTGAGAGAATTCATAGAAGGTATCGGACAGGATGATGACCTGGAAACGCTCACGCAGCCAGTTAACGAACTCTACGGCACCGTCCAGTGGCTTCAGGGTGGCAATCACTTCCTGAATGTCCTGAATTTTCAGATTGTGTTCATCAAGAATACGCAGGCGCTGCTTCATCAGTACGTCGTAATCCGGAATATCACGGGTAGTAGCTTTCAGCTCTTCAATTCCGGTTTTGTTGGCAAACTCGATCCAGATTTCCGGAACCAGAACACCTTCAAGGTCAAGACACGCGATTTCCATGAATACTCCGTATGGGCTTGTTCATATCTGTAAGGCGCGTACTCTAGCCAGTTGCTGCGCCTAAGACAACATGGCCAGCGGGTAATTTTGGTGTTTCCGAATAACAATATGACGTTTTATTATTATTTGAGCTAAGAACCCCGTGATAACCTGTCCGGCAAACATAAAACACTGCCAAACCATTGCCATTGGCAGGTATGCAACCGAGCAAATACGATGACTGACCAATCCGATTTTTCCGCTCTGAATGAAGAGTACGCCAGCAAACGTCCAAAAGATCTGATTCGCTACGCCCTCGAACAACACGACGCCATCGCTGTCTCATTCAGCGGCGCCGAAGATGTCGTGCTGATTGATATGGCGGTCAAGATTAAGCCTGATGTCGATGTATTTACCCTGGACACCGGCCGCCTGCACCCGGAGACCTATGAGTTCATTGAGAAGGTGCGCAAACACTACGGAATCCGCATTGATGTGCGCACTCCCGAACAGGCGGCGCTGCAGAACTTCGTTAACGAGAAAGGTCTGTTCAGCTTCTACGAAGACGGCCACCAGGAATGCTGTGGCGTACGTAAGATTGCTCCGCTGCGTGGCAAGCTGGCAACTCTCGATGCGTGGATCACTGGCCAGCGCCGCGACCAGAGCCCGGGGACTCGTTCGGATGTTTCCCTGGTGGAACTGGATGGCGCCTTCCCGGGCCGTAATGGCAGCCTGGTGAAATACAACCCACTGGCTGGCTGGACTTCAGCTCAGGTATGGGAATACATCAAAGTATTTGATGTACCTTATAACAGCCTGCACGAAAAAGGCTTTATCAGCATTGGTTGTCAGCCATGCACGCGTCCTGTACTGCCAAATCAGCATGAACGAGAAGGCCGCTGGTGGTGGGAAGGCGCAGGACACAAAGAGTGTGGACTGCATGCCGGAAACATCATCGGCAAAAGCTGAACCCATAAAAAAAAGCCGCTTACGCGGCTTTTTTTTGGTTCATCGCGGGTTAGCGTGAAAAAGTAGGAGACGGCGGTAAAACCGGTTAGTTTTGAGTTCGCCAAAACAACAAAATTAGCC
>NZ_JAEDAH010000053.1 GCF_020320395.1 Thalassolituus marinus | reverse complement strand
GAGAGGGGTAAGGCCCCTCTATGAGGACAAGGGGCCCGGAATATCCCACAAAAGTTCAAATGAAAATTTGTGGGACACTAGTGGCCATAAAGGCGTTTTTTTTATTCAGGCTGCATCAGATGCAGAACGAAGCCAGCGGCGGGAATCCGTTGAATTCAACCGCACTGTAAGTCGTGGTGTACGCACCGGTTGAGAACCAGTAGAGACGATCACCAGCAGACAGATTCAGTGGCAGCTCGTATTTGTAATTTTCATACAGAATATCCGCGCTGTCACAGGTAGGACCTGCCAGAACCACTTCTTCCAGCTCGCCCTGTTTTTCTACATACAGAGGGTACTTAATAGATTCATCCATGGTCTCAATCAGACCACCGAATTTACCGACATCGGTAAATACCCAACGGTTCAGACCGTAACGATCCTTACGGCTGACCAGTACCACTTCGCTCACCAGAATACCGGCATTAGCTACCAGTGAACGGCCTGGCTCCAGAATAATTTCTGGCAGATCGTCACCGAAGTCTTCCTGCAGGAAACGGGTAATTTCCGCTGCGTAAGTGCGCAGGTCGTTGGTACGGCTGATGTAGTTACCCGGGAAACCGCCGCCCATGTTAATCATTTTCAGCTGAATACCGTCTTCTTCTTTCAGACGCTCGAAGATTACCTTCACCTTGGCAATCGCCGAGTCCCAGGCACCGATATCGCGCTGCTGAGAACCCACGTGGAAAGAAATACCATAAGGTTCCAGGCCCAGATCGCGCGCCAGCAGACAGAGATCCATCGCCATATCCGACTGACAACCAAATTTGCGCGACAGCGGCCAGTCAGCGGTCTGCGAACCTTCGGTCAGGATACGCACATACACTTTGGCACCTGGCGCGGCCTTGGCAATATTGCGCAGATCCGCTTCAGAGTCGGTGGCAAACAGGCGCACACCTTTCTCATAGAAATAACGGATGTCGCGGGCCTTCTTAATGGTGTTGCCATAACTGACACGATCACCTGTAACTCCCAGCGCCATTACTTTGTCCAGCTCATACCGCGAAGCAACATCAAAGTTACAACCACGGTCACGCAGGATACTCAGCAGTTCCGGCATCGGGTTGGCTTTAATAGCGTAATAGGTTTTCGCGTATGGGAAGCTGTCGATCAGCTCATCCAGCTGATGTGCAAAAATCTTGCTGTCTACAACCAGGCAAGGAGTTTCCTGTTTGTCAGCAAAGGATTTCAGACGGGCAAAGGTTTCGGCGTCGTAGTAGTCTTCAGGTTGAACAACCATTGGGCTCGCTACCTCCTTATATCGGTAGTGGGTATGTGAAAGTCGCGCAAAGATAGGCTTTTCACTGCTGCAGTACAGCGAGTTTTCCTTGTTCTTACGATAAACATTTGTGATGGTAACACAGCTGGCAATCGAAATCTTTGCTTGAGGGAAGGACTGGTAAGGCCAATGCCTGCCAGAGACAACACAGCCCCCTCTGGGGCCGCTCACCAGCCCGTTAACCCTGTACCCAGCGCCGAGCTCGATTCAGACCATTCTGAAGCATACAGTGTCACGAAGACTTTGCAGGCCAGCGATTTTTTTTTCCGCTATTTACCGGCTGAGGCGAACAGTGAAATCAGCATCCTCGTCTTACAATCACCTGACTGGTCGGCTATGGTGTCGCCCGGATTGCGTCTTCCCTCTCTGAGCTATTATGTACAAGTTTTTTGAACGTCTTGTGAAACCGTTTCCGGCGGCCGAACCAGCACAGCCACCACACGGACTGTTTGCCTTTGTCCGCCATTACACCCGCGGCATGGAAGTGCCACTGGTGGTAATGTCGGTATTAACGGCGACCCTCGCTATTCTGGAAGTGACCCTGTTCGGTTTTATGGGCCAGCTGGTCGACTGGCTGACCGAGAAACAGCCGGAAACCCTGCTGCAGGACGAAGGTACTCACCTCATAGGCATGGCCTTACTGGTGCTGGTTGCCATGCCGCTGGCAATGTATCTGCACACCTCGGTGGTATTTCAGACGCTGCTCGGCAACTACCCGATGAAGGTACGCTGGCTTGCTCACCGCTACCTGCTGCGTCAGAGCCTGTCTTTTTATCAGGACGAATTTGCCGGGCGACTGGCGACCAAAGTCATGCAGACCGCTCTGGCGGTGCGTGAAACCGCCATGAAGTTGCTCGACTTCATGATGTACATCTTTGTCTACTTCACCTCGGTGCTGGTGATGGTGGGCTCCCTCGACCTGCTGCTGATGCTACCGATTCTGGTGTGGTTAATTCTGTACATCGCCACTCAGGCGTTTTTTATTCCGCGCCTGAAAAAAGTCGCCACCGAACAGGCCGATGCACGTTCGATCATGACCGGGCGCGTCGTCGACAGTTACACCAATATTCAGACCGTTAAACTGTTCTCCCACACCGACCGTGAAACCGAATACGCACGCGAGTCGATGGAAGGCTTTATGGACACGGTTTACCGTCAGATGCGTATCGCCTCGGCGGTGAATATCTGCGTCAACCTGCTTAACTACCTGCTGGCGTTTTCTGTGGCAGCACTGTCGATCTGGCTGTGGATGCAGAACGACATCAGTGCTGGTGCCATTGCGATCGCCATCGCTCTGGCGCTGCGTGTGAACGGCATGGCGCAATGGATTATGTGGGAACTGGTCGGCGTGTTTGAAAACGTCGGCACCGTGATCGACGGTATGAATACCCTGTCGAAAGCACCACAGGTGACTGACCTTGAAGATGCTCCGGCACTGACGGTTGATCAGGGTGAAATCCGCCTTGAGAAGGTCAACTTCAGCTACCGTGGCAGCGACAGTGCCCGTGATCGCACCGTGTTCGATGATCTCAACATTACCATCCGACCGGGCGAGAAAGTCGGACTGGTAGGACGTTCCGGTGCGGGTAAATCGACGCTGGTGAATCTGCTGCTGCGTTTCTACGACGTCGACTCCGGCCGGATTCTGATCGACGGTCAGGATATCAGCCAGGTCAGCCAGGATTCCCTGCGCCAGCATATTGGCATGGTGACCCAGGACACTTCTCTGCTGCACCGCAGCGTGCGCGACAACATTCTCTATGGTCGCCCTGAAGCGAGCGAAGACGAACTGCTGGCAGCCACACGCAAGGCCGAAGCACACGATTTTATTCAGCAGCTCAGCGATCCCAACGGTAACGTCGGCTACGACGCCCAGGTGGGGGAACGCGGGGTGAAATTATCCGGTGGTCAGCGCCAGCGTATCGCCATTGCGCGGGTACTGTTAAAAGACGCGCCACTGCTTATTCTGGACGAAGCCACCTCGGCGCTGGACTCCGAAGTTGAAGCCGCGATTCAGGCCAGCCTCTACCGTCTGATGGAAAATAAAACCGTGATCGCCATTGCTCACCGTTTATCCACCATCGCAGCGATGGACCGTCTGATTGTGCTGGATGAAGGCCGTATTGCCGAACAGGGCACACACCAGGAACTGATCGCTCAAGGCGGTATTTACGCTCAGCTATGGGCGCATCAGACCGGCGGGTTTATCGGCGAAGATTGAGGCGTGTGATGTCGGACGTCTGACGTCGGACGTCCGGCCTCCCGGCAAAACAGAGCCACTTGTCCTCCGTCATCGTTTCGCCAGTACAACACTGCTAAAGTGCCTGCAGAATCTGTTGCCGGAGTCGTTATGCGTTTGTACATCTATCACCACTGTCCGTTCTGCCTGCGCGCCGTGATGGTGGCCAATTATAAAGATATCGACCACGAAACTGTTTTCCTGCTGAATGACGACGCCGAAACAGGCCAGCGCCTGATTGGCGCCAAACAGGTACCCATTCTGGAAAAAGACGATGGCAGCGCGATGGCCGAAAGCCTGGATATTGCCCGTTATCTGGCAACACTGGGGAATGAGCAGCGTATCATTCGTGACGGTGGCGACAGCCAGCCATTCAGCCAGGCTTACGATGGCGCATCCCACAGCATTTCTGCCTTGTTTTATCCACGCGCGCTGGCGCTGGGTTTACCTGAATTTATGTGCGACGACGCCTGTCATTATTTCCGCGTGAAAAAAGAGAGTGCGCTGGGAATGAGCTTTGACCAGGCCATGCGGGAAAGCGGTCAACACCTGCAAATCGTACAGGGCATGATTAACAGCCTGCCGGCGCCGCAACTACCGTCCGATCATAGTCACAGTATCAGCTGGGATGATCTGCTGATTTTCCCGACCCTGCGTAACCTGAGCATGGTAGAAGGGCTGAATTTCCCGCCGCACTTAATGCATTATCTGAATGAAATCGACAGCCTGTGCGGTGCTGGTCTGTATTTCGATCAGGCGCTGTAACGCACCGGCCGCAGATAAAGAAAAATGCCGCCCAGCACCAGCAAGGAAGCAATCCATAAACGCTCACCCGGTGCTTCGGATAAAAACACCATCCCCATAATCGCTGTCAGTACCGGTACCGATAATTGCAGTGTGGCGGCCGTTGCTGCTTTCATCCGGGGTAATACCGAATACCACAAGGCGTAACCCGCCGCAGATGCCAGCGCCCCCGAGGCACAGGCATACAACACCCCGCGCAATGGCCAGCTGGCCACATCCAGTAACGCCGGCCCCATCAGCACAGCACTGAGTAACAATGCCAGTGGCGTGGCCAGCAGAAAGTTGGCCGCCGTATCCGCCAGCGGACTGGCGCTGCCCCGCCCCAGTAACGAATACGCCCCCCAGGCAATACCCGCGATTATCATCAGTAACGCCGGTTGCAGATGCGGAGCCTGGGCACCGGGCAACAACAGGTAACCGATACCGACAATGGCGGCCAGTAAACCCACCCACTGCAGGCCACGCAACCGCTGTCCGCGCAGGATGGCAAAGCCGACCATGGTCAGCTGCACCGAACCGAACAACAGCAACGCCCCGCTGGCGGCAGACAAATCGCGGTAAGCCAGCGAGAAACCGGCGGCATACAAAAACAAACACAACGCCGACCAGTGGCGACCGCCCATGCGTAAAAACGCTTGCGAAGCGCGGTCAGAAGCCGCTGCACGCCAGCGAGAATAGCCCACCAGCAGCAACAGAAAAGCACTACCACAAGCCAGACGGATCAGCGTAAAGCTGGCAGGATGAATCGTGCTATCGGTCAGTGCCACACGATTAAGAATGGAGTTAGCAGCGAAGGCCAGCATGGCCACTGCGGTCAGAAAGATAAGCCTGGCAGTGGACATGATGGCGCTCCGGTTGGCACTTCCTCAGAGGAAGGAAGTGCGGTCTTTAAATGGTTTCGGCTCTTTGCCTTTGGCCAGACCATTGGCCATGGCGATTTTCTGATTCTTACGACCCAGCAGACGCGCCTGCACCCAGCGCTCCCAGCGCAGTGCTTTCCAGGTATCGGCCTTCCAGGTTTTCTTAAACAGGTATTTGGTCGCCGCTATGGCATCCGGCGATTTGCTGGCGATTTCCTCTGCCAGGCGGGTCGCTTCCGCCACTGGGTCGGCGGCCAGCTTGCTGATCAGCCCGTATTCATAGCCTTCGGTGGCCGGGAACTGGCGTCCTGTCATGGTCAGCTCCTGGGCAATATCCACTCGCGTCAGGCGCGACAGCGTCACCATACCACTCATATCCGGGATCAGGCCCCATTTCATTTCCATGATCGACAGGTTGGCATCGGGGGTAGCAATACGGTAATCACAGGCCAGAGCGATCTGCATACCGCCGCCGAAGCAGTTGCCGTGAATGGCACAGATCACCGGAATCGGCAGGTCACGCCAGCAATGAGCAATCTTCTGCGCGATGTTCTGTTTGGTCCATGGCCACTTCAGGAAAACCTTAGGTACCATCATCGGATCTTTGCTTAACGCACCGAAATCCAGGCCGGCACAAAAGGAAGCGCCATCACCACTAAGCACCACCGCACGGATGCTGCGGTTCTTGCGGATTTTCTTTGCCGTGGCAATCATCTGAGTGAACATTGCCCAGTCCAGACCGTTGAGCTTATCGGCCCGGTTCATGGTGACGTAGGCAATGTTGTCGCGTACTTCGCACAGTACGCGGGCGGTGGCTGACTGAGTCATGTGGTATTCCCCGATTTTTTGCAGGATGATTCCACACTTCCGCAGGTCAGACCATGATCAATCCAGACATTCAGATTACCAAAGCCTTGGCGTTAAACCGACAAATGGCTTTCACCAGCCCTGAGTATGATCTTTTACCAGCGCCGTCATCAGCGCGATATGGTCAGCACGAACGTTCAGGCACGGAATGTAGTGGTAGTCACCACCACCGTGATGCTGAAAGTGCTCGCGGTTTTCCACATCCAGTTCTTCCAGCGTTTCCAGACAGTCGGCAGAGAACGCCGGGCTTATAACGTCCACGCGTTTTACGCCGGCCTTACCCCACTCTTCCAGTGTGGCATCGGTGTAGGGCTTAACCCACTCTTCACGACCAAAACGCGACTGGAACGAACACAGCCACTGATCATCAGCCAGACCGAGTTCAGCAGCCACGGCAACCGCTGTGGCGCGGCACTGTGAAGGATACGGGTCACCCTGACGCTCATAGCGCTCAGGTATACCATGAAACGACATCAACAGCTTATCGCCACTGCCATGCTCAGCGCGGTATTCACGCACTGAGTCTGCCAGCGCTTTAATGTACTGCGGGTGCAGGTGGTATTCGTTAACGAAACGCATCTGTGGCAGATGCGGACAGGCCTTCAGCCCCTTAGCCAGACGGTCGAACACCGCCGCCGTGGTGCTGGCGGAATACTGCGGATACAGCGGCAGTACCAGCATATTTTCCACACCGGCCTGGCGCAGTTCGCGCCCGGCCTGTTCCATGCTCGGTTCACCATAGGTCATGGCCAGCGCCACCGGAATATCACAACCGAATTCGGCTTTCAGCGCACTGCTCAGCGCCTGCTGCTGCTGGCGTGAAATGCTCATCAGTGGCGAGCCTTCGTCAGTCCATACCGAGGCGTAGGCTTTTGCCACCCGCCCCGGACGGGTGCGCAGAATGATGCCGTTGAGAATCAGCCACCACAGCGGACGCGGCGCATCCACCACACGCTTATCCCACAGGAACTCGGCCAGATAGCGACGCACAGCACTGGCGGTTGGGGCTTGTGGGGTTCCGAGGTTCGCAAGAAGCACACCGAACGGTGGGCGTTGCTGTGGCATTTGCACGGGCAATCTCCTGTGACTGAGCACTTTGTATAAGTTTTGCCTAAGTTTAATAGAAGGTTTTGCAGCGGTCATCAGACTGTCGCTATCGGCCTGATATAAAAAATGCCTGGCAGCGGCAGCATTGACGTGCGAAACGATGGCCGGCACTGGACAAAAACTGGCCAGTCAGGCAACCTGCGCGATCTTTTCCGCCAGCGCCCGAGACTATGGCGTAAAAATCACCTGTGGAGCTCTTTCATGACCTATTGTGTTGCGATCAAAGTCCGCGATGGACTGGTGCTGACCTCCGATTCCCGTACCAATGCGGGCGTCGATCATATTGCCAGCTTCCGTAAACTGTACGTGCTGGAAATTCCGGGCGACCGGGTGATTTTCCTGCAGAGTGCCGGCAACCTCGCCACCACCCAGTCGGTGATTACCATGCTGCAGCATCAGGTAAAAAGCGCAGAACGCCATGTGCTCAATGTGCCGAGTCTGTTTGATGTGGCTGAACTGGTGGGTAAAACCATTCGTCAGGTGATTTCCCGCGACAGCGGCCAGAATCAGGGCGTGGATTTTTCCTGCAACATGCTGGTCAGCGGTCAGATCAAAGGCGATGAGCCGCGTCTGTTCCACGTCTATCCGCAGGGCAACTTTATTGAAGCCTGTGACGACACGCCATATTTTCAGATTGGTGAAAGCAAGTACGGTAAACCGATCATTGATCGCATTATCGATTTTGATACGCCACTCGATCGTGCTCTGCAGTGTTCGCTGATCTCGATGGATTCCACCCTGCGTTCCAACCTGTCAGTAGGGATGCCGCTGGACGTTATCACCTATCACGCCGATGCTCTGGAAAGTCCGGGTATACAGCGTATTGATGAGACCAACGAACAGTTTCTGAAGCTGCGTGCCGCCTGGTCGGAAGGTATCCGCGAACTGTTTGATAACATTCCGCTGTTTATCAAAGGCGAATAAGCATTGCGCCTGAACCACCCGGGTTCAGGCGTCTCCGATATCAGTGGCTGACCAGCCGAAGCGCGTCCCTCAGACGCCCCCCTGAAACACACCGCTCAGGCGAACCAGCCCGCGGGTCAGACGTGTTTTCGATTTACTGGCGGCAGATATCACGCCTCAGTGAGCACCCGCACCATCAGTGACAGCATCTTTAGGTGCCGGACGAATCGACAACGACGCCGCTGCCGCAATCAGCAGCATACAGCCCATGGCCATAAAGGCTTCGTTATACGACAACACCATCGCCTGACGGGTTACTTCCTGCATCACCACGGCGTAGGGTTGCTCTTCCGCGCCGCCGGCCACACCCAGCATCATGCCGAGGGTATGGAAATATTCCGCTGCATTCTGACTGCCGGAAATAATGCTCTGCTGCAGGGTCACCACATGGGCATCCGTGCGTTCGGTCAGCAAGGTAGCCAGCACCGCGATACCCACCGCACCACCGAGGTTGCGCATCACGTTATACAGTGTCGATGCCGAAGGAATATCTTCCTGTTTTAAATTCTGCGATGACAGAATCGACAACGGCACCATAATAAATGGCTGCCCCAGCGCACGTACCAGCAGCGCCGGAATTAAATAAGAGCCATCATATTCCGTGGTCATATGGATATTCATAAACATACTGATGCCCATCACACTGAAGCCGAAAGCCACCAGATATTTAGCATCCACATATTTCAGAATACGCGGAATTAACGGGAAAAACGGTAACTGTGGAAAGCCCACCCACATCAGCACCAGACCAATATCCAGTGCGGTGTAGTTGTGCACTGACGCCAGATACAAAGGCACCAGATACACCGAACCGAACAGGCCGGCACCCAGTACCACGTAATTAATACACGACAGGGTAAAGTCGCGACTGCGGAATAAACGCAGATCCACCAGCGGGTGTTCCGACATCAATTGTTTGCGGATAAATAAACCCAGGCAAACAAATGAAATCAGCGCCAGCCAGCGAATATATTCGGTATCAAACCAGTCTTCCTTAGCCCCTTCTTCCAGCATGATCTGCAGGCAGCCTAAGCCCAGCGCCATGGTTACCATGCCAAACACATCAATGCGTTTCAGCTGACTGTCATCGCCTTCGGCTTTATCCAGACCTTCGGCCAGCAACCACATTACCGCCAGCCCCGGAATCACGTTCAGATAAAAGATGTAATGCCAGCTGAAGGCTTCGGTCAGCCAGCCACCAAGGCTCGGGCCAATACTCGGAGCAAAGGTTGCGGTCACACCAAACAACGCCATGCCCACCGGACGCTTATCCAGCGGCAGCAAGGTAATAATCAGGGTAAATGCCATCGGAATCAGCGCACCACCGGTAAAGCCCTGCAGCGCGCGGAAAAAAATCATCGACTCCAGGTTCCAGGCAAAGGAACAGGCCAGTGATGACAGAATAAAGCCCGCGGTATTCCACAACAGATAACGCCGTGGCGATAACCAGGCAGCAAAGAAGCCGGTGAGCGGAATCGCGATCATTTCCGCCACCAGATACGAAGTCGCAATCCACGACGACTCTTCCAGTGTTGCACCCAGCGCCGCCTGGATATCTTTCAGCGACGAGTTGGTGATCTGAATATCGAGAATCGCCATAAAGGCGCCAATCAGCGCCCCGGCAATGGCCAGCCAGTTTTTAACCGGCACTCCACCCTTACTCATGGTTTACTCGGTAAAAACCGTAACTTCCAACGACATACCGGCGCGGATACCGCTCAGATCCTGACCGTCGTCGAACAGAATTTTCACTGGCACGCGCTGAATCACTTTGGTGAAGTTACCGGTGGCATTCTGTGCCGGCAGCAACGCAAATTCAGAACCGGTTGCAGCAAAGAAACTGTCCACAGTACCGCTGAAGGTTTTGCCAGCGAAAGCATCAACGTGCAGCTCAGCGCGATTACCAACCTGCATATCGGCAACCTGGGTTTCCTTAAAGTTGGCGTACACCCAGACCGGCTCGGTAACGATACTCAGCAAACGAATACCAGGCTCCACCGCCTGACCCACCTGTACCTGACGACTGGTCGCCATACCGGCACGCGGGGCACGGATATCGGTGTAACTCAGTTCCAGCTCAGCGCGGCCTTCGGCGGCTTTAGCCTGTTCCAGTGCTGCGCTCAGCAACGGACGCTCGCCACTGATCGCCACCAGGTTAGCGCGCTGCGCTGCCAGCTGGGCTTGCGCCTGATTCAGACGCGCCTGCGCCGCTGCTTTATTCAGCTCCGCCGCATCCAGATCGTCCTGAGAAACGTACTGCTGGCTCTTCAATTGCTGCAGACGATTTTCCTGCTGCAGTGTACGACGCCACTCGGCATCTGCCGCCGCCACGCTGGCACGTGCCGCTTCGACCTGGGCTTTCTGTGCATTCTCACGATCGCTCAGGTGCGCCAGATTCGCTTCAGCCTGCATACGCAGTGCCCGGGCTTCAGCCAGACGGGTCTGATATACCGCCGGATCCAGTTGAATTAATACATCACCGGCTGCAACCGCACGGTTGGCCGGCGCCGGAGTGGCGATAACGGTTCCGGATACACGGCTCATTACAGAGACAATATCGGCTTTTACATAAGCGTTGTCGGTGTCTGCACGTCCCTGATGCCACCACCACCAGTAACCTGCTGCCAGAATAATTGCACCAGCGACGGCCAGCAGTTTGTGTTTCTTTGTCATGTCACATCAACCCGGAATTAATTGGGGGGTGACAGTCTATCCATAATGTTTACGCTGTAAACAGTGTCTGAAGCGCCACACTGTTCCATTTTTGTACAAAAATGGCGTGAATTGACTTTATCGGGAGGGATTGAGCCGCCTGAGCGGCTCGGCAGGATTACAGCTCGTCGAGAATCTGCTGGCGCTTCTGTGCGTATTCTTCAGCACTGATCAGGCCTTTGTCCTTCAGTTTCTGCAGGGTGAGCAGGCGCTGCTCAAAACGATTGTGGTGTTCTGTCCCGGAGACAGGAGCAACGGCTTCCTTACCCTCTCCTTTGCGGCGCGTCAGCGGCTCAAAACCACAATAGTAGTAAGCGGCTGGCACTATCGTGGTGGTGACAGTCTTCACACCATTAAGCGACGGACGTTTACGGATAAAGGTGTCGGCATCAGCCAGCACCACGGCATCGGCATTCTGCTTACGCGCCTGATGCTGATGCCACTGCTGACAGTACGCCAGTCCCTTATCTTCATTAGTTTTGCACTCCTGCTTTGCCAGCAGCCGGCAGGCGGCGGCATCCTCAGCGGGAATGACGCGAGCGTCGTCGGCCAGCACCAGCGCCGGTGCCATCAGAGAAAGAACTAACAGGGTCGATCTGATCATAGGGTTTCCACTACAGAGATATAGAATTCTGCCGTCATTCCACTGCGGAACGACAATGTGGTTACCTTATCACGAAGCGTGTTGTGGTGGGCGGGTATAACCCCGGGGCAACTGAAATGCTGTGTTTGCCGGGTACAGTAATGGCAGCAGAAGCCAGGGGAAAGCTTCTGCTGCCAGCGTTACTTACTCGGTGTAATTAACGCAACCTTCCGGGTTCATGGTCAGGCGGCGAACCTGGTCACCATCGTGGCCTCCACAGTTGCCGGTGTAGGTACCACCAATGTGATACCAGCTGCTGTTACAGCCCTGCATAGTGAACACCTGGGTGGATACCCAGCCAGTGCCATCCAGACTACAGGTAGACGGAATCGCCGCGTGCTGATCACCAACCCACAGCGTTCCGGCCGCATCGGCTGCTGCAACAGACGCATTGGCGCGCTCAGACGTCCATACCCAGCGGTTAGTGGTACAGTCCACTGGCTGCCACAGAGTGCTGTTAGCACAGCTGTTGTCGCCCGCTTCCAGACCTGAAATACGCAGATCCAGAGCATCAATCTGTGCCTGCAGGTTGGCAATATCCGCTTCGTGCTGTGCCGCACGAACTTCCAGAGCGTCCATATCCGACTGCAGCCCGGCGATGGCAACCATGTTTGCCAGTGCTTTGGCACTGGTCACACTCAGGTCCAGCAGCAGAGCATCAATGGCCAGCGCATTGTCCTGGACACTGGTTTCGATACTGGCCAGACGCTGATTCAGTGCAGCAGTCAGCACCTGCAGTTCCGCCTGCAGAGCAGCGATACTGGCATTGGCAGCAGCAATAGCGGCGTTAATCGCTGCCATATCGGCTTCGTGATCTGCTCGCAGCTGCGCCAGCTCGCCATTCAGTGTGCTGTAATCACTTTCGAGGCCGGCGACACGCGCCTGCAGATCAGCGATATCTGTTTCATTCTCGCTGATGCGGGCAGCCAGACCCGAGACATCCAGCTGCATAGCAGCCACTGCCGATTCGATATCTGAGACACTGCTGTTCAGCACAGCAATATCAGCACTGTTGGCATCAATCAGAGCACGGTTTTCTTCGATAACCGCGGTGATTTCCTGAAATGGTTTACCATTGTTATCGCCCTGTGCGGCATTCACCATCACAGGCAGAGCAACCGAGGTTGCCATCAGCAAGCTAATCAGTTTCATATCCATTACCTTCGTTTTGTCGTTATTAATTTTCCGTGAGCCATTGAAAATGGCGAAAACAAATTACCAGCACGCACAATTACGACAATAAAAAACATGAAATAAAATCGATATTCATACTTAAATATCAGTCTTTTTTATTAATGATAATTAAGACAGAAAAACAGAATCAAAACAGGCCATAAACACTGTATTTTCAGGCCAAAAACAGACCTCAAGAAAAAATACCAGGCACATTTTTAACGAACAAATCGATCACTAAAATCCTGACTAATAAGCCAGATATTTATTGACCATAATAAAAATTAATAAGATTTCAAAAGGAATGGATACAGCAATAAAAATCAGGGGAATATCGCAAAATAACTCCGATTCCGGCACTACCCAGTTAGCACAACGGGTTTTCCTGAAGTTCATCCAGCCACTGAGTCAGCTGAGCAACAGACTGCACTCCCGAGCGGCGGCCAACCTCCTGACCACGCCAGAACAGAATAATGGTAGGGATGGTACGTATTGCATAATGGAAGCCCACTGCCGGGGCCGTTTGTGTATTCACACTGGCGAACTGCGCCCGTTCAGACAGTTGTTCAGCCGCTCGCGTGAAGATAGGCAGCATTTGCTGGCAGGGCGGACACCAGTCAGCCCAGAAGTCGATCAGCAGTGGTTTATCTGCCGTACGAATAAGCTGTGCGAAGGTATTCTCGTTAAGCTCAGTAACAGCCACAACAAACGCCAGTCAATGAGAATATCAGAGCAGGTCGTTCAGCCGTGCCGACAAGTCGGCATGATCGGGAAAGTGCTCCAGTCCGCTGCGTAAACGCTGAATAGCGTCGTCTTTTTTGCCATAAGCAAGAAAGATTTCAACCTCTTCCAGTACCGTCTGCGGTGTCAGTGCTGCCTTGCTGCTGTTAGCCATAATCTTCACCAGGGCAATTTTGCCGAGAACGACAAACAGCAGAAAGATAACGGTGGAAACAATCACAATGGTCATAATATCCATGGCATACACTCAGATCTGTTGGAAACACAGGGCCCTACTTTATCACACTGTTCAGTAGTGATGCCGAACCGGCAAATAGGCGTAAGCCAGCGACTGTGTTACAACAAAGGTACCACGTCGCTTCTGACAAGCCGCGATCACCAGGCAATAGACGGAACCTTCTATGTCATCGCTTACTTTGTTTGCCCTGTGTGGCAGCTTGCGCCAGCAATCAATAAACAAGGCGTGCCTGCTGGCATTACAGCAGCTGTGCAGCGGTTATATCGATATTGTGATTGACGAAGACATCGGCCTCCTGCCGCTGTTCAATCCTGATAATGAGCAACATGAAAACAAAGCGCTGGCGCGCATGAAGCAACAACTGGCAGCCGCTGACGGCCTGATAATCGCCAGCCCGGAATATGCACACGGCATCAGCGGAGTGCTGAAGAATGCTCTTGACTGGCTGGTAAGCGGGCCGGAGTTCGTCGATAAGCCCGTGATGCTGATCAACACATCCGCTCGCGCACACCATGCTCAGGCAGCCTTACGCGAAGTAGTGACAACCATGTCCGGGGCAATTATCGATGAGGCCTGCGTTACCGTAGCGCTGCTCAGTAAAAACCCTACAGCAGACGACATTCTGCAGATGACCAGTGTCACTGATACGCTTCTGCTGGGGCTGGCGGCCTTCAGTCGAGCGATCAGAACAGATCAGGAAATCACCGCAGAACACGCCAACTGAGCGCTACAGAATCCAGTACAACGCTTCCAGTGCCACCGCCACCTGAATGCGGTTTTCCGCCAGAGGGCGCGGCAGCATTTCCTCTGCCTTTGCCAGCCGGCGCAGCAGAGTATTGCGATGGGTGTGTAAGCGTTTTGCTGCTTCCGTGGCATTACAGCCACACTCCAGAAAAGCATGCAAAGATTGTCTTACAGCAGCAGGCGCCTGCGCCAGGTCACCCAGCACATGGCCGGAATAATGCTGAATGGATTTGGCATCTTTAGACAGGAACGCCATCAGACGTACACGGTCGTAGCTGACCAGCTGCACGTTGGATTTCAATCTTCCCAGCACCCGCTGCGCGGCCTGAGCATCAAGGTGCGAACGGCGGAATCCATCCATGCCGTTACCGCCCTCGCCATAACTGAGACGGATGTTTTCCTTTTTCTTTAACGCACTCTCCAGCACCTTCTCATTAACCGGAAAATCGGCTGCAGCCCATACCCAGATTAACGATGGACTGACGATAATTTTCAACGATGTCGACTGCTGACAAGCCTTCTGAAACGCCGTGGCCAGATGCTCAAGGTCAGAGATTTCCGTATCAATTTCTTCACTCCAGATAATTGCGCTGTGATGACTGTGCGCGAACGGATAATTCAGTAAGCGCTCGGCACTTTCGGCATCAGTGGTCTCGCCGGCGACAATCTGTGAGATCAGCTCACGCTGCTGTTCCAGCAGACCACTTTTGCGTGATTCCGAATCCTGCTGCATACGAGCAAGACCTAACTGCAAGCTGTCGTCGATAAAGGTACTGATGGAGACCGATGAGATTTCCAGCAACTGCTGCAGTTCCAGTGGCTCCTGCGTAAGCTGAAAGACAATTTTCATCCAGTACTGCCAGGCAATGTCCTGCACCGAGCGAGCGTTACTGAGCAGCAGTTGTGCCGCCTGTGTCGGATACACCTCATTAATGCCCAGTACTGCCTCTTCAACCAGAAACGCGCTCACCGGCTGGTCGGGCTGCGCAATCACACCGTTCAGCCAGTGAATAGTGCCGGCACGAATCGCTCGTCGCTGCTTGGCCGATAACACAGGGTCAACATACAGCTTGTCTGCCTCACCAAAATTGCCGGCTTCCAGCTCATCCAGCACTTCCGGACTGGTCGCTAATTGCAGCGCCAGCTCGGCGCCGGTACGCATAAGTTCAAGAATCCGGGGCGACACGCTGGGCCAGCGCTGACGGGTACTGACGGCCAGTTTCATAAGGGCTCCGCTAACAGTGAGAGTGCAATCTGCACCAAATATACCCACGTTAGTGTTGTTTTGTACATTGAAGACCTGAGGCAGCGTTCATAAGATGATCAGACTCAGCAAATACTGCGGGCCGCTAACACGAGCCCCGGCAAACAATAATAAGAGGCCGACCTGTGAAAGACTTTACCGACAAAGTGGTTGTGATTACCGGTGCTGCATCCGGTATGGGGCGCGAATACGCGCTGGAGTTTGCCCGTCTGGGCGCCGTTGTCGCCATCACAGATGTCAACGACGAACAGCTGGCCGAAACACACACCATGGTGAAAGCCATCACCCGCCGTAACAGTCTCAGTGAAGTGCTGGATATCGCCAGTGAAGAAGGCGTCAACGCATTTGCCGACAAAGTAAAACGCCAGCTGGGCAACGCCCATGTGATTATTAACAACGCCGGCATCGGCGGTGGCGGCGCGCCAGTATGGGTGCAGGATAACGCCCAGTATCACACCACCATGCAGGTTAATTTTTTTGCGGTGGTGAACATAACCAAAGCCTTTCTGCCGCAACTGCTGACCAATCAGGAAGGCGCGGTAGTGAACGTATCCAGCGTATTTGGCTTACTTGGTACGCCGGGCACCAGTGATTACTGTGCTTCCAAATTTGCCGTGCGCGGTTTTACTGAATCACTGATGGTAGAACTGGCCGATACGCCGATTTCTGTTCATCTGGTGCATCCGGGGGGCATTAAAACCAACATCGCCAAACACTCTAAGAACGGCGCTGAGTTTGAAGAAAAATATCTTAAAACCAGCCCTCTGGTTGCGGTACGCGAAGTTATTAAAGGCATACGCACAGGCAAGCAACGAATGATCTTCGGTTACCAGTCGTCGCTACTGCGTTTCCTGACCTTATTACCACTGAAATTGCGCAACCGTATTCTGCACCGGGAAATGGGTGATATGCGCGACCCCGAGCACTATGGCGTGCTCGACCAGTATTCCACATCCTCACCACGAAGCTGATAACACAACAACAGCCAGCATCACCGATACAGGGAGACATTATGACCAGGCACACTCAGCCAGCCATTGAGGCGCGCAAGAACATCGATTTCGGACTTGACGCAAACTTTCCAAAATACTGGAATGCCAACGATCCGTTTAAAACCCGCGTAATGGACGCACTGCAACTCAGTTTCCCCGATGGCGAGCGCTATTTTATCTCCAGCGTGCGTGCCTTCCGCGACCGTATTACTGATCCGAAGCTGCAGCACGATGTAAAAGAATTCACCATGCAGGAAGCCCAGCACGGTATTGCCCATACCAAATTCAATGATTTGCTGGCAGCGCAGGGCATGCCGATGGACACCATCCTGAATGAACTGAAAGAGTACATTAAGAAAGACCAGAACAAGTATTCCGATGAATTCAATCTGGCCTTAACTGCAGCCTACGAACACTTTACCGCACTGCTGGCAGAAACCTTTTTCTCACGTAAAGAAGTGACTGCAGAAATTCATCCGAAAATGCGCGCCCTTCTGGCCTGGCATGCGATTGAAGAAATGGAGCACCGCTCAGTAGCGTTTAACGTAATGAAAACCGTTGCCAAAGTCGGTTATATCAAACGCTGTACCGCGATGGTTATTGCCACCCGCCACACCACCAAAGTGATGTTCGATTACGCGGATGTACTGCTGAAAACCGATGGCTACAACTGGTTCCAGCGCCGTATGATGTTTATTAAAAACCTTAACTGGATGTATGGCCGCAAAGGGATTCTGTCCTCTATGCTGCCAAAACTGCTGATGTACTTTAAGCCGGGTTTCCACCCGGAAGATATTCCGGTTATCCACAACTACGATGAATGGGTAAAGGTATACGACAGCACAGGTAATCCGCATGAAGCATGCGATGCCCTGCTGGCCGCAGCCTATTAAACGACAAAAGCCCCGGATTTCCGGGGCTTTTTTTGCACAACGAACGGTCCCTTGTTAACACTGAAGAGCAGACCGTTGCCCGCCGATCAGAAATTCTGACGCATGCTGAGCAGCATCGCCTGCGACTCGCCATCGCGACCGTAATCGGCTTTTTCAAACTCAAAACCAATCAGACGGCTGCCTGCCAGCTGGTAATATGCACTGCCGAAAATATCAGCATCCAGCTGACGCTGAGTAGCATCATCGTCTTCACCAACCGCGTAGCCCAGATTCAGCGTCAGCTTTTCTGACGCATGATACTGAGCCGACAGCGTTGCAGAGGTACGCTTGTCATCACCGCCGCTATCACGCTCTGCAACGCGGTAGGCCAGGCCGAAATTCCACGCATTATTTACCACGTATTTACCACCCACACTGTAAATCATCGGCGCGCTCAGTTCGGCATTCACAGACTTCGCAGCATCGCTTTCTTTTACCACCGACTGAATCGCCACCGCGTTCAGGGTGAGGCCTGCAAAGGTAGTGGCAGCGCCTACCGTCACAGCGGTAATGCCACTGTCGTTGGCCAGCTCGTCATCACCATCCACCGTCACGGTTCGGTCGTCTTCGGCAATATGCAGTGCCAGCGTTGCCGTAAATGGGCTGGTGCTGAAACCGCCACCACCATAGGTGTAATTGATGGTGCTGTCGTTACGGTAGCCATAGCCTACAGAACCCGGCAGGGCTTCCGTGATGTAAAAATAAGAGCCCATGCCCTGCACTTCGTTGCGATTGGTATTCCAGCCACTGTATTCAAGGAATGGCGACCACTGAGCACCGACCTTAACGCTGTGCTCACCTTTAGCCAGACCGATCCAGCCCAAACGGGTGCGGGCAAAATTACCGCCATCGTCCAGCACGTTAATACGCGCTTCAATACGGTAACTACTGCTCCATCCATCACCCAGATCTTCACTACCCCTTACGCCCAAACGGGACTGCACGCCGTTGGTCAGCGCAAACTCGCGCGCATCACTGTTGCTGTTACTGCGGTTAGCTGGGTCGTCGGAGCCACTGTTCGGGTAAACATCCGTACCGTTAGCGGCACTCGAGGAGTAGGTTTCCAGGCCAATATCAACAAAGCCATAGAAGTTCACACTGGGGGCTGCACTGACGCTGGCGGACAATGCCGCAGCAACGATTGCTACAGCAACAGGGTGTTTTTTAGCCATTTCTTTCCAATCATCTTTCCGGGTTATCTGGGGCGCAAAGGCCAGTAAATGGCAACTTTGGCAAAGCGCGCACTCTATCATATTTGACCAAATGGTCAGATTATTAAGACAAGAATCTACCTGCCAAACAGTGACTTCATTACCTTTGTCTGGCCGCAGCGCCTGCAGGCGGATGTCGCGCACCGGCCAGGTACAGCAGGAGGGAACCAACGAGAGTACGACAGGAGGGGAGCGACGAGAGCCGATGACAGGGCTCCCGTCGCGAAGGTGGTGCATTAGCCTTCAGATAAGCGGTGTAGCAAACTGAGTCGGCAGTATGAAACCACCACGCTGCCATGTTCATCACAGCGTGGCGGCCGGATTACAGTGCCTGACTAACAAAGGTGTAGGACGCCAGCAACTCTGCCAGTTTGCCTGTCTGCTCGCCGTTATCAGCGGCGCAGCGGTACCGCACCACCACTCCGTGCTTCGCTTCCTGGCGCACGTCCACACTCTGCAGTTGCACACCAAGCGCCTGCGCCGACTGACGCACCACCTGTTCCACCTCGCGCATGACCAGCGCCGGTTTAAAGGTCTTACCGACTGCCGTCAGCGGCAGGGCATCGACAAAAATCAGCTCTTTCGGCAGCGCCGGGCGCTCGGCAATCAGTGAGCGTGCATGCCCGAGTAATTCATCATGGCTGACGTCATGACCCGGACGCAGCTGTACATAAGCCACGGGTAATTCACCGGCATAAATATCCGGACGGCCAACGGCGGCACACATGGCCACGGCCGGATGCGCGACCAGCGCGTCTTCAATGCTGCGCGGGTCAATATTATGGCCACCGCGAATAATCAGTTCTTTTTTGCGCCCGGTAAGCCAGAAAAAGCCTTCGTCATCGCAACGGCCCAGGTCGCCGGTATTAAACCAGCGCTGGCCATCCGGCGTTTCAAACCACACACCATGATTGTGACCATCATCCAGATAACCGGCGAACACGTTCGGGCCACTGATGCAGATCACGCCGGTTTCATCAGTTGCGGCATCGCGCAGCCAGCGGCCATCGTCATCCAACACCATGGCACGCATATCCTGCCACGGCAGACGCATACCAATAGAACCCGGGCGCAGCGCACCATTGACCGGACTGACAGACGAGGCACACACACCTTCGGTGAGACCATAACCTTCCAGCACGCGCATACCGAACTGCTGCTCAAAACGACGAATCAGTTCCGCCGGCATCGGTGCCGCACCACAAATCGCGGCACTGAGGGAGGATGTATCCCAGTCACCCGCCGGCACCTGCAACAGGGCCGAGTAAATCGTCGGCACACCCGAGAAACCATTAACCTTATGAGTGGCAACAATTTCCCAGAAACGCGGCACCAGACCCGGCGTACGGAAGCCGGCCGCCGTAGCCAGTAATACATGGCTGCCAGAAGCAAACGCCGCCAGGCCGGTACCAAGCAGCGCATTCACATGGAACAACGGCAAAGCAGTGAGCACCGTACGGCCATGGCCGAGCATACTACACCCCACCACCGCATTCAGCTGGCCGGCAAAAATCACCTGATTACGCTGACTGTGGCAGGCAATTTTCGGCAGTCCGGTGGTGCCACCGGTGCAGAAGTAGGCAGCAATATCGTCGGCCGCAGGCGCCTCAAACAGCAGCTCATCGCCCGGCTCGGCGGCCACCAGATCGTGAAAGTTGAGTACCGGCATGCGCTCCGGCAAGACGGAACGATCGCCATTGCGGCGTGGCTGACCATAGTGTTCAGCGCTGATGCACAAGATGCCGTGCAAACCCGGCAGCGCCGCACAGGCGTTGGCCGTTCGCGTCCACATTTCTTCATCCACACCGGCATCCACCGTCACCACCCAGCGCACATCAGCATTACGCAGTAACTGAGCCAGCTGGCTGCTTTCCAACTGGTTGTTCACAGCAAAAGCGATACCGGCGGTTTCCGCCCCCCACATAGCGATATGGGTTTCCGGCAAATTCGGCAGAATCAGCGCCACCACGTCGTCACGCTGGATACCTAAGCGGCGGAACAGGTTGGCGGCACGGGTGATGTCACTGAACAGATCGTTGTAGCTCCAGGTCTGGGGCTTATGATGATCGTCGGTATTCAGAAAAAAGCTGAGTGCCGGTGCATCAGCATACTGCTGCGCGCTGTGTTGCAGCAGCTCGTAAGTGCTGTTCAGAGTGTGATTCGGATGGTCGGCCTGCTCGATAGCCAGCACGTCCTGATAGTGACCTATCATGAAGATACCTCGTATTTTTATAATTTTATTACTTGAGATATTCCCATCAGGCCGGTTCTAATACCTGACATTTGGTAACAATGACCTGGCATTTGAACACAAGATGACAGCTACCGACTTTCTGGTACGAACCCGCGCCCTGACCGGATTTGTGCCCCTCGTCAGCCAGCTCGGCGGCGATGCCCGCGCCTTACTGGCACGCCACGGCGTCACCCCCGAGCAGATTGAAAGCGAAGATTTCACCCTGCCCCTGCGTGCCTACGCCAGCCTGATGCACGAAGCCGCCAGCAGCCTGAAACGCGACGATTTCGGCATTCTGCTGGCCGAGCGCCAGAACCTGTCGATCCTCGGCCCCATTGCACTGGCAGCGCAGCATTCCGGCACGGTGAGAGAAGCGCTGGAACGCATCAGCCGTTATATGCCCTACCACTCTCCGGGTCTGGTTATGACGGTAGCCACGCAGGGCGAACAAGCCACACTGCGCCTGCAGCACAACCTGCCGGTGCAGGGTGAGGCGCTGCGTCACCTGACGGAATTGCCCTACGCCGTCGCCATCGCTTTTCTGCGTATGATCACCGGTGATGACGGCCAGCACTGGCAACTGTCGTTCGAACACGACTCGCCGCTAACGCCCCAAAACTACCGGATGCTGCTCGGCTGTGACGTCAAACTGCTGCAGCCGCAGGACGGTCTGCTGTTTCCAGCCGCACTGCTGGCCCGCCCGATTGACGCCGCCAACCCCGAGCTGCAACAGACCGCCGAACGCACCGTGCGTTACCTGATGCAGCGCACACCGCTGGATCTGGGCCAGCAGGTGAGCAGCCTGATTGAACGCACCCTCGCCACCGGCGACTGTACCCTGCCGGTGATTGCCGAACAGATGAAAATGCCACGCCATCAGTTGCAACGACGGCTGGCTGCGCTGGATCTGCGCTTTGAAGAACTGCTGGATAACATACGGCGTGAACGCCTGCTGAACCTGCTGCTGCACAGCCGCATCGCCGTTACCGATATTGCACAACTACTGGGCTACAGCGATGCCACCTCACTGACCCGGGCCTGCCGCCGCTGGTATGGGCAGTCGCCGCGGGCGCTGCGGAATAGTAAGGTGGAGGATTAGAGTTAGCGATTTGAGTGGGTGATGGGATGGACGCTCCCCATTCATCACCAGCGTCAAAAGCGCTAAAGTTTTAATGCGAACTAAAACTTAAAAACG
>NZ_JAEDAH010000052.1 GCF_020320395.1 Thalassolituus marinus | reverse complement strand
TTCCCCTGGTAGGCAGTAGGCATTGCAGATTTAAAAGTCGTTTATAGAAAACAGATATCTTTAAACTGTGGGACAGCAGTGGGCATACGCCGGCTTTTTTCTGCCTGTTTACCTCAGAAGGCATTCAGTTTCAGCAGAATGGCATCGTCATGAATGGTGACCGATTGCAGCATCATGCGCGCCATGGCCTGGGTCATATCCTGATCACTCAGGGTATAGACAGGCTGGTCTTTCAGAGCAGGGGTAATCGCTTGCTGAGCCAGTTGAATCAGCTGTGGCTCTGCTGACGGAGGAATACCTTCAATCTGCAGCGATAGCACACGTGGCTCATCGAGATAAAAACTGTAATTCGATTTTTCGTAACGTACCTTGCCGTCGACGGTCAGTTTGCCACGACTCTGCAAGCCGAAGCTGGTGATCACACGGGCGTTGCTGTGAATGCGAATGCGTTGCTCGCCATCCGGCAATTCGAGTAGTGGCTCACTCAGTATCAGGGTAAATATCCCCTGTTGCTGAGTCAGCGGCATGCGTGCATCCAGTTCCTGCTGTAACTGCGCCTCACTCAGGCGGATATCATAGGCTTGTGCCCAGGACGCCAGTAACAGGGAAGCAAACAGAGTGCTTGTGCGTATAACAGACGGAAATATTTTCATCGACGAATGGCCCTGATTTTACGTTCAGTCTGCCGCTTCCAGAAAGCGGCCAGCAGTGAACCACTGATGTTATGCCAGACGCTGAACAGGGCGCCGGGCAATGCCGCCATTGGACCGTAAAACTTGAGTGCAAGTGCCACACCGAGACCGGAATTCTGCATGCCGACTTCCAGTGCAATAGTGCGTGCCTCCGCTTCAGTATGGCCATTCCAGCGAGCAATACCGTAGCCGGCTGCCAGACCAAGACTGTTGTGCAGCACCACAGCGACAGCGGTCAGGCCACCAATAGCAGAAATCTCATCGGCATTCAGTGCCACCACGATGGCGATAATCAGCAGAATCAGCGCGCTGGAAATATCCGGCAACAGGCTGTTAACGCTCTGGCCGACCTGAGGAATGAAGCGGTTACAGAGAACCCCGGCGGCAACCGGCAGGGCTACCATCTGGCCAATGCTGTACAGCATTCCTATTTTATCGACGCTGATACTTTCGCTGGTGTAAAAGCCAACCAGCCATGGGGTCAGAATAATGCCCCACAGGGTCGACATCAGGGTCATGCTGACAGACAGCGCAACATCGCCGCCTGCCAGGTAGGTCATCACATTGGAAGCGGTACCGCCAGCGCAGGCACCGACGATAATCATGCCCACTGCAATTTCCTGCGGCAGGCTGAATACCTGCACCAGCAGCCAGGCAAATAATGGCATCAGGGCAAACTGCAGCAATACGCCGAGGGCGATCGGCTGCGGCTTGTTCCATACCCGGCTGAAGTCCTGCCAGCGCAGCGTAAGGCCCATACAGAACATAATAATGGTCAGCAGCGGCACAATGGCGTCTTTCAGACCCAACAGGGGTTGCGGGTCATACCAGGCAGCAAGGCTTATGAGAACAGCAAGGACAGGGAAGTAACGGTTCAGTGATAGCATAGTTTGGCCAAAAACAGACAATCAGGTCGCTAACGATACAGGTGCATTAAACAATCGCCAACGCCTGCCTGAAATTACCGTCATCAGCATTCATGCAACACTGTTTTCGGCCTGTACGGACAGGGCTCATGCTACTCTCTCCGCCATGAATAAAACGCCGGAGCGTGATATGCGTATTAGGGCCCGTTAACACTGATTAAACGAGGCCTGTTATTGGTTAAAAATTTTTCAGGCAAGACGATGAGAGTGTGGCCTAACGGGTTAAGCAAACGAACAGCAACGCAGCATGAAGGATTTTTAACCATAACCCTGAGGGCTGAGGCCAGTTTTCCTCATCGACTTCGTCACTCATCATTCATTTAGCCCACTAATATCACTCTTCGCTCCTTGTTCTGAGAAAAGCTGGCTCTCAGCAGGCCCGATTCACTTAGTGTTAACGGGCCCTAAGAACCACGAATTAAATCCTACTCAGAATTACCATTTGCTGATTCAGAGTATTATTCCGCGTCCGATTGCCTGGATTCTGACTGCCAATAATGAAGCGGTCGGTGGCTATAACCTGGCGCCGTTTTCATTTTTTACCCCAGTGTGCTCCAACCCGCCGACCTTTGTAGTGTCGATGGGTAAGAAACCATCCGGTGAACAGAAAGATACCTTTGTGAACCTGCAGCGTGATGGCCGTTGTGTTGTGCATATTGCCTCGGTGGAGCAGCTGCAGGCTTTGAATAACAGTTCGGCAACGCTGGCTTACGGTGACAGCGAAATTGAGCGTTCAGAACTTGCGCTGGTGGAGCAGAGCGACGGTGAATTACCACGACTGCAGGATGCCCCCATCGCCTTTAACTGCCGTTACAGCCAATGCGTGGATGTGGGGGCGAATCAGCAGCATGTGGTGTTTATTGAAGCCCATTCGGTAGAAATCAACGAAACCGTCATTGCCAGTCAGGACCCGCGTTTAGTGATCAGTGCGGAAAAACTCAGCCCTCTGGCGCGACTGGGTGGCGCCGATTAGGCGGCTCTGGGCGAGTTATTCAACCTGCTACGGCCTGAGTAGAACCGGGCAGGCAAAGCGGTGATCAGGAACGATTCAGCCAGCGGGTCATGGCGCGACTTATAAAACGCGGGGTAATCTGGCTCAGTCGGTAGAGAAAACTAAACTGCAGGCTGACTGTCCTGTGGGTGCTGGGTTGTGTGCACTGACGTACGACCACGCGAGCGACATCGCTGGCGTCAATGTGTACGCCCAAACGCTCCAGAATAGGTGAGCTTTCCTGCTGGTCGTTGAGCATCGGTGTGCTGACAAATGGTGGCATCACATCGCATACACGAATGCCGTAGGGCTCCCATTCCAGTTCCAGCGCTTCGGTCAGTGCACTGACGGCAAACTTGGACGCCGAATACGCAGCCATGCCCGGTATTCCATAGGTAGCGGATGCGGAACTCATATTGATTACAACCGCATCGCGGCTGTTTTTAAGGTAAGGAAATGCCGCCTTGCAACCGTGAATAACACCCATGACATTGATGTTCATGATCAGTTGCTGGCGTTCTGTGCTGATATCTTCAAAGCGACCAATCGAAAGAATGCCGGCGCAGTTGAACAGCACGTTGAGTTGGTTATTGCAGCGGCTGGTGAAATCCTGCATCACCTGCAGGTAGGCCTGCTGATCGCACACGTCCAGCTGATAACAGTGTACTCGCTCAGAGTCCCACTGACTGACGCTGCTTTGCAGGCTGGCGATATCCAGATCAGCCAGAGCCAGAGTCCAGCCAGCCTGATACAGTTGCTGTGCGGTTGCCTGGCCAATACCCGAGGCGGCTCCGGTAATGAATGCGGTTTTGCTCATGGTTAATTGTTATTGTTATTAAAAATATCAAATTAACCCTGCCACGCTGTCGGGCGCAAGGTCCGATCAGGCATAAAAAAAGCCGCTGATGCGGCTTTTTTCGTTCAGATCCTTCAGAAGCGTGGCTGGCTGTCCCGGGCAACGCTATCCAGTGATGGCCAATCGGCCACGGCGCCGCCCTGGGTCATCAGAATCCAGGGTTTTGCCATGTCCAGAATGGCAGCCTGGTACAGGGCTCTGATCTGATCCGGAGTTACCGTGGCAACTTCCGCAGCAATCGCAGCGTTGGTGTCAAAACCATTGCGGCCCATTTCGATATCACGCCAGAAGCGCGCTGCTTTTTCGTTCATGTTTTTCGGCTTTTCGGTCAGCAGGGTGATCAGCCCCTGGCGATAGGAGTCGAACTCCTCATCGCTCATATCAGCCAGCTGCTGCTCAAAGTCACGGAAGAAACGGATGCTCTGATCGAGGATCTCCTGTGGCGCAGATTCCGGTGACTGAACGATAAAGGCCAGTGCCGGCACGTTTTGCTGCGGATAAGGTGTGGCAAAGACAACATAGCCCATCTGCAGCTCGGTGCGGATACGCTGGTAATACGGCGCACTCAGAATCTGACCGAGCAGGCCGTAACGGGCACGGGTTTTATCGCTGGTGTCCTGACCCTGCACATACAGCACGATGGCTTTATCCTGATGGTCCAGCGTCAGGTTTTTCTGATACTGGCCAGCCGGAGCCTGCAGGACTTCTGGCAGTGAGAGCAGGCTGGCAGAAGCGGGATACGCCTGCTGCACTATGTCAGCCAGTTGCAGCGCCTGTTTCTGGCTCTGGTTACCGTGGACGTAAATCTGAACCGCAACCGAGTCTTTCAGGCTGTCAGCAAAGTGGCGGATATCGTCGCTGGTCACGGAATCGATTTCAGCCAGTAACTGCTCCGGACTGAAGCCCGGCTCATACAACCACAGCTTGAGTTCCGCCAGTTCACGCTCGAACGGTTTGTTCTTCAGCTGGTTTTCCAGATTGCGACGCAGTGATGCTTTGTAGCGCTCCAGAGCGTCGCTGTCCTGACGCAGGTTCGTCATTTCACTGAGTACTCGCTCCAGCAGTACTGGCAGTTTATGCTGATACCCACCCAGAACCAGGTCCAGACCACGGCCTGAGGCACTGAGGTTGTAGCTCAGTCCGGCCAGGTAGGCCGGATAACTGTAGGTATTCAGTGCTTCGTTAACAGTGCGTGCGTACAGACGGGCAATAACTCGCTCTCGCGCGCTGGCCTGCACACTGGCTTTCTGCAGCTGAACGATCAGACGCGCTTTCGGCTGTTCGAACTCATGTTCAGGGTAGTACCAGACACGACGGCTGCTTTCATCCAGCAACAGCGAAGGTGCTGCCTGTTCCGGTTCGGAATGCAGGGTGAAGTCAGTCGGTACAAACGGGTTTTCAGCAGGCAGGTGCAGACTGCTCAGGCCGTCTGTTTCGATATTGGCCGGGTTGTAGTCGGAAGGACGAATGCGAATCGGTGTGCCATACCAGGGATCGGTGGTATCAGTGGTGACCTGAGGAGCAATCAGGGTACGCAGCATATTGCCGGCATTCAGTGCATCGAGGTACGGCTTCAGCGTTTGCTGGGATGCCGGCT
The DNA here is from genome assembly GCF_020320395.1 of Thalassolituus marinus. Lineage (GTDB taxonomy): Bacteria > Pseudomonadota > Gammaproteobacteria > Pseudomonadales > Oceanobacteraceae > Venatoribacter > Venatoribacter marinus. The sequence continues at coordinate 9,078 of NZ_JAEDAH010000052.1, read as the reverse complement.
GCCAGCGATAGTCACCGTAGATAATGTCTTCGGCAGGGTACACCAGCATGTTGCTGCTCAGGCGTACGACGTAGTCTGACAGACGACTCTGTTCCTGAAAGCGGAACGACAGGTCGCTCAACTGCTCCTGTTCCGTCATCAGATAGGTTGGCAGCGGCTGTTGTTTCAGCAGGTCGATATACTGCATCAGTGCCTGGGTAATGTTTTCAGTGTGCAACAGACCGAGCTTGGTCAGCTGTACCTGCACTACCAGAGCAGTTTCATACGGTGTGCTCATAGAACGACCGGCGCTCAGACCCTCTGCCCAGCCTTTCTCTTTCAGCAAAGCCAGCAGGCTGCCTTCACCCTCATGACCAATCAGGCTGGAAATCAGTTGTACCGGTTTGAACTGGTACACCGACTGGCTTTCCGGAAGCGGGAAGGTGAACTGCAGACGGCGGATTTCCTTCACTGGTTCAATATTCATATCCAGCGGCAGCTGACCGTCGCCGAACAGCGGCGGAGTCTGAGTTCGAGGCGTGGTCTGACGCACAGGGACGGCAGAGAAATGGCTGGTTGCCCAGGTTTCCAGCTGTTCCAGCGAATAGTTACCTGCCAGTACCGCGGTCATGCGATCGGCGGAGTAGTGTTCTTTGTAGAAGGTCAGCAGATCATCCCGGATTTTGCTGTCGTCACGGTCGGACAGGGTATCCAGGTTTCCGGTGGAAAATGAGGCAAACGGGTGAGCCGGATTCATTGCCTGTTTTTCTGCCGAATAAATACGACGGAAATCATCCTTCAGTTTCGAGCTGTACTCGGCATGTACCGCATTTTTCTCACGATCAACATAGGCTTCGTCGAAGGTCGGTGAAATAAAGAATGGGGCAAAACGATCCAGTGCACCGGCAAAAGCTTTATTGTCCAGCTCAAAGAAATAAGTGGTTTGAGCATGGGCGGTAAAGGCGTTATGGCTGCCGCCATGACGACTGATGTAGGACTGATATTCACCCGGTTCAGGATAGGGTTCGGTTCCCAGGAACAGCATGTGTTCAAGGAAGTGTGCCAGACCTTCACGGCCTTTCGGATCATCACCACTACCGGCATCAACGGTCACGGCGGCCGCGGCTTTTTCGGAATCCGGGGTGCTGACCAGAAGAACTTTCATACCGTTATCCAGTGTCAGATAGCGGTAGGCGGCGGTGTCGGCAGGACTGGTAATCAGTTCAGCCTGGTGAGAGAAACGAATCATAGAATATGCAATGGCAGCCAGAACAATCAGTAAGAAGGTCCAGTAACGTGGCGACAGCATGCCGGCTCCTGTGGTCAGCTAAATTAGTGGGCAGTTCCGTTGTGACGGGCAATGGCTTGCGCATCTGCCAGCGAATGGCTGGCCGGATCAAGCGATGCAATCTCGTTCAGACGTGCTTTCTGGGCCTCAAGTTCCACCATCAACAGAGCAAACTGCTGCTCAAAGGCTTCATCGATAACACTGTACAGTTGTTTGACCGGGTCTTCGCTGGATGCTGAGGTGCTTTTCAGGGCTTTCAGGCAGGCGAGGGCAATCTGATGGTAGGCTTGGTCTTTGTTCACAATAAGGCTCCTGGTTAACGGAGCCTATCATACAGCATTCATTGGCTGACGCTCAGGCCCGTCAGCCGATTTCTCCTGAGGCTGAAAACCAAGTCAGCTGATCGCAGCTGACCGGGGTCGAAAGAACGCTGCCAGACAGCCAGTCAACGTTGCTCTGGTGTGCAGACGCCAGAGACTCAGTGGTGTCCATATTCGGAGCATAAATTTTCATACCGTGATCATGAATTCGCTGCAGCAGACGTCGGCTTTGTGGCAGCGATTTGCTGTTGCGCATATGCGTGAGAAACTCGGGGGCCAGGCAGACGCCCTGAATCGGCAGCGACAGAATCTGCCGTGAATTAATATAACTGCGGCCAAAATTAGCAATCAGCAGTTCACACTGACGCGCCCGTAATTCAGCCTGCCAGCGGATGTCTTTGTCATCCTGGCTGAGGATGCAATCTTCCCCCAGAACCACGGTACATCTCACCGGCGTTTCGCAGTCGGCAATGGCTTGTGAAAACTCGCGCACTGTTTCATGGCGATGCTCTGTGGCGTTCATAATGACGTGTAATGGCTGGCTGAACTCTTTGTGCCAGTGGCGGCACACATCTGCCAGCCAGTCTTTCCAGTTGCTGTTCACAGGCAGAGCTTCTGACGGAGCTGCCAGAGCAATCACACTGCCGGCCTGATTGAAAACCGGCATTACCCGGAAACGACTGCTGACCTCCGCAGAGGAATCTTCGCTGCTGGTGGTGACGCTGAGTTTTTCCTTTGGCTTGCTGTTGCCGCTCAGGCCCAGGCGCAGACGTAACCAGTCTTCCCAGTTTTCAACGTAGCCTGGTTTCTGCTCTACCGAAATATCAGGTTGCAGCACCATACTTTGTCCCTGATAGGTCACCGGATCGGTAAAATCCTGTTGTATATTCTGACTGAGTCTTTCTGTTTGCTCTTCACTGACCGTGGCGGGTAGCAGAATCAGGAAGGTTTCCGGTTTCGGAGAGTAAATCTCGTACAGATCGTCGGTGGCCGCCTGAAGGCGCTCATAGCAGATCGCCGCCATATCCTTGCTGTCCAGGCCGTCACTTCTCACACTGACCATCATCAGCTGGGGTTCCCGGCTCGACAGACCTGCAGCATGCTGCAGACGAGACAAATGATGGTCACCGGAATAGCGATCCAGTTCGTCCTGAATATCGCGCAGAGGCTCGCGATCCTCTGATACCCACTGGCAGGAGCACATACGGTATTGCTCACCGAGTGGCGCTATTGCCATCCATGACTGGTGGCGACTCTGGTCCGGTGCGTTAAGGGTAAAATGCCCAAGCCAGGTTTTGCCGTCTTCCACCTGACGGGTGACTTCGGTTTCCATGGTCACCGGCATGTCGGACAAGGTCGTAGCAAACAGGTTTACACCCAGTAGTTCACTCTCACTGCAATTCAGCGCCCGGCACATCGGTGCATTGGCCAGCCGTACGATCCAGTTACTGTCGGTTAGCAGGGTGGGCTGATTGCCCTGCAGTTCCTGGCTGAGGAGATGCATCCGCGCCAGTAGCTGATGCTGTTTAAGCCCTTCTTTGATGTCCATGGTTAACAACAGGTTGTCCCATGGCTTGGCAACAAAGCGGTGAACGTCACCATCCTGTGAAGCCTGGCGCAGCTGAGCGTAATCAACCTGGCCGGATAGCAGTAGGCGGTATGTGGTTGGCGAGATAGCCCGGCTCTTATGACATAGCGTCAAGCCGTTCATGCCGGGCATCTTATAGTCAGAAATCATCAGGTGGATATCGTGGCGTTCCAGAATTGCCAGTGCTTCATCGCCTGAGTTGGCTTCAAATATATTGAAGGACTCGGACCTCAGCATACGACGGATTGCGTGAATAATTCCGGCTTCATCATCAACCAGCAGGATGTTCTGCGACATCGGTTCTCTCCTGTTACCTTACCCGCAAGCATGACCTTTTTACGTTTCCGCCGGAAGTCCCGCAGAAACCTTTAAGGCAAGGAATTTTTCTGCTTTTTCCTTGCATTGCCTGAAGGCTATCTATACTGACTTGAGTGTAGTTGTGATTTTGAGATCGTGCCGTGAGGGATAAACAAGCCTTAACAACCGGCGAAGTTGCCAAATACTGTGGGGTGAATTTCCGCACAGTGATTCGCTGGATAGAACGTGGCCACCTCGATGCCTACAAGCTTCCGGGTCGTGGGGATAACCGTATTCCTGTCAGCAGCTTTATTACGTTTCTGCAGGATAACAATATGCCGGTGCCGGAAGACCTGACGCTGGGCGGACGAACGCTGGTTCTGTTAGCCGACAGTGATGAACTGTCCGCAGATCTGGCTTCCTGTGTTCGCCGGGCTGGTTGGGAACCTCTTGTTACCACAGACCCCATACGCTTTGGATTTTTGCTGGCAGAGCATCAGCCGGGAGCAGTTGCTGTTACCACGGGAATGGCCGCAGAGTCCGTCAGCCGTTTATTGCGCGATATGGAAGGGCGCGAAGTGCTGATGATGTTAATTAACCAGGAAGGCACCGCCGGGATAGCTCCCGAAGGCTGGTGTAACTACCAATGGCCGTCGGATCAGGCTGGTCTGACCTCCGCCCTCAGCGGGGCTGCTGCAGCCTGACAATGTCCGGGTCCGGGCCTGTGCCAGTGTGGAAGGCGTCATGCTGTTAGCAATACTCCTTTGTATTTTTCTGACGGGTGCTCTGGCAGCACTCGTTTTTTATTGCCTGCGACTCAAGGCCCGTCTGGCTGTCGTATCCTCTTCTGCTCAGAGCTACAGCCTGCTCTGGCAGCACTTACCGGATATCATTACTGAGATTGATTCAGCAGGTCGGGTACTTAACATTAATCGCCTGGTTGAAGGCTTTTCTCTTAAGGATGTTGTCGGTCGACTGAGCGACGACATGCTGACACCTGAGCAACGCATTGTTTTCAATAACAGTCTTCAGGCTGCTGTGCGGACACAGGAAACACAGAGTTATGAACTGCAGCTGGTGGGCAGGGACGGCCAGATTTTCTGGCTGAGTTGCCGCCTCGTACCCGTTGTGCACGCCGGTGTACTGCAACGATTAATGGTGATCAGCACCGATGTGACAGACATATACCGTGCCCGTGATCTGCTGAATAAGGAAAAGGCAGAAGCACAGGAGGAAAGTCTCGCCAAAAGCCGTTTTCTGGCCAGCATGAGCCACGAAATCCGCACTCCGATGACAGGGTTGATTGGCATGATCTCGTTGCTCGAACAAACCTCACTGGATGAGGAACAACGGGAGTTTATCGGTGTTATTCAGCAATCATCCGAGCATTTGCTCAATATTGTTAACGATATTCTCGACAGCTCGAAAATTGATGCTGACATGCTGCAGATTGAGCAGGACAGTTTTTCGCTGCGCCGACTGATTGATGGGCTGGTAGGTATGATGGCGGCAGCGGCTAAAGATAAAGGTTTGTCGATACAGTCCTTTATTGAGCCACGGGTGCCGGATCAATTAGTGGGTGATGCCATGCGTATCCGCCAGATACTGATGAATTATCTCAGTAATGCGGTGAAGTTTACCGATAACGGACATGTATTACTGCGTGTGGTTCAGGTCAGCCCACCGGGCGCGGAAGTGCGCTTGCGCTTCTCGGTGGAGGACAGCGGTATCGGGATCAGCGCTGACCATGCGATGGGCCTGTTTTCTGAATTCAGCAGTGCCCATGGACGACGGTCGACACTGGCTGGTGGTACCGGACTGGGGCTGAGTATCTGTAAGCGTCTTGCTCATCTTATGGGGGGCAAGGTTGGGGTGATCAGCTCGGTCGGAATTGGTTCCAGTTTCTGGTTGGATCTTGCACTACCAGTGAATGATATTGCAGCCTTGCCAGCCCCGGATGATCTGCAGGTCAATGGACACAGACTGTGGGTGGCAGACGAAAACCCTGTGAACCGTGCATTACTTATGTCTGTTGCCAGAGAACAGGGGTTCGACGTGACCGAGTTGGTGGATCAGGCTGCGTTGTCTGATTTGATTGCCAGCGGACAAACAGCGGATGTTCTGGTGGTTTCGGAGCGTCTGTTCCGCAGCCAGATGACGTCTTTGGCTGCGATGTCGGAGCAGGGCTGTCGTATCGCGGTAACGTCGCTGTATCTGATTGGTAGTGATCGTAAACAATGGTCAGCGCAGGGCGTTTCAGCCTTCTGGTCCTGGCCCATTGGTCAGCAGGATCTCAGTAAGTTGCTGAAGCGATTGACTGCGACAGAAAAAATAGCAGACGGTCTGAAGGATCAGTCGAGAACAGGTGCTGTCATTGTCCACACTGAAACGGGTACGGGCTGTTGTGTGTTACTGGCCGAAGACAACGCAGTGAATCAGAAAGTTGCAGAGCGTTTGCTGCAAAAACTGGGCTGTACGGTCGTTGTTGCTGGTAATGGTCGTGAAGCGGTGAAATGCTTTGCAGAGCAGGACTTTGACGTGGTTTTGATGGATTGCCACATGCCAGTGATGGATGGCATTGAGGCTACGCGACTTATTAAGGAGCACCCGCGAGGGGTCAGCACACCGGTTATTGCGTTATCGGCGGATGTTATGCCGGAGCAGAAAGCGGCTTGCGATGCTGCCGGTATGGATGGTTATCTTACCAAGCCGGTACGACTGGAGGACCTGCGGCAGGCCCTCAGTCAGCATGTTGCAAAGTGTCAGAGAACACTGCCATAAGGGATAAAGCGGTTATCTGTGCGGCCTTTCAATTCCCGGATCAGAGCTTTTTCCGGCAGCTTCTGCTGTTCTTTCAGGTAACGGAAAACCCAGATAGCCGGATTTTTGGCACCGCATTGCCAGCCAGAGAAGGCATTTTCAGCGATAGTGAAAAACTCCGCCAATGGGAAAAGTTCTTTTTCTTCCAGTGCAGAAATAACGCTCTGCCAGGCTGTTTCATCGAGTTTCAGCCAGCCCCCGGCCTGTTGCAGCGTTTGCTCACCAATCGCTTCGCGCACCGCGTCAGCATCCTCTTTGATGGCTTCTGCCAGTGTTGCAAAGCGTTTAACCGTGGCCACGTCAATTGCACCACTTTGTGGGTTACCAGGTACCCATTCACTAATCATTTGTATTAACCTCAGGCCGTTATCCTGTTGATGCCGGTAGGATATACTAAGACACTGAATTCTCCCACGATCACCCTACAGACTGAGCAGGTTTGCAGAATATTATGCAGGACCCTTTTGCCGATATCCGACCGTACGAGGATGACGAGGTCGGGGCTGTTGTACAGCGTTTACTCCTCTCTGAAAGCTTGTCCTCTGCATTGATAAAATACCGTTTTTCCGGCTGGCCTTTATGGTTACGAAAGCTGGCAGAACCAGTGTTGTGGGCCGTCATCCGCCGTCGTATCAAACACATCACCTCGGTTGACGAGTTTCAGCGTCTGATCGCACACTGGGTGGAAGCGTTACTGACGCGCTCGTCGACCGATATTCAGGTACGGGGTCTGGATAAGCTGGATCCAGCAAGCAGTTACCTGTGGATATCCAATCATCGTGATATTGCGATGGACCCGACTATGATCAATTTCAGCCTGCACCATGCCGGTTGGCCAACCAGTCGTATCGCCATCGGTGACAACCTGTTACGCCATCCTGACGTGGCTGACATTATGCGTCTGAATAAAAGTTTTATTGTGAAGCGGGCGATAGCCAATAAGCGTGAGAAGCTGCGTGAACTGCAGCGCTTGTCTTCCTACATCAGAGAGTCACTCGATTCAGGCCATTCTATCTGGATTGCCCAGCGGGAAGGGCGGGCAAAAGACGGTCGTGATGAAACCGATACCGCAGTGCTGAAAATGCTGGCTCTCAATGGCCGCGATCGCGGTGAAACCTTCGAACAAACCATGTCCGCTATGCGTCCCGTGCCTGTGTCTATTCAGTACGAATGGGATCCCTGTGACGTTCAGAAAGCCCGTGAGCTGGTTATCCGCCAGCAAACCGGCCGCTATGACAAAGAAGACGACGAGGACACGCGCAGCATCCTGCAGGGGCTGACCGGATTTAAGGGCCGCATTTATGTTGATTTCGGAGCACCTGTTACGGGTGATGCGTTGGCCTCAGCAGATTTACTGGCTGTGGAAATAGACCGCCAGTTGGCCGAGATGACGGAAATTCTTCCTGTTCATCAGGCTGCCATGAATCTTCTGCACAATCAGCCGGTCGCGGGTCAGGCTGAGGCATCTGCAAAGATTCTGCAAAGTCGGATAGCGGCTGAGGAACCGGATGTCGCTGCGCGAATCCTAACCACCTACGCAACTCCGCTGCTACGCCAGCAAGAACTTCAGGATTCTCTATGAAAATTCGTTATGCCGGGATACTGGCAACTGTCCCGGCAATGTCTGCCTGTATTGAACTGGGCAGTCACTGGTCAGATGAAACGCAGACGCTGTATGTTGATTACTACAAGGCGGCTTGCTCTGAAGACGATGCGGAACTTTGCTTCCGTGTACGCGAAAGTGAATCGGACAGCTGGGAAATTGCCGAAGACGCAAGGCTCTCGGGTTTTGATGGTTTTGAGTGGGGGAGCCGCTACACACTGACGGTGACGACCTCTTTCGACAGTGATGGCAATCCTTCGGCTTATGCTTTTGAAAGCATTGATGCCTCTACCGTCATGGCTGAAGGCAGCCGCAGTTTTTCTCTGACGTTGTACAGCGCCAGCGGTGTGCTGGCAAAACTGTCTGACTCGGTCTGGCAGCTGGGTAGTGATATTTCATTTGATTGCCTGAACAGCTGCAACGCAATTGCTTCAGCGGTTTCTTCACAGGAGGTGCTGCAGCTGGAGTTTTCAGCAGCAGATAATGCAATCACACTGTCGTCGTTTATCTGCAGCGCCAGCGAAACTGATTTCGACAGTGAGTGTGAAGGTGAAACAGCTGTTAGCTGGTACGTCGCTCCGGTTCAGAGTGATTGTGGCTTCGCAGATGCACAAATGTGCCTGTTATATAAAGTGAACTCGTCTGACGATTACGAATTACTGGCACTTGAAGACGATATCAGCGATTTCGAGCCAGCCTGGGGAAGTCGCTATTATATTGATGTGATCAGCACGGTGAGTAGCGGCGGTAATATCGTTGCTGCGACACTGGAGACTGATGATGCTTCACCAGATGATTACAGCGGCAGCAGTTATAGCTACAGCATTATTGTTCGCGGCAGTGAACTGACAGAGCTTACCAGCGGAACCTGGTCCGGTTACGATGATATGCCGGAACTCGATTGTGATCAGTATTCGCAGTGCAGTGAACTGAGCAGTTACGTCAGTGATGACCAGTGGCTGTTGCTACAGGGCTTTAATGATACGGAGTTTGTAATAACAGACATTGTCTGCCACGACGACGTGCTGAGTGACTTTCGTGATTGTGTTGATGACGAAGACGACGTGAATTGGAATATATAAAAAAAGGCCTTTTATAACACTGCTGTCCCACAAATTTTTATTTGAACTTTTGTGAGATATTCCAGGCCCCTTGTCCTCATAGAGGGGCCTTACCCCTCTCG
>NZ_JAEDAH010000051.1 GCF_020320395.1 Thalassolituus marinus | reverse complement strand
TTGGGTTTTGGCGAATGCAAACTTAACCGATTTTACTGCCGTTCTCATTTTTCACGCTTAAATGCGATGAACCTTTTTTTATGTCAGCGTCGTGTAAATCACGACATGCATGTTTTGTTCGGCGCTTCTCGGGTTACAATAGTGCGTAACTAACCAGAAGAACAACAACAATGAAGTTTTCACCTCTTTTTGTGATGGCATCGGTCGGCTTTGTGCTGGTTGGATGTTCAGGTAACAGCAGCTCCAGTTCCCAGAAGGTTGAGCCAAACAAGTTTGTAAATGGCTATGTTGGTGCTTCCAATATTCATAATGCCGTTATCCAGGCGGTGCCGATTGATTCTCAGGGGCAAACGACTACTGAGATCAACGATGACTATAAAGAGGTCTATGTTGGCGATAAGGCGACCTCTACCTCAAAAGCTTATTACTCCGTAGAAATCGATAGCGACTATGTTGGCAAGGCAATGACCCTGATTGCTCTGCCTAAAGACTCGTCGGAGACAACTGTACGTTGTCAGGTGGTTAGTGGCTGCGCATCTGACTGGGCATACCTTGCTGAGAAAGCGTTGCCGGATGACGCTGAGTTGCGCGCCTCTGTCGGTGCTGCTGAAGATAATATGCGAATTAATGTTAACTGGCTGACTCATCTGGCCAGTGCTTTCGCATATACCAGTTATATTGATACCAGCGGATCTGAAGGCGAATCGCCATCTACCGCGCGAACCGGCATATACAGTCCCTTCACCATTGAACGAGCTAACCTGTGGATAGGTTCTATGTTTGATGTGTCGGATATTATCTCGGTCACCGCGCTTGAGCCGGCAAAGCTGAATGAAGATTCTGGACTGGATTCTGCTCAGGAGGTCGAAGCTGCTTTTTACGGAGCATTAGCATCGGCCTCCCAGTCATTGGCAAAAAAAGCGGGCGTGACCGAAAGCGAGTGGGTATACGGACTCGTCAGTGAGTTGCTGCAGCGCCAGGGCCAGCTGTATCAGAAGGGTGGTTCTGATTACAGTCTTGATGCTATTTACGCTGCCGCCTATGACATTCTTAAAAACAATCGCGATTATCTGAAGTCCCGCTCCTATAAAGTGCCGTCTTCGGTGGATACTGCTCTGGATCGCATTGCCAACCTGCGTGCCGGACTCGTTGATGGCCAGTTGACTAATGTTAATGTCACTTCGGAAACCGTAGAAAAGTGGCTTGATCGCATTAACTACGCGAAGACCTTTGTAGAGGATCTGAACGAGCGGCTGGTGAACTACAAGGGTGATGATCCTGATACCTGTGCCAGTGGTACAGATCAGTCCGCTACAGATTGTGTACACAGCTTTATCGATCCGGCTTACGTCGCTAAAACAGTTGAGTATTACGACGCACTCAATGTTGTTTATAAAGGTGCGGCACCGGCATTGAATCAGGCAATGAATGAGCTGCGTGATGCATCGCTTGCGCTTATCACCTGTATTAATTCCGGCTGTGCCGATGGTCGTTATAACGCTGCTCAGCAGAGTCTGATCCTGAGTGGTATTACGCTGACTGTTGCCGGTACGGAAGAAGATTCGGTTAAGACTGATGATGGCAAGTTCTACGCCTTCGATATCGCCATTTCATCCGGCATCCTGTCAACTACCTACAACGATGGTGCAGGTACAGTGCAAAGTGTCAGTATCGAATTCGCACCACTGGTTACCCAGAATGATTATGGCGAGGATGTTGAAAACTCCCCATTCATGCGCATCGTTTACTCCGAACCGTATTCCCGGATTCCGCTCACTTATGTGGCGGATAGCCAGACAGATACGCTGCCGGTTTGCAGTGAATGTGTAGAGCCACTGGGCTTTAACTTCTTCTGGCCATACGTTTCCGTTCCGGTCACCGTTTCTGACACTACACAGACATTCGACCTGTATGTGGATGTAAGTCTTATCGGTGTCCGCGACGATCTGACCATCGCAGGCGGTGGCAATTCGCCGTATCACTATAACCTGACTGATGTTTCTCTGAGTGTCCTTGCTCAGGGAGAGGGTGAAGGCAAGCTTACTGAAAGTGGCGAAACGCTGACTCTTGGTGATAAATCAGAAGCGACATTAACTGCTACTTCTGCCAACGCTGCCAATTACTACTCGGACTCTCTGTGGCCGGAAGCGGATGATTTTTTCCGTGTTCGTGAAGGTTACGAAGCGGGACTCATTGAAAATGGCCTGTTTTCTTATCGAGTAGTGTACGCCGCCAGTGTGTTGTACGGAACGGACGCCTCGGACAACGATGTCTATCGCACTGCTGACTATATAGAAGTGAATATTAATGGTTATGGCATTAACCGACTTGAACTCTTTTCGTCAGATGATCTTGGTAATCCGGGTGTCCGTAAGTGTTCGGTAAATGAACTGGCCGGTGGTGTACGAGAGACAGATACCTGTACGACAGTGGTTGAGCTGGATGAAAATATGACCATTCAGCAGTTGGTTGATGAGGATTACCTCGGTCTGTTCTCTATCCCGTCGCGGGGAGCCTACCGGATTCTGTTTAATACAGATTCTGCCGGAAAAGCCGTGTTACGTACGGATGGTACAGATGAGACACTGAATGGTGAGCTTGAAGCTGTATTTACCCAGGGGATCACTGATCTCAATCTGCGTGTTGGTCAGGAGTTGGTTGAGTGCTCAGCCGCTGACTGTCTGAGCTCCGTTTCATCCTCATTTTCTCGATTGCCACTGGCGATTGTCGATATGAATTTATCGCGTGAAACCAAGGATGAATGGGAGGTGGGTATTTCTGCAGGTTATGACTATGAGTACACGGTAGGCCCGATTCCAACCGGGTCCAGTGCTCAAAGTCTTTATCTTGCGTACGCTGTTGGTATCGATGATTCGGGCTCTGTGGCCTATGAAGTGTCCGATCTGGCTATCTATCGTGGCGGCGTGACGCTGTTTGCAGAAGAGGGGGAAGCACTGGGTGCCATGATCTCCGGTGACGTTAATTATGGAGTGGACGGTACAGATCAGCCTTGCGGCATTATTAATCGTGATCAGAGCAATGCCAGTGACTGTCGCGCCGTTGGCTACGTCAATTATCGTGGATACCTGGTAGGTGTAATTCGTGAAGAGCGTGACGGTGTTTATGTTGTTCGTTTCTCTGATGGCCAGTTTGTAATTCTGGGTGCTAATTGATACGTAGTCTTGCTTCAGCGTTTTTAGTCACAATAACAACCTCACCCGCAATGGCGGTTGAGGTGTCGTCGTCGTTGCAGGTTCTGGCCTTTTCTGAGCCGGTATCTGTTAGTGATATGGCGAGTGGCTGGGATAATGGTTTTCGTCCCGGTCGTTATGCGTACGCTGACGCTCGTTATGAACTGGCGACCCGGTATCAGGCGGTTACTGTTGGTTATCTGCGGCGAGAGTTGTTTGATTTCACCTTCTCGCGCGGTACTTCGGAATATTATTATCAATTAGAAACAGGCACTGATAATGATGAGCCGTATCAGTTGCAGCTTGATGCTGATGCCTTTTCCGCCAGAGGCTTCTATTTAGCCTACGAGATTCCCGTTGCTGATTGGTCGATTTCTCCGAAGATCAGTGTTTTTCGCATGGATCACTACCAGTTTGGTTCGTTATCAGGTCAGGCGCAGGGGGATGAAGCGACGGTGGCGCTCTCCTATTACTTTGATCAGGATGAAATTCTGGACTTTCCGACCGATGGTTCCCTCGGAGAGGGTTTCTCTGCAGATGTAGAACCAGGTACGGGATACAGCGTTGATTTGTCGCTTGGTGGGCAGTATCTGTCCTATAGCGTTAGTGCCGAGGTAAGGGACCTGTGGTCGTATCTGAGTTTTCCGGTTGCGGCCCGAACGACGGGGTGTGTCAACATTGCTGCTGATGAGAATGTGTCCTGTCCTTCCAGCGGCGGGCGCTCTGAAGAAATAGATTTCAGTGTAAGCATTAAACCTACCGTGTCTTTCCTCGTGCAGAGGCAGGATAAAGGGCTACGAGTTGAAGGCTTTCTGCACGATCGCATCCGCCGGGCGGCTATTGGCTATGGCGCTGATACACCATACGGAAATATGTGGGGCGCAGCCTATACAACCAGACAGCTTGGCGTCGGTTGGCAAGGGCGGTTCGGTCAGATATCCCTGGCGACCGACGATTATCGTTTGTCGAAAGCCAGAGATGTTGAATTGAATGCTTCACTGGTGCTGAACTGGTAGCTGGCTCTTACCTGCTAACGCTTTTCCGGTATGATGCCGGTGTCTATTTCTTTGCCAGTCTTTATGTATACCCAGTATTTCAGACTCAGTCGTCTTCCGTTTACGATTTCACCCGACCCGGGCGTGACGTATCTGTCCGAAGGCCACAGAGAAGCGTTGGCCCACCTCCGGTACTCCCTTTCGGGTCATGGCGGACTGATCTGCCTGACAGGGGAAGTGGGTACTGGTAAAACGACCTTGTGTCGCCTGTTTCTGGGCCAGGTTGGTGAGAAGGTAAAGACTGCCTATATTTACAATCCGCGCTTGTCGTCACAGGAGCTGTTGGCGAGCCTGTGCGATGAACTTGAAATTGGTTATCCCGGTGATGCCTCCGAAGGAGATTTATACCGTTATCTTCAGTCGGCATTGCTGAACTACTATTCCGCTGGTTATCAGGTTGTCTGTGTTATCGATGAAGCACAGGCAATGCCTGTACATTTGCTGGAGATGATCCGGCTGTTGACCAATCTGGAGACGTCGACGGAGAAGCTGATGACGCTGATTTTGGTCGGTCAGCCAGAACTGCGAGAGTTACTCGGCCGTCATGACTTACGCCAGCTTAATCAAAGGATTACTGCTCGCTACCATCTCAAACACCTTCAGCAGGGGGAGGTTGGTAAATATGTTGAATTCCGGCTGGCTCAGGCTGGTACGAATGAAAAATTATTCAGCACTGCTGCCATAAATCGTTTATGGCGCCTGTCTGGTGGAATACCACGTAAGATAAATGTCATCGCAGACCGGGCGTTGCTTGGTGCTTATGCATCGGAAAAGAAATCTGTTAGTCACAAACTGGTTAATCAGGCGTCGCGGGAGGTGTCGGGTGAGGACGCTGCGTCATCGCGTATAAGCCGGGAGTTTTTACTGGTAACGACTTTCTCATTCGTTGCTTTCGCTGCAGTAGTTTTCGCCTATTGGGCTGGCATGTTCAGCTTCGCAGTTCAGAAGCCCGAAGCAATACTCGCTGAGGGGCTAGGGATTTCTGCGGACAACTGTGAAACCATCAGCAGGCAGTCTTCATACCGTTGTTTGTGGACGGAAATGCCAGTGCGTGACCTTGAGCGCTCGGGTTTACCTTATGTCATTACCGTAACTGATAGTGCCGGACGCAGTCTCTGGAAAACCTCGCTCGCAGTTGATGAGCGCTATGGCGGCCGGGCTCTGGTTTTATGGCGAGGCCCGGACAACTATGGTGGTGAAATTATACGGCCGGGCGAGTTCAGTCCTGTCGTCACCTGGGTGAAAGAAAAGCTGGGGCTCTCAGTTGGAGACTGGTCCGTAATCGGATCGTCAGCTTCGGCAATGAAATCCTTTGCAGAGTTTTATGATCCTATGATGGCAGATTCTGTGGCAGAGTTTCAGCAAAGTAATGGGCTCACACCCGATAAGATTCTCGGTCCGAAAACCATTTTCTATCTCTCGCTGCTGGATTAAATCGCTTTATGTCTTACATTCTTGATGCGCTGAAAAAGTCAGAGGCAGAGCGAGCATCTTCGGTGACTTCTGATGCACCGATATTGCATGCTGATAAACCAGTAACGCCTGTAATCAGTCAGCGTTGGTTGGCTGTTTTGCTGATGCTTGCGATTTCTATTGTATTGATTTTGCTGTGGTCTGTTTTTCAGATCTCTTCTGTTGAAAGCGTTTTACCTGTGCAGGATGATTCACCGAAATTTCCTCGGGTTGATGTTTTACAGCCCTCGTTGGAGCGTGAGAGCAAACCCGTGGTGGAAATCTCAGCTGCTGAACAGCAGTCACTACCGTCTGAAAAAAATGACCGAAGTATTGCGGCAAGTTCGATGCAGATATCTGATGCACAGCGTGCAATGCCCCCTCTGGATGTTTTGCGGAATATTCCGCAATTGATGGTGAATAGCCATATTTACAGCCCGGTGGCAGAAAAACGCAGTGTGGTACTGAATAACCGGGCGTACGCTGAGGGCGATTGGGTTGTCGAAGGGGTCTACATTAAAGAAATTACTGCTGACGGTTTGCTGCTCGATGCTGGCGGCTGGCCGGTGCATGTTGGCCGCAGCAAGGGGTGGCAGGCAATTCCCTGAGTATTATGTTAAGTAAAGAATCGAAAGAGCGCATTCAGGCGCTGTACCGTGAATGCATTAAGGCTCTGAATCTTAAGCCGCGCTATGGTCAGCGAGTCATGATTGCTGAAATTGCCAAGGCACTGGGAGCTGTACACGAGGACGAAAAAGGTGCTCGTGACAATAATGCAGGTATAGCAGTGGTTGAGGCTGGAACAGGTACCGGTAAGACCCTCGCATATTTGCTGGCCGCTTTACCTGTGGCAATTGAGAAAGAAAAGAAACTGCTGGTTTCTACCGCGACGGTGGCACTGCAGGAGCAGATTCTCGATAAAGATTTGCCAAATCTCAAAAAGACAATTTCCCTTCCTTTCAACTTTGCACTGGCAAAAGGGCGCGGGCGCTACCTGTGTCTGCTCAAGCTCGATAAAGCCCTGCAGCACATGTCTGGGTTGCTTTCCACTGTTGACCTGTTTGAGCAATCTCCTGAGGAAAAAGACAAGGAACTGTATGAGTCCTTGTTGATGAAATTTGGTTCAGGCCAGTGGGATGGCGATCGCGATCGTCTGCCTGAAGAAATTGAAGATGCTCAATGGTCACACCTTACGGCAACGCATCGGGAATGCTCCAACCGGCGCTGCCCGCATTTTCAGAATTGCGCGTTCTATAAGGCACGTAGTGCCATGGAGGATGCAGACATTATCGTGGCTAATCACGACCTGGTGCTTGCTGACTTATCGTTAGGTGGTGGTGCTGTGTTGCCATCACCGGATAAAACGATTTACGTGTTCGATGAGGGGCATCATCTGGCGGATAAGGCATTGAATCATTTCCGTCTCGACGCCGGTGTGCGATCACAGCGCCAATGGCTGCAGCAACTGGAGAAGGGGCTGGAGCAATTTGTCGCCGCGACGGGTGTGCCGGCCACTATGATGCATTCGTTTACGGAAGCGCCGCAGAATATCCGTGAGATACTGCAAAACATCAGCCTTGTCTGGCCATTGCTGATGGACATCATGGGTGACAGGGAACGAATGCGTTTCGAACAGGGACTGGTACCTGAAAACCTGCGTCAGTTACTGCTTAATATGAAGGGGCCTTTGCAATCACTGCTGCTGTGTCTCGACAAGTTGAGTGACATGTTGCAGAAATCTCTGGATCCGAAAGGCGAAGGTGACTTTTCCCAGGATATTGCAGAAGCCTGGCAGGCACCTATTGGCATCATGCTCGCTCGTGCAGAACAATTGTCTGAGGCGCTATCCTGGCTCTGTGCTCAGGAAGGTGAGGGCGATCTGCCGGTGGCGCGCTGGTTGAGTCGTGTACCTTTCGGAGATAGTTGGGATATACGCCTGAGTGCATCTCCGATTGCAGTGGCTGATCAGTTGCGCAAAACCCTCTGGAGTCGTTGTTATGGTGCAGTGGTGACGTCGGCAACGTTAACGGCCCTCAATAGCTTTGGCAAACTGGCCTGGGAGTCCGGTCTGCCTGATTGGGCCGTGTACGAGCGCGTAGTCAGCCCGTTTGACTACCAGAATCTCGGCGAGCTGCAGGCCGTATCGCTGGCCTCTGACCCGAAAAGCGATCAGTTTCAGGCGGACGTTGAAGAGTGGCTGCGTAGTCAGGTAGATCTCGGTAAGGGAACGCTGGTGTTGTTTAGTTCGCGTGCTCAGCTTGAAGCCACTCGTGACACATTTTTATCTGATTGGTATGACTACCTGTTGTGTCAGGGATTTCTGCCAAAAGCTGAAATTGTTCGCCGCCATAAGGCACGTATTGAATCGGGTGAAGGCAGTGTGATTTTCGGTTTGGCCAGTTTCGCTGAGGGTATCGATCTGCCGGGTGAATATGTCACCCATGTCGTTATTGTGAAGATTCCGTTTGCTGTGCCGGATGATCCTATCCAGGCGGCCATATCGGAATGGATGGAAAGTCGTGGGCGGAATCCTTTTATGGAATTAACCCTGCCCGCGGCATCAGTTCGCCTGGTGCAGGCATGTGGTCGTTTGATTCGCACAGAGCAGGATACTGGCAGAGTAAGCATCCTGGATAAGCGTCTGTTGTCTCATCGCTATGGAAAGTTGTTGCTGGATAGTTTGCCGCCGTTAAAGCGGATATAAAAAAGCCCGCGTTAAGCGCACTGCTGTCCCACAGTTTTAAAGATATCGGTTTTCTATAAACGACTTTTAAATCCGCAATGCCTGCTGCCTCCCAGGGGAACTTATCCCCTGGTCGGCAGGACCGACCCCAGCTTTTCGCTTCTGGAGCGTTCCCCCTCATTCTCTCGATTTTTCAGGCCACGCGCCCATGCGACATCCCTGTCGCCGTCCGCTCGTCGGGCATCCATGCCCGGCGGACCAGAAAAATCATCGTTCATATCGGCGCTCCAGGATGCGAAGAATGGCTTTCTCTATGCTGCTTTTTACTACGACGCCATTGCTGAATTTCAGTCAGAGACATGACATTCAGATTCTGCGTGACGTTTGAAATAAGGCGGTGAGGTTAACTAAAACAGCGCCTCTGGGCTCGCCGCAGAAAGCGTAGATATTTCCGACATGCCCGAAGGGACTCGGGCAAGCGGCCCCGGCTATGGATGGCCGATGGGGCGCGAGGTCAGGAAGTATCGAGATTTCAAGGGCAAACGAGCCAGGACAGCGCGAAGCGGGGAGATAGCCCGTCCGGCGATAGGGGCGGTCCGACGTTTCGGAAGGCCCCTCTATGAGGACAAGGGGCCTGGAATATCTAGCAAAAGTTCAAATAAAAAATTTGTGGGACAGCAGTGGCGTTAAGCGGGCTTTTTTCATGCTAACTGGTCCTGCACCGAGGCATTTGCACCGTCACGTACCAGAAGCAGATGGCTCTCAAGATAGTCGTTGAGTTTGTCTGCTTCTTTCAGGTCTCGCTGTATGATCAGGCAACGCATGGTTTTGCGTTCCCGTTCCATAATTCGAACGTGGTAGCGGGCTTCTGTCTGTGGAATCTCAAGCCAGAGGTTATCGCAGCCTTCTGTCAGAGCAAGGTCAGGGTGGATCTGTTCGAGTTCACAGCCTGCAAAGTTAATATTGTTAATACGAACTGTGTGCTGCTTGCCATTGGATTCATCGATCAGGTGGTAAGGCTGATCAAGTGGGCGCTGACGAGACTGAAGGCGCTGATCAGCGGTATCGTAAGCTTCTGGTTCGAAAACTTCGGTACCCGGAATGTTGTCGATGGCTTCGCCGCACATAAAACGATGGAATAATGTGCTGGCTTCTTCCTTACGTTCAAACTGTGCCAGGTGATCAGCATTATGGATAACCGCGAAAGTTGCATTTTCGCACTGGCGAGCAACCGCAGCATTTTCAGAAGGCAGAGTGAAATTATCGAACTCGCCGGTGGCAATCAGCGTAGGGCAGGCTGGGAATGCCTCGAATCCCGGGAAGTCCAGCAGTCGTTGGGTGTTCTGCGCGTAACGTGCTCGTTCGTTTTCTGTTAAACGGGCAATCTGGCGGAACAACAACCGGCGATAGGTTGGGCTGACTTCGGTTTCGGCCAGGCGATTATGGTTGATCAGGTTGCACACGGCCGTTGTCGCAAAAGCATTCATTTCGCCCTTCGCCAACAGGCTCAGCGAGTCTTCAAGAAGTGTAATCAGGCTTTCGCGGCGGAAACAGGTAATGCCAGACAACAAAAGACGTTCGACTTTTTCAGGGTAGGCTGAGGCGAACAGGGTTGCCATGGCTGAGCCATAGCTGATGCCAAGCATGGTGACTTTTGACAGCTGCATGTCGTCGCAGAACTGTGCGATCAGGTCCGCATAGTCATTAAGACTCAGCTCTGGCGCCAGCTGGTCGTTGCTGCCCTGAGAAGGGAAGTCAGCGAGGATTACCGGATGGGTAGAGATTACCAGTTCAACTTCAGCGCGAAAGGACGTGAAGCTCTGAAATGCTCCACCAAGGAACATGACCGGAGCTTTGTCAGCGTTTTCTGGGTGACAGAATGCCTGAAACTGAACTTTATAGTCGCCTTTTGCCGCATGCACAGTATGAATGCGAGGTTCGGCACGTAATTCATTGATGGAGAAGGTAGAGAACTGCATAGCGGTACAATCTCTTTTTTATTCTTATAGTCCAGTGACTCTACCCCATTTATAGACAAATGGCCACAGGTGTATGTTTTCTCGGGTGTCTGGCCTGAATTGGTAAATCATTGATTTTACTGATTCTGCTGCCTGCTCCGGGGGAGGAGTGAGTGGCCGAAGTGGATAATATTCAGTCTTCGGCCTTAGCAGGTGGTCATGAGGTTGTCGGGTTGGGCTTACTGGTTTGGCAGGTTAATACGGAATGTAATGTCATCCTGAGTGACGTTAACCTGATACTCGCCGTTGGGTGTTGTGTGAGTCTGGGGGGCATAGTTGCCGGTGTTGGGGATTACGATTTCAAACTGACCCGGGTTGATTTCGGTGCTTATGCCGACGGGGATTGTCCCGATAGCGGTGTCGGTTGGAAATGACAGGTTGTTATAGTCGATCGGTGTGCCCGGCGCCAGGCCCATAACAGAACGCAGATTTTCCTCACGCTGTGCCTGAGATGGGTCGATAGAGCGGGAAGTAAACTCGTAGGCAGCCTGGGCGTTCAGTTCCGCATTGTTTATTTCAGATTGATAGTTGTCTGTCTGTGGAAGGCTGTCGAGCGCAGCAGAGGTCTGCTCTCCTTCGCTGTATGGCTGATCCAGTTCGTCGACGCGGATGGTCTGCTTGCTGGTGTTTTCCTCGGCAGGCTTCCGGCGTTGAATAATGACGGTGGTGTCTTTGATATAGGTTTCAGTCATCTCTTCAGGAGGAATCTCGCGAACTTCCGCCGATACTGTGGCTGCTGAAAGCAACAGGGCTCCCAGCGTGAATCCTTGAAGTGGGCGATGCATGGCGATCTCCTGATAGTGCGCACTGTGTCGATTTTCAGAATAGACCAATGGCATGGTTCATGACATCTGTTGGCGGCCTGAATGAACAGTAATGGTGCAGGTGCTAAGACTTTTGGCGTCATTTGCGCTTAAGCGGAATCATTTGCCACAGATCCTGTCTCAATGGTCGCAAATATTACTGATTGCGGGCACTATAGCGCCGGAATCGACACATCAGCGGACGTTATGGTTAGCAAATCTCCCTCATTACCCCTGTGGATTGGTCTTCGTTATCTGGCGGCCAAGCGGCGTAACAATTTTATATCCTTTATCTCAGCCTCATCCATGATCGGCATGACCCTTGGTGTTGCCGTGCTGATTCTGGTTTTGTCTGTCATGAATGGTTTCGATCGCGAGTTACGTGAGCGAATCCTTGGGATGGTGCCTCATGGTGTTATTTATGAGCGCGGAGGTATTAATGACTGGGAGGCGTTGGCAGAAAAAATTTCTGCTATGCCAGGCGTGGCCGCAGTAGCCCCTCTGACTCGCCTGCAGGGAATGATGGGTTATGGCGGTCGGGTTCAGGGCGTTATGGTTACCGGTATTGACCCTCAAGCTGAAAGTACTGTTTCAATTCTTCCGCAGCACATGACGGATGGCTCTGTGGAATCCCTGCAGTCGGGTGAGTTCGGCGTCTTGCTTGGTGATTTGCTTGCCCGTCATCTGAATGTAGTGGTCGGCGACAAGATTACGCTGATGCTGCCTGAGGCCACGTTGTCTCCAGCAGGAGTTTTACCACGGGTTAAACGCCTGACTGTAACCGGCATTTTCTCTGTAGGTGCTGAACTCGATGCCAATCTGGCCGTTGTTAACCTCGATGATGCGCGTAAGCTTGGACGGCTTGATGCGCAGGCGCAGGCTGTGCGGGTACGCTTTGATGACCTGTTTCAGGCTCCAAAAGGCATCTGGGATATTGTGAATCGGCTGGATGGCTATTACACCGGCAGTGACTGGACTCGCACCCATGGCAACCTGTTCCAGGCTATTCGGATGGAAAAGACCATGATTGGTTTGTTGCTGCTGATTATTGTCGCGGTTGCCGCATTTAATATCATTTCAACATTGGTGATGGTGGTTACGGATAAACAGGCGGATATCGCTATTTTGCGCACCATGGGGGCAACGCCGGGTACGGTTATGCGAATCTTTATGGTACAGGGGATAGCAATCGGGCTTGTTGGCGTCGTGCTTGGGACTGTGCTTGGTGTTGTGGCTGCGCTGACAATATCTGATCTCGTTGCCTGGGTTGAAAACCTGTTTGGATTCAAAATCTTAAGTGCAGATGTTTATTTTATTTCCTATCTGCCGTCGCAGTTGTTATGGGAGGATGTTGTGATTGTTACCGGTGCTTCTATGGTGCTGAGTTTTCTGGCCACTGTTTACCCATCGTGGCGCGCATCCCGCGTGCAGCCAGCGGAGGCACTGCGTTATGAGTGATGTCGTACTTAAAGCCACTGGTATCAGTAAGGCATACGCCTCCGGGCCACAGCAGGTGATTGTCTGGCAGGATATCGATCTCCAGGTCGCTGCCGGAGAGACGCTGGCCATTGTCGGTGCTTCTGGTTCCGGCAAGACAACGTTGCTGAATGCGTTGGGTGGTCTTGATGTTGTTGATGGTGGTGAAGTCGAAGTCGCTGGCTGCAGATTGCAGCAATTAACAGAAGGAGAGCGTACTCGTCTGCGCAATCAGCAGGTGGGCTTTGTGTACCAGTTCCATCATTTGCTTCCAGAATTTACGGCGCTGGAAAACGTGATGATGCCGCAGTTGCTGGCTGGAGCCTCACGCAAGGAAGCTTCTGACAAGGCCCGTCGTTGTCTTGAGCAGCTGGGGCTTGGGCATCGGATTGATCATAAACCGGCAGAATTATCTGGTGGGGAGCGTCAGCGCACGGCCATTGCCCGTGCTCTTGTGAATGAACCAGCTCTGGTTCTGATGGATGAGCCTACCGGTAATCTTGATGAAAACACCGCTCGCCAGGTCGAGGAGGCTATGCTGGCGCTGACGGTAAGCCGGAAAACGGCCTTTGTTCTGGTGACCCATGATCAGACGCTGGCGGCGCGAATGGATCGCTGTCTGCACCTGCGCGATCGTTCGCTGCATGAAATGAAGATAGATTAAACGCCAGTCTCTTCCTGTTCGGCCGCCCGCTTGAGGCGGCTGACTCTTCTTTTTTCCCAGTTTTTCAAGACGTGGCGCCGCCACACGATATTCATGCCTATGTAGGAAATAACGCCGCACATAAGGCCTGCAACCACTGAGCCCAACAGAAGAGGCTCCCATATCGCGCCAAGCTCGGTCAGTACCCAGTCGACAGACAGTTCTATGTTGAAATCACGGGATGGTTTGTCGAGCATCCATGCTCCCAGCCGATAGGTGGAATAGAAGATGGGTGGCATAGTGAACGGGTTTGTAATCCAGACAAGGCCAACGGAGATTGGCACATTGGAGTTCAGGTAAAAGGCGAGAACGGCAGCGATGCCCATCTGGAAAGGCAGCGGTAGCATGGCGCAGAACAGGCCGACAAAAAAGGCCCGGGCCACTGATCGCCTGTTGATGTGCCATAGGTTTGGCTTAGAAAACAGGGGGGCAAGCAATCTCAGGGAGGGGTTGCTTTTTACCTGCTCCGGCGACGGAAAAAACTTCTGTAGTATCTTTTTAGGCATGCACATCGCCAGCTGTTTACCGCGGGGCGATTATGCCGATTATGCCAGGGAGTGGCAATGAGCTTTATCAGTATCGCGGTTTTCGCCGGCACTGTGCTGGCGTCATTTGTTAAGCCAATGATGGCTGTGCCTGTTTATGCCGCATTGTATGGTCTCGCGCGAAGGGGTGGATTGCTGTTGCGAGCTGCTGTAGTCGGCTCAATGCTGGTGTTTATGTCTGCCTCGTTGTGGCTTCAGGAGCGCTCTGAAAGCCGTATGTCTCTTACTCGCAGCGTCTGTCCCGCAGTATTCAATGGGCAAATAGAAGCTGTCCAGGATACGGCATCTGGCCAGCGCCTTGATATTCGTGTTATCGAGTTAAAGCGGGCTTGTCCAGAGGCTTCCCGCATTAAGAAAGTAAGAGTCAGCTCCGGTAGCAGTGCGGATCGTTTCTCCGCAGGTCAGGTCGGAGTCTTCAGTGTTCGTCTCCGTTCGCCCCGAGGCTTTCGTAACCGACTACCGTTTGATTATGAAGGCTACCTTATGGCAGCAGGTATAGATGCGTTGGGTAGTCTGCGTAAGGTCGAGGATCTGACGGCTGCGCCTGAAATGAACGTGCGGTCTGTTAATCCATGGGTAAGCGGGTTGGTGTTCGGGCGAGCATCAGGATTTACCGATTCTCAGTGGGCGCTGGCGCGTGAAACAGGCACTTTGCATCTGCTCGTGGTTAGTGGTCTTCACTTGAGTCTGGTTGCCATCGTCGGCTTTGTTGTCGGGATCGTAGTTCACCGTTTGCTGCTGATTATCCTCCCCGTGACAGAGCAGGGCTGGGTAGTCCTGCCTGTGATGATGCTGAGCGTCCTGGTTTATGGGATGCAGGCGGGGCTGGGGCTGTCTTTGCAGCGTGGGCTGGTCATGATTGCATTGGCAATGTTGCTACTGTTCAGGGTGCAACGGATTAGTGCGGGCTTTACCGTGGCGGTCGCCTGGTCGGTTTTGTTGCTGGTTAATCCGTTGATCTGGCTGAATGCGGGCTTCTGGTATTCCTTCGTCGCCGTGGCTGCGCTGGTGCTTTACTTTTCCGGTAGAAAAAACACTCGCACAGAAGGTTTGTGGCTACCTCAATGGGTGGTGTTCTGGGCAGTACTGCCTGTGAGTCTTTTCTGGCTTCAGACGGTGTCGTTTTCCAATGTTCTGGCCAATGTAGTTGCAGTGCCCCTGGTCTCTCTGTTGATCCTTCCGTTGGCTTTATTTCAGTCGGTATTACAGATGGGTGTGTCAGATCAGGTGCTGACATCGCTGGGGGGTATGTACTGGTCCTGGCTGGTTCTGGTCGACGGGTTTCGATTTGGCGATGTGGCTATGGTTGCTGTTGGAGGTCTGGCTGCTCTGGTTGCAGTTCTGGCCTGTTTGCAAGCCGGATATCCCGGGGTTGTGCGTATGACGGTGCTTGTGTTGTGCATGTCAGGGCTGGCACTGTTCCGGCCCGCCAGCGAAGATCAGGCGTCCATGCTGGATGTCGGTCAGGGATTGGCGGTTATGTTTGTCGCTGATGGTAAGTCGCTGGTGTACGACACTGGTGCACGCTATCGCTCGGGTTTCAGTCTCGGGCGGTCCGTGTTGGGTCCCGCCTTATTGAAAAGTGGGTTGTCCAGCGTTGATGTGATGGTTGTGAGTCATGAAGACAATGATCATTCCGGTGGGATGCCGGGGCTAAGGGAAGTGGTTTCTGTTGGCGAAACGTACGCCGGGCAGGCGATTGATGGTGAGTCGATGCGGCTGTGTGAGCAAGCTCACCAGCAATGGCGAAGTATCAGTGCGAATCTTGTCTGGCGAATTCTGCGGGTGTCTATGCAGAATTCTGCCGGGGTCGACGACAATAACGCATCATGTGTTGTTCAGGTTGATTGGTATGGTCGCCGTTTCCTGCTGACAGGCGATATTGGTGTCGAGGTGGAGCAGGCGCTGGTCGCACGCTACGGCGAGGAACTTGCCTCTCAGGTGCTGGTCGTAGCCCATCATGGTAGTCGTAGCAGTACGTCTCTGTCATTCCTTCGTGCTGTTGGGCCTGCCGAGGCCTGGGTCAGTGCCGGTTTTGCAAATCGCTTTGGTCACCCGCATCCGGAGGTCGTTAACCTGCTACTGAACGAAGGAATTGTGCTCAGGAATACAGCAGAAGTGGGGCGCATGGTTATGGATAGGGCTGGTGTCGTAACGACAGACGAAGGTGGGCTGAAACCACGTTGGGTCAATCAATGATTCCTGGTTTGTGGCGGGGGTCTTATATCGCCGCTTCAGCTTATGCTAGAGTACGGCGAAAATTGAATTCAGGAGAGTGAGACAATGCTGGAAATCATCCAGAGTGGTGGTTGGATGATGGTGCCCATCATCATATGTTCAATTTTGGCACTGGGCATTACTGTAGAACGTTTCTGGACATTGCGCTCAGTGCAGATTGCCCCGCGTGATTTACTTGCCCGTGTTTGGGGTTGGATGAAAAATCATCAGCTGGATTCTGCCCGCATCAAAGAGCTGCGCGCTTCCAGCCCTCTCGGGCGGGTGCTTGCTGCTGGCCTTATGAATTCGCGTCATGGTCGTCAGATCATGAAAGAAAGTATCGAAGAGGTCGCGTCTCATGAAATTCATGAAATGGAACGCTATCTGAATGCGTTGGGAACCGTTGCCGCCGTTGCCCCTCTGATGGGCTTGCTGGGAACAGTCTTTGGCATGATTCAGGTGTTTTCCGAGATCATGGCGCAGGGTACCGGACAGGCAAATGTTCTGGCGGGCGGGATTTCTGAAGCTCTGATTACGACAGCCGCAGGACTTATAGTTGGTATTCCGGCGCTTATCGCGCATCGGTCGTTACAGCGCCGTGTTGATGAGCTGGTCGTTTTTATGGAACAGGAAGCCATCAAACTGGTTGATGTGCTGCAAGGCGATCGTGAAGTAGCTGATTCCTCAGAGGACGCTAAGTGAACTTTAAACGACAAAGTCGCGAAGAGGTTTCGGTCAATCTGACGCCGCTGATCGATATCGTTTTTTTGCTGCTGATTTTCTTTATGGTTTCGACCACCTTTACCAAAGAAAATCACCTGAGCATTGATCTGCCAGAAGCCAGCGCTGAAGCCAGTGAAACGCCACCAACGGCTATCGAAATTGTTATTTCTGCGCGTGGCGAGTACAGCGTTAACGACAGAACTCTGGTGAATAACCAACTTGAAACGCTTATGCGTGGTGTACAGAAGGAACTGGCCGGTCGGGATAAGGCGCCAGTGGTGATTACTGCTGATGCTAAAACTCCGCATGAAGCAGTGGTTCGCGCTATGGATGCCGCAGGTCAACTGGGGTTGGTGAACCTGAGTATTACTACACGCAATCCTGGAAAAAACAGCGACTGATGGCCGAGAAAACTTCTATCAGACGATTGTATGGTCGTCTGCTTACCTACGTGTGGCCGCATAAGGCGGCTTTTTCAGTCGCTATTCTTGGCTACCTTATTTTTGCTTCTGCAGCTCCGGTGATGGCGCACCTGATGGGGGTGGTCGAGGAAACGCTTACCGAGCCGACGCATGAGAAAATTGTTTCTCTGGTGCTTATGCTCGTTGCTGCTTTTTTCTATCGTGGTATCGGTACTTTTCTCGGTAAATTTTTCATCGCGGTAGTCGGGCGTAACGTTGTTCATAGTCTGCGCACGGAGCTGTTCAATAAAATGACCCGGCTGCCGAGTCGTTATTACGACTCAGAATCCAGCGGTCGTCTTATTTCACGCGTTATTTTTGATGTTGATCAGGTGACAGGAGCATCCACAAAGGCACTGACCATTACCGTTCAGGAAGGGATGACCGTTATCCTGCTGATGGGTTACCTGGTCTACCTTGATTACACGCTGACGCTGATCTTCCTTACCCTTATGCCGTTTATCGGTATCGTTGTTGGCTTGGCCAGTCGTTTTTTTCGTCGATACAGTCGTCGTATTCAGAAAGCCATGGGCCATGTTACCCAGGTAACCAACGAGAGCATTAACGGCTACCGTGAAGTGCGCACATTTGGTGGCACAGAGTATGAGCAGGCGCGCTTTATGAAAGCCAGCGATTACAACCGTAAGCAATCGCTGAAGTTCGGGCTTACCGATGCGATTAACGTTCCTCTTAATCAGCAGATTGTCGCTGTCGGACTTGCGGTCATGGTTTACCTGATGTTCGGACGAGTGGCCGCGGGCACCATGACGAGCGCGGAATTCCTGCAATTTATGACTGCCGCCTCGCTTATCGCAAAACCGATAAGGGCTTTGACAGATATCAATGGTGTTATTCAGAAAGGAATGGTGGCTGCAGAGTCGATTTTTTCTGTGCTGGATGCTGAATCAGAGCCAGATTCAGGGAGCCACAAGTTAACGCGTGCAGAGGGTCGGGTAGAGTTCGACGGTGTACGTTTCAGTTATGACGGTGCTGATAAAGAAGCCCTGAAAGGTATTACGCTGGACGTCAAACCGGGTACGTCGGTAGCGTTTGTGGGTAAGTCCGGTTCAGGCAAAACGACGCTGGTGAATCTTATTCCCCGCTTTTATGAACTTAGCGGTGGTAGTATCCGCGTCGATGGCCATGACATCAGGGATCTTACGCTTGATAGTCTTCGCGAGCAGATCGCCATCGTGAGCCAGCAGGTAACACTGTTTAATGGTTCTATTCGTGACAATATCGCCTACGGTGCATTGGCGAATCGCACTGATGAACAAATCATCGCGGCCGCTAAGGCAGCCCATGCGGACGAGTTTATCAGGCGTTTACCTCAGGGCTACGATACGCCTGTAGGTGAAGATGGCCTGTTGTTATCAGGTGGCCAGCGCCAGCGCATCGCGATTGCGCGTGCAATCCTCAAAAATGCCCCGATTCTGATTCTCGATGAGGCAACTTCAGCGCTTGATACCGAGTCTGAACGTCATATTCAGGCGGCGTTAGAGGAAGTTATGAAGGGCAGAACGACATTTGTTATTGCACATCGACTATCGACAATCGAAGGCGCTGACCGAATTGTTGTTATTGATCAGGGAGAAGTGCGTGAAGATGGTGATCATTTATCCCTGATTGCTCAGCAGGGCGCATACGCACAGCTGCATCATATTCAATTCAGCGAGTAACTCCGTGTTAGCGAGACTGATTGAGCGCAACTGGTACCGAAGCTGGGTATATAACATTTGGCTGTTGCCGCTGTGGCCTCTGGTTGCATTGCTCGTGTATCACAAACGTCGTCGCTTTTTGCGGCAGTTGCCAGAGGCAGCTAAGGTTCCTGTGGTTGTGGTGGGTAACATCACTGTTGGCGGTACCGGCAAGACCCCCTTGATTACCTGGCTGGTCGATGAGGCCCGCGCATTGGGTCTTAAGCCGGGTATTGTCAGTCGCGGCTATGGTTCGCGGGCTGACCACTATCCGTTGATTCTCACGGATACGACTTCTGCGGCAGAAGGTGGAGATGAGCCTGTCATGCTCTATCAGCGTCTGGGGTGTCCGGTAGTAGTCGACCCGCAGCGCAGCAGGGCGGTTGATGAACTCTCCGGGCGTGTGGATATCATCTTCAGCGATGATGGTTTGCAGCACTATGGCATGGCTCGCGCTGCCGAGTTGGTTGTTGTCGATGCGAAGCGAAAGTTTGGTAATGGCTGGTTGCTACCTGTAGGGCCGCTACGGGAACCAGTAAGTCGCCTGGCAACCGTGGATAAAGTGCTGCTGAATGGCGAAGATTTCACTGTAGAACCAGCGGCCATCAAAAACGCACTCACGGCTGAGGTTGTGCCGTCTGAACGCCTGGCTGGAATGACGGTCCATGCGGTGTCTGGTATTGGTAACCCCCAGCGCTTCTATGACACTCTGAAGGCGTTAGGCGCAACGGTCGTGGAGCATGCATTTCCTGATCATCATGACTTCAGTGAGGCTGATTTCGATTTTGCCCGTGATGCAGAGCAGATTGTCGTGATGACGGAGAAAGACTGGATCAAATGCCGGGCGTTTGCCCGAAGTGATTGGTGGGTTGTCACCGTTAAAGCAGTATTGAATAAAGATGTGCAGGATGAGCTTCAGCGACTGCTGAAGACCCTGACGCAACGTTGAAGAGGTAGAATGTCGTGGATAAACAACTGGTCGCTATGCTGGTATGCCCGCTGTGTAAAGGTAAGCTCAAACTCGATAATGAACAGCAGGAGCTGCTCTGCACTTTTGATGGTCTGGCTTTTCCTGTGCGTGACGGAGTGCCGGTTATGCTTGAGGGCGAGGCGCGCCGTATGAGCGAGGAAGAAAAGCTTGATAAGGCGTCTAAGCCTGCTCAGGCGGAATAAGCCTGGTGGTCAGGGTCCTGTTTGTTTGTCTTGGGAATATTTGTCGTTCTCCGACGGCGCATGGTGTTTTCCAGGCAATGGTTGATGCCCGAGGACTCAGTGACCGCATAGAAGTCGACTCGGCGGGTACGGCTGCCTGGCATGTTGGTAAATCGCCGGATTCTCGCTCAGTTAACGCTGCTGCTGAGCGTGGCTATGATCTCAGTCGTTTGCGTGCGAGGCAGGTCGCTGCCGAGGACTTCGAGTACTATGACTATGTGCTGGCGATGGATAGTGAAAATCTCAGTAATCTGAAAAACCTGCGCAATACCGGTGTAGAGCCTCAGCTTTTTCTGCAGGCGTTTGCCCGAGCTTACACAGAATCTGAAGTACCTGACCCTTATTATGGTGGTGCCTCCGGCTTCGAGCACGTGCTCGATCTTATCGAAGATGCGTCTGCAGCACTTCTCGATGAAATTGTTGCTAAGACGAGAGCGTGATGGATATACGCCGCAATATCAGTCTCAAATCTTTCAATACGCTTCGCCTGTCTGCCTCTGCCGATGCTTTTGCCGAGTTCCACTCGGTAGGCGAGTTGCTTGCTTTATACGGCTGGGCTGCTTCCCATAAGTTACCGATAAAAGTAATCGGTGGGGGAAGTAATGTGTTGCTGACCTCTGATGTGAACGCGCTGGTGTTGCGTTCCGCCATGAGGACAGTGTCTGTGCTGAGAGAGACTGCTGAACATCGGATAGTGAGTGTGGATGCCGGTGTGAACTGGCATGAGTGGGTTTGCAAGAGTATCGATTTTGGTTCAGGACTGGAGAATCTTGCCTTTATTCCTGGCACTGTGGGTGCTGCTCCGGTACAGAATATTGGTGCCTATGGCGTCGAAGTTAGCGATTGTCTGGAGGCGGTAGTTGGTTTCTGTCTCAGCACAGCTCAGTTGCGAATGTTCAGTGCAGATGAATGTCGCTTCGCTTATCGCGACTCTGTTTTCAAACAAGAGTTACGCGGCGATTTTATTATCCTGCGGGTGCTGTTTCGGCTGCGTAAGCAATTCAGTCCGGTTTTGTCATACGGTCCGGTTGCCCAATGGGCAGAAGGGCGAGAGGTTACGC
Source organism: Thalassolituus marinus (assembly GCF_020320395.1). GTDB lineage: Bacteria > Pseudomonadota > Gammaproteobacteria > Pseudomonadales > Oceanobacteraceae > Venatoribacter > Venatoribacter marinus. Next base: position 37,002 of record NZ_JAEDAH010000051.1, on the reverse strand, counting down.
CTCAGGCATTGATTGATGAGATTGTTTCGATTCGAAGCAGTAAGTTGCCAGACCCGGATACCGTACCCAATGCTGGCTCGTTTTTTAAAAACCCTGTGGTATGCGAAGAAGTTGCTGCTGATCTAAGGCTTCGTTATCCGGATATACCTGAATATCCGCAATCAGATGGGTCCGTTAAGCTGGCCGCTGGCTGGCTGATTGAAAGATCCGGATGGAAGGGGCGTTGGTCTGGCAATGCCGGTATGCACAAAGATCAGGCTCTGGTTCTGGTAACCAACGGCAAGGCTGAATATGACGACCTTCAGCGCCTGGTTGGGCAGGTCCAGAAAGATGTTAAATGTGAGTTCGGGATACAGCTGGAGCCTGAGCCCCAGCCGTTCTGAGTACTACTGGCGAAGAGAGAATTGCTGCAGGGCAAACCCATCTTCGGAGTTCCAGACAATTTCCCAGCCTTCTGAATCTGACCAGTCTCCCAGTACTAAGCGCTGGCGCTGCTGATTGTCGAATAACCAATCATGAACAGCAGGGCGATGGGTATGACCGTGAATCAGAATCGACACGTCGGCTTCCTGCATGCACCGGTCAACGTCTGCCTGGGTTACATCCATGATTTCAGCGCTTTTCATCTGGTGGGCTGATTGGCTTTCGCTGCGCGCCTGGCGTGCGAAAGCCATGCGTTCTTCCAGTGATTTGTTCAGGAAGTCAGCCTGCCAGGCTTTATCGCGAAGCATCTCGCGAACCTTCATGTATTCAATGTCCGCTGTGCACAGGCTGTCGCCGTGCATCAGTAGTACGCGTTCATCGCCGAAAGTTACAACAGAGGGGTCTTCGAGCAGGATGGTCCCGCTTTCCCGGGCAAATTGATCGCCAAGCAGGAAGTCACGATTGCCGTGCATCAGCCAGATTGTTATGCCGCGGTCGCTTACAGCTTTAAGCGCGTCTTTGATGGCGCTGACAAACGGGTGGGCAAAGTCATCACCCATCCAGACTTCAAAGAAATCCCCCAGTATGTAGAGTTCCTCTGTGTCATCCGGAAGGTCTGCGAGGTAGTGGATAAAGCCCTGAGCCTGCGCCTGACGCGCCGGCTCAAGATGTATATCCGATATCAGGCGGATGCTCATCAGTCGATCAGTTCGGCTTTTTCGATGATGACATCTTCAGCCGGAACGTCCTGGTGGCCCATGCGCATGGTGGTGCGAACTGACTTGATGCGATTAACCACATCCATGCCTTCTACAACCTCCCCGAATACCGCATAACCCCAGCCCTGAGTAGTTTTGCTGGTGTGATTCAGGAAGCTGTTATCAGAGACATTGATGAAGAACTGAGCGCTGGCAGAGTGTGGGTCCATGGTGCGGGCCATGGCTACGGTGCCGGTTTTGTTCTCAAGGCCGTTGTCGGCTTCGTTTTCGATACAGTCGTCGGTTTCTTTCTGAGTGAAGTCAGTGGTGAAGCCACCGCCCTGAATCATGAAGTTATCAATGACGCGGTGGAAGATGACGCCGTCATAGAAGCCGCTCTTCACGTAGTTCTCGAAGTTAGCTGCAGTTTTTGGCGCTTTCTCGTGGTTCAGTTCGATCTTGATGTCGCCAAAGTTGGTTTTCAGCAGAATCATGTTCAGCCTCTGTTAATTGAAATCGAGTATCCCACAGGGGGTCTGGATGCGTATAATAGCCGCTTTTTCACGGCCATGCAGCGCCGTCAGACAAGGTCATCCCGTGCTGGGGTGGCAATTAACCGAATCGGAACGTTATGACAGAAGCAACTCCAATCAGTCACAATTTCATTGCGAAGATCATTCAGGACGACCTGGCCTCAGGCAAGGTTGCCAAGGTGGTTACCCGTTTCCCGCCGGAGCCTAACGGTTACCTGCATGTGGGGCACGCTAAATCCATCTGTCTGAACTTTGGTGTGGCTGAGCAGTTTGGCGGTGAATGCAATCTGCGCTTCGACGATACCAACCCTGAAAAAGAGAATCAGGAATACATCGATGCCATTAAGGATGATGTAACCTGGCTGGGCTTCAACTGGGCAGGTGATATTCATTATGCGTCAGACTACTTTGATCAGCTGCATGAGTGGGCTCTTCACCTTGTTCGCGAGGGAAAAGCTTATGTGTGCGATCTGAGCCCTGAAGAGGCGCGTCAGTATCGTGGCACGCTGACCGAGGCGGGTAAGAACAGTCCTTACCGTGAACGCACGGTTGAAGAGAATCTGGATTTGTTTGCACGTATGCGGGCCGGTGAGTTCGATGAGGGCGCTTGTGTGCTGCGCGCTAAGATTGATATGGCGTCGCCTAATATGAATCTGCGTGATCCGATCATCTATCGCATTCGTAAGGCGCATCATCACCAGACTGGTGACAAGTGGTGCATTTACCCGACCTATGATTTTACTCATGGTCAGTCCGATGCGATCGAAGGCATTACCCACTCTGTGTGTACGCTGGAATTTGAGGATCATAAGCCGCTGTACGATTGGTTTATCGAGAATCTGCCGGTTCCGGCGCGCCCGCGTCAGTATGAGTTTGGTCGCCTGAACCTGGATTACACCGTAACCTCTAAGCGTAAGCTCAAAGCACTGGTTGATGATGGCGTGGTAGCTGGCTGGGATGATCCGCGCATGCCAACCATTTCTGGCATGCGTCGCCGTGGCTTTACGCCTCGGTCGGTGCGCAATTTCTGCGACATGATCGGTGTAACCCGTAGTGACGGCATGGTTGATGTTGCAATGCTGGAGCACGCGCTGCGTGACGATCTGAACAAAAACGCACCACGCGCCATGGCGGTAATCAATCCGCTTAAGGTTGTTATCGAGAATCTGCCGGAAAATCATTGTGAAATGCTGTCGGCTCCGTATCACCCGGAGCTGGATCTGGGCTCGCGTGAGATGCCGTTTACGCGCGAAATTCTTATTGATCAGGCAGACTTCAAAGAAGAATACAGTAAGAAATTCAAGAAGAAGTTTACTCCGGGCAACCGTATTCGTTTGCGTTGTTCCTATGTGCTGGAAGCGACCGGTTATGAAAAAGACGACGACGGCAATGTGGCGCTGGTTCGCGCCAATCTGATCGAAGATACGCTCGGTAAAGATCCTGCTGATGAAGTGAAGCCGAAAGGGGTTGTGCACTGGGTTTCTGCCTCGCATAGCAAAATGGCCGAACTGCGTATTTACGAGCGCTTATTTACCAGTGCGACGCCAGACAAGACCGAAGGCGACTTTATGGAGCATGTGAACCGTGACTCGCTGTCCGTGGTGCAGGCTTATATTGAACCGGCGCTGGCGGCGGTTGCTGCGGAAAGTAACTTCCAGTTTGAACGTGAAGGCTATTACGTTGCTGATCGTTTTGACCACACCCCGGATGCCCCGGTATTTAACCTGACTATCGGCTTGCGTGAAGACAAGTCTCTGACTCAAGGCTGAATCATGGCTTTAAAAATCTTTAATACACTGACTCGTCAGAAAGAAGAATTCATCCCCCTTGTGCCAGGCAAGGTCGGAATGTACGTGTGCGGTATGACGGTGTACGACTTCTGTCATCTTGGTCACGCGCGGGTGATGGTCGCTTTTGATGTGATTGCCCGTTATTTGCGCCATCGTGGTTTTGATGTGAATTACATCCGCAATATCACTGATATCGACGATAAAATCATCAAGCGTGCCAACGAAAATGGCGAAGCTTTTGATACGCTGACCGAACGATTTATCGCCGAAATGCATAAAGACTCTGAGCTCCTTGGCATTGAGCCGCCCGATGCAGAGCCTAAGGCAACCGCCCATATCGCCGACATTATTAATCTGGTAAACACCCTGATTGATAAGGGCTTTGCCTATGCAGCGGCAAATGGTGACGTTTATTATCGGGTGCGTAAATTTGAAGGTTATGGTCAGCTGTCAGGTAAAGTGCTGGACGAACTGGAGGCTGGTGCTCGTGTGGAAGTAGACGAGGTGAAAGAAGATCCGCTTGATTTTGTCTTGTGGAAGTCAGCCAAGCCCGAAGAACCGCACTGGGATTCGCCATGGGGTATTGGTCGTCCGGGTTGGCATATTGAATGTTCCGCAATGTCCACCTGCTGCCTGGGGGATACCTTCGATATTCATGGTGGCGGCCCGGACCTTAAATTCCCGCATCATGAAAATGAAATTGCCCAGTCGGAAGCTGCAACCGGGAAAAAATACGTTAACACCTGGATGCATGCGGGTGCTGTTCGTGTTGATGGCGAAAAAATGTCCAAGTCTCTGGGCAACTTTTTTACCATTCGCGAAATTCTTGAAAAATACCCGGCTGAAGTTGTGCGCTTCCTGTTGCTGTCCAGTCAGTATCGCAGTGCGATTAATTACTCCGAAGACAGTCTGAAAGAAGCTCAGACCAAGCTTGAGCGTTTTTACAATGCGTTGCTGGATGTTCCGGTTGGTGTCGTGGGTGATATCGCTAACGACTACAGCGAGCGCTTTCATGCTGCAATGGATGATGACTTTAATACGCCGGTGGCCATCGCTGTATTGTTTGATCTCGTTCGTGATCTTAATAAAGCGAGCGGCGCTGATCAGGCGGCCCTGGCAGGGCAGTTGCGCTATCTGGGTGGTGTGCTTGGCTGTCTGCAGTCGGATCCACAGACGTTTCTGCAGTCCGGCGCGGGTGATGAGGCTGAATGGATTGAGGAAATGATCCAGAAGCGCCAGCAAGCCAAAAAGGAAAAAGATTTTGCTTTGGCTGACGCGGTGCGCGATGAACTGGTTGCAAAGGGTATCGTGCTTAAGGATGGTCCGGAAGGAACGACATGGTCGAAGTCCTGATGGGCTCAAGGCAATAAAAAGCGGGCATAGCCCGCTTTTTATTGCCTGCTCTGACGCTGCCTCAGTTGTGCAGGTGCTCGCAGGCGAACAGGGTGTTTTCCAGTAGTTTGGCTCGTGTCATTGGACCAACACCGCCGGGCACTGGGGTGATGTGCGAAGCGCGCTCTGCGGCGGCGGCAAAGTCGACATCACCAATCAGCTTGCCATCCGGCATGCGGTTGATACCGACATCGATAACAATAGCGCCATCTTTGATCCATTCGCCTTTAACGATGCCTGGTTTACCAACAGCGACGACAACAATGTCGGCCTGACGAACATGGCTGGCGGTGTCCTGGGTGAATCGGTGGCAGGTGGTTACTGTGCAGCCTTTCAGAAGCAGCTCCAGACCCATCGGGCGACCAACAATGTTGGAGGCGCCGACAATGACAGCGTGCTTGCCGCGGATATCGATGCCGGTGTTGTCGAGCAGGTCAACAATGCCGGCAGGTGTGCATGGACGCAGCAGGGGCATGCGCTGAGCCAGGCGGCCGATATTGAATGGGTGGAAGCCATCGACGTCTTTGGTTGGGTCGATGCGCTCGAGGATCTCATCGGCTTTCAGGCCTTGTGGCAGCGGCAGTTGCACCAGAATGCCATCAACGCTGTTATCACTGTTTAGTGTGTCAATCAGCTCAAGCAGTTCCTGCTGGCTGGTAGACGCCGGCAGATCGTATGCTTTGCTGATGATGCCTACTTGTTCGCAGTCCTTACGCTTATGGGATACGTAGACTTCTGAGGCAGGATCATTGCCAACAAGAACCACTGCAAGTCCGGGCGCGCGAAGCCCTTTGTTGGTACGTTCCTGGACTTTCTGTTTAATTGAATCGCGGATCGCTTCGGCTGTCGCCTTGCCGTCGATCAGTTGAGCACTCATATGCAACCGTAACCCATAAGCTGTTAGATAAGGCGCGCGATTTTCTCACGCTGTCAGAGTAAACACAAAGGGGATGTGGGATAGCTTGGTGAATTTCCCGTAAAGGCACCGAACTGATTGTTTTTATTAATTTTTTTAAAAAAGTAATTGACGACATGTCGGTGTAACTATAATATGCGCCGCACTTGCAGGGGAGACCCTTCAAGTGAACGTTCGGGGTATAGCGCAGTCTGGTAGCGCGCCTGCTTTGGGAGCAGGATGTCGGGAGTTCGAATCTCTCTACCCCGACCATTTAATCGCCTGATTAGATGGACATGCGCCCGTAGCTCAATTGGATAGAGCATCGGCCTTCTAAGCCGAGGGTTGCAGGTTCAATCCCTGCCGGGTGCGCCAAGTTTTGGCAGCTCAGCAGTTCTTTGTGGTGGCCGTAGCTCAGTTGGTAGAGTCCAGGATTGTGATTCCTGTTGTCGCGGGTTCGATCCCCGTCGGCCACCCCACTTCTTCTTTCTCTCTTTTCTTATTCACCTAACTCTTTGATTATCAAAGTCTTTTTAAAGGTTTAAAACCGGCTTTTGCTTGCGCTATAATCCGCACCTTTAAATTATTCGGGTGTCCGCATGAAGCGGGGCATCTTGTTCTGAAAAGTGAATTTGAGAGGCATCTATGCAAGTGTCCATTGAGACCACTTCTGGTCTTCAGCGTGTTATGACCATTGGTGTTCCGGCAGCAGAACTGGAACAGAAAGTGACAACCGAGCTGAAGCGTATCGCCAAGGGTCAGAAGGTAAATGGTTTCCGTAAGGGCAAGCCTCTGCCTGCAAATGTTGCGAAGCGTATGTTTGGTAAGCAGGCTCGTTACGAAGCAATCTACCAGCAAATGCAACAGTCTTTCTTTCAGGCTGTTCAGCAGGAAGAAGTGAAGCTGGCTGGTATGCCTAGCTTTGAGCCGACTGTTGATGAAGAAGGCAAGGATCTGGAGTTCAAGGCCACCTTTGAAGTTTACCCGGAGATCGCTCTTGCTGATTTCGCTGGTATCGAAGTTGAGCAGAAATCTGCATCCGTAACCGATGCTGACGTTGAAAAGATGATCGACACTCTGCGTAAGCAAAATGCTCAGTGGAATGAATCTGAAGAAGCAGCTGAAGACGGTGACCAGCTTTCCATCGACTTTGAAGGCTTCATCGACGGTGAAGCGTTTGAAGGTGGTGCAGCCAAGGGTTACTCGCTGACACTGGGTTCTAACTCTATGATCCCAGGCTTCGAATCTGGCCTGGTCGGCGCAAAAGCCGGCACTGAAGTGACTCTGGATGTGGCTTTCCCTGAGGACTACCACAAGGAAGAACTTAAAGGTAAACCAGCTCAGTTCAAAGTAACTGTAAACACTGTTAAGAAGCCGGTTCTGCCTGAGCTGAACGAAGAGTTTTTCAAGTCATTTGGCGTAGAAGCGTCTGATGCGGAGAACTTTACCGTTGAAGTTCGTAAGAATATGGAGCGTGAGCTGGATCGTGCTCTGCGCAATGTAACAAAGCAACAAGTGATTGCTGGTCTGCTGGCGACAAACGAAGTAGATGTTCCTGCGTCTCTGATCGAGCAGGAAATTGATCGTCTGCGTCAGCAGGCTGTTCAGCAGTTTGGTGGTGGTCAGCAACTTGATCCACGCCAGCTGCCAGCGGAACTGTTCAAGGATCAGGCTGAGAAGCGTGTACTGATTGGTCTGCTGATGAATGCAGTGATCGAATCAAACGAATTGACGCCTTCGGCTGAAAAAGTTGAGCAGCTGATTGAAGAAGTTGCATCTACATATCAGGATCCGGCTGAAGTTCGCGACTACTATGCTAACAACCCTCAGCAGAAGTCTCAGGTCGAGGCGCTTGCTCTGGAAGAGCAGGTTGTTGAGAAGGTTCTGGCATCTGCTAAGGTTTCTCAGGCTGAATCTTCGTATGAAGAGATCATTCGCGAAGCGAATAAGCCAGCCTGATTTTCAGCAGGAACTGACATAAGGCCGAATCACGGCTAAACTCAAGAACAGTCGCCTAGTGCGGCTGTTTTTGTTACCGAATAAACCTGTGACGGAGTACAGAGTCCATGTTTGACTCCATGAAAGAACAATCTGAGATCATCCAGGCCAGCGGTATGGTGCCAATGGTGGTTGAACAGTCGGCTCGCGGCGAGCGTGCTTACGACATCTATTCCCGCCTGCTCAAGGAGCGCGTTATCTTTCTGGTCGGTCCTGTTGAGGATCACATGGCCAATCTGGTTGTTGCTCAGCTGCTGTTCCTTGAATCTGAAAATCCGGACAAAGATATTCACCTGTACATTAACTCTCCAGGTGGTTCTGTTTCAGCCGGTCTGTCCATCTACGACACGATGCAGTTTATAAAACCTGATGTAAGCACCATGGTAATTGGCCAGGCGTGCTCCATGGGGGCTTTTCTGCTGGCGGCAGGTGCTCCGGGGAAACGTTTCAGTGTGCCAAACTCGCGTATCATGATTCACCAGCCAAGTGGCGGCGCGCAGGGGCAGGCGACAGACATTCAGATTCACGCAAAGAACATTCAGGACACTAAAGACCGCCTGAACACGATTCTGGCCCATCATACTGGTCAGAGTGTTGAGCAGGTCGCCGCTGATACTGAACGCGATAACTTTATGGATCCGGAAGCTGCGCTCAAGTACGGCCTGATTGATAAGGTTCTGGCAAATCGTGGCGCTTAAGCCACGTTTTTTCTGATTAACAGGGGTTGAAGAAAGCCCCGATTGGGTCCATGTTATGGGTCTGATAGTAATAAACGAGGCAGTCGAATGACCGACGATACCAAAGGCAAAGGCGAAGACGGCGGCAAGTTGCTGTACTGCTCTTTCTGCGGAAAGAGTCAGCACGAAGTGCGCAAGCTGATCGCTGGCCCATCGGTGTTCATTTGTGACGAGTGTGTCGATCTTTGTAATGACATTATTCGTGAAGAAGTACAGGAAGCCGAAAACAAGGGAAGTGGCGACAAGCTGCCAACCCCTAAAGAAATTCGCGCCACCCTGGATGAGTACGTAATTGGCCAGGATAAGGCAAAAATTGTCCTGTCAGTGGCGGTTTATAACCATTACAAGCGTCTGCGTAGCGGCGAAGGTAAGGGTGATGTAGAACTGTCTAAGAGTAACATTCTGGTCATTGGTCCGACGGGTAGTGGTAAGACATTGCTGGCCGAGACTCTGGCTCGCCTGTTGAATGTTCCTTTCACTATTGCAGATGCCACCACGCTGACCGAGGCCGGTTATGTGGGTGAAGATGTCGAAAACATCATTCAGAAGCTGCTGCAGAAGTGTGATTACGACGTCGATAAGGCTCAGCGCGGTATTGTCTATATCGATGAGATCGACAAGATTTCCCGTAAGTCAGACAATCCGTCTATCACTCGTGATGTGTCAGGTGAAGGCGTTCAGCAAGCATTGCTGAAGCTGATTGAAGGTACTGTTGCTTCTGTTCCTCCGCAGGGTGGTCGTAAGCATCCTCAGCAGGAGTTCCTGCAGGTTGATACCTCTAACATTCTGTTCATTTGTGGTGGTGCCTTCGCGGGATTGGATAACATCATTCGTGATCGCTCTGAAAAGAGCAGCATTGGCTTCTCAGCCACAGTGAAAGGTAAAGAAGAGCAGAAGGCTGTGGGTGAGGTTCTGCGTGATGTAGAGCCGGGTGATCTGGTTAAGTATGGCCTGATCCCTGAATTCATTGGTCGTTTGCCTGTTGTGGCGACTCTCGACGAGCTCGACAAAGATGCTCTGGTTCGCATTCTGACTGAACCGCGGAACTCACTGGTTCGCCAGTATCAGAAGCTGTTTGAGATGGAAGGTGTTGAGCTGGAGTTTCGTGAATCGGCTCTCGATGCCGTTGCAAGCCTTGCAATGGAACGTAAGACGGGTGCTCGTGGTTTGCGCTCCATCATGGAAGGTGCGTTACTGGAAACCATGTATCGCATTCCTTCGGAAGAACATGCCTCAAAGGTTGTTATCGATGAGAACGTGATTCGTGGTGAAGCTGAGCCTATTATCATTTACGAGAATGCCGAAGTTGGCAAAGTCTCGCCAGATGACGATTGACGTTCAGGCTGCAAAATAACAAAAGGAGGCAATTGCCTCCTTTTGTTTTATGGGCCCTTGTTTTTATTGAATGCGCCCATACTTACTGACATATTGGCTTTAAGAAGCGCGAATCAGGTAGCAGATTAATGACTCACGAAAATCTCCCTTTATTACCACTCCGGGATGTCGTTGTTTTTCCAGCGATGGTAATTCCACTGTTTGTCGGTCGGGAAAAATCGATTCATGCGCTGGAAGAGGCGATGGAAAATGACAAGCGAATTATGCTTGTTGCGCAAAAAGATGCCTCTGATGATGAGCCAACGGCTGAGGGTATGCATACCGTTGGCACTATCGCCAACGTGCTCCAGTTACTGAAGCTTCCGGATGGTACGGTTAAAGTACTGGTTGAAGGGGATGTGCGAGCTACCCTCGAAGAACTTCATGACGAAGAAGAGATGTTCCGCGGTGTGGTTGCTCCTATCGAAGGAGAGGAGATCACCGAGCGTGAAAATGAAGTGCTGGTAAGGTCTCTGACCAGTCATTTTGAACAGTACGTTCAGCTTTCCAAGAAGGTTCCGGGCGAAGTTCTGTCCACTATATCCGGAATAGAAGACGCCTCGCGCCTGGCTGACACTATTGCTGCCCATATTTCACTTAAGCTCGATGAAAAACAGGTCGTTCTTGAAATGGTAGATGCTCGCACACGAGTTGAGCACCTGATGGAACTGATGGAATCTGAAATCGACCTGTTGAAAGTTGAAAAACGCATTCGTGGTCGCGTAAAGAAACAAATGGAAAAAAGCCAGCGAGAGTACTATCTGAATGAGCAGATGAAAGCCATTCAGAAAGAGCTGGGAGACCTTGAAGATGGTGGCAATGAGTTTGATGAACTGACTGCTAAGATTGAGCAGTCAGGCATGTCTAAAGAGGCTAAGGAAAAAGCGGATGCCGAACTGAAGAAGCTGCGCATGATGTCACCGATGTCTGCGGAAGCATCCGTTGTTCGGGGGTATCTGGACTGGCTGGTCAATCTGCCATGGAAAAAACGCACTCGCGTTAACCATGACCTGACTAACGCTAAAGATATTCTTGATGCAGACCACTTCGGCCTTGATGAAGTTAAAGAACGTATTCTTGAATACCTGGCTGTTCAGAACCGGGTTAAGAAAGTAAAAGGTGCGGTTTTGTGTCTGGTGGGGCCACCTGGGGTTGGTAAAACCTCTCTGGGTAAGTCAATTGCTCGGGCAACAAATCGCAAGTTTGTGCGTATGGCACTCGGTGGCGTTCGCGATGAAGCAGAGATCCGGGGGCACCGTCGTACCTATATCGGATCTATGCCGGGCAAGCTGGTGCAGAAAATGTCCAAGGTTGCAGTGAGAAATCCGCTGTTCCTGCTGGATGAAATTGACAAGATGGGGATGGACCATCGCGGTGATCCAGCCTCTGCACTGCTTGAAGTGCTGGATCCGGAGCAGAACACCACATTTGCAGATCATTACCTTGAGGTTGATTACGATCTGTCAGACGTGATGTTTGTGTGTACCTCTAATAGCATGGATATCCCGGGGCCGCTGCTTGATCGAATGGAAGTGATCCGTATTCCGGGTTACACCGAAGATGAGAAGGTCAGTATCGCTCGCCGTTACCTGCTGCCGAAGCAGATCAAGATGAATGGCCTGAAAGAGAATGAAATCAGCGTTAGCGACGCGGGGTTGAAGGACATTATTCGCTTCTACACTCGTGAGGCTGGCGTGCGTGGTCTTGAGCGCCAGGTTGCTAAGCTGTGTCGACGTGTAGTCAAGGCCAACATGCTGGACAGCACTCTCACTACCCGCGAGATTGAGCCTGAATCGCTGGAGGAATACCTCGGCGTTCATAAGTTCCGCTATGGCCTCGCAGGCGCGGCTAATGAGATCGGGCAGGTTACCGGTTTAGCCTGGACCTCCGTAGGTGGAGAACTTCTGACGCTTGAGTCGGCAGCAACTCCGGGTAAGGGGCGTATTGTTAAGACGGGTTCTCTGGGTGATGTGATGCAGGAATCCATTCAGGCTGCGCTCACCGTGGTGCGCAGTCGCGCTGCCGGTATGGGTATCGCTGATGATTATTTTGAAAAACATGATCTGCATGTGCATGTGCCGGAGGGCGCGACACCTAAGGACGGCCCGAGCGCCGGTATCGGCATGGTTACGGCGCTGGTTTCTGTAATGACGTCCATTCCGGTGCGGGCAGATGTGGCCATGACAGGGGAAATCACTCTGCGCGGCAAGGTGCTTGCGATCGGCGGCCTTAAAGAGAAACTTCTCGCGGCCCATCGTGGCGGAATTAAGACCGTTATTATTCCAAAAGAGAATGAAAAGGACCTCAGGGAGGTTCCTGAAAACATTCTTCAGGATCTGAAAGTCGTTCCGGTGGATTGGATTGATGAAGTTCTTGACCTGGCTCTGGAAAGCAAACCAGAGGCCCATTTGGCCGAGATCATCACAAAAGAGGAAGCTGGATCAAAAAAAGATGAGCAGGGGCGCCCAAGCACCCACTAAGGTTGCTTGACGGTCATTAGACCGCTTGGTATAAATCGTCGCTCTGAAATATTTCCTGTAGCGATCGCCCAGTCGCATAACAAGAATTCACAAATTGCGCACAGAGTAAGGGGATAAGTGTGAATAAGTCTGAATTAATCGATGCAATCGCAGCTTCTGCGGATATTCCAAAAGCAGCTGCTGGCCGTGCACTGGATGCTATGATCGAAAGCATTGGTGAAGCACTGAAGAGTGGTGATCAGGTTTCTCTGGTTGGCTTCGGTACATTCCTGGTAAAAGAGCGTGCAGCCCGTACTGGCCGCAACCCTCAGACAGGTGCACCGATCGAAATCAAAGCAGCCAAGGTTCCAGGTTTCAAAGCTGGGAAAGCTCTGAAAGACGCTGTTAACTGAGACTGAATAAGGACCGGTAGTTCAGTTGGTTAGAATACCGGCCTGTCACGCCGGGGGTCGCGGGTTCGAGTCCCGTCCGGTCCGCCAAATTAAAAGCGCATCACCGATGCGCTTTTTTTGTATTGGCGATGCCATATCATTGGAGGAAGCATGCTGCAGACTATGCGCGATAATGCCCAGGGCATGATCGCTAAGGTAATCGTTTTTTTTATCATCTTCGTATTCGCCCTGTGGGGCGTTGAAAGTATCGTGAGTCTGGGTGGTGGTGCCTCAGCGACGGTAAGCGTTGGTGGCGAAGATATCACTGAAGAAGATATCACACGTGTTATCGATCAACAGAAGCGCGAACTGCAAAGTCAGTTCGGGGATCAGTACGACGAAAATCTGTTCAACGAAAAATTTATGCGTCAGTCCGCTATTGAGCGTCTGATTGAAGCAAAAGTCGCATTGGTTAAGGCTAACGACTTCAAGCTTTATGCCTCGGCACGCTCTGTGGACGAGCAAATCGTCAACATGCCAGCGTTTAAACTGGATGGACGATTCAATAAGGAGCAGTTTCAGAACGTTCTGCGTCTGAATGGCATGTCGCCGATGGAACTCCGCGCGATGCTGGCCAGCGATGTTAAAACCGGCCAGATGCCTGCAGCCCTTGTTCTATCTTCAGTTGAGACTCCGTTTGCAGTACAGCTGAGTGAAGCACTGAATAACGAAGTCCGTAGTTTCGAATTTACGGAGATTAATGTTTCTGATCTTGAAGCCTCGGTCGTAGTCAGTGATGAGGATATTCAGGCTCAGTACGAACTGACTCGTGACCAGTATAAAACCCCTGAACAGGTGGCAGTACGTTACGTGAAGCTGACCAAGGCTTCGATTGCGGCCAGTCAGGACGTTAGCGACGAAGACATTCAGCAAGCCTATGACGAATACAAGTCTCGTGAACAGGCGCGTGAGCAGCGTGAGGCCAGTCATATTCTGGTAGAGGTCAGTGATGATCGCTCTGATGCCGATGCAAAAGCGCTTGCGGCTAAAATCAAGGCTGACCTCGATAACGGCGCGGACTTCGCCGCACTTGCAGCAGAATTTTCTGATGATATAGGTACCAGTAAGCAGGGTGGTAACCTTGGGCTTGCAGCTCGTGGTGCTTACGTACCTGAGTTTGAGTCCGCATTGTTTGCGCTGAATGAAGGTCAGATAAGCGATCCAGTGGAAACGGAATATGGTTACCACATCATTCGCGCAGATCGTATCGTCGCTGCAGATGTTAAGTCGCTTACTGACGTTCGTGATGAGATGATCGCGGAAGTGGCTGCTGCAAAAGCGGAAGCGGTTTATGCGGAGCAGTTACAGGAATTGAGTAATATTTCATTCTCGGCAGGATCCGTTGATGCTGTTGCTGAAATACTGGGACTCCAGGTCGAGCAAACCGCACGCTTCACTCGTGATGGCGGCGAAGGCATTGCAGCCAGTGAGGAAGTGCGCCAGCAATCATTCTCTGAGCGAGTACTGTTGGATAAAGAAATCAGTGATGTCATTGAAACCGCTGATGCAGCCATTGTGCTGAGCGTAGCTGAGCATGTTGAGCCTTCAGTGCTTCCGCTAGAGGTTGTGAAACCGCAAATCGTAGCCTCTATTAAGCGCAAGCAAGCTCAGGAGCTGGCCCAGGCCAAAGCAGATGCAATCGTTTCTGGTGAAGCGCAGACAGCAGGCAAATGGAATGATGTAACAACGGCATACACGCAAACGAGTGCAGCCCCCAGAGCCGTTCAGCAGGCAGCTTTTGCGCTGACAGCAGGCGGTGTGCAGTCGGTTAAGACTCCGGCTGGTTATGCAGTGGTTAAACTTAAAGCGATCGAAGCAAAAGACTGGCATGAAATGGTCGCCTCTGATGAATCAACAGAGGCGGGGCGCGCACAGAATAGCCGCGCTGACCTTCTCAGCTATCAGAGCTGGTCGAGAGCTACGGTAGAAATTGAACGTAATGGTTCATAAATAAAAAGGGGCTTACGCCCCTTTTTTTTAATTTCGCCTGGCTGCTATATCACTCAGCGTTGCCTTCTTCCATCTCTTCAATGCTCATGGCGCAGGTGTTAAAGCCGCCATCGACGTATATATTCTGTGCAGAAATGCCAGAGGCCATGTCCGAACACAGGAAAGCTGCAGTATTGCCAACTTCCTCGATGGTGATATTGCGATGCAGAGGTGCTCGGTCTGCATTGCGCTTAAGCATGCGACGGAAGCTTTTAATGCCTGAAGCTGCAAGGGTGCGAATAGGGCCCGCAGAGATCGAATTAACACGAATGCCGTCCTTGCCACACGAACCGGCCAGATAACGCACAGAGGCTTCCAGAGAGGCTTTGGCAAGCCCCATAACGTTATAGTTTGGCAGCGTTTGCTGAGAACCATGGTAGGTCAGTGTCAGCATGGAGCCTGAGCGTCCTTCCATCAGCGGCTTAGCACCTTTGGCCAGAGCGACGAAACTGTAGGCGCTGATGTCGTGAGCAATAGCAAAACCTTCCCGGGTGGTGACCTCCAGATAATCTCCATCTAGCTCCTGCGCTGGCGCATAACCTACCGAGTGAACCAGGATATCAAGGTGGCCCCAGCGCTTTTCCAGTTCCGCGAAAACGGCAGCAATTTCTTCGTCTGATGTAACGTCGCACGGCAGGCAGATATCGGATCCCCAGCCTGCAGCCATTTTTTCTACGCGATCCTTTAATTTTTCACCCTGGTAGGTGAATGCCAGCTCTGCGCCTTCTCGCTGAAATGCTTCTGCAATGCCTGCAGCGATAGAAAGCTTGCTGGCAACGCCAACGATTAATGCGCGCTTACCGGTAAGCATACCCATATTACGTATCCTTTTATGAATCTGACTTCTTGTGTGTTGTTGTGTTTGTTTCAGCGTCTGACTGACGCCGAATACGGGTGTAGTTCGGACCTTTATTATGTTTTCTTGCAGGTTGCGCCAATATGTCAGCGCGATCCTTTTTCCTGATCCACCAGCGGCCACCGTCAGCAATATCAAACAGTGAAAGATGAGCCTGTGTGACATCGGGCAGCGATGCCGATGGATTGTGCAGCCACTCCCAGAACGCTGTATTGGCGTTACTGTATTGTTCAGCTTCAACCAGCAACTTTCTCTCTGCCATGAATTCCCTGAGCTTTGTTGCAGCCTGGCCATTATTTTGCGCAGGCAGGATCAGATGTGCAGGCGCTCCCGGGTTAGCAATATAAACCGCCCCGGATTTACTGGAGAAAAGGCTAAGAAACGCAGCATCAGACAAGGCTCGATCAAAGCTGAGCATGGCGAGATCAAACTGGCCTAGTGAAAGGCGCTGCGAGAAATCTTTCAGGTCAAAGTAGTCCAGAGCAATGTGAATGCCTGTGTTTTCTGCATAGGTAGTCAATTGCTTCAGATCAGCGTCAGTAGCGCTATCGGTGTAGGATAGCGACAAATATTCGGGCATATTTTCAACAGAAAGCAATTCAGCCGGGAGGCCTTCCGGTGAGGCGTTGCCAAAAACTCGCTCAAGTATTGATGCGATCAGCTGGCGTTGAGGGCGTTCAGATAAACTCGTTCGATTGCTGTTCAGTAAAAAGAGTGAGTAAATCTTGCTTGCGCCTTCGATGCTGATAATGCCGATCTTTCTCGTAGAGGAAATGTGTTTGAACTGATGAAGGCTTTCTTCACTGTCTGAAAAGATCACCAGATCAATTTCCCCGCTGGCGAAGGCAGCTAAGGGGTCATCTTCGATCGTGTATTCAATCCGGTCGATATTGAAGCGCTCACGGAAGAAAGGTAAATCCGCTGCCCACCAATCCTTTGTGCGAGAGAAGGTAATTTCGCGTCCATGGTTGATCTGAGATATGTGATACGCGCCAGTAGTTGGTTCAGGGTACCAGTCATAGGCGTCAGGCCAGCCTTTGTGCTTAAGGAAAACATGCTCAGCAAGGGGCTGAATGCCCGCAGTCACTCTGAATAATGCCTCGTCACTGTCTCGTACGCCGGATGCACAGAAATTACCGTTTTCCACGTAGGCTCGTGCAACGTGCTCCGACAGGGTCGTCTGCAGAACTGGTGTTGCTGCATCTCCGCTAAGAATAAAGTTAACAGTGAATACAAGGTCAGATGCTGATACTGGCCAGCCGTCTGACCATCTGGCGGCCGGGTTTATGGTGAAGCAGATGCGTTCTGGTGTAATTGTCCAGCGCTCAGCCAGAAGAGGCGTTACTTCCCCTGATGTATCCACATACACAAGAGGAAGCTGGCTATCAGTGATTTGCCGCATGAGTGTGTTGCCGCTAAGCCCCGGTCCGAGTCGGCGAATATTGCTCGGATAGTCAGCAATAGCCAGGCGAATGCTTCCGCCTTTAAGCACAGAATCAGTTGGCTCATCAGCAGACGCTGCGCCTGCAGAGAGCATACAGAAAGCGACAAAGGCCAATAAGCTGGTGATGCTGCCGCGGCAGAATGGTTTGTAAAATCGATCCATGATTTCCATCATACGGAGTTGCTGCTTTTGATCCAATCGCTGACAACTCCACATATTATGTAGTTGATGGAATAAGTCGGTTAGCGCATAACGTCAACATACAGAGTCAGGGTTTGTCCTGGCTGCAGGTATTTGTTCTTAACCTGATTGGCATTCCAGCGCTTCAGGTCCGACATGCGAACATTGAATTTTTGCGAGATTCGGGCAAGCGAATCGCCCGAACGTACGCGGTAGTTGATCTTGCGGATAACTTCTCGCTTACCAGGGGTCGCCTTCTGTGTCCAGATTACCAGGGTTTGTCCGGGCTTGATCGGATCTCCAGGGGCCATGCCATTCCAGCGCGCCAGTTCACCGACGGTGACGTCATGGTGCCTTGCGATGCCCCAGAAGCTGTCTCCACTGCGAACCTGATACTCGACTTTGTCTGTGTTGCCTGGGCGACGCAATGACTTAATGCGGCTGAGTCTCTGACTGACGCTCTGAGTGTAGGATTCCTGGTTGCGGAAGGCGCTCGGAATAAGAAGCTGCTGGCCAGCGCGTATTATGTTGCCACGGATATTGTTCGCATCCTGAAGCACATCAGGCGTGGTGTGAAACTGACGAGCGATAGTGATCAGGCTGTCTCCTGACTTTACTGAGTACCTTTGCCATTTAACGCGCTGTTGTGCGGGAAGAGATGCAAGCTGATCTTCAAACACGGACTGCTGCTGAACAGGCACCAGCACTTCGTGGGGACCATCAGGATGGGTAGCCCAGCGGTTATAGCCAGGATTCAGTTTATATATTTCGTCGAGATCAGCATCGGCGAGAGCTGCAACCTGAGACAGGTCGATCTGACCTCCGGTATTCACGACAGCAAAATAGGGTTCGTCGCTGAGTGGCTTCAGTGTGAGTCCGTAATCGGACGGATCTCTGATGATCTTCGCAAGGGCGATGAGTTTGGGAACGTAATCGCGGGTTTCACGAGGAAGGTCTAATGCCCAGAAATCCGTTGCTTTGCCTTTCTTTTTGTTTGTTCTGATCGCTTTGCGAACAGTCCCTGCGCCAGAGTTGTAGGCCGCCAGGGCAAGTAGCCAGTCGCCGTTAAACTCGCGCTGCAGCGCGTAAAGGTACTTCAGCGCTGCTTCTGTCGCGGCACGAATATCGCGACGGCCGTCATACCACCAGTCCTGACGTAATCCAAAGTCGCGTCCGGTCGAAGGAATGAACTGCCATACGCCTGATGCGCGACCGTGGGAATACGCGAACGGGTCAAATGCGCTTTCTACAATCGGAAGCAGTGCAAGTTCGCCAGGAACGTCCCGGGCTTCAATTTGTTCTGAAATAAAGTGCAGGTAGCGAACTCCGCGATCAGCCACGCGATCCATATAGGACTGGTGTTTGCTGTACCACTGTATCTGAGAGCGAATGCGTTCGTTATCGACACTGAGATCCAGTTGGTAAGCCGCTATGATGCGCTCCCAGATGTCGTCGTATTGACTGACAATTACCTGCTCCTGCCAGTCATACAGAACGCCGGCTTCTGCTTCAGAGCGTTTGGCCTCCGTGGGCGTAGTGGTTTTCTGGGTGATGCTGGCGCAGCCCGCAAGGGATACGATGGTGCAGATAATTAGTGTGAGACGCTTCATAGGATTACAATGCCAGAATTCAGTCCGCAGTCTAATTAGCATAGCTGCGCCAGGCAAGTTGGAGTAGGGATGAGTTCAGCAAGGGTCAAAGCAGAAATTTATGAGCAATGGCAATTGCGTCAGGATGCACGACGCTTGCTGGCGCTTGAAAGTGGCTGGTTGCGGGATTGGGTCTCGCAGCTGCATGGCCAGCATTTGCTCTACGCAGGGATCGATCGTTCGCCAAGGTTTATTCATAAAGGGCGATTGCAGCATGCGTTTCAGGTGGCATTCGACTGGCAGCAGAATTCAGATTGCTCATCACGCTTCGCGGAGGATGCCTGGCCATTGCCAGACAACAGTCTGGATGTGGCAGTGTTGCAGCATACGCTAGACCTTAGCTCCAGGCCGCATCAGATCATTCGCGAGGCCGCTCGAACCGTGGTTCCGGGAGGGTATATAATTCTGACCGGCTTCAATCCATACAGCCTGTGGGGGCTGGCCAGGCTGGTGAGAACGTTTTCCACCCAGTTGCCCTGGGTTGCCAATCCGGTAAGCGAGGTGCGGCTGAAAGACTGGCTCACATTGCTCGATTTTCGTATCGAACACGCAGCGCCAATTGCGCACGTCTGGCCACTGCCTGTCGGTGGCGAAAAATTACTGCGACGAATTGATCGTGTCCTGGCCGGCAACCGATGGCTGCCTGCTAATGCGTATATCATAGTGGCTCGGAAAACGGTTGCTGGCATGACCACTATTCGTCCAAGACGGTGGCTGGGTAAGGAATCCTTCGGGTTGCAGCCCGTTGCAACCCGGGTAAGTAATGCAAACAGAGAGGTAATCTGACGAATGTCAGACAAGGTTTATCTTTATACAGACGGCGCCTGCAAGGGCAATCCGGGGCCTGGGGGCTGGGGTGCGCTGTTACGTTACGGTACGTCGGAAAAAGAGCTGTGTGGTGGTGAAGACGCGACGACCAATAATCGTATGGAGCTCATGGCAGCGATCGAGGGGTTGAAGGCACTTACGCGCCCGTGCAGCGTAGTTCTGACTACAGATTCTCAATACGTCAAACAGGGCATTAACAGCTGGATGGCCGGCTGGAAAAAAAATGGTTGGAAAACGGCAGCCCGGCAACCTGTCAAAAATAAAGATCTGTGGCAGGCACTCGATGAGCAGGTTCAAAAGCACCAGATTGAATGGCGCTGGGTTAAGGGGCATGCAGGGCATGTGGACAACGAGCGGGCAGATCAGCTGGCGAATCGTGGCGTGGAGCAGGTGAAGCAATGAGACAGGTCGTACTGGATACCGAGACGACGGGTATTGGCGAGGGCCACCGAATCGTTGAGATCGGATGTGTAGAGATAATCGAACGCAAGCTGACCGGGCGTCACTACCATGTATATATTAACCCGCAGCGCGACATTGACCCGGAAGCTGCTGAGGTTCACGGCATTACCAATGAATGGCTGATTGAGCAGGGCGCTCCGGTTTTTTCTCAGGTTGCTGATGACTTTCGCAACTTCATCGCCGGCGCAGAGCTGGTAATTCATAATGCTGCGTTTGACGTCGGCATGATGGATGCTGAATTCTCTCGCCTCAATCTGCCTATGACGCGAGAATTTTGCGGTGTGCTCGACACCCTCAAAATGGCTCGTGAGATGCACCCTGGAGCAAGGGCAAGTCTCGATGCTCTGTGTAAGCGTTACGGCATTGATAACAGCCATCGAGAGCTTCATGGCGCACTTCTCGATGCTGAGATTCTGGCCGATGTTTATCTGATGATGACGGGTGGCCAGACTGCACTGGCGCTGGCGGAAGAGTCAGAAGAGAAGGATGAGATTGTGGAGATTGATATCGGCGATATCGATATCGATGCCTCGGCACTTAAAGTTGTTATGGCCTCAGCGGAAGAGACTGAGGCACACAATAAGATGCTGGATCTGGTTGATAAAAAAAGTGGCGGCGCCATCTGGCGCCGCTGAGTTGCCTTACAGCCAATGGGTTACTGCAAAGTAGCCCAGTCCGGTCATGACCACAGTGTAAGGCAGAGCCATAATGACCATTCTTCCATATGACAGGCGAATCAGAGGAGCGATTGCCGACGTCAGCAGGAACAGGAATGCTGCCTGGCCATTAGGCGTTGCCACGCTTGGCAGGTTGGTGCCGGTATTAATGGCAGCCGCCAGCAGATCAAAATGCTCTCGGGTGATTTCACCGGCATTAAGCGAAGACTTAACTTCTGAGATATATACCGTTGCAACAAACACATTGTCGCTGATAGCGGAAAGCAGACCGTTCGCCAGGAAAAACACACCAGGCTGGGAGTCTGGGCTAACGTGACTATTGTCCAGAATCCAGTGAATGATCGGCGTAAACAAATGTTGTGAATGGATCACGCCAACGATAGAAAAGAACACCACAAGCAGCGCGGTGAAGGGTAAGGCCTCTTCAAATGCTTTGCCGAGCTGATGTTCTTCGATAATGCCGTTGAATGCAGTCAGTAAGACAATGACTGCAAGACCGATGAGACCGACTTCTGCCAGGTGCATGGCAAGACCGACAACCAGGAACACCGCGACCAGTCCCTGCACCCAGAGTTGAGCGATGCGCTTCTGAGTCATGGTTGCCTGTTGCTCGCGATCAAACTCTTCGAGAATGGTACGAACATCAGCTGGCAGCTTTGCGCCGTAGCCAAACCAGCCTGTTTTTTCCAGAATCATGCAGGTGGCAAAGCCGGCAAACAAAACAGGCATGGTAACGGGAGCCATGCGGATGAAGAATTCCATAAACTCCCAGCCCGCCACTTTAGCAATCAGCAGGTTCTGAGGTTCGCCTACCAGTGTACAAACACCACCGAGTGCCGTACCAACGGCGCCATGCATAAGCAGGCTGCGAAGGAATGCGCGAAAATCCTCGAGATCCTGACGGTGCTGTTCTTTCAGTTCGTTATCGTTGCCGTGATCGTGGGCGTGATTGAAGTTCTTGCCACTGGCCACTTTGTGGTAAACGCTGTAAAAGCCAACAGCGACGCTGATCAGTACTGCTGTTACAGTCAGCGCATCCAGAAATGCGGACAGGACCGCTGCAACCGCTGAGAATAACAGTGACAGCATCACCTTGGATCTCACGCCAAGCAGTATCTTGGTAAACAGATACAGCAGCAGGTCTTTCATGAAGTAAATGCCTGCAACCATGAACATCAGCAGCAGAATAACCGGGAAGTTGGTCAGCGTTTCTTCGTACACAACCTCTGGGCTGGCCATGCCAAGAATAATGGCTTCTATAGCCAGTAGACCGCCAGGTTGTAGCGGGTAGCACTTAAGTGCCATCGCCAGCGTGAAAATAAACTCGACAATCAGAACCCATCCCGTGACATACGGTCCAACGGTGTAGAGCAGAAGGATATTAAGGGCGAGGAAGGCCAGAATCGTCTTCTTGTACCAGACAGGGGCATTACCAAGAAAATTGTTGATCATGGCGGCAGAAAGGGTGCTCTGCATCGTGTGATTCCTTTTCAGA
Source organism: Thalassolituus marinus (assembly GCF_020320395.1). GTDB lineage: Bacteria > Pseudomonadota > Gammaproteobacteria > Pseudomonadales > Oceanobacteraceae > Venatoribacter > Venatoribacter marinus. Next base: position 14,671 of record NZ_JAEDAH010000051.1, on the reverse strand, counting down.
TCAAGGCTTTACGCCGGCGCGGCCACTGTAATCGCTTTATGTTGAATTGCAACCACCCTGACAAGCGTCAGAGGCATAAACAGCAGTTGTGCCCATGAATCAATCGGATTGTCTGGTTTGCCGGAAAGGTTTTTTCTCTTACAGTATAGTTCATCACATTTAACCGTGTGAAAACGGATCGCGCTTTAATGCCCGCTCCGATAGAATGATCCGAAAGATAACAACGAATGATGCTTGAGATGGCTGAAATATCGACAGGAAGTGAAATATCACAGTTTGCTGCATCGCTGAATCTGGTGCGTACGGAAATTGTAAACGCCCTAGATCAGGCTGCGTCACAGCTGGATCTGCATTCTGAGAACGGGGATCCGGAAAGCCTTCGTTCATTCCTTGAAGAAGTACAGCAGGTTCGTGGCACATTTAAGATGCTGGATTTCCGTGCGGGCGAGCGCCTGTGCGAGGAGTTGGCAGAAACAGGCCGTGTTGTCCGATCTCAGAATGTCTCAGAGTCTGCGCTCAATGCGTTCACCCAGGCGATCGTATTCCTCAAGCGCTACGTCGATTTTATCGTTGGTGGGGAGCCGGTGGCGCCAAGCCTGCTGATTCCAACAATCAATACGGTTCGTCGGGTTCGTAAAGAAAAGCCCCTGCCTGAAGCATACTTTTTCCTTGCGAATCTGCGACCAAAACTCCAGACCCCTCATGCGGAGCCATCTCGGTCCTTTCCGTATCGCCGCGCCCGACAAATGTACCAGCTCGGCCTTATCGGTCTGATCAGAAGCCATGGTCGCCGAGGACCTCTTCAGGTTATGCAGCGAGCAGTACGCCGTTTCGAACAGGCGAGTCGCGGTGGTGCTTCATGGTTGTTCTGGTATGTAGTAGAAGGTGCCCTGGAAGCCTTATCTCAGGATTCCTTTGAAATGACCGCTCAGCGACTGTCGTTGCTGGGCCACCTTGATCGTCAGGTGCGAAGAATACAGGACACCGAAGGCAAAGCTTTTGCGGAGAAGCTGCCGGACTGGCTGCTTAAAGAATTTGTTTATCTGGTCGCACTGGCTGAACCAGAGACGGAGCGCCTGCAGAAACTGCAGTCAGACTTCCAGATAGCTCGCGAGGTTAAAGAAAAGTACCTTGCAGTTGCGCGCTCCAGATTGCGCGGCCCTGACAGCTCAGCACTACAGTCACTGTCTGAAGCACTGCAGGATGAACTCCAGTCAGTTAAAGACTCGCTGGACCTGTTTGAGCGAACCGAGATAACAGACGCTAGTTTTGAAGAATTCATCTCGTCCCTGACCCGAATCGGCGATACGCTGCAGATTGTTAATCTGTCGTCAGCCTCTGATCGCACACTGGCATTGGCTGATGACCTGAAAAATCAGGGCGCGGCGGCTGTCAGCTCCAATATGACGCACATTGCGGATGAAATTATTCATATAGAGCAGGCGATGCGTGCCTTGACACACAACAGCCTGGAAGAAACTTCGCTGGTCGACCCGGTGAGTCTGAGCGAGGCAAAGATTGCCGTTCTGGCTGAATCCATGACGGCACTGACAATGATCAAGCGCGCTATCGGGTCATATATCGACTCCAGCGGTGACAAGCTCCATATTAAAAATGTCGGCAAAAGCATTACCGACGTAGCTGGCGCGATGATGTTTCTTGAGCTGCCGGAAATTTACGACATGCTGCTTGAACTGGATCGTTTCGTCGTGCGTAAGGTACTGGAAAGCGAATTGCCGCCGAAAGAGTCTCAGATGGAGGCGCTGGCAGACGCTATTACTGCTATTGAGTACTTCCTGGATTCGATTGGTGGCCAGTCCGCTGGCACAGACGAAGCCCTCAAACTTGCCCGCGAAAGCATTAATCACCTGAGGTAAGTCGATGTTACAAGGAAGTCTTACCGGTATAGCTGGAATCTTATTGTTTATAGCCCTGATTCTCATTGTGTTTCTATGGTGGGGCAGAGGATGGTTTTTACAGTGGCTGAAAGGGTCTGCCGGCATGCTGTTGCTGGCTGGCAGTGTCATTTCGGTATTTATGCTTGTCGATTTGTGGAGCTATCGTCAGCTGCTTGATGAGGAGCCTTTAGCAACCGTCAGCATTTACGAGCTGGGGGATCAGCAGTTCGACCTGACACTTGTTGATGCTTCAGGAAAGGAGCAACGATTCAAGCTGATGGGCGATCAATGGCAGTTGGATGTTCGTCTGCTGGTTTGGAAAGGCCCGGTCGTAGCTTTGGGCGCCATGCCTGTATACCGTCTTGATCGTATATCAGGCAGGTACTTGTCGCTGGAGCAGGAGAGAACCAGTGAGCGCACCGTCTACACCTTGACTGACTCCCGTTGGTTTGACCTGTGGAGCGCCCTGAAAGGTCACAAACTATGGCTGGAAGCCGAATCTGGTCAGGCTGTTTATATGCCACTGGTCAATGGCGCTGTGTTTTCGGTGCATCTGACACCTAAAGGTATGATCGCACGCCCCCTGAACGACGTGGCGGAAGAAGCACTTGGAACCGGATGGTGAAAAAGTAGCGCCCATAAAAAAAAGCGACCTTATGGTCGCTTTTTTTTATGCTTTGGCAATTAAGCTGGGAACAGTTCGCCCAGTTTGGTAGCCAGCATCATGTCGCCTTCAACGCGCAGTTGACCAGACATGAACGCCTGCATGCCATCAGTTTCACCAGAAACGATGCCTTTCAGAGTTTCAGTGTTCATGATCAGGGTTACGTTAGCGTCGTCGTTTTCGCCTTCAGCAACGCTGCAAGCACCGTCGTTAACGATCAGGTGGTAGGTCTCGCCATCTTCGATGTTGAATTGGAAGATCAGATCAAGGCCAGCAGCAGCAGCGGCGTTGAACTTGCTGTTCATGGTTTCGATGATTTCTGCAACAGATGCCATAACGGTTTCCTTATTATTGCTACATACGACAGGTATTCAGCTGATGAGATGATGCGTATTCAGCATCCTGTCTGTGGAATTTGTCTGAAAAACAGACGGCACAACTCTATGTCCTGCACGGAGTAGTGTCAATTAAAATTCATACATCTGTTTGAAGGTGAATTTTGCCAACGATTACTGCTGGCATAACAATAGGTTACCCATGACCAATGGACTGGTATGATCCCCGTCATAACTGAATAAAGCGGGCATTGGCGCACGTGGATTGCCCTACTGCGTCAGGCTGGATGCTCAATCTGAACACACTCAAGCAAGGATCAATCTGTGGAATTCCTCTCTGATTACGGACTTTTTCTCCTGAAGGCCATTACAGTCGTAATAGCAATTCTGTTTGTTGTTGGCGGCGTTGTCGCAGTAGGGGCCAGAAACCGTAAGCCAGGCAGTGAAGGAGAGTTATCCGTTCGCAAACTGAACGATGAGCTTGAGGATGATCGCGAGCAGTTAGAAGACGCGATCCTGAGCAAGGATGAGCTAAAGGCCCTCGATAAAGATAAGAAAAAGGAAGACAAAGCCCGACTGAAGGCAGAGAAGAAACGGTCTAAAGATGGACTGGAATCCAGAGAAGTACGCAAGCGAGTGTTTGTGATGGACTTCGATGGCGATATTCAGGCCAGCGCCGTGGATACATTTCGCCGTGAAATCACGGCGGTACTGACCATGGCTCGTCCGGATGATGAAGTGGTGGTCCGCCTGGAAAGTGGCGGTGGCATGGTGCACTCCTATGGTCTGGCCGCATCACAGTTGAAACGAATTCGCGATAAAGGTATTGCTCTCACGGTGTGTGTTGATCGCGTCGCTGCCAGTGGTGGCTATATGATGGCTTGCATCGCCAACCGCATTGTCGCCGCACCATTTGCCATCATCGGCTCAATTGGCGTGGTGGCACAGCTGCCTAACTTCAGTCGTCTCCTTAAAAAGCATGATGTTGACTACGAACTTTTCACTGCCGGTGAATACAAGCGAACCGTGACCATGTTTGGCCACAATTCGATGAAGGCAAAAGACAAGTTTCAATCCGACCTGGAAGATACACACGACTTGTTCAAGGCGCATGTTAAACAATTCCGCCCACGTATCGAGATTGAAAAAGTAGCGACTGGCGATATCTGGTATGGGCAGCAGGCAATTGAAAACAAACTGATCGATGAAGTCGGAACCAGCGATGACTACATAGTTGCAGCCTGCGATCGTGCCGATGTGTTTGGCGTACGCTACGAACACCGTAAGACTCTGCAGGAGAAGCTTGGTATCTCATTGCAGAAGGGTATTGAATCTGCCTTCACCCGCATTCTGACCGTACTCAGCCGCCAGCAGCAAAGTAAAGGCTAGAACTCAGTCGCGCCTCAAACGTTCGCTGACGGCGATAGGGTTGGGGTAGTTGAATACCACGATATAGCTCGACACTACGAATGTCAGAATGGCGGTAGCCTGAATCAGAAGGGCGCCCTGTTCTGACAAAAGTGAGCTTTCAGTTGCTACAAAGGCGATCAGCAATGAGAACTCACTGATCTGCCCGAGTCGAAATCCCACGTCCCAGGCTAACTCCCGGCGTTCGCTGAAGCGGCCAAGCAACACCCTAAAGGCCAAAGGCTTAAGCCCAAGAACAACAATTGCCAGTACAATGGCCGGCAGGGCAACATCGCTGAGCAACTGTAAATTGAACTGAGCCCCCAGCGCGAAGAAAAACATAACCAGGAAAAAGTCTCTCAGCGGTTTCAGGCTGATGGCTATGTATTGGGCGATAGGACTGGTTGCCAGGGTTACACCGGCAATGAATGCCCCAATCTCATGAGTAAGCCCGACCAGCTTGGCCGCCTCAGCGACAGCCAGGCACCAGCCAATCGCAAGAATAAACAGATACTCCTGGAAGCGATCGAATCGCGTAATCAGCGGCAGAAGCGCGCCTTTTACAATCAGATAACAGGCGGCGGCAATCAGGGGAAGTGCTGCAAACGGCTGCCAAACAGGCATGGTGCCATTGCCTTCCATTACACCAAGCAGAATAAGCACCAGGATGGCCAGCATATCCTGCAGAAGCAGCAGGCCAATCATCAGTTCGCCCATGTGCTTGTGATGCAGAACTGTAGTTGGCAGTAATTTCAGGCCAATGATGGTTGAAGAAAACATCATGGCCAGGCCGATGATGATGCCGTCCTGCAGGGTGAAGCCGAAAACGACAGGCAGTCCGAACCCTGCCAGAAAAAATACCGCAGAGCTTGCCAGCGCTACAGGCAGAGCCTTACGTACAACCGCGAACAGAGCTGACGGCTGCATATCCAGACCAAGCAGGAAAAGCAGAAACAAAATTCCGATGTCGGCCATATCGGCGACTGATTCCGGGTGCTCTATCAGCCCAAAACCAAAGGGGCCGATCAGGGCGCCAAGTGCGATATAGGCAATCAGCACTGGCTGGCGTGTATACAACGCCAGGGTGGCCAGCACCAGCGCACCAGAGAAAATAAGGAAGAACGAAAAAACAATGTCTTGCTGCATAACACCCCCGATAGCTGGTGTGATTATAGCGGCTGCTCAGTTCAGAGTAATGGCGGAAGTCAGAATGGTATAGGGGAGGGAAGCCAGTCAGAAGATTGTCCTGACTGGCCAAATGCTCATGCGCGGCGGCGGAATAACGGGCGCGGGTCGGCGACGTCGTTCTGATAGCAGGCAGTAAAGGTCGAGAAAGCGGCCAGTGCAACTTCCAGTTCCTGGTCGTCTCGCAGGGCGTAGCTGTCGAAGCCGCAGCGTTTCATAAAGAAAAGCTGGTCGATCAGTACATCACCAACCGCGCGCAGCTCACCTTTGTAGCCATGGCGCTCACGCAGCAGGCGAGCGGCACTGTAGCCGCGACCATCGGCAAACTTCGGAAAGTTGATCGCTATGATAGGAAAGGACGATGCGTCATCGCCAATCAGGTCTGCCGTCTGATCACTTTCCAGATACAGGCCAATGTCACCGGCCTGTGCGGCTGGCAGCAGAGCTTCACGCTCAGACTGCCAGCGCCCAAGAGAAATCAGGCTGCCGGAAGTGGCTTCTGCAGAATCTTCAACCAGTTGCCATGCGGAATCCTGAATAAGCTGACCGTTCTTAATTAGCTGGGCCATACACTGCCTCCTTATACGCTGCGTGACCAATGCGACGGTAGGCCTCGAGGAAGGATTCGCCCTCGGAACGCTTGGCTACATAAAAATCGAGAATCCTGGCTATCACGTCCGGCATCTGCTCGCGTGCAAATGAAGGCCCCAGAATCTTGCCCAGAGAGGCTTCTTCGGTGTGGTTGCCACCACTGTTACCGCCAAGGGAGATCTGATAGAACTCTTCGCCTTTTTTATCAACACCCAGTACGCCGATATGGCCTACATGGTGATGGCCACAGGCATTCATGCAGCCAGAGATATTGAGGTCGATTTCACCCAGATCATACAGATAGTCGAGATCATCAAAGCGAGCCTGAATGGCTTCTGCTACCGGAATTGACTTGGCATTTGCCAGTGCGCAGAAATCACCACCCGGGCAGCAAATCATGTCGGTTAGTAGTCCCAGGGTTGGTGTTGCCAGCCCCAGTGCTTTCGCTTCCTGCCATAAGGCGAACAGTTGGCTTTGTTCAACATCCGCCAGCACCAGGTTCTGCTGGTGAGTAGAGCGCAGCTCGCCAAAACTGTACTTGTCAGCAAGATCGGCAACAGCATCCATCTGCTCGGCTGTAACATCACCTGGCGGCGTACCAATCTGTTTCAGGGTCAGTGTTACAACGGCGTAGCCTGCTTTCTTGTGCGCACGGACATTGCGGCCCAGCCAGCGGGCAAAGGCAGGGGATTCTGCTTTTGCAGCTTCAAGTTCTGCAGGGTTGTTCTGCAGTTCGCGATAAGCAGGGTCGGTGAAGTGTTTTTTCACGCGCTGCAGCTCTTCCTGGGTCAGCTTGCCAGCACCGTCGCGAATACGATCGAACTCGGCATCAACCAGTTCGCGCATGCGTTCTATACCCAGTGCTTTAGTCAGGATTTTAATGCGAGCCTTGTATTTGTTATCGCGACGACCGAACTGGTTATAAACGCGAATGATTGCGTCCAGGTAGGTCAGCAGGTCTTCTTCAGGCAGGAAGCTGCAGATCTCTTCACCCAGAATAGGGGTGCGGCCAAGGCCACCTCCAACCAGGATGCGGTAGCCAATATCGCCGGCATCGTTGCGAACAATGTTCACGCCCACATCATGCATCTGAATGGCTGCACGGTCGGCACCAGGTACAGCGTTAACGGCGATCTTGAATTTACGCGGCAGGAAGGCGAATTCCGGGTGGAATGTCGACCACTGGCGAATAATTTCGCAGTATGGGCGAGGGTCGGTAACTTCTTCCGCGATAACACCAGCATATTCGTCAGTGGTGGTATTGCGGATACAGTTACCACTGGTCTGCACGGCGTGCATCTGCACTTCGGCCAGGTCTGCAAGAATCTGTGGACACTCTTCCAGTTTCGGCCAGTTAAACTGCAAATTCTGACGGGTAGAGAAGTGTGCGTATCCCTTGTCGTAGTCGCGAGCCACTTTGGCCAGTGCACGAAGCTGAGCGGTGTTCAGAGCACCATAAGGAATGGCCACGCGCAGCATAGGCGCGTAACGCTGAACATAAATACCATTTTGCAGACGCAGCGGCAGGAACTCATCCTCCGCGATTTTACCGTCCAGATAGCGCTCCATTTGCCCCTTAAACTGGGCGACGCGCTCGTTCAGCAGTTGCTGATCGTACTCATCATAAATGTACATAAAGACCCGGTTGCTAACCTTTATATAGTTAGGGAAGTGGTTATGGCCGGGAAAGATATCAGAGCTTCTATATTCTTAAAATTAATATTTATCTATATGCTAATTCGATAAAACCATAAAGGAATCAATGGTGGCGACCGTCTCGGGTCCAGCGCGACAGAGCTCTGACCATGCGTGCAGGGTAGTCTGTAAATATGCCATCAACGCCATAGCTCAGCAGAGCTTCAGCCGTATCCGGGTTGTTTACGGTATAGCTCAGCAGATGATAGCCGGCAGCCTTTATTTCCCTGATTACGGACTCGTTGGCAAACTCAGCCTGAAAATGCAGCCCCTGACAGCCTGCCTCCTCAATTCTCTCCGACCAGTTGCGCGGAATGGCTTCGACATTGATTGCCCGGGTTATATGAGGCAGGTGCGAAGCGCAGGCCCGAAGTGCATGCAAGCTGAAACTACTGAGTAACAGTGGATGCTCATAGGGGACTTCCTGAAGGGCGCGACTGATTGCCCATACCGTCTCTGATTCACGTCCGATAACAGGCTTGACTTCGAGATTGAGATTGAGGTCCAGCTGATTTGCCAGTGTGAACAACTCTGTCAGGGTCAGAATTCGTTGCTGACTGAACGCTTCGCTAAACCAGCTGCCCGCATCGAGTTTCTTCAACTCGGAAAGGCGATGCAGATTGAGAATGCCACTACCACTGGTACAGCGATCCAGATCGTGATCATGATGGATCACAGCAATACCATCAGCACTGATAGTGACGTCGACCTCTACCCACTGCGCTCCCTGGTGAGCTGCCAACTCAATTGAAGCTTGGGTATTCTCAGGTGCTTCACCGCAGGCGCCACGATGGCCAATGACGGGCGTTATATAATCGTAAGCAGAAAAAACCGGTGGTGGCAGACGGCTTGGCATGGCGGCTCCAGAGACAATATGGCAAATGTCACTACAAAGAGATCCGGCTCCATTGGCGGCGCTTCCAGATGCTCCCGTAAATCGCCGATAACGTAATACGTTGCGCAGACTGAAGCAACCAGATTCCAAGCAAGCCGTAGCCTGCAATAGGACCGATGATGTAGGCGAGAGGGAGCAATACGAACCACTGCATGGTCAGATTTATGCGCATTACCTGGCGGCTTGCACCAGCACCAAGCAACGCCTGGGTCAGCACCATGGCTGTAACTTCCAGGGCAATGGCAAGACCTGTAACCTGCAAAGGCAGCGTTCCAAGCGAGATCAGTGGCTCGTGGGGGGTGAAAACTCTCAGAACCTGCTCGGGAAACAGCCAGAGCGGCATTGCGGAAACAGCCATAACAAGCGTCGCCACTTTAACGACATCCCAGCCCCAGCGGTAAGCATCTTCAGCATGGCCTTTACCCAGGGCATGCCCCACCAGACTGGTCGAAGCCATGCCAAGCCCCACCGCAGGCAAAATCATCATCAGCGCCAGGCTGATAAGAATATGACCGATCGCCTGTGCTTCAGTGCCAACCTGACCAATAATCCAGAACAGAATGCTGTTGCCGACGGCAAACAGTGTTTGCTGGGCCGAATTGGGCAGTGCCAGACGCATAAGGGGGCGAACAGCGGAAAAGTCTGTTGGGGAGTGGTGATAGAAGCGCTTGCGATGCGTAATAAAAAGTTGCCAGCATAGCAGTAGCGTGCCAAGGATTTGTGCAGCGGTTGTGCCTATGCCAGCACCAACCGCCCCCATACCTTGCCAGCCAGCCACACCGAAAACCAGTATGTAACTGATAAGGACGTTAGCGATGTGCATGGTCAGCAGTGAGCGAAAATAAATGCGTCCTTCGCCGATGCCATTCCAGAAACCACGAAAAACGAAATTCATCCCGACAGCAACGATAGCAATCGTGCGCCACTCAAAATAAGGTATCGCAATATCAAGGACTTGCTGGCTTTTATTAAAGAGGGGGATCAGATACTGAGCGCCACAATAGAATGCCAGCGCCAGAGGAATTCCTATCAGAACGGCGAGCTGCAGACCCGCATACAATGGGCTGGTTAATCCTTCCGTGTCGCCGGCACCGAAGCGTCTCGCTACCAATGCCTGAACAGCAGCCGACAACCCCATGACCACCGACACCATAACAAAGGTGGCATAGGCTCCTATGCCTACGCCAGCCAGTGCCGTATCACCCAGGCGACCAACGATCGCGGCATCGACCAGATTCATTATGCTCTGGCTGAGCATGGCGCCAATAATCGGCAGGCTGATACTGAATACCCGAAGCAGACGATCAGAAGGAATTGCCAGCAATCGGGCAACCCCCTGAGTCAGCGATCCAGCAGACATACTGCTTAACGGTCGTAGCTGAGGTTAGGCGACAACCAACGCTCCATTTGCTCCAGATCCATGCCCTTACGAGCGGCAATATCGGTCACCTGATCTTTGTCGATCTTACCTAGGCCAAAGTACTTAGACTCCGGATGGGAGAAGTACCAGCCGCTAACAGACGCCGCTGGCGTCATGGCGAAGTTTTCAGTCAGAGACACGCCAGTGTTGGCTTCACCCTCGAGAAGAGCAAACAGGGTGGTTTTCTCGGTGTGATCCGGACACGCAGGGTAGCCCGGCGCTGGACGGATGCCCTTATAGGCTTCTTTGATCAGCTCTTCGTTGGAGAAACTCTCATCGTTGGCGTAACCCCAGGTCTCTTTACGGACGATCTCGTGCATGCGCTCGGCAAAGGCTTCCGCCAGACGGTCAGCCAGTGCCTTCATCATGATGCTGTTGTAATCGTCGTGGTTGGCGTCGTATTCCTTGGCCAGTTTTTCTGCTTCGATACCCGCAGTCACGATAAAGCCACCGACGTAATCATTCTGAGTACCTTCCGGTGCCACGAAGTCAGCCAGAGAGTAGTTTGGCTGATCGTTCGGCTTGTCGGTCTGCTGACGCAGGTGGTGCAGTACGGCAATTTCTTCTGATTTGTCGTCGTTGAATACGACAATGTCGTCCGCGCCACGACGGTTTGCTGGCCAGATGCCAACCACGCCACGGGCGTTAAAGAGCTTCTCGTCGATTATGCGTTGCAGCATCGCCTGAGCATCCTTATAAAGTGCAGTTGCGGCTTCGCCGACCACTTCGTCTTCAAGGATGCGTGGGAATTTGCCGGCCAGTTCCCAGGACATAAAGAACGGGGTCCAGTCGATATACTTAGCCAGATCCGCCAGATCAAAGTTTTCATAAACAGAGATGCCGGTTTTTGCTGGCACCGGTGGCACATAGTTGTCCCAGTCGCCTTTATAGGCGTTTTCACAGGCCTTTTCGTAGGTCAGCAGGGCTTTTGCTTTACGGTTGGCGTTACGCTCACGCACAGCGACGTATTCTTCGCGACGCTCGGCAATGAATTCCGCCTTGGCTTGTGCGTTGACCAGCTTCTGCGCTACGCCCACAGCGCGGGACGCGTCCGGCACGTAAACAGCAATATCATTCTTATACTGTGGCTCGATTTTAACCGCAGTATGCGCTTTAGAGGTCGTTGCGCCGCCGATCATCAGCGGCAGATGGAAGTCCAGACGCTGCATTTCGCGGGCAACGTGCACCATTTCGTCCAGCGATGGAGTGATCAGACCGGAAAGGCCGATAATGTCGCAATTCTCTTCTTTGGCGACTTTCAGAATCTTTTCCGCCGGTACCATCACGCCAAGATCAACGACTTCGAAGTTGTTGCACTGAAGTACCACGCCTACGATGTTCTTGCCGATGTCGTGAACGTCACCTTTCACGGTTGCCATCAGGATCTTGCCCTGAGACTCAGATTTGCCGTCTTTCTCGGCTTCGATGTATGGCAGCAGGTAGGCAACAGCCTGTTTCATTACGCGGGCACTTTTTACCACCTGAGGCAGGAACATTTTACCTGAGCCGAACAGGTCGCCAACCACGTTCATGCCATCCATCAGTGGTCCTTCGATCACCTGAATAGGGCGGTCAAACATCTGGCGTGCTTCTTCGGTATCTTCTTCAACGAAGGAGTTAATACCTTTTACAAGAGCATGAGTGAGACGCTCAGCAACCGGCAATGAGCGCCACTCTTCAGTTTCCTTCTCTTGAACAGAACCATCGCCACGATACTTTTCGGCGATTTCCAGAAGACGGTCAGTGCCATCTTCGCGCTTGTTCAGAATCACATCTTCGACGCGTTCTTTCAGCTCTGCAGGCAAATCGTCATATACGGCAAGCTGACCGGCGTTGACGATACCCATGCTCATGCCATTCTGGATGGCGTAGTAGAGGAATACAGAGTGAATTGCTTCACGTACTGGCTCGTTACCGCGGAACGAGAAGGAAACGTTACTCACACCACCGGATATCTTGGCGTGTGGCAGGTTTTCTGTGATGTATTTACAGCTATTGATAAAATCGACAGCGTAGTTGTTGTGCTCTTCAATGCCTGTCGCTACTGCAAAGATATTCGGGTCAAAGATGATGTCTTCTGGTGCGAAGCCCACTTTGTCCACCAGGACACGATACGAACGCTCGCAGATTTCGTTCTTACGCTGTTCTGTATCGGCCTGACCGGTCTCGTCAAAGGCCATTACCACGACGGCAGCACCATAACGCTTGCAGCGCTTCGCCTTGGCAATGAACTCTTCTTCGCCTTCTTTCAGCGAGATAGAGTTCACAACCGCTTTACCCTGAATGCACTTCAGGCCTGCCTCGATGATCTCCCACTTGGAGGAGTCAACCATAACAGGGACGCGGGCGATATCAGGCTCGGAGGCAATCAGGTTCAGATAGCGCACCATAGCGGCTTCTGAGTCGAGCATGCCTTCGTCCATGTTGATGTCGATGATCTGGGCGCCGTTCTCAACCTGCTGACGGGCAATTTCCAGTGCTTCGTCGTAGTTTTCTTCAATGATCAGACGCTTGAACTTCGCTGAGCCCGTGACGTTGGCACGCTCGCCGACGTTAACGAACAAGCTGGTTTCGTCGAAATTGAATGGTTCGAGTCCCGACAGGCGACAGGCCGGCTTGATCTCAGGGATCACGCGCGGTTTATGCTTCTTAACTGCTTCGGCCACGGCTTTGATGTGTGCCGGAGTCGTACCGCAGCAGCCACCAATAATGTTCAGGAAGCCACTGGCGGCAAACTCTTCAACGATAACGGCCATCTCTTGCGGTGACTGATCGTATTCACCGAACTCATTCGGCAGGCCGGCGTTAGGGTGCGCGGATACATAACAGTTCGACTTGTTTGACAGCTCTTCTACGTGAGGGCGCAGCTCTTCCGCACCCAGGGCGCAGTTCAGGCCGATAGTCAGTGGCTTGGCGTGGGCCAGTGAGTTGTAGAAGGCTTCTGCGGTCTGGCCCGAAAGAGTACGGCCAGAGGCGTCAGTAATGGTGCCTGAGATCATGATCGGCAGTTCTTCACCGCGCTGCTCGAAGACTTCCTGCACTGCGAAAACGGCCGCTTTCGCGTTCAGGGTATCGAATACGGTTTCTATCAGGATGATGTCAGCACCACCATCCATAAGGGCTTCAGTAGCCTCAATGTATTCTTCAACCAACTGGTCGAAGGTAATAGCACGATAGCCAGGATCGTTTACGTCAGGCGAGATAGAACAGGTCTTACTGGTAGGTCCGAGTACACCTGCTACGTAACGTGGAATACCGGTTTCAGCTTCAACCTCGTCAGCGACTTTGCGAGCGAGGGCGGCCGCGGCCCGGTTCAGCTCGGGTACCAGGTCCTCGAGCTGGTAATCGGCCTGAGAAACACGGGTACTGTTGAAAGTATTGGTTTCAACAATGTGCGCGCCCGCATTGAAATACTGGCGGTGGATTCCAGCGATAATTTCCGGTTGGGTAATAACCAGCAGATCGTTATTACCCTTAACCTCCTGGGTAATATCTGCAAAGCGCTGCCCGCGATAGTCTTTCTCTTCCAGCTGATGGCTCTGAATCAGCGTCCCCATGCCGCCATCAAGAATATGAATGTAACTCTGCAGGTCGGCTTTCAGGCGGGCGATACGTTGCTGGCGTTGTGTATTAGGCATATTCGGGGCGTTCTGAGTCATTAATCAGCGGAAACAATTATAAAAGGCGCAGAATTGTACCAGAGGCATAACAGCTTGTCTTATCCAAGCAATTTACTTGGGTATTTATCGGGATGCGGGCTTCCGTTACAATGCCGCCACTGATAAGAGGTATCCATCATGACGACAATCATCAATATCACTCCCGACGCAGAAGACTATCTCGCTCAGCTGCTTGAAAAGCAGAGCGTAGAGGGCATGTCGGTGCGAGTGTTTATTACTCAGCCGGGCACTAAATACGCAGAAACCTGCCTGGCATATTGTCGTCCGGAGGAGGTGCATGCGTCCGACTTTATCCAGCAAATGGATAAAATTCGCGTCTACGTTGAAGCTATGAGCATCCCTTATCTGGAAGAGGCGATCATCGACTTTGCCAAAGATCGCATGGGGGGACAGCTCACCATTAAAGCGCCAAACGCCAAAATGCCTAAGGTAACATCAGACAGCCCGGTAGAAGAGCGCATCAACTACCTGCTGTACACCGAAATAAATCCTGGGCTTGCGTCCCACGGCGGTGAAGTAAGTCTGGTAGAGCTGACCGACGATGGTATAGCGATTCTGAAGTTTGGTGGCGGCTGTCAGGGCTGCAGCGCTGTCGATATGACGCTTAAGGATGGGGTGGAAGCCTCGCTGATCGCCAAAATCCCGGAAGTGACTGGCGTGCGTGACGTTACAGACCATACCCAAACCGATAACGCGTATTTCAAATAATAAAAAGGCCAGCTTAGCTCACTGCTGTCCCACAAATTTTTATTTGAACTTTTGTGAGATATTCCAGGCCCCTTGTCCTCATAGAGGGGCCTTCCGATACGTCGGACCGCCCCTCTCGCCGGACGGGCTATCTCCCCGCTTCGCGCTGTCCTGGCTCGTTTACCCTTGAAACCTCGATATTTCCTGACCTCGC
>NZ_JAEDAH010000050.1 GCF_020320395.1 Thalassolituus marinus | reverse complement strand
GCGGGTCATGCGTAATCTGTCCGGAAGCCATGAAATACGCTCTGTCCTGGGGCCGCAACGGGAGCAAGCGACTCTGGCAACGGGGACATCAAGCCAGACTTTGAAGGGGCCGATATCGCGTTCACGAATGCGCCGAATGGAGCGGTCATGCATTTGATAAGCCGATTGGAGGCAGTGGCGGCAGTGGTACTGACGGTTCGGTGAAGGTTGGAGCTGGATGACGAGCGAATCGGAGGAAATCTGTTGGTAGCTTTGGATCTCAAAGCCTTCCCAGAGAAGGGTAAGCGGATTAGGATTCATGGATCGGCAGTGGTCGGTTTTGTTTGGGTTTTGGCGAATGCAAACTTAACCGATTTTACTGCCGTTCTCATTTTTCACGCTTAAATGCGATGAACCTTTTTTATGGGCTGTGGTCAGCAGGTCGTATGGCAATTACAGGTCGCGCTGAATCAGCACAATATGACTGCCGGTTTCCCGAGCCAGCTGGCGCAGGTGACGGCGCTGTTCAGTGCCGATCAGGCCGTCCCATTCAACAATCATATGGCTGTTGCCGGCTTCCAGAATGCGGCAGCACAGTGCCATCTGGGTCTCGGCGCAAAGATCCATATGAATCACCGGGGATTGCTGCAGGCCCATGGTTTCGAGCCATTGCTTGTTCAGTGGGCGGTTAGGGCTCAGCCACATCAGCCAGCGCTTCTGCTCGTTACAACGAGCCAGAAGAGGCAGCAGGTGCAGAGGCTGAATAGCGCTCTCATCACCGACGATTACCTCTGTCATGCTGCCGGCCGGTAATGACCGTTGAGGGCTCTGGCTGCTGAATGACAGGCCAGGCTCTTCCATTCCTAACGCTAACTGACGCATTGCAAATCCCCTTTATCTGTTACTTAGTGGCGGCGAACAACGCCGACGTACAGACCTTCAATAGCGAAATCCTGTGACTGCAGATCAACTTCGATCGGCTGGTAGTCATCATTTTCCGGATACAGCACCACCTGGCTGCGCTTTTTCTCGTAGCGCTTTACAGTGACTTCATTGTCTACGCGGGCGACAACAATCTCACCATTGCGGGCGGTTTCTGCTTTATGTACGGCAATGTAATCGCCGTCCATGATGCCGATTTTCTTCATACTGTCGCCGTGAACTTCCAGCAGAAAGTCAGCGGCGGGACGGAAGAAGCTGGTTGGAATCTCGAGGTAATCCTCGATGTGTTCCTGTGCCAGAATCGGTTCGCCGGCAGCTACCCGGCCGACGATTGGCAGGCCCGGGTCCTGCTCTTCAATAATGCGAATACCACGCGATGCGCCCGGCATCATCTCAATGGCGCCTTTACGAGCCAGTGCTTTGAGATGTTCTTCGGCGGCGTTGGGTGAACGGAAGCCCAGCTCTTTGGCGATCTCTGCACGGGTAGGGGGAAAACCGGTTTCCTCCAGAGCCGAGCGGATCAGGTCCAGTACCTGCTGTTGTCTTGCCGTAAGCTTAATCATGATGCTTATCCAGTCTGGTAATCCATACAGTAGGTGTAAATGTATACAGTATTTTTTACTGTGTAAACCTTTTTTATCAGTTGCCGCTGATCATCCTTTAGGCGGAGTTCCTATTGCGCATTTCTCGTTTTAAACGTATGTTTGAAACAACTGTTTTTAAATGGCTGCCTGTGCGTAGCTGCTTGTCCGGGTATTCCATAGCTATGGCACAGAAAGATACGGTAAAAAATATTCTGAATGCGGCGGAAGAGCTGTTTTCGGAGCGTGGCTTCGCTGAGACGTCATTGCGCAACATCACCACCAAGGCAGGTGTGAATCTGGCTGCGGTGAATTATCACTTCGGTTCGAAGAAGTCGCTGATTCAGGCAGTGTTTGCGCGATTCCTTGGCCCGTTCAGTGAAAGCCTGCAGGAAGCGCTGGCTGAATTACAGCAGCGCCTGAATGGCGAAGCGCCGGATATGCAGGAGCTGCTGATGCTGCTGTCTCACACTGCGCTGAAAGCCGGGCACGACAGCCCACGCCGACTGGGCATATTTATGCGTCTGCTGGGGCTGGCTTATACCCAGGGCCAGGGTCATCTGCGTCGTTTCCTGCAGAAAGAATATGGTGCGGTGTTTCGCACCTATATGGCACTGGTCACTGCGGCAACACCTGATCTGTCGGATGAAGACCGCTTCTGGCGTATCCATTTCTCGCTTGGTGCAACGGTATTCACGCTTTCCGGTGCCGAATCACTGACGGCTATGGCGGCTCACGATCTGGGTAAGGCGTCGGATATTGCGCAGGTCGTTGATAAATTGATACCTTTCCTTGCATCTGGTCTGAACGCTCCGCAACAGACCGTCTGATTCAGGTCCTCTGTCTGCAGGGGGCCCATAAAGGAATGGAACATGAATATGGCGCAGTCAGGTCCGCTGTCGCTTTCATCGGCTGCCAACCCCGGAATGGATGTCTCTCTGATTGAGATTTCAATTGCGGATCAGCAGCTGCGTATCTCCAGTTCAGGTGTTTGTCACCTGTATACCATCTCCAGTGCTTTAAACGGTGTCGGCGAACAGCAGGGCAGTGGTTGCACGCCGCGTGGCTGGCATCGCATTCGTGCCTGTATTGGCGCAGGTCAGCCGGCCAATGCCGTGTTTGTCGGACGCCGCGCTACCGGCGAGATTTACAGCCCGCAGCTTGCTTCTGCAGCACCACAGCGCGACTGGATACTGAGCCGTATTCTCTGGTTGCAGGGTATGGAGATTGGTCGTAATCGTCTTGGTAGTGTCGATACTATGCGCCGCTATATCTATATTCACGGCACGCCGGATTCTGAGCCAATGGGCGAACCGCTGTCGCACGGCTGCATTCGTATGCGTAACGCCGATATCATAGAGCTGTTTGATCTGGTGGGCCCCGGAACCCAGGTATGGATTCAGGAACACAGCTTTTCGAGGATTCCATGTCGCAACCTGTAATCAACTGCAGCGCGGTTGGTGTTATCGCGGATCTCGAAGGTCTTAGTCTGACGGCTGCCGAGCGAGAATTTATTCAGCAGCCGGCGCTCAGTGGACTTATCTTTTTTGCCCGTAATTATCAGTCCCCGCAGCAACTGACTGAGCTGACAAGCGAAATCCTGGCGTTACGCCCGGATCTGCTGTTGTGCGTTGATCAGGAGGGTGGACGGGTGCAGCGCTTCCGTGATGGTTTCAGCCGTTTACCAGCAATGATGGCGCTGGAGCCGCTGTATCAGGCGAATAGTGCCGAGGCGCTGACCGTTGCCCGTAATCTTGGCTGGCTGATGGCTTACGAGGTTCGCCGCTGTGGTGTGCATCTGAGCTTTGCCCCGGTGCTGGATATTGAGCGTGACTGCTCAAAGGTTATTGGTGATCGCGCCTTTGGTCACTCCGCCGAGGCTGTTACGGCGCTGGCCGGCGCCTTTATTGCGGGTATGGCTGCGGCGGGTATGGCTGCGGTGGGGAAGCATTTTCCCGGTCATGGTGCGGTGGTTGCTGACTCTCATCTTGAATTACCCCAGGATGACCGGCCACTGGCAGAGCTGAACACGGATCTGCAGCCTTTTCGTGATCTGATTGCGGCACGGCAGATTGCCGGTATTATGCCGGCTCATGTGATTTACAGTGCGGTTGACGCCGACAATACGGCGGGCTTTTCCAGCCATTGGCTGCAACAGATTCTGCGTGCGCAGATGAATTTCTCCGGTGTTATTTTCAGCGATGACCTGACCATGGCCGGAGCTGCCAGTGTCGGTAGCTACGCCGAGCGGGCGCAGGCTGCGATCGCTGCCGGTGCCAATGCTCTGGTGGTTTGTAATAACCGCGATGGCGCTCAGCAAGTACTCGAGGCTGTGGCGCAGGCACAAAACGCTGGCCAGCAAGCGTTGTCTTTGCAGTATATGCAGGGGCCGGCTTTCCGCGAGGATGACGATCGTCATCTGCAGGCTCAGGCAACACTGAGCGCGTATTTTTAATTTTAATTTACTTATTTGTCTGAAGAGCTGACGTTTTATGGCATTCAATAAAATCGCCATTATTGGTGGAACAGGACTGACTCAACTGGAAGGACCCCAGATTACCGGCAGCCATGAGCTGACCACTAAGCTGGGTCAGCCTTCCAGTGCTGTGCAGGAAGGCAGCTGGAATGATCGTTCGGTGCTGTTTCTGGCGCGTCATGGTCATCCACATGCGGTTCCTCCGCATAAAATTAACTACCGTGCCAACCTGTTAGCGCTGCAGAGCCTGGGTGCTGATGCCATTATTGCGGTGAATGCTGTTGGCGGTATTCACCATGCGATGCAATCCGGTGTTATCTCAATTCCGCATCAGGTGGTGGATTACACCTGGGGACGTGAAAGCACTTTCTTTGATGGCGAATTCCGCCCGCTGGATCACATCGACCTGACGCATCCTTATGATGAGAATCTTCGTCAGCGTCTGATTACAGCGGCATCGGGCATTGATATGCCGGTCTGTGAATTTGGTGTTTACGCGGCCACTCAGGGCCCGCGCCTGGAAACCATTGCTGAAATTAATCGTCTGGAAAAAGACGGCTGCGATCTGGTAGGTATGACCGGAATGCCGGAAGCCGCGCTGGCGCGTGAGCTGGGTATTCCTTATGCCAGTATCTGTCTGGTGGTGAATCCGGCAGCGGGTAAGAGTGATGGCATTATCACCATGGAAGAAATTAAAGCGGTGCTGGATGGCGGCATGCAGAGAGTCCGGGACCTTCTCGCAGAGACCTTACGTCAGCTGTAAAAAAATGGCCTCAACAGAGGCCATTTTTTTATCTACAGATCTTCAGCACTTTCTATAGGAATGACTTTGATAACCACCCCGAGCATCGGGTGATCGAGATAATGCAATTCACCACTGCGCATACGGCGTGTTTGTTTAACTTCGGCAGCCCGCAGGGGTACTGGCATATCTTCTTCTGTTAAAGATGCCTCGATGTTAGCTGCGGCCATCAGTTGTGGACGGAAATCGCTGCGGCTGTCGCTTTCCGGCAGCTGTAACTGGCGCAGTGCTTCATTCCCTTTGAGCTGGTAATGCTGCACCGTCAGGTCGGTTGAAATATGCAGGTAGCGGCTACGGTGCAATTCAAAGCTGCCGGTAATTTCGATATCGATTTCGTCTTCTGTGCGCAGGTTAAGCGGATGCTTGATTGCCTGACCTTCTTCCTGAACCGGTTCAATCCAGGCCTGATGCCAGACGACCTTCATACCTTTGCGCTTATCAATGCGTGTTGCTTCTTCGGCGAGGCGCAGATTTTCCAGCGGGGTAAATGGTGCTGGCAGCGCAGACTGAGGAATCTGCTCGAAACCAAAGCCAGCCCACAGTGCACTGTGCATCTGTCGATACATGGCTGGAGCCTGCCACCACTGGAAGTCCGGACGATGGATTTCTTCACCGTCATCAACTGCAGCGGGCAGGGCATCGGACCATAGTTCCTGATCAATATCGCTGGCACTTTCATAGGCGATGAGCATCATTTCAACCCGGTACCAGGGCGCTGCCTGGCTGCTCAGTGGCAGCAGAATGCAAAACAGCAGGGGAATAAAACGTTGGTACTTTGTCACAGGTTGGGATCCTTCTGCAGTTCGCTGATGACCTGTTCGATCTGATTAAAACGCTGCTCGATACTCGCCATATTCAGGCTGAAACGCAAGGTGTGTCCGCCTTCCAGCTTGAAGGTAGCAGGCTTGCTCTGCACCAGTC
This sequence comes from Thalassolituus marinus, assembly GCF_020320395.1. Classification (GTDB taxonomy): domain Bacteria; phylum Pseudomonadota; class Gammaproteobacteria; order Pseudomonadales; family Oceanobacteraceae; genus Venatoribacter; species Venatoribacter marinus. Next base: position 27,645 of record NZ_JAEDAH010000050.1, on the reverse strand, counting down.
TGACCAGTACGAACGGGTTAATGTTCGTTTCGGCGGCGAATTCTATACGACCGCTGCTGTCACCGGCATCCAGTTTGGCAATGCCCATTGGCGTCAGGCGCAGTTTCAGTGAGGTCTGGCGGAACAGGTTCTTAACCGCATCCGGCAACAGACCGAAACGGTCGATCATCTCTACCTGCAGCTCTTTCAACTCGGTGTCGTCGGCTGCTGAGGCTATTCGCTTGTATAGCGTCAGACGGGAATTTACATCCGGCAGGTAGTCTGCCGGAATCAGTGCCGGAATATGCAGGTTGACTTCGGTACCATGATTCAGCGCCAGATCGGCGGATGGTGTCTTACCGGATTTCATGGCTTTCACCGCCTGATCCAGCATTTCCATATACAGGGTGAAGCCGATGGTTTCGATCTGGCCGCTTTGTTCTTCACCCAGTAATTCACCGGCACCGCGGATTTCCAGGTCGTGGGTGGCGAGCATAAAGCCAGCGCCCAGATCCTGCGCCGCGGAAATGGCTTCCAGACGTTTCTCGGCGTCTTTGGTCATGCTCTTCGGCGGCGGCGTCAGCAGGTAGGCATAGGCCTGATGGTGCGACCGACCGACGCGTCCACGCAGCTGGTGCAGCTGGGCCAGGCCGAATTTATCCGCCCGTTCGATGATGATGGTGTTGGCTGATGGAATATCGATACCGGTTTCAATAATGGTGGTACACACCAGTACGTTGTAGCGCTTGTGGTAGAAGTCGCTCATCACGCCTTCCAGCTCGCGCTCCGACATCTGGCCGTGGGCGACGATAACCCGCGCTTCCGGAATCAGCTCGGACAGCTCACGCGCAGTTTTCTCAATACTCTTCACTTCGTTGTGCAGGTAGTACACCTGACCACCGCGCAGGATTTCACGCAGGATCGCCTCCTTACTGGTGGCCTCATCCTGCTGGCGCACGAAGGTCTTTACGCTCAGACGCTTGGCTGGCGGCGTAGCGATAATCGACAGATCGCGGATGCTGGCCATGGCCATATTCAGGGTACGCGGAATCGGCGTGGCGGTCAGGGTGAGAATATCCACTTCCGCCCGCAGTGCTTTAATACGCTCTTTCTGCTGCACACCAAATCGGTGTTCTTCATCGATGATTAACAGGCCCAGGTGATCAAACTGCACGTCTTTCTGCAGCAGTTTGTGGGTACCGACGACAATATCGGTTTTGCCTTCCAGCATACGATCGAGTGCGAGCTGGGTTTCTTTGGCGGATTTAAAGCGCGACAGTACATCGACTTTGACCGGCCATTCGGCAAAGCGGTCGGCGAAGTTCTGGTAATGCTGCTGCGCCAGCAGGGTGGTTGGCACCAGCACGGCTACCTGTTTGCCGCTTTGCACCGCCATAAAAGCAGCGCGCATGGCCACTTCGGTTTTACCAAAGCCCACATCACCACATACCAGACGGTCCATCGGGCGAGGTGAGCACATGTCGCCAATCACGGCGTCGATGGCGGCCTGCTGGTCGGGGGTTTCCTCGTACGGGAAGCCGGCAGCAAAACGCTGATAATCCTGATCCGGTTCATCAAAGGCAAAGCCTTTGCGTGCTTCGCGGCGGGCGTAGATATCGAGCAGCTCGGCGGCGGTGTCGCGGATTTTTTCTGCCGCTTTACGCTTCGCCTGCGCCCATTTATCGGTGCCCAGTTTATTCAGTGGTGCCGCACCTTCTTCGGCGCCACCGTAGCGTGAGATCAGGTGCAGGGACGATACCGGCACATACAGTTTGGCGTTGCCAGCGTATTCCAGTACCAGAAATTCATTCACCTGACCGCCGGCTTCCAGTGTCTGTAAGCCCTGGTAGCGGCCTACACCGTTGTCCAGGTGCACCACGGGTGCGCCGGGCTTCAGTTCCGACAGATCACGGATAACCAGCTCGGAATCGGTTTTCTGTTTGTTGCGCCGGCGGGTCTGGCGGATGCGCTGACCGAACAGCTGGTTCTCGGTGATGATGGAGATCGCCGGGTCGCGCAGATGCACACCTTCGTCCAGCGGGCTGATGATCAGGGCAAGGGCATCATCGCCGCCGATAAACTGCTGCCAGCTTTCCAGTTCTGTCGGACGCACGCTGATACGTCCCAGCAGTTCTTTCAGCGCCTCGCGTCGACCAGCGGATTCGGCGCAGAACAGCACGCGCTGGCTTTTGTTTTCATTCAGCCATTGCTGCAGGCGTTGCAGCGGTTGTTCCAGGCGCGAATCCACACTGATATCTGCGGCAGGCAGCATCTCGACGGATGCTGATCCGGCTCGCTCAGGGGCTGAGTCGCTTTGCCACTGAATACGCGGGTAATTATTCAGGTGGGCAAACAGCTGGTCGGTGGCCAGAAAGAGTTGTGCGGGGGTCAGGATCGGACGCAGGCGGTCATGACGACGACTCTCATAGCGTTGCTCAACATCCTCACGGAACTGGACGCTGGCATTTTCCAGAGCGGCGTCATGGATGACCAGGGTTTTGGCCGGCAAATGATCGAACAGGCTGCCGAGATCATCGTTAAAAAACAGTGGCAGGTAGTACTCAACACCAGCGGGTGCTATACCGCCGCTGACGTCGGTGTACACCGGGCACGCTTTAGGATCATGCTCAAAAAAGTCGAACCAGCGGCTTTTAAAGGTGCGAATGGCGGCGGTGTTCAGCGGGAACTCGCGCGCCGGCAGAATACGAATGCTGTCGACCTTTTCCAGAGTGCGCTGGCTTTCAGGATCAAAGGTGCGCAGGGTTTCTATTTCGTCGTCGAACAGTTCGATACGGAACGGTGCATCCTGTCCCATCGGGAAAATATCGACAATCGAGCCGCGCACAGCAAATTCGCCGTGCTCGTATACGGTATCCACACAATGGTAACCCGCAGATTCGAGCTGGCGGCGGGTGTTGTCGACATTAAACGTGTGGCCGACGTCGAGGACGAAGGTCTCGCCCTGATAGAAGCTTGCCGGTGGTAAGCGGTGCAGCAGGGTGGATACCGGCAGGATCAATACGCCGCACCGGATGTCGTGCAGGCGACTTAAGGTGGCGATACGCTGCGAGACGATGTCCTGATGGGGAGAAAACACGTCGTATGGCAGGATTTCCCAATCCGGGAAATGCAGCACCGGCAGTTCACCAGCGTAGAAGCGGATTTCTTCTTCCAGGCGCAGTGCGCTGGTCGGGTCATTGGTAATAACCAGTGTCAGGCCATCGTGATTGATAGCTGCACTGGCGATGCTCATCGCCTGAGAGGCTCCGGTTACATTGCCCCAGAAGCGGCGCTCGGCGGCTCTGGCGGGTAACTCGGGGCTTAGTGGGATGGTCATTCATTGACTCCTGACAGGCTTGTTGTGCGCAAAGCGCGCTAGTGTATCGGATGGTGATGGGGCTGTTAAGAAATGGCGGCCAGTGGTCTGCGCGTCAGTCAGGTCATTTGATCGCTGTTCGGCTTTTGTACAGTTTGTGCATTGGCCAACATATGGGCATAATATGCGCCCCGAATTTGCCCCAACGATTTTTACTTAGTTACGGAAGGTGAACCCGTGAGCCAAGACATGCGCGAAGCCTGCTTGCAGGACTGGATGGATCGTGAAGCCATCGCTGAATCAATGATCCCTGTGATTGGTACTCTGTACCGTCGTAAAAACATTGTGACTTCTGTTTACGGTCGTCCGGTTATTAACCGTTCCGTAATCGAACTGCTGAAAGCGCACCGTTTCGTGCGTCACATGGAAAAACAGGAACTGTCTGTTCATGACACCTTCCCTGTCCTGCAAGCGCTGAGCGAAATGGACGTTACCCGTGCTCACGTTGATCTGGGCAAACTGGCGGTTAAATTCCGCAATGAAGGTAACGGTCGTGATCTGCAGGCTTTCCTGAACGAAGAACTGTCTGATGTTATCGGTCAGGACGCTGCTGACAGCGAAAACCGCGACGTTGTACTGTACGGTTTCGGTCGTATCGGTCGTCTGCTGGCTCGTATCATGATCGAGAAAGCGGGTTCCGGTTCTCTGCGTCTGCGCGCAATCGTTGTACGTCGCGGTAAAGGCGATGACCTGGTTAAGCGTGCTTCTCTGCTGCGTCGTGATTCTGTACACGGTACTTTCCGTGGCACTCTGACCATTGATGCAGAAAACGAAGCAATCATCGCTAACGGTAACTACATTAAAATCATCTACGCCAACAACCCGGCTGAAATCGATTACACCCAGTACGGCATTAACAATGCTCTGGTTATCGATAACACTGGCGTATGGCGTGATGAAGCTGGCCTGGCTCAGCACCTGGAAGCGAAAGGTACAGCACGTGTTCTGCTGACTGCTCCGGGTAAAGGTGATCTGAAAAACATCGTTTACGGTATCAACAACGGTGACATCGATGCATCTGACAAGATTCTGTCAGCAGCATCCTGTACTACCAACGCGATCACGCCAGTACTGAAAGTAATGAACGATGAGTTCGGCATTGCTAACGGTCACGTTGAAACTGTTCACTCTTACACCAATGACCAGAATCTGATCGACAACTATCACAAAGGTGATCGTCGTGGTCGTTCTGCGCCGCTGAACATGGTTATCACTGAGACTGGTGCTGCGTCTGCAGTGGCTAAGGCTCTGCCGGAACTGAAAGGTCTGCTGACTGGTAACGCGATTCGTGTTCCTACGCCAAACGTTTCTATGGCAATTCTGTCTCTGAACCTGAAGAAGTCCACTTCTGTAGAAGAAGTTAACAACTATCTGCGTGAGCAGTCTCTGCACTCTGCTGTTCAGAAGCAGATCGACTGGGTTAACTCACCGGAAGTTGTTTCTACTGACTTCGTTGGTAACAGCCACGCGGGTATCGTTGATGCGCAGGCCACCATTGTGAATGGTGAGCGCGTTAACCTGTATGTGTGGTACGACAACGAATACGGCTACAGCCGTCAGGTTGTTCGCATTGCACAGCAAGTGTGTGGTGTCGATTACCCAACTTTCCCTAAAGTGGGTTAAGACGAAAAAAGAGCCGCTGCCAACGCAGCGGCTTTTTTTGGCCGGTCGCAAGATGCTTGACTAAACTTTGTTCACTTTTGCGAGCCATGTCCGATACTGCTAAAGGTGAAGGCTTTTAGGCCCGGACGGCTGTGGATTAATCGGCGGCTGGTCATTATACTTACCGCGATTTTTAACTTGGGAAATGGGTCCAAGTACTTGTTTCCAGAACAAAAAGGCGTTTTACGTTCTGTCATTCCAGTGAGAGAGGGGTGGTCGCGCGTGCTTTTTTTGTATCCGGAATCTGGTGCGAAGGAGCCAATAGTGATTAGGCGAGGCATATGATCAGTATCAGAAAGGGTCTCGACTTACCAATCACCGGTAGCCCTGAACAGTCTATCAGTAACGGTCAAGCGGTCACTCAGGTGGCAGTGGTTGGTCCGGACTACGTTGGTATGAAACCAACAATGGCTGTCCAGGAGGGTGATCGAGTCAAGAAAGGCCAGGTGTTATTCACCGATAAAAAGACCGAAGGCGTTCAGTACACTGCGCCAGCGGCGGGAACGATTAAAGCCATTAACCGTGGTGAACGTCGTGTATTCCTGTCGGTAGTGATTGAAATTGACGGTAACGAAGAAGAAACCTTCCAGAGTTACGAACCTGCAAAACTGTCTTCTCTCTCGGCAGATGAGGTTCAGGATAATCTGGTAAATTCTGGTCTCTGGACAGCGCTTCGCACGCGTCCTTTCTCCCGTGTTCCTGCATTAGGTTCCCGCCCTCAGGCAATTTTTGTCGCGGCGATGGATACCAATCCTCTAGCCGCTGATCCGGCCGTTGTGATCGCAGAGCAGGCTGAGTCCTTCAAACAGGGCCTGCAGGTTCTTAAGAATCTGACCGAAGGCACGTTGTTTGTCTGTAAAGCGCCTGGCGCCAATATTCCTTCTGCCGGTGTTGAAAGCACCCAAGAGTTTGCCGGTCCACACCCTGCGGGTCTGAGCGGTACTCATATTCATCATCTGTACCCGGTCAGTGCTGAACGCACAGTCTGGACTGTTGGCTATCAGGACGTGATTGCTATCGGTCAGCTGTTTACCAGTGGCAAACTGAACAGCGAACGTGTTGTTGCGCTGGCAGGTCCACAGGTGACTAAGCCACGTCTGGTTCGTACCGTTATCGGTGCAGATCTGGCTCAGCTGACAGCGGGTGAGCTGGCTGCCGGTGAGAACCGTATAATTACCGGTTCTGTTTTTGGCGGCCGTACTGCTGCGGGCGCTGAAGGCTTCCTCGGTCGTTACCACAATCAGGTGTCAGTGCTGCTGGAAGGTCGTGATCGTCCTCTGCTGCATTACCTGCGTCCTGGTGCTGATCGTTTCTCAGTGATGCCGATTTACCTGTCGAAGCTGATGAGCAAGGTCTTCCCGTTCACCACCTCTACTAATGGTAGTGAGCGTGCGATGGTTCCGGTTGGCTCTTACGAAAAAGTGATGCCTCTGGACATCCTGCCAACTCAGTTGCTGCGAGCACTGATTGTTGAAGACATGGAAACGGCGGTAAATCTCGGTGCTTTGGAACTGGATGAAGAAGATCTTGCGCTGTGCAGCTTCGTTTGTCCTGGTAAGTACGAGTACGGTCCGATTCTGCGTAAGAATCTCACCCGAATCGAAGCGGAGGGCTAATTATGGGCTTGCGTAGTATGCTCGACAGTCTTGCACCCAGCTTTGAAAAGGGTGGCAAGTACGAAAAAATGTATCCGCTTTATGAAGCGGTTGATACCGGCCTTTACTGTCCGCCAAGTGTGACCAACAACACGGCACACGTGCGCGATGGTATCGACCTGAAACGTATCATGATCACCGTCTGGCTGTGTACCTTCCCGGCGATGTTCTTTGGTATGTACAACATTGGCCTGCAGGCTAACCTGGCGATTGGTGCTGAAGCTGGTACTGTGATCGAAGGCTGGCGTGAAATGCTGATCGCTCTGCTGGGTGGCAGCGGCCATGACGCTTCAAGTTTCTGGGACAATTTTGTCTTTGGTGCGGCTTACTTCCTGCCAGTATACCTGACGACCTTTATCGTTGGTGGCTTCTGGGAAGTGTTGTTTGCGACTATCCGTAAGCATGAAGTGAACGAAGGTTTCTTTGTTACCTCGATCCTGTTCGCACTGATTCTTCCACCATCGATCCCACTGTGGCAGGTTGCTCTGGGTATCAGCTTTGGTGTGGTTATTGGTAAAGAAATCTTTGGTGGCACTGGTAAAAACTTCCTTAACCCGGCCCTGACTGGCCGTGCATTCCTGTTCTTCGCTTATCCGGCCGATATGTCTGGTAACGCAGTATGGACTGCTGCTGATGGCTTTACCGGAGCAACGGCACTGAGCAATGCTGCTGAAGGTGGTGTCGAGAAGGTCGTCGCTGAAGGCGTAAGCTGGATGGACGCGTTTATCGGTACTATTCAGGGTTCTATGGGTGAAACCAGCACGCTGGCGATTCTGATCGGTGGTGTGGTGCTGATGGCTATGGGCATTGCTTCATTCCGTATCGTTGCTGGTGTAATGATCGGTATGTTTGCTACCTCTCTGTTGTTCAATGTGATTGGCTCAGAGACAAACCCTATGTTCGCGCTGTCCTGGTACTGGCATCTGGTTCTGGGTGGTTTTGCCTTCGGTATGATCTTTATGGCTACCGACCCGGTATCTGCATCCATGACTAATAAAGGTAAGTGGTTCTTCGGTGCTCTGATTGGTGCGATGGTGGTGATGATTCGTGTCGTTAACCCGGCATTCCCGGAAGGCATGATGCTCGCCATCCTGTTTGCTAACCTGTTCGCGCCTCTGATCGATCACTTCGTAGTTCAGGCAAACATTAAGCGGAGGGTTGCACGTGTCAGCTAATAACGACAGCATCCAGAAAACTCTGCTGGTTGCGATTCTGCTGTGTCTGGTGTGTTCGGTTATCGTTGCCGGCTCCGCAGTAGGTTTGCGTAAACAGCAAAACGAAAACAAAGCGAACGACAAAAAAGTCGCTGTTCTGCAGGCTGCTGGTATGTACGACAGCACTCAGTCTGTAGCTGAGCAGTTTTCCCGCATCACAACCCGTATTGTGAACCTGGAAGAGGGTCGCTTTGTTAACGATGCAGAACTGGCAGAGATCAAAGCTGCAGGTCTGGATCCGAATAACTACGACCAGAAAAAAGCCTCTAAAACTCCGGCTCTGTCCAACACGCTGAGTGGTTCAGAGGATATCGCAAGCATTAAGCGTCAGGCTAAATATGCTTCTGTGTATATTCTGGAAAGTGACGGTCAGATCGACACGATCATCCTGCCGGTTCATGGTTATGGTCTGTGGTCGACTCTGTATGGCTTCCTGGCTCTGAAAGGCGACCTGGAAACCATCGAAGGTCTGGGCTTCTACTCTCATGCTGAAACTCCTGGACTGGGTGGTGAAGTCGATAACCCTAAATGGAAAGCTCTGTGGACTGGCAAGAAACTGCACAACGCGAATGGCGATTTGGCGATTTCTGTCGTGAAGGGTGGTGCAGAAGCTGGCAACCTGAACCAGGTTGACGGTCTGTCTGGTGCAACTCTGACCAGTCGCGGTGTTGATAGCCTGGTTAAGTTCTGGGTTGGCGACACAGGCTTTGGTAAATTCCTGACATACCTGAAAGAACAGGGGGCTTGAGATGTCTGATGTAAAAAAAGTCCTGACTGAGCCGTTATTCAGTAAGAACCCGATTGCGGTTCAGATTCTGGGTATCTGTTCCGCGCTGGCAGTAACCACCAGCCTGAACGTTACGTTGGTAATGTGTATCGCTCTGACCTCGGTAACAGCGTTTTCCAACGTAGGTATCTCTCTGATCCGAAACCATATTCCGAACAATATCCGAATCATTGTACAAATGATCATTATTGCCTCGCTGGTAATCGTGGTGGATCAGATTCTGAAAGCCTACGCGTATGACATCAGTAAGCAGCTGTCGGTGTTTGTTGGTCTGATTATCACCAACTGTATTGTAATGGGACGTGCGGAAGCCTTTGCTATGAAGAACGGCCCCGTTCTGAGCTTCTTTGACGGCGTTGGTAATGGTTTGGGCTACTCCGTAGTGCTGATTACTGTTGCAACTATCCGTGAACTGTTCGGTGCCGGTAAGCTGTTTGGTATCGAAATCCTGCCTCTGATTCAGGATGGCGGCTGGTATCAGTCGAACGGTCTGCTGCTGCTGCCACCATCCGCGTTCTTCATTATTGGTGGTTTCATCTGGGTTCTGCGTACTTGGAAAAAAGACCAGGTTGAGAAGCCGGACTTTAAGATTCTGCCGAATACTGAACACTCTGGAGGCCACTAATGGAACATTACATCAGCCTGTTCGTTAAGGCGGTCTTTGTCGAGAATATGGCGCTGTCCTTCTTTCTCGGTATGTGTACCTTCCTGGCGATCTCCAAAAAAATCCAGACTGCTATTGGTCTGGGCATCGCTGTTATCGTTGTGCTGGCGATCACAGTGCCGATCAATAATCTGATCTATGGCCTGCTGCTGAAAGAAGGCGCTCTGGTGTGGATCAGTGAAGATTTCGCGACCGTTGATCTGAGCTTCCTGGGTCTGCTGACCTACATCGGCGTTATTGCTGCGATGGTTCAGATTCTGGAAATGGTTCTGGATAAATACGTTCCGTCACTTTACAACGCGTTGGGTGTGTTCCTGCCGTTGATTACTGTGAACTGCGCCATCATGGGTGCGGTATTGTTCATGGTAGAACGTGACTACACCTTTAGCGAAAGTGCGGTATATGGTGTTGGTGCAGGTCTGGGCTGGGCTCTGGCAATTACTGCGCTGGCAGGTATCCGTGAGAAGCTGAAATACAGTGACGTTCCTGCGGGTCTGCAGGGACTGGGTATCACCTTTATGACTGTTGGCCTGATGTCTCTGGGCTTTATGTCATTCTCTGGCGTATCGCTGTAAGGAGTGTATTTTGGATATTGAAATCATCCTCGGCGTTGTAATGTTCACTGTGATTGTTTTGTCACTGGTGTTCATTATTCTTAGCGCCCGTGCCAAGCTGGTAAGCTCTGGTAACGTTAAAATCATGATCAACGGTGAACGTGAAGTTGAAACGGAAGCCGGTGGTAAGCTGTTGCAGACACTGGCTGCGAATAACATCTTCCTGTCATCTGCCTGTGGCGGCGGTGGTACCTGTGCACAGTGTAAGTGTGTGGTTAAGAGCGGTGGTGGTGAAATGCTGCCAACCGAAGCTTCCCACTTCACTAAAGGCGAAGCCCGCGAAGGCTGGCGTCTGTCGTGCCAGACCCCTGTTAAACAGGATATGGTCGTAGAAGTGCCGGAAGAAGTGTTTGGTGTTAAGAAGTGGGAGACCACTGTAGTTTCTAACCCGAATATGGCGACCTTCATTAAGGAACTGACACTGGCTCTGCCGGAAGGTGAAAACGTAGATTTCCGCGCAGGCGGTTATGTACAGCTGGAGTGTCCTCCTTACGAAATCAATTTCTCAGATTTTGATATCGAAGAAGAGTACCGTAGTGACTGGGAGCGTTTCGGCTTCTTTGACATCAAGGCGGTTAACAAGGAAACCACAATTCGTGCCTATTCCATGGCTAACTACCCGGAAGAGAAGGGTGTGGTTAAGTTCAATATCCGTATTGCAACGCCACCGCCGGGCTCAAACGGTATTCCACCAGGCATTATGTCGACCTTCGTGTTTAACCTGAAACCAGGCGACAAGGTGACTGTGTACGGTCCATTTGGTGAATTCTTCGCCAAAGACACGGATGCGGAGATGGTCTTCATCGGTGGTGGTGCGGGTATGGCGCCTATGCGCTCCCACATTTTCGATCAGCTGAAGCGTCTGAACTCCAAGCGTAAGATCAGTTTCTGGTACGGTGCGCGCTCTTTGCGTGAACTCTTCTATCAGGATGAGTACGACATGCTGGCCGCAGAGAACGATAACTTCGAGTGGCACGTGGCGATGTCTGATCCACAGCCTGAAGATAACTGGACAGGTTTGACCGGCTTCATCCACAACGTACTGTATGATCAGTACCTGAAGGATCACCCGGCACCAGAAGATTGCGAGTTCTACATGTGTGGGCCGCCAATCATGAACCAGTCAGTAATCAACATGCTGCTGAGTTTGGGTGTAGAGCCTGAAAACATCATGCTTGATGATTTCGGTGGCTGATCTCCCGGCTTGAAAGAACCGCGCTCAGGCGCGGTTTTTTTATGCCTGAAGCCAATGTTTACAAATGGTGTTTAGTCTTATTCCTGAAAAGAAATAATGCCAGTATCAGCTCCCATGGGCTTCTGCTCAGGATGTTCGTTCTGACTGGTGATCTGGCGCAATTTCCTGTCGTCTGCTCGTGTTGGTATCGCTGATGTTGATGTATTATTCAGTATTCATGGTGACTGTGGTATCACAGTGCCAGATCCGAACTCACAAGAAAGTACTTTATGACGAATTCCAATAATAAAGAGTCTGCGCCGATTAACTGGACGCCGGCGTTTATGTTTGCCTTCACGTCGCTGGTTGCGGTTACCGCAGTACCCTGGTATGGCTTCACTCACGGTTACGCACTGTCTGCGGTTGTTGCCTTTATCTTGCTGACGTCAGCCACCGAGCTGGCGATCACTGCAGGCTACCACCGTCTGTGGTCGCATAATGCGTATGATGCTCATTGGAGTGTGCGTCTGATTTTCGCTCTGTTCGGTGCCATGGCTCTTCAGAACACAATTCTTCACTGGAGTTCCGGCCATCGGGTTCACCACCGTCACGTTGACGACGTGGATCTGGATCCGTATTCAGCCAAGCGCGGTCTGTGGTTCTCCCATATGGGTTGGATGCTGCGTAAGTATCCCAGCGGTGATGTTAACTTCGACAACGTTAAGAACCTGACCAAAGACCCGATCGTTATGTGGCAATACAAATACTATGTGCCGATTGCTCTGGGTATGAACCTGGCGCTGCCGATTGCTCTGGGTCTGATCTTTGGCGATGTGTGGGGCATGGTACTGCTGGCGGGTTTCCTGCGAATCGTGACTACTCACCATTTCACCTTCTTTATCAACTCTATTGCTCACAAATGGGGTTCCCAGCCCTACACCGATGAAAATACAGCGCGTGATAATCATTTCTTTGCTTTCCTGACCTTTGGCGAGGGCTATCACAACTATCACCATATCTTTCAGAATGATTACCGTAACGGGATTAAATGGTGGCAATGGGATCCGACCAAGTGGCTGATTAAAGGCTGTGCTCTGATGGGGCTGGCCAGCAACCTGCGTATGGTGCCAGAGTTCAAAATTCAGCGCGCCAAACTGAAGATGCAATTTAAGCGTGCTCAGCAGAAGCTGGAGAAATCCGGTAACCACGAGAAGTGGTCTGAAGTGCTGGAAAAAGAGTACGAAGAATTCAAAGTGATGATTGCGAACTGGACTGAGCTGCAGGGCCAGCGCTACCAGGAAACACGTCGCAGTCTGCAGGAAAAATGGGACGCGGCTTCCATGCGTGACCGAATGAAAGAACTGGAGTATGCCCTGCGCATGCAACAGAAGCGACTTAAGCAGCTGGTAGCTGAATTCGCCTGATCTGAAAAGCCCCGCAGCGCGGGGCTTTTTTTGCCTGACACATCGGCTGGTGTGTCAGTACCCCCAGTGAATAAGCCATGGAATACTCAGGCTGTCTTTAAACAACATCGAATGAACAGCCATGACTTATCCGGACCGATTTGTTTTTTTGCAGCAGCTGAATACCTGGCGTGGGCGTAAAACGGCCTGGGGGCTTAAGTTGTTGCTGGGGCGCTACCCGGCACCATCCCGGGCACTCCTTGATCAGGTAGCGTCCAGTTATCATCGAAGTGATGAGCTGGGTGATCGTGTCGCTGAGGAGCTGTTCAGCAACCCTCAACTGAGGGAGCGGGGTATTCATCCGCATCAGCTGCTGAAAAAGGCTGTTGAAGAGGGGAGTGATATTCTCGATGACACTACTCCGGCACTGCGTGAAATGTTGCAGCAGGCGGAAACGCCGCCGCTGTGGCTCGAGCAGGAGAAGCTGACGCTGGCGTGTGAGGTGATTCACCGCAGCGGACGCTTTGCCATGTATGCCCTGGGTGACTTTGCTTTGCTGGGGGGCTATGCCAACAGCGACATCATCAAGCCGCTGGCCTTTACCGGAGCATTGAATGGTAATTCCTCTTTCGACCGGGTGTCGGAAACCACATCATTCTGGTTTGATGTCACGACTCCCGGTGGTCTGGAGCCCGGCAGTGCTGGTTACAGTTCAGCCGTAAAAGTTCGTGTGATGCATGCACTGGTACGTCAGCGCTTACTTAAACATCCGCAATGGAACAGTGAGCAGTGGGGACTGCCAATCAACCAGGGAGATGCAGTGGCAACCAATGTCGCATTTTCCATGATGATGATTGCCGGGTTGGCGATGCTGGGCTGGCGTCTGAATGACCGTGAATTGGAAGCCGTGCTGCACCTGTGGCGTTATGTCGCTTACCTGATGGGGGATGACTGGACGTTGCTGCCAGTTAATCGTCAGCAAGGCGTTGACTGGCTTTATATCATTGCGCTGGGGAGTCGGGTAAATCCTGATCAGGACTGTCTGGAACTGGCGCACTCCTACCTTGAGGCTTTTCGGGAGGTCCCGGGTAACCGGTTCTACCAGAGTTATGTCTACTGGTTTCATCGCGCCTACGCGAACTGGTTTATTCCGGCTGACATTCGCAGGGTTCTGAATATCCCGAAAGCGCCTTTGCTGAGTCTGCTCCCGGTGCTGCAGTTTCCGTTTATCCGCCTGCTGGATGTGCTTGCACACCGCATCCCGTGGGTAGACCGGTGGCTGCAGCGCTTCGGGCGTAGCGGTCAGCAGTTTATCGTTAGCAGTCGCCTGCAGGGGCGGGATGTTACTTTTGCCGATAAGGGCACGATGGTGCGTTGATCTGAGGCTTCACTGAATAATTCAGTGCTGTCTTAATTTCCTCCCCTCTGTGCTGTGCCACCGAAGCGAAAGGCGTTAGACTGGCCGCCAGCAGCCTAATTAGGAGACTGGTGTGGCAAATGTAGTGATTACCGGTGCCAATCGTGGCATCGGACTGGAGCTGGCAAAACTGTTTGCCGCTCGTGGCGATTCCGTAACCGGTGTATGCCGGGAAACCAGTGATGAACTGGAAGATATTGCTGATCAGGTGATCAGTGGTATTGACCTGACCAACGACGAGTCGATTGATGCTGTCGTTGCTATCCTCGAACAGTTACTGGAAGGCCCGCTGGATCTGTTGATCAACAATGCGGGTTTGTTCTGCAATGAAACCCTGAACGATATGAACTTTGACACGATCCAGCAGCAGCTGGATATCAATGCCATTGTTCCGCTGAAAATGGCCTGTGCTCTGCTGCCCTATATGGCAACAGGCAGCAAAATAGCCAATATCACCAGCCGCATGGGCTCGCTCGAAGACAATACCTCCGGTAGCTACTACGGTTATCGTGCATCCAAGGCAGCGTTAAATGCTTTCGGTAAATCGCTTGCGGTAGACCTGAAGCCCAAAGGTATTGCTGTTGCACAGCTGCATCCAGGCTTCGTACAGACGCGCATGGTTGGATTCAATGGTGATATCAGCCCACAGGAAGCAGCAGCAGGTCTGGCGGCGCGTATCGATGAGCTGACGCTCGAAAACACCGGTGGCTTCTGGCACTCTAACGGGCAGGCTTTGCCCTGGTAAATAACAGGAATTTATTATGTCTAACGCACGTATTGTCAAAAAGCAGCACACTCGTTTGCTGGCGGAGTTTTTCGTCGATGTGAGCCAGGATGCCGAGTGGGAAAAGAAACTGCAGGCGCTGCAGATTGAAGACAAAATCGATACTTCGGAAGCCGGTTTTCCGGCGGAATTCCTGGAGTTTTTCCCGGAAGCTGAAACGCAGAAACTGCAGTACTGTATTGAACGCGTAAATCTGGAAGACGTGCCACGTGCTGCTTCCTGCTGGTGGCCGATTGAAGAGAATACCCACTATTATATGGCGTATCCTGCTCAGTTCCCGCAAGCGACCATTTACATGGCGATTGATTTTCATGGTGATCACGCAGACTGCTGCGGAGAATAAAGCCAATGATTGAGGAGCTCAAAAACCGACTGCGCGATCAACGCGACCTGTTAAACGAGCTCCAGTCTACGCGCTTGCATCGGGCTCTGAGCTGGATGGCTGCAGCAGAAGGACATCATAATGATGCTGATCTGCGTTTTATCTGCAGCTGGATCAGTTTCAGTGCCTGTTATCTTGCTGACGACGAACAGGTCCGGGCTCTGGCTGACCAGCAGGGCTTTCAGCGTCTGATTCAGCAGCTTGTCGATCTGGATCAGCAAGAGCGTATTTACCACTGCCTGTGGCATCAGTTTTCCGGACCGGTACGCGCGTTGATTAAAAACCCTTATGTTTTTGCACCGTTCTGGGTTTCACAGCGTCTGCAGAATGACGACTGGAAACAGCAGTTTGATCAGTCCTCGGTAGCTGCGCTTAATTATTTAAGCCGCAAGAAAGTACCTGAACTCCTCGGCATTGTACTTGACCGTCTGTATGTTCTGCACAATCAGGTGGTGCGGGGTGGGGCAACCTATCAAAGCCGGGTAAACCGTGAGCAGGTTGAAGATGGTGGACGATTATTGCTGGCGCTGATGCCGGTGATAATCGACATTATGCTGACTCACAGTGATCAGGACTGGGGTGATTTGCCTTATCCGGTGGTTAAATAATGCGCCAATAAAAAACGGGAGCTGAGCTCCCGTTTTTTATTGTCCTGTTATCAGCCGATAAAGCTGACGGCGTCATCCAGATTTGCACGATCCGTACGGCACTTATTGGCATCCGCATTTTCATCCGCATAGCCGAACGACATACCGAACAGAATACCTCGTCCCTCCGGCAAACCGAGGAATTCATGCACGGGCTGTGGGAACTGACCCAGGGCGCCCTGCATGCAACTGTCGATACCGCGCTCTTTCAGCAGCAGTGTCAGTGTCTGGGCGTAGATACCAATGTCGACGGCTCCCATGATATCCAGATAGGTATCCATGGTGAAAAAGGCAACGTGAGGTGCATCGAAAAATGCCCAGTTCCGCAGCATCGCCATGTTGCGTTTCATCTTGTCGTCACGGGCTATGCCCATTGCATTGTACAGAGCCGCAGCGGAACCAAACTGGCGCTCGCGGTGAATTCCTTCATAGGCAACCTTCCAGTTAAAGTCTGGTTGCGGTGGCTGCTGTTTCATTACCGTGCCAATCAGCAGGTTCTTCAGTTCGTCTTTTTTCGCACCAGAGACAACGTAGGTCTGCCAGGGCTGTACGTTGCAGTTGGACGGTGCGCGCTGCGCGGCGGCGAATACTTCTTGCAGAGTGTCGCTATCAACTGCGTCTTTTTTAAAAGCGCGGACCGAGTAGCGGCTGTTCAGAATTTCAGTCAATGACATTGTTGTTCTCGTTATACCTGAGCGTTCAGCTCATGGTATCAGCGGCAGGAAGGGCTGAGGGGGGCGAATGTGCCACAAAGCAAGCGTTTTCCGGATGCTGAACAAAAAAAACGGGCTGATCCCTGTCGGAGTCAGCCCGTTAATCAATCCACTGAATGATGGATTATTTAGCCAGTAAATAGTTCACCAGCAGAGATACAGGTCGACCGGTTGCCCCTTTGGCTGCTCCGCCTGTCCATGCGGTACCGGCGATATCCAGATGAGCCCATGGTGTGCCTTCGGTAAAGCGGGACAGGAAACAGGCAGCTGTGGTGGCGCCCGCCAGCGGACCACCAATGTTGGCGATGTCAGCGAAGTTAGAATCCAGCAGAGACTGGTAGTCTTCCTCCAGTGGCAGGCGCCAGACTTTATCGCAGGACCAGTTAGCTGCGGTCTGCAGTTCGCCAGCCATGGATTCATCCTGGGTAAACAGGCCAGAGTTCACTTCCCCCAGCGCCGCCATACAGGCACCGGTCAGGGTGGCGATATCGACGATGGATGCAGGCTTGAGGTTGTCGATGCCATAAGTCAGCGCATCACACAGCACCAGTCGGCCTTCTGCATCAGTATTAAGAATTTCGATGGTTTTACCGGACAGGCTGGTAACAACGTCGCCAGGTTTGCTGGCGTGACCGGCTGGCATGTTTTCGGCGCTGGTGATCATGCCGATGATGTTCACCGCAGGCTTCAGAGCTAGTACTGCTTTCATCGTGCCGAGAACGGATGCAGCACCGCACATGTCATACTTCATCTCGTCCATTTTCAGGCCCGGCTTGAGACTGATGCCGCCAGTATCGAAGGTGATACCCTTGCCCAGAATCATATGAGCCGGAGCGTTTGCATCAGCTGCGCCCTGATATTTCATAATGATCATCTTGCCTGGTTCGGAAGAACCTTTGGCAACGGACACGAAGGCACCTGCGCCCATTTTTTCCAGTTCAGCTTCATCCAGAATGGTCACTTGCAGGGCACCGTCAGCTCCCAGCTGTTCTGCCTGTTGCGCCAGGTAGGTTGGAGTACAGATGTTAGGTGGCATGTTGCCCAGTTCTTTGGCGTAGCTGACACCCTGAGCAATCGCGTCCCCCTTGTTCAGCGCAGCACTGACATCGCTGCCGAGCCAGATCAGGCCGCCGGGTGCGCGCGGAGCTTCGTCATCGGTTGCTTTGCTTTTGGTCTCCGTGAAACGATACAGCGCGTTGCCATAGGCTACGGCAGTCTGTTCAGCCCACCAGGTCTCCGGCAGTTCAGCGGAGGCCAGTTCGCTCAGGGCGAGGGCAATATCGCCATCCAGCTTTGCCGTTGCAGCAGCGATAGCCTTCATAATTTTAAGGGCTGCGCTGGCTTTGGGGGGTTCTTTGCCGCTGCCCACCAGTAGTACGCGTTCTGCTTTGACGCCGTTGACTGCAGGCAGCAGCAGGGTTTCACCGCTTTTGCCGGTAATGTCTTTCGCATCAATCCGCGCCTGAATAAAGCCTGAAGATGCAGAATCAATGGCTTTTGCGGCATCAGATAACTTGCCTGACTGGTCGAGAGTGACCACAATACAGCTGGCTTGAACGTCGACGGCTGAGTTTGCGGAAATCTGGTATTGCATAGTGTCTCCTGACGGATATGCGACTGGGTGAATGTTCGCCGGAAAATACGTTGTCGCTGCAGAACTGCAGCCACAAACGCCGGGTCATAAAGACTATAGATTGCGTTCAAGTGTACGAAAATCAAGGGATGAAAACATCCGCTGCCATCAATCGGCCGCTTTGCTGTTTCGTACAGATACTAAGAATACTAGCAGGCTGCTTCGTTGCTGCGGAGTCGCCAGAGGAAATAAGATTTGATTCTCTTCCGTTATCTTGCACGGGAGCTGGCAGGTTCGCTGTTAGCCGTTACAACGGTATTGCTGATGATCCTGATGAGTGGCCGACTGATTCAGCAGTTGGCGTCGGCTGCAGCTGGTGAAGTGTCACTCGAGTTCGTGTTTTTTACCCTGTTGCTGCGTCTGCCGTCGTTTCTCGAAATGATTCTGCCGCTTGCCTTGTTCATTTCCATTTTGCTGACTTATGGCCGGTTGTATGCCGAAAGTGAAATGACGGTGCTAACGGCAACCGGTTTTTCTGACCGCAAGCTACTGGGCTATACCATGATCCCGGCGCTGTTCCTGATGGTGCTGGTGGGCAGCTTTACGCTGGTACTCAGCCCCTGGGGTGCTCAGAAAATGGAGAACCTCTATCAGCAGCAGGCCAAACTGACTGAATTTGAATTGCTTGCGCCTGGGCGTTTCCAGAGCACGGCCAAAGGTACCAGGGTGACCTATACCGAGGCTCTGTCGGATGACAAAAAGCAAATGAACCAGGTCTTTATCGCAGATGGTGATACGCTGCTGCTGGCTGAAAAAGGCACTCAGTATGTCAGTGATGAAACCGGTTCGCGTTTTCTTGAGCTGCACAGTGGTCGCCGTTACGACCTGAAACCGGGTAACCCTGAGTTGCAGATTCTCGATTTTGATCGCTACGGAGTCAAAATTGCCGATGAGCCTGATGAGCGTCGCAAGTTGCGTAAGGAAGCCGTACCGACCCTTGACCTGATCGGTTCGACTGATCCCAAGCATCAGGCGCAGCTGCAGTGGCGTATTTCGCTGATTCTGATGGTGCCGATCGTTACTCTGATTGCCTTCCCGCTGTCGAAAGTGAATCCGCGCCAGGGACGTTTTGCCCGACTGTTTCCGGCCATTATTCTGTTTATGGTGTATATCTCACTGCTGATTGCCCTGACCGGTATGATTGAAAAACGATCCCTTGATCCGGCCATTGGTTTATGGGGATTGCATATGGTGTATCTGATAATAGGGCTGGGTTTGTTGCTACTACCTGAGTTTATTCGTCGCCGGAAAGTGAAGGGATTGTAATGAAGCAATTAGATGCTTACGTCGCCCGCAATGTTTTCTGGGCAACGGTCGTGGTTGTTCTGGTGATTGTTGGTCTGGATGCGATTTTTACTCTGGTAGATGAACTGGATCAGCTGAAGGGTGGTTACCAGTTTATGCAGGCGCTTGAATTTATGGCACTGCGTTTGCCACGTCGCGCTTATGAATATATGCCGATGGCTTGCCTGATTGGCTGTCTGGCAGGTCTGGGAACGATGGCCGCTAACAGTGAGCTGACCGTTATGCGTGCCGCTGGTATTTCCGTCGGGCGTATCAGTCTGGCGGTATTGAAGCCAATGGCATTGCTGATGATTCTGAGCATGACGGTTGCAGAGTTTGCGATTCCGGTTCTGGAGCGTATTGCGCAGTCGCAGAAAGCCGTTGCTCAGGGTAAAGATGATGTGTTGTCGAATAAGGGCAAAGGCTACTGGCACCGGGAAGGTAACGATTTCATGCGCTTCACGGCGGTGGAACCGGGCGGTGTTCTGCACGGCGTTACACTGTATGAATTTGATGTGGATTGGGAGCTGCAGCGCGTTCGTTCTGCGACCCGCGCTATCTATCAACGCTCGCACTGGCAGATGGAAAACGTCAAGGATGTGCTGGTGTTTGCTGATCGCAGCGAAGTACGTAATCTCAGCAGTGCTATGTGGAATACGGAGCTTACTCCGGAAAGTCTGAGTGTGGTGATGGTACAGCCGCGGGATATGTCGATTTCCGGCCTGTTTACCTACACACGTTATCTGGAAAAACAGGGCCTTAATTCAGACAACTATCTGCTGTCTTTCTGGCGTAAGGTGACGCAGCCGTTAGGTACTTTTGCTCTGGTTATTCTGGGGATTTCTTTCATCTTCGGTCCGCTGCGCGCAGTGACGCCGGGATACCGGATCTTTTCAGGTATTCTGGTTGGTCTTATTTATAAATACGCCGAAGAAATGCTGGCACCCGCCAGCATCGTATTTGGTTTCGCACCGATCTGGGCAAGTATCATTCCGATCGCTGGGTGTGCAGCTGTGGGGTTATTAATGCTGCGTAAGGCGGGCTGATCAGTCCGCTATCATTCCATATTTTTAGGGGCGTGAACGACGCGCGTGACTGAGGCAATGTCGTGCCAGGTGCGCTGTTGTTTATCGAACAGCATCCACCAGAAGCCCACGCCTGCGGCAAGAATCGAGAAGAAGCCGATACCGGAGCGCAGCATACACTGGCTGAGTTGCACAGGACGGCCATCTTCGTTGATCAGCGTAAGGCGCCAGGCTTTCATGCCAATCGTCTGACCGCCTTTGCGCCACGAGTGGCTGTAATAGAGAAACGAAATACTGAAGAACAGCGACATTGCTGTTGCCGGTGACAGGCGCAGCATTTCGTCATTGCCGGAAGATATCGCGGTGACCAGCAAGCCGCCAAGAATGATGTATAGGGCAATCAGAATAAGGCCATCGTAGATCATGGCTGCCAGGCGACGACCAAGGTTAGCGGTAGGGTAATTCTGCAGTGACATCGTGCTTCCGGGTGGTTGACTGGGAATGCGCGGATAATAGCAAATGGTCTGTGGAAGTGCTTCCCCGGAACTCAATGCCTTACAAATCTATAGACACGACTTCCGATATTCGCAGTGCAGGTCAATATCCTGACGACTGGACATGGCATACTCTGCGGTAATTAACAGGCTACAGGAGCATTAGTATGGTTAATCTCGGAGATATCCGCCGTCAGTACACTCAGGGCCGCCTGGATGAGAACACCTCCGCCAGTGACCCGATGACTCAGTTCCATGCCTGGTTTGAACAGTACCGGGGAACGAATCCGCTGGAGCCAACCATCATGACGGTTGCCAGTGTTGATGCCAGTGGTCAGCCATGGCAACGAGTACTGTTACTCAAGGCCTATGATGAACGCGGTTTTGTGTTTTTTACCAATTTTGAAAGCAATAAAGGGCAGCATTTCGCGCTGAATCCAAAAGCGAGTCTGCACTTTTTCTGGATGAATCTGGAGCGTCAGGTTCAGGTGCAGGGGACACTGGAAAAAATAAGTCGCGAAGAAGCCGCTGAGTATTTTCACTCGCGCCCGCGCGAAAGCCAGCTCGGCGCCTGGGCTTCTGCTCAGAGTCGCCCGCTACCAGACCGTGCGACGCTGGAGCAGCGTTTTGCCGAGGTTTCTGCACAGTATGAAGATGGTGAGGTTCCGCTGCCGGATTACTGGGGTGGTTACCGCCTGAGCCCGCAGCGGGTGGAGTTCTGGCAGGGGGGAGAGCACCGCCTGCACGATCGGGTTGAGTACACAGCTGACGGCGACGCCTGGCTGAAACAGCGCCTGAATCCGTAATCCCGCCAGCCTGTTCGCTACAGGTGAGCGATCAGGCTGTCAGCCTGCTGAACATAGCTGCCACCAAACAGCAGCGCATGATTCAGAACATGGTAGAGCTGGTAGATTTCCCGGCGCTCACGATAGTCGCTGTGAATCTGGCTGATGCTTTGATAGCCGTCTTAGAATTTTTTAGGGAAGCGGCCAAATAACTCGGTCATTGCCAGATCGGCTTCTGCGTCGCCGTAGTAGCAGGCGGGATCAAACAGTACCGGGTAGGAGAGCTGGCGTTCCGGATTGAAGCCGATATTGCCGGACCAGAGGTCTCCATGCAGCAACGAGGCGGTGGGCTGGTGGTTGCTGAGCATCAGTCTGCTGACTTCCAGAGCGCGCGTTCTCTGCGAGATAACAATGCCTCTTTGTTCCAGCTGCACAAACAAGGGGTTTAGGCGTTGCTCAACAAAGAAATCCCCCCAGTTCTCATTCCAGCGATTATCCTGGGCCGTTTCGCCACACCAGGTCGTACGTTCGAAACCGTACCCTCGGCTACTGGTGTGAGTATGCATCTGAGCCAGTTGCTGACCGGCAGAAAACCAGTCGCCATGGACGGCAAGAGGGATATGCTGCAGGATCAGGTAGGACGTACCGGGCTGACCTTCGGATTTAATGCTGCCAAGCGCGAGCGGCGCACAAATAGAGATGGTCTGGGTTGCCATCATTGCCAACAGGCTTTCCTGCTCGGCGGCAAAATGTGGCTGATAGGCCAGATCGCTGCACTTGATAAAGAAAGAGCCAGCATCTGTTTGCACCGTAAACTGACTTTGCTGTTGGCTACGGTGCTGGCTGAAACCCCTCAGGTCACGAGCTGACGGGAACAGCAGCTGGTTATCGACGGCGTCGTTCAGAATACTGGTCAGCAGAGTCCTGGCCTGCTCATCATCCTGATGTCCGCCTTGCTGGGACATAGCAAACGCTGAGTTCATAAGCACCACCGTAAAGAGTACAGGTGACCAGTGTATGCCCACCTGACCATTCAGGATGCTAATCAGTTAACACTTTTTCAGCGATCACGTCCGCAAATCTGGCGAAAGATAATAATTAAGACTCAGTGGCGACCGTTTTCCGCTGCCCAGGCCAGCAACATCTGATGAACTCTGTCGTCGCAGGTCTGATGAAATTCTGCTCCGGGCTCCAGAGCTGGCTCCTGCAGGACCTCTTCGTGGCTGCCGATTTCAATACTCAGATCACGACCGCAAGCGTCGTAGATTTTTTCCAGCATCAGCTCAGTACGGCCGGCATCATCGGCGTACAGGTAGGGTTGTTCGAGGTCGTTTTCCAGCTCACGGATCACTGACCACAGTGTCTCGCCGCGCTGATAGAGAGTATCCGGGGTAATGCCATGCAAATCCTGCAGTGCAATATCCCAGTCGTCCCAGTCATCTTCTGGCTGGATCAGTGTGGTTTTGATCTGGCCGTCGGCCATCGACCAGGCAATGGCAACGGGATGAGCATGTTCTTCCCAGGAGCTGGCGTCGATGGCTATAAACTGAGGGTATTGCATACGCGGACTCCGCAACGAAAATCTGGCCGAATCTTACCCTAAGTCCGAAGGGGAGCAAGTGCTTCAGTATGGCCTGATATCTCCTTAGTGACGTTGCATAGCGTTCAGCACATCAATCACCTCCGCCCGGTCGGCCTCCTCGTTGTGTGTCAGAGTAGAGGCCGTATGGCAGGAAATTGTGCCTCAGAGCCAGTTTAATGGCGGGCTGCGGGCTCTGACTGCGGCTGACCCATACTGCGCAGGTGGCGGTAATGAGCCTTCAGAGCCTGTGCCAGGGTAGGGTAACTGCGGATAGGCAGACCTTGCTGGCGGCAGGTCTCACTGAGCAACGCATGCAGTCGCGGATAGTGCACGTGGCTGACACGAGGGAACAGGTGATGTTCAACCTGAAAATTCAGTCCGCCGAGTGCCCAGGTCAGTACCCGGCTTGAGGTGGCAAAGTCGACGGTGGTACGCAGTTGATGTTCCGCCCACTCGCTGGTCATGCTGCCATCGGCCGCGGGTTGTGGGAATTCAGCCTGATCTACGACGTGGGCAAGCTGGAAAACCACAGCAAACAGGAAACCAAGAATGGCGTGCATCAGCAGAAAACCGATCAGAACGTTGTGCTCACCGGGCAGACTGGCGGGCAGAACCAGATACAGCAGAATGTAGAGCACTTTACTGGCCCAGAACTCGGCGTGTTCTGCCACTGTCAGGCGGTGACTGAAATCCTTCTGACCAATCTTCTGGCGAAAGTAGGCTTTGTAGTCGAGTACAAAAAACCAGAACAGGCTGGTGAGTGGATAGAGCAGCCAGACATAAATATGCTGGCCACGATGAAACCAGTAGCGCTTCTGATGCGGACTCATACGGAACAGCCCAAGTGCATCGATATCTTCATCAACATCATCGACATTCGTGAACGCGTGATGGTTGCGGTTGTGCTTTTGTGACCAGTAACTGCGATTACTGCCAATCAGGTTAAAGGTAAAGGCGCACAGCTGATTCAGTCGGCGTGAGCGGCTGAATGACTGGTGTGCTCCGTCGTGCATGATGTTAAAGCCGACCAGAGCAGTGGCAACGCCATGCAGTGCCCAGAAGCCAATATTCAGCGCGCCTTCACTGAGCAGAATGCCGGCAAAACTGGCAACGAACAGGGATGCGATGATCAGGGCTTTACGGTAAAGCCGTATATCGCCACTGCGCGGCAGGCTGGTGGACTGGAAGTACTGATTCACTGTGGAAGACAGCAGACGATACAGCGGACGCTCGCCGCCGGGAAAGTGTGCCTGATTCATGATTTTTTATGATTGTTATTATGGGCAGGGGTCATCGTACCGGATTGTCCGGCTTTGTAAACGATGGTATCAGATTGAGCGCTTTATTCGTTGTTCTGTTCTTTTGCCTGCTTACGGAAGGCTCTTGGTGACATTCCCAGCCAGCGCCGGAAGGCACGGCCAAAATTAGACGGGTCGTTATAACCCAGCTGGTGAGCTATTTCTTCCACAGAGGTCGGCGTTTCCAGTAACTGCTGAATGGCCAGCTCACGTCGGGCTTCATCAATGATGTTCTGGTAGGTGGTATTCAGCTGTGCCAGCTGGCGATTGATGGTTCGCGGACTGGAGTGCAACGCATTCGCCATGACAGCAAGCGTCGGAAAGGCGTTCATACGGTCTATATTTCGGCGTATCTGCGTCACCAGATCCTGGCCCCGATCCAGCTCTGCCAGAAGCTTTTCGCACTCGGCTTCAGCCATGCGCCGTGCCGTCGTGTTTGCTGTGGATACCGGCGTATCCAGTAACCACTGCGGAATGCACAGCTGATTGTGCGGCTGATTAAACATCACCGGTATACCAAGAATACCCTCGTAGCAGGAGGCAGGACGGGCCGGACCGTCAGTAAACCTGGCTATAGCGGTCATTTCTTCGCTGTTCTGGGTCAGATAGCGGGCAATGGTGACGAAAGTCGAGATGATGTTCTGTACGACAAAGGCGAAGGTGCTGGGCATAGCTGCCAGGCGATTGATCTGAATAATGGCGCTGTCCTGATCCTGCACGAAACGAATATCAGCCAGCAACGTACGCGTTCGGGCGTAGCGAATGGCCAGCGATAGTGCCTGACCGAGGGTATCACTGGCGAGGATCGCGAAGCCGAGAAAGTCGTGACTTGAGATATTCATACGCCGGCCATGCTCAAGGCCAAGCAGGGGATCACCACTGAGTGCCAGCGCGTTTTCTATTACCTTGTGGTATTGCAGGGGAGAGATAAATTCCTGCGGGTCCTGCAGGGTTCTGGCTGACAGTCCGGTGCCTTGTACCAGCTGTGTGGTCGTGATGCCTTGCTGCGCCAGCAGTTCAATCAGTTGCGACAGGTACTCTGTGCCGATAAAGGCCCGACAGGCAGCGGATGTGGTGTAGAACTGGTCCTGCTTGTTCATGGCCATTTTCTCCTGAGTAAACACTTTGGCGCGTTATGACCGAAGCATGACATGATTCCCTCTTTTCCTCAAGGCGCCTTTCAGTCATAGTCTGTGCACAACAAAAACAAGAACCATTAACGTAAAGGTGACTCCTGTGGATGCTTCATTCTGGGACGGCAAGCGCGCGCCCGGCGTGCCTGATCAAATTAACCTGGCTCAGTACAACGCGGTTGTTGAGGTTATTGAAAGTGCCTTTCAGCGCTATGCTGACCGTTCGGCCTTCACCAGCATTAACTACACGCTGACTTACCGTCAGATCGACGAGTACAGTGCGGCGTTTGCTGCTTATCTGCAAAATCACACCAGCCTGAAACCAGGTGATCGCATCGCGATTCAGATGCCGAATATTCTGCAGTTTCCTATTGCTATGTATGGCGCGCTGCGTGCCGGTATGGTGGTGGTGAATACCAACCCGTTGTACACCGAGCGTGAAATGCTGCATCAGTTCAACGACTCAGGTGCCAAAGCGCTGGTTTGTATGGATGTGTTTGCCCGTTCAGTACAGAACATCCGCGCTGAAACCGGTCTTAAACACATCATCGTGACCAGTCTGGCGGATATGCTGCCACTGGTGAAGCGCACCCTGATCAACGCAGCAGCGAAACACATTAAGAAAATGGTTCCGCCATACGATCTGCCAGAAGCTGTTTCTTTCCGTAAGGCATTGTCTCAGGGCGCTAAGATCGGTGGTTTTGTACCAAACTACATGCGTAACCCGAATGACACCATCATTCTGCAATACACCGGCGGTACTACTGGTGTGGCCAAAGGTGCTGAGCTGACCAACCGTAACCTCGTAGCCAATATGCTGCAGGCGCGTGCGATGTTGAGTCAGATTGACCCGGCCAGTGGTGAAAAGATCAAACCGGATACCGGTGCAAAAGTGGTGGCCCCGCTGCCGCTGTATCACATCTACTCGTTCACTGTGCACCTGATGGCCCTGTTTGAACTGGGTGATCACAGCATTCTGATCGCCAATCCACGTGATACCGATATGTTCGTGCGCATGATGAAACCGCATCAGCTGACCGGAATTATTGGTCTGAACACGCTGTTTGTATCACTGCTGGCTCATCCTGAATTTAAGAAATGTGACTTCAGCCAGCTCAAACTGACGCTGTCTGGTGGTACTGCACTGGTGGAAGATACGGCTAAGCGCTGGAAAGACATGACTGGCTGCGGTATTTCTGAAGCCTATGGCCTGACTGAGTGTTCCCCAGCCGTGTGTATGAACCCGGCTGGTGGTCTGGAGCAGATGGGTACTGTCGGCCAGGCTGTACCGGGCACTGCACTGAAATGCATTGATGCGGACGGTAACGAAGTCGCCATTGGTGAGCGTGGCGAACTGTGTGTTAACGGCCCGCAGGTGATGAAAGGTTACTGGAATCGTCCTGAAGCAACAGCCGACAGCTTCACGCCGGACGGCGAGTGGTTACGCACTGGTGACGTAGCGGTTATCGACGAAGACGGCTTCGTTAAGATCGTAGACCGTATCAAAGATATGATTCTGGTTTCCGGTTTTAACGTTTACCCGAATGAAATCGAAGATGTGGTTGCGGCCCATCCGGCCGTTGAAAACTGTGCAGCGATTGGTGTACCGGATGAAAAAACCGGTGAAGCGGTGAAGCTGTTTATCGTTGCCACCGATGCTAACGTTACCGTTGACGAAATTCGTCAGTATTGTCGCGACAATATGACGGGCTACAAGGTACCTCGTTATATTGAGTTCCGCACAGAGCTGCCAATGACGCCGGTTGGTAAAATTCTGCGCCGTGAACTGAAAGATGAAGAAGCCCGTAAGCGCGAAGAAACGGCCTGATTTATCGCTCCTGAAAAAGCCCGCATATGCCACTGCTGTCCCACAGTTTTAAAGGTATCTGTTTTCTATAAACGACTTTTAAATCCGCAGTGCCTACTGCCTACCAGGGGAA
>NZ_JAEDAH010000049.1 GCF_020320395.1 Thalassolituus marinus | reverse complement strand
GCTGGGGTCGGCCCTGCCGGCCAGGGGATAAGTTCCCCTGGGAGGCAGAAGGCATTGCGGATTTAAAAGTCGTTTATAGAAAACAGATAGTTTTAAAACTGTGGGACAGCAGTGGGCGGTGGCCAGCTTTTTTATGCTCTCAGATTATCCCTGGCCGCTCATAGCCGCTTCGGGTTTTTCAATATCCAGGCTCTGTACAGCAATAACGGCCTGTGTGCGAGTACGTACGCCAAGCTTACGGAAAATGGCCGTAACGTGAGCTTTAATGGTCGCTTCACTGACATCCAGATCGTAGGCAATCTGTTTATTCAGCATACCCTCCGCCATCATGGTCAGAACACGGAATTGCTGCGGCGTAAGACTCGCCAGACGCTCCGCCAGATCCAGTGCATTCTGGTTTGGCTGATGCTGATGACGGCGAGCAACATCCGGTAAATAAATATCGCCCTGAAGCACTTGTTCAATGGCTTTTGCAATATGATCCAGCGGTGAAGATTTCGGAATGTAGCCCGAAGCTTCATGGTCGATGGCCTGACACATAATTGCAGGGTCTTCACAGGCCGAAACAACAATCACAGGAATTTCCGGATAATGCGAACGCAGAAAGACCAGACCGGAATAACCGTGAGCACCCGGCATCTGCAAATCAAGCAATACCAGATCGGCATCCTTATGCTGTTCAACAACCTGCTGTAGTTCAGGCAACGACTCGGCCTGTTCAATTGTGACATCAGGAACCAACTGTTTTACGGCCTGCTGCATAGCAGTACGAAACAATGGATGGTCATCAGCAATGATAATTTTCTGAGCGAGCTGCATCATCCCCTCCGGAGATCTGTCACCGTTCCAATGACATGATTATTGTTATTTCTGAAGTATACCCGGTTTAAAGCAGAAAACTGCCCAGAGAAAAATCCCGGGGCAGTTTTCGTGACAGATACTACATATCCGGCAATCAGCGATTTAGACGTTCGTCTACCAGGGTATCGACAACAGACGGATCCGCCAGCGTTGAGATATCTCCCAGAGAGTCATGTTCGTTCGCTGCAATCTTACGCAGAATACGACGCATGATCTTGCCGGAACGGGTTTTAGGCAGCCCAGGCGTGATCTGAATCAGGTCTGGTGTAGCCACCGGACCAATATCCGTACGTACCCAGTTGCGCAGCTCTTTCACCAGTTCATCACTGGCCTGCTCTCCCGAGTTCAGGGTCACATAGACATAAATGCCCTGACCTTTGATGTCATGCGGATAGCCAACCACTGCAGCCTCCGCCACT
The DNA here is from genome assembly GCF_020320395.1 of Thalassolituus marinus. Lineage (GTDB taxonomy): Bacteria > Pseudomonadota > Gammaproteobacteria > Pseudomonadales > Oceanobacteraceae > Venatoribacter > Venatoribacter marinus. Next base: position 45,017 of record NZ_JAEDAH010000049.1, on the reverse strand, counting down.
TTCGGATGCGCAACCAGTGAGCTTTCTACCTCGGCAGTACCCATGCGGTGACCCGAAACGTTAATAACATCGTCCACACGACCGGTAATCCAGTAGTAACCATCCTCATCACGACGGGCACCGTCGCCAGTGAAGTACATTCCACGGAAGGTAGAGAAGTATGTCTGAACAAAGCGGTCATGATCGCCGTACACCGTACGTGCCTGACCTGGCCAGCTATCCACAATCACCAGATTACCGTCAGTCGCACCATCCAGCATCATGCCGGCGTTATCCACCAGTGCTGGCTGTACACCAAAGAATGGACGGGTCGCAGAACCAGGTTTCATGTCAGTTGCACCCGGCAGCGGAGTAATCATGATGCCGCCGGTTTCGGTTTGCCACCAGGTATCCACAATCGGACAATTCTGTTCGCCGATCACATCGTAATACCACTGCCAGGCTTCCGGGTTAATTGGCTCACCCACTGAGCCCAGCAGGCGCAGTGACTCACGATGGGTTCCTTCAACTGCTTTACGGCCTTCGGCCATCAGAGAACGGATTGCCGTTGGTGCGGTGTACAGAATGTTAACCTGATGCTTATCGACAATTTGCGAGAAACGGTTGATATCCGGATAGTTCGGAACACCTTCACACATCAGTGTGATGCCGCCATTCGCCAGCGGTCCATACAACAGGTAGGTATGACCGGTAATCCAGCCCACGTCTGCTGTACACCAGTAAATATCACCATCGTGGTAATCAAAAACATACTGATGAGTAATCGACGCCCACACCATGTAGCCACCACTGGTGTGAACAACACCCTTCGGCTTACCGGTTGAACCCGAGGTATAAAGAATAAACAGCGGGTCCTCCGCATTCATCTCTTCAGGTGGGCAGTGCGGGGACGCAATTGATACCAGGTCGTGGTACCAGACATCCCGCGCAGGGTGCCAGGCAACGTCAGAACCGGTGCGCTTAACCACAATAACCTTTTCCAGAGTACGAATGGTCGGATGTGTCAGAGCCTCATCGACGTTAGCTTTCAGCGGCACGTGCTTACCGCCACGAACGCCTTCATCAGAAGTGATAACCACTTTAGCGTTACTGTCTTCGATACGACCGGCCAGCGCGTCCGGTGAGAAACCACCAAATACAACAGAGTGAATGGCACCGATACGTGTACAGGCCAGCATAGCCACGGCCGCTTCCGGGATCATTGGCATGTAAATGCACACCACGTCACCTTTGCGCACACCCTGACCACGCAGAGCGTTGGCGAAGCGGGAGACCTCTTCATGCAACTCTTTATAGGTAATATGACGATCCTGATCCGGCTCATCACCTTCCCAGATAATCGCCGTCTGATCGCCACGGGTTTCCAGATGACGATCCAGACAGTTGGCAGACACGTTCAGCGTACCGTCTTCAAACCAGCGAATGCTAACGTTGTGATCGTCGAACGATACGTTACGTACTTTGGTAAATGGCTTAATCCAGTCGATGCGCTGCTCAGCCTGTTCACGCCAGAAACCTTCTGGGTTAATAACAGACTGCTGGTACATCTGCAGATATTTCTCGTTGTTAATCCAGCTGGAATCCGCAAATTCCTGTTTAACCGGATAAACCTTCTGATCGCTCATAGCGTTCTCCCGAATGATTATTTTTAGCTCGCTAAATGCGTCTGCGCACTTGTCTATATCCTGTCATCCATATTGGTTGCAGGCTGACTGTGTCAAAATTAGACAATGGTCTATTCATGCCGGAATGCACTGTAATCGGGCATTCCAGCGATTACTCCGTCCTGATATTCAACAACCACAGTTTGCTGAGAAAAGGGCTACCCAGCCGTACTAACAGCAAACACCGTTCTCATGTTGCCAGGCAAAATCATATCCCCTTGAAATATATGGAAAAAGCGATCATTCGTGTATACCACGAACACAACAGAGTGTGATTTTTTCCTCTGAGGACACAGACTAAATCGACGTGATTGCCCCCTCCCTGAACACGTATCAATAGCTGGCCTCAGCCCCGAAACCACCGCGTATAAGCACTTGGAAGTTAGTAGGTACTATTACTTAGTCGGCACAGGCTTCGACCTTTGGCTAATTTCTAAGCACTGAAAGCGTGCACCATAGTGAGCAGGCACAACTACGATAATAAGGAGAGCGACATGCGCAAAACCTCATTAGTCCTGCTGGCGAGCGCACTGCCACTGGCGGTACAGGCAGCAAACACCGAATTCACATTTGGTGGCTACGTTAAACTTGACGCCATGATGAGTACGTACTCGGACGGCCCGCTGACTGTCGGTCTTGGTGAAGACTTTTACGTCCCTGCTGCCATCCCGACTGGCGGCGACGAAACCACCAGCTTTGATATGAATGCTAAATCCTCGCGATTCAACCTCAAATCAGTTTCAACACTGGACAATGGTGAGAAAGTTACAGCATTTTTCGAAATGGATTTTCTGGCTTCCGGCCAAGGTACTGAGCGTATCACCAACGCCTACGCCCCACGTCTACGCCATGCTTTCTTCAACTATGGTAACCTGACCTTTGGTCAGACTTGGACAACCTTCATGAACACTGGCGCCTTGCCAGAAACAGTTGACTTTCTTGGTGTCAGTGACGGCACTGTGTTTGCCCGTCAACCACAGATTCGTTACACCATGGGGGACTTCCAGTTCGCATTGGAAAATGCCAATACGACACTGGACGGATCAGGTGATACAGCGTTAACTGATGACAACACCCTTCCAGATATCGTTGCCCGCTATAACATGAAAATGGGAGACCATGCATTTACTGTTTCCGCCATTGCACGCCAGTTCGCTACCCAGGATGGTGCAGGTGTTGATGAATCCGCTAACGGCTTCGGTATTAACGTGTCCGGCAAGATTATGGTCGGCGGCGATGATCTGAAATTCAGCTATACCACAGGTAACGTTTCACGCTACGTTGGCTTATCTCAACTTCCTGATGCCATCACATCCGGAAGCTCCATAGAGCCAACGGATGTAACTGGTGCTTTCGTAGCTTATCGTCACCATTGGAACAGCCAGATGCGAAGTACCCTGGCTTACTCCATGTATGATGCAGAACAAGATGATGGCGTTGAACGTTCCTCAAATAGCACTCGTCTTAACCTGATGTATTCTCCAACCAAGGCAGTAACCTATGGCGTGGGCGTGGAATACACAATGGCCAACATCGACAAAGATGGCGTTGAGGGAGACATGAGTCGCATCCACTTCACTGCCAAATACTCTTTCTGATCTCAGAAAGTGGGAAAAACCGGCTTCGGCCGGTTTTTTTGTGCCTGACGAACGAGCGGTGCCTGTACCTACACCCATCCACCCTTTCAGCCCATCTTCTATCGCTTTAGCAGGCAGACAGAATACGCCATCGTCATTATCTGCAATGTACGCACCGGTAGCCGCTCTTAATAGCTTTTGATAATAAGAATGAGTCCGATACAGGACTAATGAATTACCACTATTTCTGCCATTTATTTGTCGTACGAACGTACCTTGTTACAAAAATACACAAATATTTTACACATCACACGGTGTGACACTTTTTGTCACTATGTCCCCTAGAACGCCGATTTGCTGGCGTCAAAAATGACGAAAGGCAGAAAAAAAGGACCTAAATGGCTGAAATAACTAGCGATTAGCAGCTGAATGGAAATTATTACTAAAAAACAGCAACTTACCTCACTCAAGCCCAGTATCTACGCGGGCTGTCGGCAAATTGACTAGCCTTCCCCCTCTCCCCTAAAAACCCCCTTGTTGCGCAAAATGACCAAAATCTTAGTACTAAAGTGCCAATACCTAATCTGGTATTCCGACGTTTGCTGTGGAATACGTCTGTCAGATCGTCTCTTACCGCCCTGCTTCAGGGGTGTGTGCCTCTTATTGCCTTCATTCTGGTCACAAGCAATTCCTACGCAAAAGACATAACCCTGACAGAAAGTTTTGCTGGCAACCTGTCCTTTGAGCTAACCGGGGGTGGTATTCGCAGAGGCTCCGACGGCTGCTCACAACCTTTCGCCAGTTCAACAGCTCAGTTATCAACTCCAGTATCCTCACGTATCGAGGCAGCGTTTCTTTACTGGTCTGGCTCGGGGTCATCGACGTCCTACAACAGCATCAGTATGAACGGATCGACCATCTACGCCAGTGAGTTTTACACGGTTGCTGATTCAGATGGGCTGCAGTTCTACAGCGCTAAAGCCGATGTAACCTCGCGAATCAGCAGTGGTAGCTCAAACGTCACCATCACTAACCTTAAATTTGATCGCAGTGGCGAGCACTGTAGTTTTTCTACCGCCTACGGTGGCTGGGCTCTGGTGGTTATCTATGAAGAAGCCAGCGAACCTCTGCGCGTTATTAACGTGTTCGATGGTTTACAGGTGTTCTGGGGAAGTGAGATCCAGCTGACACCAAGCAACTTCGTTGTTGCCGATAATCCGGGCTCGCTGGGTGGTAAACATGCGCACATTACCTGGGAGGGTGACTCAGGTAACTCGCAATCTAAAAACAACGTAAACGAAACGCTGCGTTTTAAGAACAATTCGCTTTACGATGCAAGCAATCCGATCAACAACCAGTTTAACTCCTATTCAAACAGTCGTAGCGCCACAACAAATGGTGCTGATATCGATGTCTACGACATTGGCAACTATCTGACAGCAGGCGAAACGTCCGTTACCACCCGTTATTCCAGTGGGCAGGATCAGGTTCTCTTGTCAGCCGAAGTAATCAGTGTTCCAAACCGTGCAGTCAGCGATCTCTCACTGCAGGTTGCAGGGCCCGCCGATATCTACCGCGGACAAACCGTCGCCTATACGTTTACTGTTGCTAACAATGGTCCCGGCCAGGAACCTTCCGGAGCCACCGTTAGTTTTCCTTTGCAAGACATGGGTTTCCTGGGCGCCAGCGGCACTAACTGGAATTGTGCTGTCGTATCAGCATCCGTGGAATGTGCTTATACCAGCGCTATAACAGAAAATACCAGTGCTGCAACACTGACAATTACCCTTAGCAGCCATAACTCGACCACTTCCAGCTACACATTAGCGGCGGAAGTCATTGCAGATAACTTCGACCACCGCAGTGCGAACAACAAATCATCTGTAGTTACCCAGATTAATGCGCCCGTGTATGACTTAACCAAAACAGGTGTCGGTCTCAATAGCAGCGTAATACGAGCCGGCGATACACTGCGCTATACCTTCAACATAACCAACAATTCAGGTTCAGCAATATTTCATTACACCGTGTGCGGGCAGGAAATAGCATTGTGCTGGCGAGCACGAATGTGAGCGTTAATGTAAGTGGCCGTGAACCAACTCTGATTGAAGCTTCCCTGACAACGACTGAAGGTGACTTTAATGCAGGTGACGAACTAAGACTCGACATACGACAAAGCCACCAGAACAATCGTGATCGCACTATCACGCTGTATACCCTGTATAACAGTCTGCCAGCGCAATTAGCATTAACCTCAAAAACCGTCATCGACGTAAATTCTGTCTACATAGCGGATGCGGCTTATCCGACGGGAAATACACAAGCTTCCATTGAGAGAGGAAAAACCGCCTATATTCGTGCCCAGGTCTCTGATCCTTTCGGTGCCTATGACATTTCCTCAGCAACGATCAGCATTAAAGATTCCGAGAATTCAATCATTGCAGCGGATGCAGGTATGACTGAAGTTGCTGCCGATGCAGCAGTTAAAACCTACGAATACAGTGTTGCGGTACCTAGTAATGCTCCGGCAGGCAACTGGTTAGCCTCAGTCACAGCGACCGAAGGCAGCGAAGGTATCGTTAGCAGCGAACGTAGCCTGATATTCCCGCTGGTACTCTATCCTGATCTGACCATCGAGCGGTCAACCAGCATTGTTTTTGATCCCATAAATAATACTGTTCAGCCTAAAGCTATTCCTGGTGCTGTTGTCGCAATGGCTTTAATTGCGCGAAATTACGGCGAAGGCGTTAACGATAGCGACACACTGGTTATTCAGGAATCAATTGCAGCAGGTACATCATTATTTGTCGGCGATTTAAGTAATGGCAGCCCGGTTGAATTTGTCGACGGCACAATCAATAGCGGACTGACATTCAGTTTTACCGATCTGGCAAGCAGCAGCGATGACCTTGCCTTTTCAGATGACGGCGGCGCCACCTTTGACTACATCCCGACAGCGGATGCAGAAGGCTACGACCATGCCGTCACTCATATTCAGTTTTCGCCGAAAGGCACCGTTCGTCCCGGTTCAGGCAGCAGCCAGCCGGAATTCCGTTTTCACTATCAAGTAAAGGTCCAATAAGGAGATTCCTATGAAGACCATCAAGCAAGCCGCCCTGCTTTTCGCAGGCGTACTGGCATCGACGGCTACTCTGGCAGCAACGCCAGTAGGTACCCCGATCCAGAACACCGCAACAGCGACGTATTACTCGCCGTCTGATGCGGCTACACAACTGTCTGTAAGCGATTCCACATCGTTTATCGTTCAGGAAAAAATTGATGTCAGCGTAACCAACAATGACTCAACTTCTATCGACGTTCAGGCAGGTTCGACTCAGGTAATCGAGTACACCATTACCAACACTGGTAACGGTAACGAAACCTTTGACCTGACAGTTACTAACCAGGCCGGTGACGTCTTCGACGTAACCAATGTCAAAATTTACCTGGATGACGGCGTTGACGGCTTCCAGGGCACTGAGACTGAAGTTGATCTGATCAACCTGGATCCTGACGAATTTGAAACCATTTTCGTTGTGGTAAACATTCCGGTTGGCCAGAACATTGGTGACGACTCCGTTATCAATTCCAACGTTACCTCTGCCACTACTGGCGCCGCCAGCGGCAGCGTAGGTGACATCCTCAGTGGTCAGGGCGATGGTGGCACTGATGCCGTACTGGCAGCCAATGCCGGTGGCTCAATTGACGCCGTGACCTTCGACGTTACTGCAACTGCTGGTCTGGTCGTTGTTACCAAAACCGTACTGTCTACCGTCCACCCAACCCTGGGTGCGGTTAAAGTGCCGGGTTCTGTTGTGACCTACCAGATTCTGGTTGAAGTAACAGACGCAGTTAATGGTCTGAACATCGTCGATAACCTGCCAGCCAACCTGACCTACGTAGACGGCTCTCTGCTGATTGCCAACAGTGATCTGGCCGGTGTCGAACTGACCACCAGCAACGCAGTCGCTAACACTGACTCTGCAGCAGATTCTGATGCAGGTCGTTACGACCCGAATGCAGGTACAAACGGTCGCGTGACCTTCGTAATGGGTGATCAGGCTGCGGCTGGCGATTTCACCATTCAGTTCCAGGCAACCATCGACTGATAACGGGGTAAGTTATGCGCACTCTTCTGTTCACGCTTGCACTTCTTCCTTCACTGGTTTTTGCGGAGGTATCGCTGACCACTGAGGCCTTCAAAATCGTGCCTGTTCCACAGGCTGATGGCACCGTGATGGAAGAGTGGCAGGCACCCGAAAAAGTCGTTCCGGGCGACAAAGTAGGTTATCGGATTACCTACTCGAATAACGGTAAGGACGCTGCGGAGTCGATTGTGATCAACAATCCGGTTCCTGATGCAACAAGCTATATCGCTAACAGTGCCACTGGTGCTGGCAGCGTTATTACCTATTCCGTGAATGGCGGTCAGAGCTTTGCGAAAGCATCTGAACTGACCGTAACCGAGCAGGGTAAAACCCGCGCGGCAAAAGCGGAAGAGTACAGCCACATCCGCTGGCAGCTGACGAATCCGGTTGAGGCCGGTGCCAGCGGCAAAGTGGAATTTAAAGTTCGTGTGAACTAATTGGGAGAATGTTTATGAAAACATTTCAGAAAGTAGTACTTCCTGCAGCCCTGTCCCTGGCCGGCCTCGTTTCTCAGCAAGCGATGGCTGCAGGTACGGATGCAGGTAAAAGCATCGAGAATACCGCGACAATGAGCTATGCAGTTAATGGTTCAACCTCCAACAGCGTTGAAGCTAAGACTGCATTTCTCGTCGATGTAAAAATCGACTTCGGTTGGACTGCGCAAACTGCACTGAACACCACCACAGCTGAAACCCTGGACGCTGTGTCTTACTACAAATCAGGTCCTGTTCAGTTAAGCAACTCATCCAACACCAAAGCATTCTACAGCATTGGTGTAACCATGATTGCGAAGGATGGCAAGTTCACTGTCAACTCAACTGAATACACTGCAACTGCTTCTTCGAACTCCACCGAAATTAAGTATGTTGTCGACACTGATGGCGATGGTGATTTAACCGATGAAACTGTTAAATCAACCGGTTCAACGGGCGGACTGCTCGACCTCACCGCAGATACTACGTCTCAGAACCTGTATGTTCTGATTCCGTCAGCAAGCGTTACGGGTGCAGATAACAATATCCTCGGGATGTCTGTCACGGCAGTCGCCGAAGAAGTGTTGATTACTGGTGAAACCGTTAATCGCAGCGTTTCCGATGATTCAGGGAATGCAGATGCACAGCAAACGATTCAGTTTGTATATGCAGATGCTGGCAACGATAACTCAGAGCTGACCTACGTGGGTTCTACACTGAGCGGCATCCCTGATTTCTCAGTGATCCCCGATAGCGATCCTAACAACGATGGTTTTGTGAAAACCAGTGTAGTTCTGTCTGATCCGATTTCATTGGTTGCAGGCACACGGCCGAAAGCCATTCCGGGAGCCATTGTGCGTTACACCATCACCCTTAAAAACAAAGGTACTGGCAACGCTCTGGACGTGAATATCAGTGATCCTCTCGATACAATCACAGAGATTGAGTTCTGTGATAACACAGCCGATACCAACTGCGAAAACATCACTGTAACAACGGACGATGGTTCCAGCGGTACCTTCACTTACGACACGAGCTCATCCACCGCAACTCAGGTGTACGTGCATTACGACACCTTCCCTGCCGGTGGTTCCAGCACCATCACTTTCACCGCCAAAGTGAAATAATGATGCTGAACATCGCAAATCACATTCGCCAGGTTCTGCAGCACGGGCTTTCCGCCCGGGTTGCTGCCTGCCTGTGTGTTTTTGCGATGGCTTCGCCGTGGGCGGCTGCTGCAGTCACCCCGGCGAATACCAGCATTACCAATACCGTCTCAGCCAGTTGGACGCTTCCACTGAGCAACAGCTCAGAGCAAACGTCTGCGGATGTGACCTTTGTAACTGAAGAAATCAGTGCAGCCGGCACGGCTCCAACGCCTTCTGAACTGACCCTGGCGCACTTCCTGCCTGGCAGCAGTGATCGCCCTACTCTCGTAGAACCAACAGAATCTGCTGACAACAGCGGCAACTTCTCTGTGGTTAATCAGATTTCCGACCTCGGCAACAACGCCTACGCCACACCGGGCAGTTATGTGCTGAGCTCTAATGAATACGGCTACAAGATTGGTGAGCCGTTGATGATCCAGCTGACGGATCTGGATAAAAACCTCAACTCTGTTCGTCCCGATCAGATTGAAGTCGTTGTATCCAACAGTCAGAACAGCGATACCGAAAAACTGCGCCTCACCGAAAGTGGCGATAACACAGGTATCTTCATTGGCTTTATCGCTACCGCTGCGGTGGATAGCAGCAGCGCGCCGTACGACTGTACCCTGTCTCTGAAGCAAAGCCAGAGCATTACCGTTTCCTATGAAGACAGTATCGACAGCACCGACGTTTCCTCGGCATCGACACGCTTCGATCCGTACAGCCGTATTTTTGATGCACAGACCGGCGAGCCTATTAACGGCGTTAAAGTCACCTTAATCGATGTTGCTACTGACGAAGCTGCCACCGTTTATGACGATGACGGTGTCACGCCGTGGCCATCCACTGTTACCACCGGTCCGGTGAGCAGTGCAGAGAAAAGTATTCAGGCTACCGATCTGGGATATTTCCCGGATGGCAGCTTCCGCTTCCCGTACGTTCCTGCCGGTGAATACCGCCTGCAGTTCGAAGCCCCCGATAATTATCGTGTACCGTCAGATAGCAGTGATGACGACTTATCGGCAGTACCGAACGGTCCTTATGAAATATCGGGTATTTCCAAAGGTGAGAGTTTTACTTTGTCATCTGGCCGGGTGTTCTATGCAGACATCGCTGCCGACCGTCTGGATGGCAACCTGTTGCTGAGCAAAGTAGCCGGCAAGCAGGAAGCCGGTATCGGTGACTTCATCGAATTTACCCTGTACATCAACAATGGCGACGTGAATCTGACCGATGCCATTCTGCATGATCAGCTGCCAGCGGGTATGCGCTACCGTTCAGGCTCGGCACATGTTAACGATGAAAAAGTCGCTGATCCTGCCATCGATAACACTGGCCGCAAACTCGAATTCGCACTGCCGGATATTGCCGCCGATGCGCGGGCGAAGCTGACCTACGTGGTGCAGATCACCAACAACGCTCACGACACCCTGACCAACACCGCATGGATCAGCGACGACCTGATCAGCAGTAACACCGCTCAGGCCAGCGTTAAAATCATCGATGAATTTATGAAAGACTCGGCCCGCCTGTTTGGTCGCGTTTACCTGGACGACTGTAACGGCAACCTGGAAGCCGATGCGGTATCCAATATTCGTCTGTATATGGAAGACGGCACCTATGTCGTTACCGATGCTAACGGCGAATGGCATATCGAAAACGTACGTCCTGGTACCCACGTAGTTCAGCTGGATACCGCCACTGTTCCGCCATACATGGAAGTGATGACCTGTGACCAGCGTGGTTTCCATGCTGGCCGCTCATTCAGCCAGTTTGTTGATGTTCAGCCTGGTAGTTTCTGGCGTGTCGATTTCGCCCTGAAGATGAAGCAACCGGAAAACGGCGAAGTGACACAAAAGCTGAGTCACGAGCTGATTCCGCTGAATGAACTGGATAACGGCCGTCTGCCATACGGTTCGCCGGTACCGCAAAAGCTGCGTTACACGTTGCAACTGTCCGGTAAAGGCGTGGAAATCAATAACTTCATGCAGATGATTTCTCTGCCGGAAGGTGTTGTCTATGAAGCAGGCAGCACCGTACTGGACGGTGAGCCATGGCCTGACCCTCAGATTTCATACAGCACGCTGATTTATAAACTGGGCGACAAGCCGAAAGTATGGGAACACGAGCTGGTATTTACTGCCGTTGTGTCCAATAAAGCACGCAGTGGTGAGCTGGTCGCTCGTGCCGTTGCCCGATTCCAGGCCGACAATCAGGCAGCGCAGAGCATGAAGCCGGTGGCTACATCTGCGGTACTGCAACTGCCTCCGGAAGATGGTCTGGTTAAGCCGATCAATCCACCGAAGTTCGCTAACTTTGCTGATCAGCTGACCGAAGAAGACAAGATTAACCTGAAGAACGTAATCGACAGTCTGACGGGGCTGCGCAATCTGAAAGTTGAAGTGGTCGGTCATACTGACAGCACGCCGATTGCCCGCCGTAACAAACATATTTACGCCGATAACCAGGCGCTGTCTGAAGCCCGCGCCAATTCCGTTGCGCAATACATCGCCGAACAACTGGGTGTGGATCGCAGTCAGATTCTGTCTGCCGGTAAAGGTGCCAGCCAACCGGTTGCATCCAACGGCAGTGCACTGGGTCGGGCGAAAAACCGTCGCGTGGAAGTCAAAGTTCTGAATGGTGAACCGGATATCCGCCTGGCCACAATTGCCAGTGATATTCAGATCGCCAGCATTCAGTCTGCCCTGCCAGGCTTTATTAATACCTTACCAGCTACCGCAGCGGGTGGTGACACCGGTCTGGTCGAAGAAGAACCGATGCCTGAGTTCAATGCGCGCTGGTTCACCACGGCGGCAGATGAAGCTCAGTGGCTGTGGCCACCGGTTGATCGCAGTCCGGCAATTTCGTCGGTGAAAATTGCCATTTCTCACGCCCGCAATGAGCGCGTGCGTCTGCTGCTGGGAGATAAACCGGTCAGCCCGCTGAACTACGACGGCCTGATTGATAACAGCCAGCGCGATCTGGTGGTCAGTGTCTGGCGCGGTATCGACCTGCAACCAGGCCCTAACCGCTTCACCGTGATGGTGATTGATGATCAGGGCAACATCAGCGAAGAATTTGAGCGCAACGTCCAGTTTGCGCAGATACCAGCCAAAGCCGAAATCATAGCTGAGAAAAGCCAGCTGATTGCTGATGGTATTACCGCTCCGGTCATTGCCGTGCGCCTGACCGATAAAGACGGTTTCCCGATTCGTCCGAATGCGCAGGGTGAAGTCGACATTGCCGACCCTTACATGCTGCTGTCGGATGCCGTACAAATCGAAGGCAACCCATTAGGTGAAGTGAGCAACCCGGGCTACCGAGTCGGTAAAGACGGCATCGCTCTGATCCGTCTGGCACCGACCAATCAGGCCGGTGAAGCACTGCTGAAATTCCGCTATGCCAACGGCCAGAAAGATGAACTGCGCGTATGGCTGAAGCCGGCGCCACGCGACTGGATTCTGGTTGGTCTCGGTGATCTGACTGTCGGTTATAACGCCTCGTCCGGTAACAGCAGCAGTCGCTCAGCTGCTGGTGTTGACGATAACCTGTACCACGATGGCCGCCTCGCCTTCTTCGCTCAGGGTCAGGTACTGGGTGAATGGTTGCTGACTGCAGCCTACGATTCCGGCAAGCCCGCCGGTGATGCATTCGCCCAGATTATTGAACCGGATCGCTACTACACCCTGTATGGTGATGCCAGTCAGCAACAGCTGGACGCCAGCTCCGCACGTAAACTGTATGTGCGTCTTGAGCGCGAGCGCTTCTACGCCATGTTCGGTGACATCAACACCGACCTGAATGTCACCACCCTTGGTCGCTACAACCGCAAACTGACCGGTGCACAGGCGGTATACCAGGGTGACATGATTGAGTTCTCTGGCTTTATCAGTCAGGCAGACACCGGCTTTGTGCGTGATGAAATTCAGGGCGACGGCACTTCGGGTCTGTACCGTCTGAGCAATGCCGGGATTGTTACCGGTTCAGAAAGCATCAGTATTGAAGTACGTGACCGCTACCGTAATGAAATCATTGTCGAGTCGAAAGAACTGGTACGTGATACCGACTACGTTATCGACTACGAAGATGGCACCATTTACTTCAAAGGTCCGGTAAGCAGCACTGATAGCAGTTTTAACCCACGTTACATCGTTGCCGAGTACGAAGTGGATGGTAACGGTGAAATGGGTTACATCAGCGGTGGCCGTGCGGGTATCAAACTGCTGGATGACCGTATCAAAGCCGGCATCACCAATATCAACCAGAACCAGAGTGGCAATGATCGTCGTCTGACCGCTGCCGATACTTCCATTTCCCTTGGTGACACTGAAATTCGTGCTGAACTGGCGCAGTCGCAGGAAGTGGTATCCGGTACCGTCGATCCGGCGTCTGCCCAGCTGGTCGAAGTTACCCACCGCTCAGAAAGCCTGGAAGCCAAAGCCTATGTTCGTCGTCAGGAAGATGGTTTTGGTCTTGATCAGACCTCCTCTGCCGACAATGACTACCGCAAGGAAGGTATCGAAGGCAGCCTGTATCTGGGTGCCCGCGACAAGCTGGATGTGGAAACCTTCCACCACCAGCAACTGTCCAGTGGTGACGACAGCTATCAGGCCGAAGTGGAATGGACCCGCCAGCTGAACAACTCTCAGCAGGTTAGTCTGGGTGTACTGGGTGCTCAGGAAGAAGACGATGAAAGCACCCTGTATACAGAACAGGCAACGGCTGGTTTCTCGACCCGTGTACTCAATGATCGTCTGACCCTGACCAGCAAGATTCTGGCAAACCTCAGCGAACGCAGTGACGCTGAAGACCAGTTACGCCTCGGCGCCGACTACCGCCTGACACAGGACGTCAGCCTGTACGCAGAACACGAACGCGGTTTCAGTAACGACGCACCGGAACGCACAGTCTTCGGTGTGCGCGCCACACCGTGGCAGGGTGCCAGTGCGGAGCAAAGCATTGAGCAGGTGGAAGAAGACGATGCTTACCGCCTGTTCGCAGTGTCCGGCCTGAACCAGGACATCATTCTCAGCGACAGCTGGAGTGCCAGCCTGGGCTTTGATCAGGCACGTAATCTGGAAGCCAATGCGCCGGGTGAGACATCCGACAGCACGGAAGACTTCTATGCCCTGTACACCGGCATGGCCTACCGTACCAGCCTGTGGCAGTGGAACGGACGTGTGGAATACCGCGAAGGTTCACAAACCGATAAGTGGGTAGCGCGCACTTCCATCTACCACCCATTGACCGATGCGCTGGCCATTGGTGGCAGCCTGGATTACTTCACTGAAAATGCCAACGATGGCTTCAGCAATCAGCTGGACAGCACGTTCGACCTGGCGCTGCGCCCGCGTAAAACACCGGTTGCCCTGCTGTGGCAGACCCGCTGGGTGCAGCAAAATGAAGGCATCGATGGTGAGACTCCGTCCCGCAGCCGTAAGCTGATCAATAACCTGCACGCCAACTGGCTGATCACGCCATCCGACCAGCTGGCTGGCCAATATGGCGTTAAGCGTGTTCTCGATCAGTACAACAGCGACAACTACGCCTCTACCACCGACTTTATGGCCGCAGAGTGGCGTCATCATCTTAATGAGCGCTGGGATGTCGGTGCTCATGGTCGTCGACTGCACAGCTACGAAGCTGGCCAGAGCCAGCATGGCACAGGTGTTTCTGTTGGCTGGATTCCAAAGACTAACGTCTGGCTGGGTCTGGGTTACAACTTCAGTGGCTTTATCGACACCGACTTCTCAGCGGCCAACTACACCGCCAAAGGCGTGTTCCTGAAAATGCGCTTCAAGGCCGATCAGGAGACCCTCGCCAGCCTGCGCGCTGCCTTCCGCTAAACAAAATATGGCCTGATCGTCACTGGACTCAGGCCATATCAGCCCCGACAATAGCTGCGCCTGGGCACATTTGCTTATTCCGTGCCCCATTTTCACCCGGAAGTACGGCTTCCAATAATAAGGACAAACTATGCCGGCCCGCGATCAGCTGATTAATTCACAGGGACAACCCGCCTACGGCCTTTTTCCCGAAGGCGTCAGAGAAATCAACTATCTCGACTATGACCTGCGCTCAGTTATGGACAGAAAACGCTCCAGCCTGGCGAAAAAACTCGGTTTTAATCAGTTTGAATTCGTCAGCTTTCTCAGCAAAGAGCTGATAGTCGGGCTGGCGGTGGTTGACCTGAAACTGGTCAGTAATGCATTTCTCTATCTGTATGAGCCGGAAACCGGCAAGTTCGAGGAATTCAGCTTCCTGCAGCCGCTGGGCATGGGTACACAGATTGAGCCACGTCCGAACGACGGATCGGCCAGCTTCATTAAAGGTGGCAACCGCTTCCTGATCCACGCAAGCACCACTCCTGGGGTGCGTCGTGTACAGGTGAGTCTGGCACGCGGTGTTGAAATCGATGCCACCATTGATGAGAGCACAGCCTACGACCCTCTGTTGATCTGCACCCGTGCTGGCTATCAGGGCTGGGTGTTCACACAGAAAAGCGCCGCGCGCATCTGCAACGGCAGTATTCGCTGGCACGAGCGCGAGTTTGACCTGCAATCCATCGGCGCACTGGCAGCCGTGGACTGGACCGGTGGCTACATGCGCCGTGAGACATTCTGGAACTGGGGCAGCCTTTCCTGCCGTCTGCGTGACGGTCGTCGTCTGGGTTTTAACCTGGCTGCCGGGGTGAATGAAACCGGTCACAGCGAAAACGCTCTGTGGCTCGACGATAAACTGATCAAAATTGATATGGTCGACTTTATGTTCGACCGCTATCACCCGACGCACTCCTGGGCGATGCGTTCTTCGGATGGCATTATCGACCTGCATTTCGAGCCCAGCGGCCGTCGTCAGGATAAAACCAACGCGTTGTTTATCGCCTCAAACTTCAGCCAGTACTTCGGTCGCTATCATGGTGAAATCCGCCTGCCGGATGAAACCATCACCCTGGAAGGCGAATGGGGCCTGTCAGAGGATCATTTCGCCCGCTGGTAATGATCTGAGTGGCGGCATTGCACGGTGTTCATCTGCTAACCTGTTTTATATAGTCATGCTAACGAATGAACAGGATGATCAAGATGAAACTGAGCCGCCTCCCCCTCGCACTGATTCTGGCCTCGCCTCTGGCGCAGGCCGAATTCTCCAATACGTCCTACAGCTTTTTCTCTGCCGGTGCTGAATCCGTTCACTACTCGGAGAAAATCGACAATTTTGGCGGCATTGATGTTGAGTCAGATTTTTCTGCTCTTAACATTGTCCAGCGTTCCGGTGGCTATACCGCCATTGATGACAGGTTTGGCTTCTTTATTAAAACCGCCTCAACCCTGATTGCCAGCGAAGAAAGCGAAGACTGGGATGCCGACGGCTTTTCCGGCTCGGTGCAGCAGGATACCGCTGCTATGAACTTTCAGATGCTCGACATCAACCTGGCTTACCATTTGGGCAACGGTGGTTACTGGTTAGCCGGCGTTCACTACCAGAAAGTGTCCTTTTCTCGTTTTGGCTGGGAGAACACCGACAGCACTGATGCATTCGCTGATGCAGTTGAAACCAATATGCGTGCAGACACCGTCCTGGTCAGCTCAGTGCAAAGTATCCTTGATGGAGAGGTGCTTGATAGCAATGGCGCTCCGCTTCAGTTAATCGATAGTGCTGGTAACCCGATTACAACGCTGGATGAATACTTTGAAGCTGTCCGTTATAACCCGGAAGATACCCTCGACGTAGTATTCGAAGACGCCAGTGTATTCAGCATCAGTGGTGGCTTTGAATACGACAGCTACTTTGCCAACCAGGGACAGGGACTGCGTTTTATAGCGGGTTCAAAAGTCAGCGTTAATATTTATGAAAACCTGCTGAACTCAACGACCGGGCGCTCGTTAACCCGCAGTTTTGGTGGAGGCATGAACCTGAACCTGACAGCCGGTGCAGGATACCAGTTCACGCCGGAAATCGGTGTAATGGCTATGTTTGAAGCCAATGCCAGCTGGCGTAAAAAGATTCGGGAAGATCTGAATTCCCTCGAAGACAACCGCACAGTTGAACTCCCCGACAACACCTTCTACGCCTACGCACTAACTGGCACTGTGTTCTGGAACTTCTGAAGCGACATCATTTGCACATAAAAAAACCGGCCTGCTGGCCGGTTTTTTTTATGCCTTACTCAACCTGCTCACTGATAAGCAGCTGAATCATCTTTTCTTCACGATTACTGACCGGTGATTTCTGAATCTGCCAGTCACCGCTCTGCGCCACCGGCTGACCGGAACGGGATACCCGGGCAATAACCGTCACCTGCTCATGGTTGCTGAGGTTCAGACCCGGTGCCATCGCCTGTGCATCACTAAGCACTACCTGCGCCGGCAACTGCGCCACACTCAGGCGCTGCACCGCCAGCGGCATAGGCGGTCCGGATACTGCGCGGGCCAGCACGAATACGGTGTCCGTATCCTGTACTGCGGCACGAGCCTCAGCTGAGATATCCACATTCACCATCAGCTGCGCCCGCTTCAGCCAACCCAGGTCCATGTCCTCACCCTGGTCCTGCAAGCGCTCCGCAGCACGGCGAATACCCTGTGCCAGCATTTGCGTTTCAGGAGAGTCAGGCAGGCTCAGCCATACTGTTTTCCAGTGCTCCACCGCTGCGCGGTAGTCCTCCAGTTCGAATGCCAGCATGCCCGCCAGCCCCTGAGTCTGGCGATTATCAGGCACCAGCTCTAAAGATTCTTTCAGTAATGCGTAAATTTCAGGATCGGCTTTCTGATCGGCAGCAAAGAAACGTGCCTGTGCCAGCAGCGTCAGTGTAGCGGCGCGATCTTCGGTTGCTTCCTGTGGCAGTTGCACCAGAATATCGGCAAACACGTCAGCGGCTTTGGCAAAGTCACCGCTCATAGTCAGCATACGACCGTAAAGATAAATCCACTCCGTATTATCCGGATCATGCGCTGCAGCCTGTGCCAGACGTTCAGTCAGCTCCGCTTGCTCAGCTTTGGTCAACTCAACCTGAGAAGATTTTTCCAACAGCTCAGTCGTGCGCAATTCGTTTGACGCACCCCAGAACTGATACAGGGCCAGCGTACCAGAAATAACCACCACCAACAGTGCCAGCGCCAGTGGCCAGCGACGGGCCGGGCCGGTGTTACGGCTTCGTTCGCTGGCATCCGCTGACGCCAGAAATTCACGGTCCAGCTCCAGCTGCAGTGCCGCCTTTTCGTCGTCGCTGAGATCCGTTGTGGCCGCCAGCTCTTCGCAGCGCTCACTGTACAAGCGCAGGTTTTCTTCCGACTGGCCAATGCTTTCGTCAGTCATTTTGCGCGTCGCCGGAACCAGCAGAAACGCAAACAGGATCAGACTCAGTAAAATTAATACCCACAACATCAGGAGCCTGCCTTTTTCTTCAGTTCATCAAGCTTTGCTTTTTCCGCTGCAGACAACGGCTGCACCACGGGTTTCTGTGACCGCTTCAGCCACATCAGTACAAGCAGGCCCAGTACAAATACAATCAGTGGACCAAACCAGAGTAAAAATGTCTGACTGCGCATCGGCGGAATGTAATGCACAAAGTCGCCGTAGCGATCGACCATGTAATCAACAATTTCCTGATCCGATTTGCCATCAACCATCAGATCATACATTTTGGCGCGCATATCGCTGGCCACCGGCGCGTTGGAATCGGCCAGATTCTGGTTCTGACATTTAGGGCAGCGCAGTTCTTCCGCAAGATGGGTAAAACGTTCCTGATCGCGCTGATTATCAAACTGGTATTTATGCCCTTCGACCACGGCCAGTGCCGGCAGGCAAACCAGCGCCAGAACCCAGATAATATGCTTCATTTCAGCGCCTCAAATTGTGGCTGCAGTTTTTCCCAGACGCGTGCGTTCAGGTCACCCACATGCTTGCCCCGGATAATTCCCTGACTGTCGACCAGAAAGGTTTCCGGTGCTCCGTACACACCCAATTCCAGCCCCAGCTGACCATCAGGATCGGCAATATTAAAGAGGTAAGGATTGCCGTAGGCTTTCAGCCACTGACGCGCTTTGAAGTCGTCATCCTTGTAGTTGATGCCAACAATTTTTACGCCCTGCTGTGCCAGCGCATTGAGGAATTCATGCTCAGCTTTACAGGTCGGACACCAGGTCGCCCAGACATTCACCAGTACCGCTTCCTGCGGCAGATGGTTCAGACTTTCACCGGATTCCACGGTATTCAGAATAAACTGTGGGAACGGCTTGCCGATTAATGGTGATGGCAGAACGCTTTTATCTTCCTGTCCCAGACCAACCCAGAACAGCACACCCATACCAAAAAATACCACCAGTGGAATAAACAGCATCAAACGTTTCATGCATTTGCCTCCTGCAGCGTTTTACGGCGGCGGTAACGCTTATCGGCCATCGCCAGAGCACCACCAAGCGACATGAAAATAGCGCCCAGCCATACCCAGCGCATAAATGGTTTCACCTGCAGGCGCATACCCCAGGCACCGTTATCCAGCGGCTCACCCATGGAGATATACACATCACGGAACAGGGATACGTCGATAGCGGCCTCAGTCATGATCTGACCGCGGGCGTTATAGCGACGTTTTTCCGGGGTCAGCAGGGAAATTTCCTTGCCATCTTTAGTAACGCGGAAACGCGCAGCATCGGATACGAAGTTCGGCCCTTCAATATGACCCGCCTGTACAAACTCGAACTGATAAGCACCCAGCGTTTCAATATCGCCCGGTGCCATACGTGCGGCTTTTTCTTCACTGTAATTGGCCACCATCGCCACACCGATAATGGTAATAGCCACACCAATATGTGCCAGCACCATGCCCTGGAAACTCAGGCCCAGCGAGGGAATACGCGACAACTGGCCACGACATTTTTTCCACACGTCGGTCAGAGTTACCGTGATAAGCCACAGCGCAACGGCTATGCCGAGGAATACCTGCCAGTTCATATCACCGCCGTGCAGCAATGGCACGGCAAAGGCCAGCAGCAGCGAAATAATGGCTGCGGCTACAGTTTGTCCGCCAATGCGTTTCAGCTCGTCAGCTTTCCAGCGCGACAAGGCCCCAGGGCCAATAATTAATGCCAGCAGCACGCTCAACGGCACAAACATGGTGTTAAACCAGGAAGCGCCGACTGAAATCTTGCCCATGCCAAAGAAGTCGATAACCAGCGGATACAGGGTACCCAGCAGAATGGCAAACGCAGCCACCACCAACAGCAGGTTATTGAGCAGCATAAAGCTTTCACGGGATACCCACTCATAACGGCCAACTGAGGCCACCGTCGGTGCTTTCAGTGCGTACAGCAGTAACGAGCCGCCTACACAGATACCGAGCAATGCCAGAATAAAGATGCCGCGTTCAGGGTCAGAGGCAAACGCATGTACCGAGGTCAGCACACCGGAGCGCACCAGGAAGGTACCCAGCAAGCTCAGCGAGAAGGCAAAAATGGCCAGCAGTACCGTCCAGCTTTTAAACAGTCCTCGTTTTTCCGTTACTGCCAGCGAGTGCAGCAGCGCGGTAGCCACCAACCATGGCATCAGTGATGCGTTTTCCACCGGGTCCCAGAACCACCAGCCACCCCAGCCGAGTTCGTAGTATGCCCACCAGCTTCCCAGCGCAATACCGACGGTCAGGAAAATCCATGCAGCAGTTGTCCACGGACGTGACCAGCGCGCCCAGGCGGCATCCAGACGGCCTCCCATTAATGCCGCCAGTGCAAACGCAAAGGCAACGGACAAGCCCACGTAGCCCATATATAAGGTTGGTGGATGCACAATCAGACCGAAATCCTGCAGCAGTGGATTCAGGTCCGCACCTTCAGATGGTACAGAAGGCAGACTACGTTCAAACGGGTTAGAGGTTTCCAGCGTGAACAGAATAAAGCCAACGCTGACCATGCCCATGATCGACAGCACGCGCGCCACCATATCCAGCGGCAGGCTACGACTGAACAGGCTGACGGCCAGTCCCCAGCAACCCAGCAGAGTCACCCACAGCAGTAATGACCCCTCGTGAGCCCCCCAAACGGCACTGACTTTAAACGGCGTTGGTAATGCTGTGTTGGAGTTTTTCGCCACATAGGCGACAGAAAAATCGTCCACGACAAAGCAGTAGGTCAGAATCGCCAGACTGATTAACAGAAACACCGCCTGAGCGCTGGCCAACGGGCGTGCATAAGCCATCAGCCAGTCCTGACTGTTGCGCACACCCAGCAGCGGAATCACCACCTGCAGAACAGAAACCAGCAAGGCAAAAATCAGCGCCAGCTGACCAAACTCCGGCACCATGCCGTACCACTCAGTCATGTCAGTACCTCGCCGACTCTAGCGCCTGTTTACCCTCGGTATGCGCTTTTTCCAGCGCATCTTTTACTTCCGGCGGCATGTAATTTTCATCGTGTTTGGCCAGCACTTCAGAGGCGATGAACACGCCGTCGGCGCTCATTTGTCCCAGCGCTACAATGCCCTGCCCCTCGCGGAACAGATCCGGCAGGATACCGTCATAGCTGATGGTTACTTCGGCGGCACCATCGGTTACGCGGAAGGTTGCACCCAACCCCTGATCAGAGCGCTCGACACTGCCCGCCACCACAAGACCACCAGCTCGTACGGTACGACCAACCGGTACTTCACCATTGGCCATCTGGGTTGGCGTCATAAACAGGTTAATGTTCTGACTGAGCGAGTACATCATCAGACCAACAGCGGTACCGACACCGGCCACCAGAAACAGAATCAGAATCAGGCGCTTCTTACGCTTGGGATGCATGCTTTTTCTCCCGACGCAGACGCTGGGCCTGCTCTTTAATTAAACGACGACGACGCAGAACAGGCTGCACAACGTTCCAGGCAATCACCACGGCACTGAGCCCGTATGACAGCCAGACATAAAAGCCGTGATTACCCATGGCGAGGAATTCGGCGAAGCTGTTAAATTCCATCAGTTCTCCAGAATTTCTTTAACCCACTGGCGCTTGCGTTCGTGCCAGAGAATTTCGTTTCGGGTACGCAGAATGACCAGCAGAGCAAAAAACAGGTAAGTGGTCACTATCATAATCAGCAGCGGAATCAGCATATCCGGATGCATGCTGGGTTTTTCTGTCAGTTTCAGCGTGGCTGGCTGGTGCAGGGTGTTCCACCACTCCACCGAGTACTTGATGATCGGAATGTTCACCAGCCCAACCAGCGCCAGAATGGCACCAGCCTTATAACCGCTTTCTTCCGAGTCCATCGCCTGCTGCAGCGCAATCACGCCAAAATACAGAAACAGCAACAGCAACATGGAGGTCAACCGGGCATCCCACACCCACCAGGTGCCCCAGGTTGGTTTGCCCCAGATAGCGCCGGTAAACAGCGCAATGAGGCAGAAACTGGCGCCAATCGGAGCTACCACTTTGGCCACCCAGGCGGCCATTTTCATTTTCCAGATCAGATACACAGCGCCGGCAACCGCCATCATCATAAAGGCGCTCTGGGCCAGGATTGCCGCCGGCACATGAATATAAATAATGCGAAAGCTGTTGCCCTGCAGATAGTCGGCCGGCGCATAGGCTAAGCCAAGTACCAGACCCGCCACACAACCCAGGGCTGATAAAACCGCCAGCCACGGAATCCACTTTTCCGTAATCTCATAAAACCACTTGGGCGAACCGAGTCGATGATAGAGCTGTTTCAGCCACTGCCACATAAAAGATACCAATTACCGTGAGAGGTTCAGTTTTAACGCCGCAGCCGACGCAAATGGCGTCAGGCAGGCAGCCAGTGCCAGCAAGGCACCCAGAAAGCCGATCTGGCCGTTGTAGTCCATACCAATGCCGGCGTGATACACAGCACTGGCTGCAAAAATCAGTACCGGAATATACAGCGGCAGAATCAGCAGGCTCAGCAACAGTCCACCGCTGCGTACACCGGCAGTCAGCGCAGCCCCTACCGCACCCAGCAGACTGAGTACCGGAGTACCGACCAGCAGAGACAGCAGTAAGGCAGCGTAGGCATCCTGCGGCAAGGACAACATAAGCCCAAGTACAGGTGCCATAATGGTTAATGGCAGACCACTGATACACCAGTGCACCAGTGCCTTACCCAATGACATGGCATACAGGGATTCACCAGAGGCTAGCCACTGTTCCAGCGAGCCGTCTTCAACGTCGGCTTTATACAGAGCATCCAGTGACAGCAAGGTCGACAGCAGAGCCGCCACCCAGATCACACCACCGGCAATTTTACTGAGAAATTTAGGATCAGGATCGACCGCCAACGGGAACAGTGCAGCGACCATCAGGAAAAACATTAACGGGTTCAGCCACTCGCCCGGATTACGCGCTGCCAGCAGCAGATCGCGCTTAACCGTTGCCGTTACCAGACTCATGCCTGCCCCCTGTTCATCGCAAGTTGCCCCAGATCCAACTGTTTCAGACTGGCGATATTTTCCAGCGCGTGGTGACTGGTGATGATCACCGCGCCACCGGCTTCGACATGCTTCTGGATACGCTTCTCCAGCCAGGCAACACCGGATTTATCCAGTGCGGTGAAGGGTTCATCGAGAATCCACAGAGCAGCAGGGGCAATGCACAAACGCGCCAACGCCACGCGCCGCTGCTGACCGGCTGACAACTGCTGACATGGAGTCTCTTCGTATCCCGCCAGTTCAACCTCGTCCAGCGCCTGCCACAGCCGGGCGTCATCAACCGACCACTGACTGACCAGCCAGCGCAGATTCTCAATCGGCGTCAGTGCCTTTTTAACCGCCGCCAGATGCCCCTGATACAGGCGCTGAGCCGCGTAGGAAGAAAAATCGTCGTACAGAGGCTGGCCGTGCCACAGCAGCTCGCCGTCGTAATCACGATTGAGCCCGGCGAGCAGACGTAACAACGTCGTCTTACCTGCGCCATTAGGCCCGGCCAACTGCAACAGATCACCATTTTCCACGCGCAGATCGAGCTGATCAAACAGGATACGGTCATCCCGCTCGCAGCAAAGCTGACGCGCTTCCAGGTCGATCTTTATCTGATCCGGTGCAAAGGACATGGCAAACCTTTATACGAAAAACCGCGGCATTATATACAAAAACGGCCTACCAGCACTGACGCCCGGGAACTAAGATGGGTAAAGATGAGTAAACCTTGGCCGATATCAAATTTATGCTGCCTGATTCACTTCCCCTTATTCCCGCACAGTTAGTGCGTACTTCGGCGCCACAAAGCACCGCAGGGGGATCTTCTGCGCCCGCAGCCGCAACATTTCAGGCCCAGGTGATCAGTCAGAGCCAGACACCAGCAGGCTACGTCACCGAGGTCCGGGCTGAACAACAAATGCTGAAACTGATCAGCCAGTTACCATTGCCACAAGGTACTCAGCTGACCCTGCAGAGCAGCAACGGCACGCCGCCAGTACTCAACGTTACCGCTGTGCAACTCCCGGGCAGTGCACCGGCCTCACAGCCACTGCCCGCCAGTGTGGCGCAGTTGCTGGCAGCCCGCATCCCTCTGCTGGCTGAGCAGGCACTGGCACCACGTCCGGCGACAACCGAGCAGCCGCTGTACAACGCCACTGCGCAGTCCATGAAAGCACCTGCTGCTGCCGCAACAGTTTCTCAGCCTGCACTCAGCGCCAATGCCCGCAGCCTGATCGCCGCCAGTCTGAATACGCTACTGAGCGGCCAGATGTCAGCCTCCGTAACAATGCCCCAGGCGCCATCTCAATCGCCACCATCGCAATCGCCGCCGATTAATACATCAGCAGGCAACAGCAGCCTGCCTGCCAGCGCTGACATCGGGATGGCGATTAAGATGCAGAGCCCGGCGCCTGCCTCTGCACCCGGCATAGCTACTGCACTGCCAACAACAACGACCAGCAGTGCCACCATCCCCACAGCCGTCGTCCGGATACTTCAGCAATGGCTTGAGCAACTACCCGATCAAACTCAGCTCAGCACAGCCAGTGGTGTACGCCAGAGCCTTGCCAACAGCGGCCTGAACTACGAACAACGTCTGTTCGCACTGGCCGAGCAAATCCGTGCCGGCACACCTCAGCCCAGCGCCAGGCCAGAGCCACGCCCTGCTGATTCACAACCGGCAAAGCCGTTGATAAACGCCACTGACGGAACGGACACGCGCCAGCAAAGAAGTCCGTCCGAGACGCTGAGTAACCTGTTTACCTCGCTGTGGCAACAGGCAACCACAACCTTACCCGCCAAAGAACAGGGCACGGCACCACACAGTCTGAAAGAAGCTCTGCAACAGGCCGCCGCACGCCTGAATTCGGCAGTAGCCAGTACAGAGCAGCCACACCAGGCCCTGCTCAGTGGTTTGCTGGGTAAAGACAACAAAGCTGTACTGGCAAAAGCGATTATGCAATGGCACACCCTGCTGCAACCGCCGGAAGCCGCAGCAGTAAAAGAAATTCCACTGAATCTGCGCCTTAGTGAAATGCCGGAAGCACTGCGCCAGCTGCACAGTGCGCTGGCACGCGTTGAAAACGAGCAGATCCAGCGGCTGCAACAGGGGCCAGACCAACCCGTAACCTTGCCGTTGTTGTTTCGCGACCAGAATCAGTTACGCGAAGTGCCTCTGACACTGCAACAGGACAACGAAACTGCCACCGACAAACAGAAAAAGAAGCGCATCAGCTGGCAACTGCGTCTGCACTTTGACCTGCAGCGACTGGGACCATTGGATATCGAACTGGATATTGCCCTGCCCCGGTTATCGGCAACATTCTGGTCGGAGCAGAGCCATACTCTGAGCGAATTGACCAGTGCCTTGCAGCCGTTAAAAAGCAGCTTGCAATCGCTGGGCGTTGAGGTGGGAGAGCTGAAAACACGTCGTGGTGAACTGCCACTGGCGCAACGCAATCAGATCAGTCAGCGACTGATTGATACACACAGCTAAGGGCAGTATGACGATGAGCATTCCCGAGTCCATTCTCAACGCCAGTGAAGCCATTGCCTTGTCTTACGATGGGCTCAATGCCCCGAAAGTTTCAGCCTCAGGTGAGGATGAACTGGCCCAGGCCATCATTCGTCTGGCGCTGGAACATCAGGTACCGGTGTATGAGAACGCCTCACTGACCCGCTGGCTGTCACAGCTGGAAGTGGGTGACGAAATTCCTGAGCAACTGTATCAGGTCATTGCGGAAATTCTGGCGTTTGTTTATCAGCTCGAAGGCCGCACGCCAGGCCAGAATGGCCAGCCGTAAAAAAAGCGCCTGATAAGGCGCTTTTTGTATGACTGTCGGGATCTTCAGGTCACTTTCTCTGCCTGACGTTCGAGCGTCGACAGCAACCAGCCCAGATGTTCCTGCACAACGTCATCCGGAATCAGATCAACACCCGCCAACAGCAACGGCAGGGCGCGATAGCGATAAGAGTCGATCAGACCATGAATGGACGCAACAAAAAACAGAGCCAGTTGTTTCTGTACCGCTTCAGGTCGATCCGCGAGCATTGGCACCGCGTCTGACAGTAACGACAACAGGTGTTTCTGCCATTCTTCAACCAGGCGATCAACCTGAATCTGAACATCCTGATCCACCGCTTCGGTTTCATCCAGGGTCAGCAATGGCGGCTGAAACATCAGCTGGTAGTAGCCCGGATAGGTCTGCGCGAAAGCAATCAGTTGGCGAGCGAAGGTATAAAGCGCACCGGTCGGGCTGCTGGCAGACGTCATTTGCTCGTTGATATCGGCAAACGCCAGATCAAAACCACGACGACGAGTGTTGATAAACAAACACTCTTTGTTGGGGAAGTAATTGTAGATGTTACTGGCTGTCATACCCAGCTGTGACGCCAGCTTGCGCATCGACAAATGGTGAAAGCCAACCTCAGCCATCACCCGGGAGGCGCTGTCCATAATACGTTCGCGTTGCGCTGTAATTTCTTCCGCCGTAAAAGGTTTTTTCGGCATGGCTCACCCCATAATTTAGCCATTCCACAGCATTCATTCCCATGAGCACTGCTGTTTTTAAAGTTATACAAACCCTATAAAACGTCCGTTTTTCGTCAAAATCAAGTCTGTTAACGACCTTTCAGTAAAAAACTTAAGCAAATGACGGTTTCCCGTCAGTCGATAAACCCCTTTAAAGTCCATGGTTTATCGCCGCTTCTGCATCCATTCTGGTTGATATGGCGCAATAGTGGGCGTCAATCAGACGGTTACAATGGCCGCCATTGCTGAAAGTGAAGAGCCTTATGTCTGAACATCTCATCTGGGATCCCCTGCTGATCCAACGTTACAACCGCCCAGGCCCACGCTACACCTCCTACCCGACGGCGGTGGAATTTCAGGCCGTCTGTGACGACACAGCGGAACGTCAGGCATTTGCTGCGCGGGATGCTTCGCGCCCGCTTTCACTGTACGTACATATCCCGTTCTGCCGTCATGTTTGTTACTACTGCGGCTGCAACAAGATTGTGACCAAGAATACCGACCGTGCGGCACCTTATATCGCCGAACTGAAGCGCGAGATCGCCATGAAACGCGCCCTGCTAAGCGACGATGCCGTGGTTGAACAGATGCACTTCGGTGGTGGCACCCCCACCTTCCTCAGCGATGACGAACTGCGCGATCTGGTGACCTTCATGAAGTCGCAGTTCAATTTCAGTGAGCGTGACAGTGCCGACTACTCGATCGAAATTGATCCGCGTGAACTGCGCCCGGGCACACTGAAACTGCTGCGCGAGCTGGGCTTCAATCGCATCAGCTTTGGCGTACAGGATCTGGAACTGAAAGTGCAGGAAGCTGTAAACCGTATTCAGTCGGAAGAGATG
This sequence comes from Thalassolituus marinus, assembly GCF_020320395.1. Classification (GTDB taxonomy): domain Bacteria; phylum Pseudomonadota; class Gammaproteobacteria; order Pseudomonadales; family Oceanobacteraceae; genus Venatoribacter; species Venatoribacter marinus. Next base: position 17,238 of record NZ_JAEDAH010000049.1, on the reverse strand, counting down.
ATCCGCCAGGTAATGAGTGACGCCCGCACTCTGGGCTTCCGTTCTATCAACATGGATCTGATTTACGGTCTGCCACACCAGACGCTGGAAAGCTTCGACCGCACGCTGGATACCATTATTGAAATCTGTCCCGATCGCTTATCGGTTTTCAATTACGCGCACCTGCCGGAGCGCTTCAAGCCACAGCGTCGTATCTGCGCTGATGATCTGCCCGGTGCAGACGAAAAACTGGCCATTCTTGGCCACTGCATCACCAAGCTGTCGGCGGCTGATTACCACTACGTGGGCATGGACCACTTCGCCCGCCCGGATGATGAACTGGCAAGGGAGCAGGCTGCAGGGCGTCTGCACCGTAACTTTCAGGGCTACACCACCCATGGAGACTGCGATCTGATTGGCTTTGGTGTGTCCTCTATCAGCCAGATTGGCGATTACTACCTGCAAAACCAGATAACCGTCGAATCCTGGCAGGACTGCCTGGACAAAGAACAGATGCCAACAATGAAATCATTGCAGGTAAACACCGATGACGTACTGCGCCGGGATGTGATTACCGGTTTGCTCTGCCACCTGCAGGTCGATTTTGCCATCCTGAATGAACGCTATGCTGTCGACAGCCGCGAATATCTGGCAGACAGCCTGGCAGAATTGCAGCCAATGATTGCCGATGGTCTGGTTGATGTGGATGATCAGCGTATTCTGATCACCGAAAAAGGCAGATTGCTGGTACGTAATGCCTGCATGGCATTTGATACCTATCTGAAAAAGCATGAACAACAGCGATTCTCAAAAGCCATCTGAACCGCGACCGCGCTGGCAGCGCTGGGTGTTTGAAGGCGCCGTTGCGCTGCTGATCCTTACTGCGACAACCTTCTGGCTGACGCGCGATATGCTCGCGCGCCAGTCCGCCTCTCCAGCTCTCAATCTGGCCACCCTGCAAGGCAATGACTACCAATTACAGTGGCCAACTCAGCAACACCGGACTCTGGTGTACTTCTTTGCCCCCTGGTGTTCCGTATGCCGGATAAGCATGCCCGGCCTGAACCTGCTACAGGCAGATAATGACGCATTAACCGTCATAGCCGTAGCGCTCGACTGGGAATCCATTGAAGAAGTGGAAGCATTTATTACAGACAGTGGCTTTACTGGCCCGGTGCTGCTCGGAACCGCCCAAACGGCCCGGGATTATCAGATCAGCGGTTATCCCAGCTACTACATCATCAGCCAGGACGGCTATATCGAACACGCCGACCGCGGCCTGAGTACACCACCGGGACTGTGGCTGCGCAGTCGGCTGTGAACCGGCTAAAGCATACCCGGCTCGCCCTGCCACAGCGCCCATTGCTGGCCGTCGTATTGCAGATATACCCGTTTTTCAAACGGCTTGCGTTCTGACTCCAGCGTGCGGCGCAGAGTACGTGCTGAACCGAATGCAGGATCTTCAATCCAGGGCTGAATATCTTCCACGTACCACTGAATGTAGGCCTCAGCGTAGTAGTAATCACCAATAAGGTACGGTGGCGATAACTCCATAATGTTCTTCAGGCGGCCACGACCATAATAAAAGCCCTCTGGCGTATTCTGCTCACGGCGCGACATCGGGTAGTTATAACTCCATAACAGCAGGACTTTTTTCCGGGTCTGCCCCTGTTCAGAAACCGTCCCCATCTTCATCACCTTTTCCCGCGCGATCAGCTCATTGCGGAACAAAGCGTCCAGTAGTAAGGCATCCTTTGAACGGCTCCCCTGCTCAACCTCATAGGGTAAAGGAAACGGTAACCAGATCAGCGGTTGTGCCTGTAACCCTTTATCAATCAGGGCTGCAGCCAGATTCTCGCCCAGCACCGGCTGCGCCATCGCCCACGGCACCCACAGCCAGCAGACAATGGTTATCAGGTATTTCATAACGTCTCCCGTATCTGACAATTCTATAAGGATAGACGAGTAGCTGAGACACGCTGTAGCTGTCACGGAACTGTCACAGCCACTGGTTAGAGTCGCGCTGTTCATAAGAGATAACGGACCTCACCATGTTACAAGCTACTGCCCGTCAACAGACTGAGACTCTTGAGTCCCCCCTGATTGCACGTATTACGGATGATCCAGTGGAAATCCGTCAGGCAATGGAACTGCGCTACCGTGTATTTGCCGAGGGGATGGGCGCCAGCCTGCCAACCGCCAGCGAAGGCATTGACCGCGACCACTTCGACGATGTCTGCCTGCATCTGATCGTCAAAGACATCCTCAATAATCGCGTTGTCGGTTACAGCCGGATTCTGACCAATGAACTTGCAGCGCGCACCGGCGGTTTTTACTCTGCCACCGAGTTCGACCTGAGTAGTATCCTGCAACCAGGCAAACGCTATATGGAAATCGGTCGAACCTGTGTTGACCCTGATTTCCGCAGCGGTGCTGTCATTGGTCTGTTGTGGTCAGGCATTGCGCAGTTTATGGCGGCGCACAACATGGACTACCTGATGGGCTGTGCCAGCATTTCGCTGAATGACGGCTACAGCCGTGCCGTAGCGATTGTGAATCACCTGCGTGAAAAGCATTACACCAGCGAAGATATGCGTGCCGAGCCGAAGGTTCATATGCCACGTATCGACGTAGATCTGGATGGCAAATCTCTGGTGCCACCATTGCTTAAAGCCTATCTGCGCATCGGCGTGAAAGTCTGTGGCGAACCCTGTCTGGACAAGGAATTCAACGTAGCCGACGCTCTGATTCTGCTGAAAAGCGACGAAATCAACCAGCGCTATCTGCGTCACTTCGCCCGCGCAGAAGCCTGATCTTAAAAGCACCGCTACCGCAGCGGTGCAATCCCCCCGCTTTTCCGTGACCGCCACAGCCGTTAGACTGCGCGCCTTTTACCACGGAGAGCACTATGATCCGCAAGCTGACAAACTGGCTGACCTCTGCCAATGGTATGCGCCGCATCATGAACGTATACGGCCCATATCTGGGCGCTGGCGTAAAAGTTAACTACGTGGCGAAAGATTTTCGCGAGGCGGAAGTCACCATGAAGTTGCGCTGGTACAACCGCAACTATGTCGGCACCCACTTCGGTGGCAGCCTGTTTTCTATGATTGACCCCTTCTACATGCTACTGCTGATGAACACCCTGGGACGTGATTATGTAGTCTGGGATGCCAGTGCCAGCATTGACTTTATCCGCCCCGGCCGCGGTGTCGTCAAAGCCCGCTTTGTCCTGACCGACGCCATGCTGAATGACATTTACGAAGCGACGGCAAACGGTGAAAAGTACCTGCCAAGCTATGAAGTGAATATTACCGACGAGGACGGCGAACTGGTTGCCAGAGCCATCAAAACGCTCTACATCCGACGTAAGCCACCACGTAAGTAAAGCATCAGAACTCTGCTAGGCTTAGGTACAGAAGGACAGTTAAATGTGGATGACTCATGAGTACCTTAACCATTGCCGAAGCCAGCGAGCTGATCTGGGAATTACTGCAATCACTGGAAGACAGCTACTGGGAAGCCAGTCACTGTGACGATAAAGACCGGGTTTTCAATCTGATGCAGATTCTGAATGCCGAGTACATGGAACTACTGAAAGTCAGCGTGCAGGATCATCATTACGAATACGAGGTGATTTCAACCAGCCAGGCAACGCTGATGCAGCTGGTGAGTGAATTTCAGCGCAATGAGGCGAGTCGGCCAAGACGCCAGAAAACCTCGGCCCGCCTGTCAGGACTGATGAATCGCCTGACAGCCAACCTCACCAATAACTGATGACGTTCAGTGCGTCAGTAACTGACGCACAACGGCCAGGTCGACCGTATCGCTGATGCAGTTTCTCCCGGCACCTTTGGCGCTGTACAGCGCCTCATCTGCCGCTTCAATCAACAGCGATGGCTGCTCCCCCGCCTGAGGTTCACACCAGGCCAGCCCCATACTCAGCGTGACTACCGGCTGTACCGGAGATGCCGTATGCGGAATCGCCAGAGACTCCAGAACATCGCGAATACGCTCAGCCACCACCTTAACGCCTGACAGCTGCACCGACGGCAACACAACCGCAAACTCCTCACCACCGTAGCGAGCCACCAGATCACGCGGCCGTTGCACGGCAGCACGCAGTCCTTGCGCCACCTGATACAGACAGCGATCGCCCTGCGGGTGACCGTAGTGATCGTTATAGGCTTTAAAGTGATCGATATCGACCATAATCAGACCAACGTTACCCTGCACCCTCTGCGCCTGACGCCGCTCGGCCTCAATAAACTCATCGAGATAACGACGATTGGCCAGCCCGGTCAGACTGTCGGTCATAGAGAGGGATTCAAGCGCTTTACGCTGTGCACGCTGACGCAGCTGGGCTTTAACCCGGGCAAGATAGAGTAAAGGCTTCACCGGTTTACGCAAATAGTCCACCGCACCGGCCATCAGAGCTTCAACCTCGATGGCATCGTCGGCCGCACCCATAACGATGATATCCGCACCGCGAGTCATCGGGTGATTGCGCCAGGCATTGCAGAAAGCAGACAGCCCTTGTTCAGGAAGAGACGCGTCCAGCAGTAAAAGATCCGGAGCCTGATGAGCAGCATCGTCAAGCCAAGCGTTCAGCTGGGCGGGATTCAGCGCACTGACAACACACAGATCACCAGCCAGAAAGTCACCTAACTGGGCCTGAACCGCCAGAGTGGCGTCAGCGATAATGACCAAGGGTTGAGCTGCCATACTCTCTTGTCTCCGGGCTTGCGAGGTCAATCAGGACATACCTGACTGAACTATCGGCGAGAATACACCAATCATTAATAAAGGAAATAAAAAACAACAATTGCGGTAACGTTCAGGAACAATATGCCAAAACTACGACACAAACCTTAGAAATAATCGTCAAATAAATGTATTCCATCAGGCGCAACAAGCAAATGTGGGTGTTTGTCCCCAGATTCGCTAAACTGAGGATTAACTTTTTAAGCGAAATCAGACTGTTAGATGCGTAAGTACCTGCTGTTTCTGCTGTTAGCCGGCCTTGCCGGTTGCGAGCAAAAAGAAAAACCTGCCGAACGGGAGTCTCTGAAGGACATTCCGCCATTGCCCGACTTCAGCAGTTATACCGATGTAAAGGCGAAGAAGCAGGCCTTCTTCGACTATTTGCTGCCGTTGGTGCGTGAAGCCAACGCCAGAGTCATGGAGGAGCGGCAGCTGGCACAGAAGTGGGTTCTGGGCGAAGAAAGCCTTTCCACAGAAGAGCAGACTGCGCTGACAGCATTGCTGAAAAAGTACCGTATCAATACCAGTGAAGAGGATGAGCAGAAAGACCTGCTGCTGCGCCGGGTAAACCGGATTCCCGCGTCACTGGTTATTGCACAGGCTGCTAACGAATCCGGCTGGGGAACGTCACGCTTTGCCATTGAAGGTAATAATCTGTTTGGTCAGTGGTGCTTCACCAAGGGCTGTGGGCTGATTCCTGAAGGGCGTGGAGATGGCCAGCGACACGAAGTACGCCGCTTCCGTACGCCTCTCGCTTCCGTTGAAAGCTATATTCGCAACCTGAACAGCCATCCACAGTACCTCGAACTGCGTAACCTGCGGGTTAAGTCGCTGGAGGAAGACGGCCGTGTCTCTGGCCTTGAGCTGGTTCCGGGTCTGGAGAGTTATTCAGAACGCGGACAGGAGTATATTGACGAGATCAGTAATATGATCCGTTTTAATAAGATGGGGCGGTTCGATCAACCGCTGCAATCACAAAGTGCGGCAGAAGCATCCGCCAGCGGAGGTTAAATGCAGGCCAATGAACGTCGTTTCCGTCAGCGTTACAACGCGTCACCGCTGACCATTGAGGTACGCAGTCTTAACTGGCTGGGGCGACCGTCACGACCTTTCGCAGCACAGGCCAGAAACTTCGCTATCGGTGGTATGGGCATACTGACAGCCAACAAGCTGAAGCCGGGCAAGCGTCTGCTGATTAATCTCGCCAATTCCGATCATCGCCTGCAGGCTATTCCAGCCGTGGTATTACGCTGCGATCAGGCTGGCGATGATTTTATCTGCGCTCTGAAATTTGCTCTCGGGGAATTACCCGAACCGGCAAGTCGCGCTGTTTACACCGTATTGCAACGTCTGGAGGGCACCCTTAAGCAACCTGAGGCTGCCTGATACAACACAAGGAAAAGACTGTGAGTAAATCTCTGCTGGTGATCAATTGCGGAAGTTCGTCCATCAAATTCGCGCTGTATGACGCCAATGATCTGACTACCCCGAAACTCACGGCTCTGGCCGAGCGCCTGGGAGAAGAATCTCCCGTCCTCATCGTCAAAGGCGTGGGAGCTGGCGACCTGTCTCTGGACAACGGTGCCGATCATCAACATGCTCTGTCTGCATTTATTGAATACACCCGCGAACACATCAGCGACCTCGCAGGCATCGGTCACCGGGTGGTTCACGGTGGCGAACTGTTTCACCAGAGTACCATTATCGACGACAGTAATTTCGCACAGCTGGAAACACTGAACCCACTGGCACCTCTGCACAACCCGATCAACCTGCTCGGCATCCGTCTGTGCGCAGATATGTTTCCCGGCGTCCCTCAGGTCGCAGTATTCGATACGGCCTTCCATCAAAGCCTGGCGGAATCAACCTATCTGTATGGTGTGCCTTACGCCTGGTACGAAGAAAACGGCGTACGCCGCTACGGCTTCCACGGCACCAGCTACCGCTACATAAGCACTGAAGTCAGCCGTCGGCTGCAACAACCGGCCGAGGATCTTAACCTGCTGATCGCGCATCTTGGCAACGGCTGCAGCGCCTGTGCGGTACGCGCAGGACAGTCCGTCGACACCACCATGGGCCTTACGCCACTGGAAGGTCTGGTGATGGGCTCCCGTTGTGGCGACATAGACCCGGGTCTGGTTGAACATATTGAACAGGCGCGGGGGATGGACACCCACGAAGTGCTGCGCGATCTGAACCGCCGCAGCGGGCTACTGGGCCTGTCCGGCCTGAGCAATGACATGCGCACTCTGCTGGCTGCGGAAGCTGAGGGGCACGAAGGCGCTCGCCGCGCCATTGATGTTTTCTGCTTCCGTGTGGCGCGTCACTTTGCCGCCTTGTCAGTGTCCCTGCGCAATATTGATGCCGTGGTATTTACCGGCGGTATCGGTGAGCATGCCGCCGCCGTTCGTCAGCGTATTCTTGCCCACTGGCGCAATATGGACTTCCGCCTCGACGACGACCTGAACAACAGCAACGGTGACGATCAGGGACGTATCAGTCAGTCCGGATCACCACTGGTGCTGGTCGTTCCTACGGACGAGGAAGGCATGATTGCTCAGGATACCCTCACTCTGATCAACCACTCTTGAGATGGCAGCCAGAACCGATGATTAACATTCTGATAGCACCCACCGGGCTGGAAAGCGGCCTGACAACCATCAGTCTGGGCCTGATCCGCGCCCTTGATGCCCAGGGCCTGAAAGTTGGCTTCGTAAAGCCGGTAGCGCCCGACTACGCCGCATCCGAACGCTCCTCCCATCTGGTGCGTAGTGTGCTGCACCTGAAAACACCGGATCCGATGCATCTGCACCTGGTACAGCAGCGCATCAGTGACGGCATGCTCGACCGTGTGCTGGAAGATGTGGTGGCATTGCACGATGAAGTCGCCAGGGATTGTGACGTGGTACTGATCGAAGGTCTGGTACCTGATCGCAGCGAGCCCTATACCGCAAAACTGAATGCCGAAATCGCCAAGGCGCTGAACGCCGATGTATTGCTGGTCGCCAACGGTCTGAACCGCAGTCCGGCTCAGGTCAAAGCCGAAGTGAAACTGCAAACCGGTATCTTCGGTGGGGAGCAGGCCAGTCTGCTCGGCTGCATCATCAACAAAGCCGGCCATGCGGTCGAAGATCAGCATATTCCCTCTGGCGAACAGGCTCAGGTCGTGGAACAGAATACCACTGAACACTGCGAGCCTTTCTGGAAGCTGTCGCTGCCACGCTGCCCGATACTGGGAGTTATTCCATGGAAGTCGGAACTGGTCAGCCCACGCATGCTGGATGTCTGCCGGGCGCTGAACGCCAGGGTGCTGCATCCGGGAGAAATGGAAAGCCGACGCGTCTTGCGCGTCGCACTGTGCGCCCGCTCACTGGGCAATATGGTTGATGTCCTGCGCCCCGGTACCTTACTGGTTACTCCGGGAGATCGCGATGACGTCATGGTCGCCGCGGCAATTGCCGCCACCAACGGTACTCGTCTGGCCGGCATGCTGCTGACCAGTGGCATGATGCCGGGTGAGAACATTATTAATTTATGTCGCGCCGCACTGCAGACCGGTGTTCCGGTGCTGATGACCGACCACGACACCTTTACCACCGCACAACAGCTGACCCGTATGGATACTCAGGTATCGGTGGATGATGTCGACCGCGTACACAACATCATGGAGTGTGTGTCTGAGCATCTGAATATGAATATTCTGATGGAACAACTCGGCCAGCCCCATGCTACCCGCCTGAGTCCGGCAGCCTTCCGCTATCAGATCGTTGCCAAAGCCCGCGCAGCACAGAAACGCATAGTCCTGCCTGAAGGTGAAGAGCCGCGCACCATTGAAGCTGCCGCTATTTGTCAGCAGCGCGGTATAGCCCAGTGTGTTCTGCTGGGCGACCCTGAACGTATTCAGCAAATCGCTCAGGCACAGGAAGTTGAGTTACCGGAAGGTCTGCAGATCATCAACCCGCCGACCGTGCGTGAGCAATACGTTGAAGGCATGGTTGAGCTGCGCAAACACAAAAACCTCACCGAGCCTATGGCGCTGGCCCAGCTGGAAGACAATGTTGTGCTGGGTACTATGATGCTGGCACAGGATGAGGTCGACGGTCTGGTGTCCGGCGCGATTCATACCACCGCGAATACCATTCGCCCTGCCCTGCAACTGATTAAAACGGCGCCAGGTGCAAAGCTGGTTTCGTCGGTCTTTTTTATGGGACTGCCGGATCAGGTACTGGTCTATGGCGATTGCGCGGTTAACCCGGACCCCAACGCCGAAGAGCTGGCTGACATTGCCATTCAGAGTGCCGAGTCAGCACTGGCAATGGGCATTCCGGCACGCATTGCCTTGCTTAGTTACAGCACGGGTACCTCTGGCGCTGGTGCCGATGTTGAGAAGGTCCGACAGGCAACACAACTGGTCAGAGAGGCACGTCCGGACCTGACCATTGATGGCCCGCTGCAGTACGATGCAGCCACCACGGCCAGCGTCGCTCGCAGTAAAGCACCGGACAGCCCGGTCGCAGGACAGGCGACCGTTCTGATCTTCCCGGATCTGAACACAGGTAACACAACCTATAAAGCTGTTCAGCGTAGTGCGCACGTGATCAGTATCGGACCGATGCTGCAGGGCTTAGCCAAGCCGGTTAACGACCTGTCCCGGGGCGCTCTTGTAGAGGATATCGTTTACACTATCGCGCTGACCGCTATTCAATCAGATCAGAAAAAGGTTAATAAAAACTGATGCTTCCTTTAATTCGCGGCAGCGTAGCTGCAGTTCTGCTGGTGACTAATGTCCTGTTCTGGTGCCTGTTGCTGTTCGCTTTCACACTGCTGAAAATCATCATTCCGGTACCGGCTGTGCGCAGCGGAATTACACGAATTCTGAATGCCATCGCCAACAGCTGGATCAGCTGCAACTCCGGCTGGATGCATCTGACCCAGAAAATGGACTGGGATATTCAGCTACCGCCGAACCTGGATTCCAAAGGCTGGTATTTCGTTATCAGTAATCATCAGAGCTGGGTCGATATTCTGGTGCTGCAACACAGCCTGAATCGTCGCATTCCACTGCTGAAATTTTTCCTGAAGCAGGAACTGATCAAGGTACCTGTGATGGGGGCTGCCTGGTGGGCACTGGATTTTCCGTTTATGAAACGTTATTCAAAAGCGTATCTGGAAAAGTACCCGGAAAAGAAAGGCCAGGACCTGGAAACCACGCGCAAAGCCTGTGAAAAATTCCGTACGCTGCCAACCAGCGTGATGAACTTTCTTGAAGGAACACGCTTTGAGCAGGCCAAGCACGATAAGCAACAGTCACCATACAAGCATCTGCTGAAACCCAAAGCGGGCGGTATGGCATTTGCCATGAGCGCGATGGGCGAGCAGTTCAGTTCTGTGCTGGATGTAACCATTCACTACCCGGATTTCGTACCAACATTCTGGGAGTTTATGCAGGGCAAGATGCCACGCTGTACCGTTCTGGTTGAAGAGCTGCCAATTCCACAGGATCTGCGCAACGGGGATTACGAAAACGATGCAGACTACCGCAGTCGTTTTCAGCAGTGGGTGCATGAGCTATGGGAAAAGAAGGACGCCCAGCTGGACGCCCTTATTCAGAAGGGCTGATTCAACCGCAAACCCGGTTACGTCCCTGCGCTTTTGCTTCGTACAATAACCGGTCAGCCTGGCTCAGCAACTGATCAGACGTGCAACTGTCGTCAGGAATAACACTGGCGACACCAGCGCTTATAGTCACCAGCCCTGAGTCAGCGGCCTCATGAGTGATGGCCATCCCCTCGATGGCCGAACGCATCTTTTCAACAATCCAGACAGCGTCGGCACGACTGGTCTCCGGTAGCAACATTACAAACTCTTCACCCCCATAACGGGCACACAGATCTGCAGGGCGGTTACAGTACTGCGCCATTTTATTTGCCAGCGTACGCAGACATTCATCACCCTTCTGGTGACCATAAAGGTCGTTATAATCCTTGAACTTGTCGATATCGACCATGACCAGCGACAGTGGCATGGAGGATCGCTTGGCCCGACGCCATTCAGTATCCAGGCTCTCTTCGAGGAAACGACGATTGGCGATGCCAGTCAGGCTGTCAGTGGTCGACAATACATGCAGACGGCCACTGAGATACTGCAGACGTTCGGCCTCCAGAGCCAGCAGACGGTTCTTCATGAAGTCACTGCGCGCGGAAGACTCCATCATAAAGGCCATATAACTGCCCATGACGATCAGTAGCGCCCAGAACATAATAAACATTGGAATAAAAATGCTGATCAGTCGCTGCAGCTCCGGATCAGAGACTGTCTGATGGCTGAGTAACAACGACACGATATAGCAGGCAAGAATAGCTACCGACACGACCAGAACCGAGCGATAGCTGAGCCTTAATACCACCATGGTGAATATCTGTATGGGGATAAGGCCCAGGTGGTAGGCGTACTTCATCTCGCCGGGAATCAGCCAGATAAAACCAATCACAGAAAAGCCGATGGCAAAAATTCCCAGTGCGGCGATGGTGACCATATGGCGTGAATACTGACTGCGTGGAATCCAGAACACGAACAGAAAGGCCAGAGCAGTGATAACAACCCGCAGTGAAAAAATCAGCGGGCCATTTTCCGCCCCGAGATAAAAATCGGTCCAGGAAAAACCAAGATAAAATACCAACCCGGCAATGAGCATTTTATGATCAATTTCCATAAAACGCTGATTACGCTGGTCAATGTATTTGCTTTCCAGGCGGCCGGGAAATCTCAGCTGCTTTCTGCCCTGCTCAAGAATTCCAGATAGTATATTGATCTGGTCTTCTACTCGCTTTAAGGTGTCGTGATCCTGCAGACTACTGATATGCGACACTGGATCTCCCTTTGATCATCCGGTGGATCAAACCAACTGCTTACAAACACGTTACGTCTGTCGCAACTCAGTTTCAATAGAACATCAAAGCCAATTGCAGACAATATCCGCAGGCGTCGGATTTTAAGAGGTACGAATGAAAGTCTACGAAGATATCAGCCAGTCCATTGGTAATACCCCGCTGGTGCGTATTCGCCACATCACCGACCATCCGGCCATCTATGCCAAGCTGGAAAACCGTAACCCGGCGCACTCGGTAAAATGCCGCATCGGCGCCAACATGATCTGGCAGGCAGAACAGGACGGTCTGCTCAAGCCCGGCATGGAAATCGTTGAGCCAACCAGTGGTAATACCGGGATCGCTCTTTCCTTCGTAGCGGCGGCCCGTGGTTACAAGGTCACTCTGACCATGCCAGAAACCATGAGCGTTGAGCGTCGTAAGGTCATGAAGGCGCTGGGCGCAAATCTGGTACTGACTGAAGGGCCGAAAGGCATGAAAGGCGCAGTCGATGCAGCTGAAGCACTGGTCGCCGAAGCTCCGCAGCAGCGAATCATGCTGCAACAGTTCAATAACCCGGCCAACCCGGCGATTCACGAAAAAACCACCGGGCCGGAAATCTGGCGCGATACCGATGGTGAAGTGGATGTGATCGTCGCAGGTGTCGGTACCGGCGGTACCATCAGTGGCGTTGCACGCTACCTGAAATCACAGAAAGCCATTACCGCTGTCGCAGTTGAGCCGTCCGCCTCTCCGATTATCAGCCAGAAACTGGCGGGTGAAGACCTGACTCCGGGGCCGCACAAAATTCAGGGCATTGGCGCTAACTTTATTCCGGGCAACCTGGATCTGAGTGTGCTTGACCGCGTAGAACAGGTCAGTAACGAAGAAGCCATGGCCATGGCTCATGAACTGATGTCGAAAGAAGGTATTCTGGCCGGTATCTCCTGTGGTGCCGCCATTACCGCAGCACTGCGTCTGGCGAAAGAGCCGGAATACGCAGATAAGAAAATCGTCGTCGTGCTGCCAGACTCCGGTGAGCGTTACCTGACCTCGCCGCTGTTCGAAGGCTTCTTTGAACAGTAAGTCACTGCTCAGGCCGGATGCTTTAAGCACCGGCCAGCCTTTGCTGGATGGCGACCTGATGCTGTATTCAGCCTGTGTCGCCGACAGCCCTGCCTTATTTCATCAGCTTCTCAATTCCATTCTCTGGCAACAGGGCTATGTCACCCTGTACGGTAAACGGCACCTAATTCCCCGTCTTCAGGCCTGGTACGGTGACCCGGATGCAGGCTATCGCTATTCCGGAGAAACTCTGACACCCCTGCCCTGGACTGCGGAACTAAAACAACTGAAGGACGAATTGCAGACAATGACAGGTCTGCCACTGAACTCCGTACTGGCTAACCTTTATCGCAATGGACAGGACAAAATGGGCTGGCACGCCGACGATGAAACCGAGCTGGGTGAGCAGCCACAGATTCTGTCGCTGTCGTTAGGCGCCTGCCGGGACTTTGCCCTGCGTCCTAAGGGAGCATCAAGGCAACATAGCCAGGTCGCCCTGACCGACGGTTCGCTGTTATGGATGAAAGCCGGAATGCAATCGCGCTGGCAACATGCACTACCTGCACGGGCCCGTGTTACCACACCGCGAATAAATCTCACCTTCCGCCTGGTCAACCAGTGACGCTTCAGTCGTGAGCGATGACGGACTCAAGCCGGAACATCAGCACCGGCGTTGTCTCGTAATCTTTTTCCCGATCCCAGAGAAACTCGGGAGCAATTTCTGCATAAACCCAGTCGCTGTAGACCAGCTGGCGATAGCGTACGCCGGCAGAATATGAATAAAATGAGGCATCATTCTGTGTATCACCCTGCGCTCCGGCCACAAAAGCCAACGCTCGCGTTCTGCTTAACTCGTGATACAACCCGGCATCGTAAGACAAAGTAAAATAGCCATCATTTTTCTGATAACCCGCTTTCATATTGACGCGAAAGAGCTTCTCAATATTAAACGGAAAGTCGACTCGCAATCGCGTATCTTCACCCCAGCCAGCCTGGGTAAAGTAATAGATGCTCTGCGTTGCGCGCAGTTCCCATTCCGACAGATAAACGTAGCGACGTGCGCGAAAACGAATAAACGGATCAGGTGGTACTCCCCAGCGCACACCGGCGTCCAGGTTAGTCTTCCAGGCATCAGACTCGTCAATGATGTACTGCAGGGCTGTGACGTAATCAACGTTCTCGATACTTTCTACCGGATCAGATTCACGCACTTCCTCATCTTCTGAATCAAGCAGGAGGTTCAGGCGTTCATTCGTATTCGGTAGAACCACTTTAACGCTGATACCGAACTTATAGTCTACCGGATCCCCCAGTACGCGACGGGTGTAGAGTGATATTTTCGCCCGACTGCCATCGACATCATCGTCGGTAATCTCTTCACTGAAAAACGTATCGACAAAAAACGAATCAATGTTGCCAGACAAGCGGTTGAGATACTGGGCCAGCCAGCTGCGCGATCGTTCAATCATCGCCGGCGAGACGGTTGTCTGTTGTGGCGCCGGTTCAGCGTAATATTCAGGGAAACGGTATTCAGGAATATCATTGCTGCGCAGGCGAGGTTCAGCCTCCATCGCCAGCGCGGAAGGTACCAGTATCAGTAACAGCCATCCCAGGCCTGGGCGCATGACTTATACCGGATCCTGATGAATAAGAATTTCTGCCCGCGGAAAACGTTTCAGCACCGTTTTCTCAACCGTATCGGCAATATCATGGGCGGACTTCAGTGACTGACTGCCATCCAGCTCCAGATGCATCTGAATAAACTGCATGGCACCAGCCTGGCGGGTACGCAGATCGTGTACTCCCCTTACCCCGGGACAGGTCTGAATCAGACTAAGCAGCTCTTTTTCATCCTCTTCCGGCAGCGCTTTATCCATCAGCACCTCAAGTGCATCTTTAATAATGCCGTACACGCTGTACAGCAGGACACCGGCAATCCCCAGCGCAACCACCGGGTCGAGCCAGTACTGCTCCCAGTAAGCGGCTATCAATGCCACCACAACAGCGAAGCTGGTGAGGATATCGCCAAAATAATGAGCAGAGTCTGCTTTAATTGCCAGCGAGTGTGTTCTGGCGTAGACCCAACGCTGATACATCACCAGTGCCAGTGTGGCTGCCGCAGAAAACAGCATGACGGCAATGCTTTCTTCGAGCGCCATAAGCGCCTGTGGATGAATCAGGCGATCAACCACGTGCAAAAGTAAAACACTGGCCGAACCCAGAATAAACGCAGATTGAATAAGGGCAGCCAGCCCCTCAGCCTTGGTGTGACCAAACGGATGATCGTCATCCGCAGGCATCAGCGCATATCGCACGGCAAAGAAGTTCACGACCGATGCCGCAATATCCATCAGTGAATCGAGCAAAGACGACAGTACGCTGGAGGAGTCACTGACACTCCAGGCAAATACTTTGGCCAGTAATAACGTCACGGCGGTAAAAATTGACGCCGTGGCGGCACGTTTGATCAACACTGCATTTGGGGTAGCTGTCATCGGTATACCTGAAGTCTGAAGCCGGGACACCATTGTGCTGTATCCCTCAGTTTTCCATCGCGATCCGATATTCTGCCACACAATGAAGGTGTTGGCCGCCTATAACTATTGACCTGATACCCCTTCCTGCCCATATTGGACTCCGTAAAGGTTCAGGAAGTACCGATCATGACGATCCGAAATGCTCTGGTAGTGGATGACTCCAAGTCCGCTCGTATGATGCTGCAGCGCCTGCTGAGCAAAATGAATGTTCAGGCTGAAACTGTAGACAGCGCCGAAGAAGCGCTGAGTTTTCTCGAAAGCCGCCAGCCGGATGTGATCTTTATGGATCATATGATGCCGGGTATGGACGGGCTGGCAGCGACACAGCTGATTAAATCCAATCCTCGTACTGCTGGCATTCCAACTATTATGTACACCTCAAAAGAAGGTGACGAATATCAGGATATGGCCCGTTCTCATGGTGCCGAAGGCGTACTGGCCAAACCGGCCAGCCATGAAGCCGTGATGGCCGTTATCGAAGCACTGGATGAACCCGCTGCAAATGACGACAGCAGTGCAACACCGGCAGCCATTCCACTGGTTGAAATTGATCGCCTGGTACAGAAACATCTGAAGGCTGCTATCGCCGAAGCCAAAGCAGAAATCAGTGCCGGTCTGGACACCACGACACAACAGCTGCAAGCAATGCAGGCGCAGCAGATTGATATTGCCCAGGCCCGTATTTATCAGCAGTTTGATCGCTGGAAGAACGAGTTTGAGAAAAGTCAGAGCGATGAAGCTCTGTTCCAGAAAACCCGTACCCTTAACCAGCGCCTGGCCATTACCGTTGCTGACCGCATGGTTAAGAAAAACGCGGATGATCTGGTAACGGTTATGAAAACCAACCGCACGACGCTGGAGTCCAGTATCGCCAGTGTTAAATCAGACCTGCAGAAGCAGCAGGCTATCGCGCTTAAGCAGGCAGTCATCGGTGCTGCTGCTATTGGCACCGTGCTCGGCGGTGCTATTGGTGTTCTTGCAGCGTTCATGCTCTGACATGACCTGCATCAGCCAGAACAGGCCTTAAAAGCCTGCTTCTGGCCTGAGTTCCCCTAGGCAAGGACTGACCTCACCATTAAACTAGCCGCTCTCACCAGAATTCTAAAATGATCAGGGATACGATAATGATCAAAGCGCTTATTACAGCCGTTGCCGTCATTGCACTTGGCGGATGCGCTGCTGCAACACCGTTATTGGTAGCAGAAGCCGGCGGACACCAACTCGCTCGCTACGACGAAAATATTAAAGTTCGCGCCGCTGCAGCTCTGCAGGATGAGCCGGATATGCTGACTTACTCCGTACAGGCTATCAGCCGTGGTAAAGCTGCTGACGCCATCAATACCTATCTTAAAGGGTACAACGCGTCGGACTACAGCAATAACATGAAATCCCTGGCGCTGTATCAGATAGCGCTGGTGTATATGAACCGTTTCAATGATGACCGTGATGATCAGAAAGCCCGTGAATTCCTGGAGTTACACCGCAAGGAGTTTCCGCAGTCTCGTCTGAAACCACGTATTGACCAGCACATCGCTATCCTCGATAAGCGTGCGCAAGAGCCGGTACAGCTGACGGCAGATCAGTTACTGAAACAGGTCGACCGCAGCAAGCTGCTGAAAAAAGACACCACGCCATTTGACGCAGAACTGACGCCGATGAGCGAACGTGCCATTACTGAAGGCCGCGTTGCCGATGCCGAAACGGTTTACCTGATTCTGTACGATAACAAAGCGTCGTCCGCTGAAATGCGTGCCAAAGCACTGTATCAGCTTGGCCTCATTTACATGAGCCCATATAACGAACTGGGCAATAACAAGAAAGCGATGGCATACTTCCGTAAGATCATTAACGAATTTCCGGGAACCAGTGTTTCGAAACGCAGCGAAGAGCGAATTTCAGACCTGATCAACCGTCAGTAAAAATAAAAAAAGGCCTTATAAAAGGCACTAGTGTCCCACAGTTTTAAAGATATCGGTTTTCTATAAACGACTTTTAAATCCGCAATGCCTGCTGCCTCCCAGGGGAAC
>NZ_JAEDAH010000048.1 GCF_020320395.1 Thalassolituus marinus | reverse complement strand
GGTCCAATTGCATACCCACGATGGCATCCTTTTAAAAAGGTTACTCAGTCGTGGGCAGTTACACAATTTGGTTTACAGGCTCTTCGCCACCGAAAAACTGACACCCTATGATCGTGCGTTTAATGAACCGCAACAAGATCAGCGACGCGATCTGCTTCACGCCTTCATGAACGAGTCACTTAATGTTATTGGCGTTGCTGTACTCCCGTTATTTGGTGGCTTGCTGGTCTTGGCACCGATATGGCCTTCCGGGTGGCCGCTGGCTTTCCAGTTACTTTTGGCGATCCTCATTTCTGATGTTGGCATCACCCTGGCGCATTTTGCCAGTCATCGCCTCTCTTCACTGTGGCGCCTTCATGCCGTTCATCACAGCGTAAAACGGCTATACGGTTTTAATGGTCTTATGAAACATCCATTGCATCAATTGATAGAAACCGTCGCAGGAACGACACCATTGCTCTTTGTAGGAGTGCCACAAAATGTCCTGATGTTGTTGGTGGTTGCAGTAGTGCTTCAGTTACTATTGCAGCACTCGAACGTGGCGTATTTTACTGGACCGCTGAGGAGGGTTCTCGCAATCAACGCGGTGCATCGTTTCCACCACTTAAATACGGCAGAAGAAGGCGATGTGAACTTCGGGCTTTTTACCACCTTGACGGATCGCTTGTTGGGAACGGCTTATTTTGACTCTGAACGAACGATCGGTACTAAAGATCTTGGTATCGCTTCAACGCCGAATTATCCAGCTGACTATTGGCAACAGTTGATGCAGCCTTTTCGACGGGACAAGACATGAGGTTATTTAGTAATTGATAAATCCGAGAACACGCTCCACATGCCACAGCGGGAGCGTGTTCTCCACTTACCTCATTCCTTTGTTGTTTTCATGGTCGCTGTTATCGCCTTCATCATGAACTTGATGATTCCTACTACCTATGGTATTCACAATAAAAATACATACCCCTATGAATATCGCTGTATCAGCCAGATTGAATGCTGGCCAATGAGAATAGCTCCAGTGAAAATCAAGAAAGTCCACTACCGATCCACGCCATACACGATCAACCAGGTTGCCCAATGCACCACCAAGCAGCATCGAATAGCTCGCCGCTTCAAGCCGGGTTGGACGCCGCCGCATTGTCCAAACCAACCAAACCGATACGCCAGAGGCTAATGCAATAAAGAAATAGCGTTGCCAGCCACCAGCATCAGCTAGCAAGCTGAATGCAGCCCCAGGATTCATCATGTGTACGATATTAAGAATTGAGTTAATCTCCACGCGCTCACCGTACTCTATCGTACGCTCAACGGCATACTTACTCGCCTGGTCCATCAGTAATATCAAACCGGAAAGACACAGCCAACCACAAAAGGTGTTTGTCGGGTTAGAGTTCGCCATGAAGTTAATTTTCTTTTCCTCCAATCGGTAGCGCTTGCTCGACAGGGGTGACGTATACCCAACCGGATATGTTGGGTCCGATTTTCCCGGTTTTGCGTATGATAGCCGTCACCTCATCCACCTGATTGTCATCACAGACCAGAGATTTGTACTTCTGAGATAACCACGCCAGCTTCGGCAGAATAGGCCAATTACCGCTCCCCGAGGGGCTTCAAAGTACCCTTGATGTCGAGTAGCGATAGGTTTTTGTAACCCGCGTCACGCAGTCGTCGATGACATCAGCGGACCGAACGTGATGTATAAAAGCGGTAATTTGTTTCATGTGAATACTCCAAAAAAGTGTCGTCATTGCTGTTGGATGGATCGCGACAATCGGTTGGGTGCCGCGATCCTGAGGGTGTCACTGAGCGATCGGATCGCCGTTGTCATCAATCTCTTTTGGCTTTCGCCAAGCCAGTCGATAAAGGCCGGGAAGTACCAATAGAGTGAGTAACGTGGATGAGATAATGCCGCCGATGACTACCGTGGCCAGTGGCCGCTGAACTTCCGCCCCGGTGCTGGTATTGAGTGCCATCGGCAGGAAACCTAATGCGGCCACCAGAGCGACCATCAATATCGGCCGCAATCTCAACATGGCGCCGCCCAGAATCGCCTGCTCGACGGATTCACCGCGATTGAGCTCATCCCGAAAGGCCGACACCATCATGACCCCGGTCAGTACCGATACACCGCATAAAGTAATAAACCCAACACCGGCGGTAATCGAGAGGGGGATGTCCCGTAACCACAAGGCGATAACGCCACCGGTCAGCGCCAGCGGTACGCCACTAAAGACCAATGCCGCATCTTTTGCTGAGCCAAAGGTCATCATCAACAGTGCAAAAATCATCACCAAAGTGACGGGGACAAGCAGGCTTAACCGCTGCGAGGCCGATTGCAGTTGCTCAAAGGTGCCTCCATACTCCAGCCAATAGCCGGGCGGCAATTTCACCTGCTGCGCAACTTTGCCCTGAACTTCAGCCACAAAACCACCCAAATCACGACCGCGAACGTTCGCGCTGACAACCAGTCGCCGCTTGCCGTTTTCGCGAGAGATCTGATTAGGTCCAGGGGCCAGCGTGAGACTGGCCACTTCCCGCAGCGGTACGTAGCCGCCCTCTGGCAGCGGTATCGGCAAACGTTCCAACGCGCGCAAGTCGCCCCTTATGCCCTCGGCCACTCGCACCACTATCGAAAACCGCTGGTCGCCCTCAAAGATCAGGCCGGCCTCTTCACCACCCGTGGCGGCGGCAACTACGTCCTGCACATCGGCGACATTCAAGCCATAACGATACATGGCTGAACGGTCGGCATTAATGGACAGAATAGGCAAGCCGGACACCTGCTCGACCTTAACCTCTTCGGCGCCCTCAATACCGTTCAATACCGCCGCGATTTCGCCGCCCGATTTAAGCAGTTGCGTCAAATCGTCACCAAACACCTTGATCCCGAGATCGGAACGCACACCTGAAATCAACTCGTTGAAGCGAAGTTGGATCGGCTGGCTGATCTCATAGGCATTTCCCGGCAACAACGACAGTTTCTCACCAATTTCTTCCAACAGCTGCGCTTTGGTTTTATCGGGATCGGGCCATTCACTGTGATCCT
The DNA here is from genome assembly GCF_020320395.1 of Thalassolituus marinus. Lineage (GTDB taxonomy): Bacteria > Pseudomonadota > Gammaproteobacteria > Pseudomonadales > Oceanobacteraceae > Venatoribacter > Venatoribacter marinus. Next base: position 9,571 of record NZ_JAEDAH010000048.1, on the reverse strand, counting down.
TGAGCATGACATAACCATCGGAAATGTTCGGCCCCATGGGATCGCTGGCGACTTCGGCCGTGCCGACGCGCGAGAAGTAGGTTTTAACTTCAGGGATTTCCAGCACCGCTTTTTCCAATTGAAACTGCATATCCAGAGATTGAGTGAGACTGGTACCCGGTATTCGCAGCGCCTGGATGGCAATATCGCCCTCATCCAGATTCGGGATAAATTCCGTACCCATCCGCGTTGCCAGTGCGCCGACCAAAACCACAAAGATCAGGGCCGCAGACAATACGAGTACGCGAAATTTGAGTGCCCACGCCAAAACCGGGGCGTAAAACCGTTTGGAGTGGCGAACAATAAAATTGTCCTTCTCCTCGATATGCCCCGTCATAAACAGCGCCACGGCGGCAGGGACGAAGGTGAGTGACAGCACCAACGCAGACAGCAAGGCCATGATTACCGCCATGGCCATGGGCGTAAACATTTTGCCTTCCACGCCGGTTAGCGCCAGGATGGGTAAGTTCACCAGAATCACTACCAATACGCTGATCAGACTTGGTGTAAATACCTCGCGGGTGGCCGCAAACACCGTTTGAAAACGTTCGTCCAGCTTTAAGGTGCGCCCAAGGTGGTGCTGGCGTCCGGCCAGGCGCAAAATGCAGTTTTCGACAATGATCACCGCGCCATCCACAATCAAGCCAAAATCGAGCGCACCCAAACTCATCAGATTGGCACTGACCTTGGTTTGCACCATGCCTGTCATCAACATTAACATGGATAAAGGGATCACCATTGCGGTAAGCAAGGCCGCCCGGACATTGCCCAGCATGACCAGGAGCACGACAACAACCAATATCGCGCCTTCGGCCAGGTTGGCTTGTACCGTGGCAATGGTTTTATCGACCAGCACCGTACGGTTATAAACCGGCTCGGCAATCACGCCTTCAGGCAGCGTTTTATTGATCTCCAGTAACTTGGCCGACACCGCCTGGGAAACCGTCCGGCTGTTGCCGCCCAGCAGCATAACGGCGGTACCCAGTACTGTCTCCTCACCGTCGAGTGTCGCAGCACCGGTGCGAAGTTCCTTACCAAATCCAACCTCGGCCACGTCAGCCACGGTTATGGGTAGGCCGTCACGACGTGCGACGATGATTTTTTCGATCGCCGGGATGTCAGCTACCTGTCCGGGGGCACGAATCAGGTATTGTTCGCCATTTTTTTCGATATATCCGGCACCGATGTTGGCGTTGTTTTTCTCCAATGCCGCCACCAGATCGTCGAAGCTGAGCTGGTAGGCCAGCAGCTTTGCAGGCTCAGGGGTAATGTGGAACTGCTTTTCGAAACCGCCAATGGTATTGACTTCGGTGACGCCAGGAACCAGACGCAACTGGGGACGGATCACCCAATCCTGCAAGGTGCGTAAGGCCGTCGCATCATACGGCTCACCGTTTTCTTGCAAGGCGCCCGGTTTTGCATGCACCGCATAGTGAAAGATTTCACCGAGACCTGTGGCAACGGGTCCCATAACCGGTTCGATCCCCGCAGGCATCTCGCTTTTCGCCTGCTGTAATCGTTCGTTGATCAGGTTGCGGGCGAAATAGATGTCCGTGCCTTTTTCAAACACCACGGTCACTTGAGACAGGGCATAGCGTGATATCGAACGGGTACTCTCAACATAGGGCAACCCCGTGATCGCCAGTTCTACCAGGTAGGTAATGCGTTGCTCCACTTCCAGCGGTGAGTAGCCTGGGGCTTCTGTATTGATTTGCACCTGGACATTGGTGATATCGGGTACCGCGTCAATGGGTAGCTGCTGATAGTTCCAGACACCCAGGGCGCCCGTTACCAGCACCAGAAACATCACCAGCCAGCGGCGTGCGATGGAAAATTGAATGAGTTTATCGATCATCACACACTCCTTCGTTGAGCGGCGATAGAATGCTGCTCCGGCCGATGGAATCCAGAATGTCTTTCAGGGAGCTATTAATCATCATCGCCAACCTCCCCTTTACCCAATTCCGCTTTCAAAATAAAACTGTTTTTGCTGACATACACTTCATCTGCGGACAGACCTGCCACCACTTCGGTTAGCTCACCGTCGGTTCGCCCCAAAGTCACTGTACGTGCTTCAAAACCTTCCTCACCCCGAACAAAAACGACAGGGTTATCCTCGACGATTTGCAAGGCTTCGTTGCGGATCACCATTGGAGCGGCTATTTCGGCGCGGGTGATTTGCGCGTTGACAAAGAGGCCAGGCTTCCAGGTGCCATTCGGGTTGTCGATCAAAACGCGCGCCATAATGGCCTGGTTGCCATCCTGCCCAAGCGGCGCAATATAGATGATATTTCCCTCCGCAATTCGGCTTGAATCGAGGCTGAGAATGCGAACCTGCTGGCCTAGTTCAACCTGGGCAACATCCTTGGGAAAAATCGACAGCTCTACCCAGACCGTGGAGAAATCCTGCACTACCAACAGCGGGGTATCGCTGGCTTGCTCGCCAGGGTTAGCGTGGCGCTGGGTAATAACGCCATTGAGTGCAGAGACTATCGAATAGGTTTTCAGGCTTTCATTCGCTTCTACGGTCAACAGGGTTTCGCCCTTACGAACCGGATCACCAACACTTTTTTTAACTTCCCGAATAACGCCGTCGAAGCGTGCCGTTACCGACTGTACACGCTCTGCGTTGGTGGCGACGACGCCATATACTGGCAAAACATCGCGGATGGTGCCCGAGGTAACGGTTGCCAGCGTAATGCCGGCATGTTTTATCTGCTCCTGGGTCAGCTCGACGTGGCCTTCTTCACCGTGCTCTTCCTCTTCTCCGTGACCCGTCTCGGCGAAAGTTTGTCCGGACAACAGGGTGATCGCGAAGCAACACGTAAGTAGATGGACAATTGATTTTTTTAATTGGGTATTTGATTTCATTGTGGGGTTCCTGAGAATGTGTTGTCTTCGCCATACTGCGTCAAGGCCAAGGGCTCTGCTGTTAGCTGCTCAATTTCTGCACCATAGGTTAAGGCTGCTGCGGCCGCTTCGATCTGGGTGCGCCTGGCGCTCAATAATTCCTGCCGCGCGCTGACATAGTCGAGATACCCGTAGCGACCGCGTTGATAGGCCGCCTGTGTTTCTACCAGGGCCTGCTCAAGGGCGGGAATGATCGCGGTACGTAGCGCCTTGACCGCGACAATGGCTTGTTTGCGGTTGTGAAAAGCCCGGAACAGTTGCGTGTGTAGATCCAGCAGCATTACATCGCGCTCTGCCAACACCTGATTCTTTTCGGCCAACGCGGTCGAAACGGCGCCGACATTTCGCTTGCCGGAAAACAACGGCATGCTGAAACCCGCTACCAATGCGGTGTCATCGGTCTCCTGCAAGCGACGAACCCCCACCGACCAACTGATATCGGCACTGGATTGGGTTTGAGCAAGGCGTATTTCTGCTTCTTTGAGGCGGGACTCTGCTGCGAATACTTCTATCGCAGGATTTTTTTCAACTTTGGCGTACAACAGGTCGAATGCCACGTCCTCGCCAAACTGGAATAGATCACCTTCCACTTTGTCAAAGTCCGGTGAGGTTACCCCCCACAGGGCAGACAACGACACTTTCAAATAAGCAAGCCGTTGCTGCTCCGAAAGCAAAGCGAGCTTCGCTTGCTCGGCAGCGGCCTGTGCCCGTTTGACTTCCGCCTCGGGTGTCGCTCCCGCCGTAGCCCGCTTTTTCACAATGCGTAAGCTCTCGCTCGCCAATTGGGCGGCCTCGCCAGCCAGGGTGACCTGCTCCTGTGCTGCTAGCACATCGACGTAACGGCGGGTGACTTCGCCCAATAAGGCCAAGGATTCCACCTGTCGGCTGGCATTGAGCACCGACCGACTGTGGGAGATTACGCCTTGCCGTGCCGCGCGCTTATCCCCCATTTCGATGACCGAAGACAGCGCAATGGTGAGTTCAGCACCACCTGCGCCGCTGAAGTCCCCAGTGCCCCCGACATTTTCAGCGTCAAATCCCAGCTCATACGCCGGTCTTAACCCGGCTGTTTCGGCCTGCCCTTGAAGGGCTGCGTAGCGGTAGGGAAAAACTTTTAAAGACGGGTTTTGTGACAAGGCGCGCTGCACCGCATTGGTCAGCGTGATCGTTGAGTCCCCAGGTGCGGCGTTAAGCCCCGACGAAGAAATAAAAAATAATAAACTGAACAGAATGCAGCGGCTTTTGATATTCCTCCGCCCAAAAGCGCCAGAACCCGGCGCAGTACGTATTGATAGCATATGGTAGATCCTACTTATTTAAGATAATTCAAACCGCGCGTTGCAACGATAACGGCAACACAGAAAAAACATAATCGGTAAAATCAGGCGATTGGAGGGCGGTACAGCGACGAGGATGGGGCCTCGGGAATGAGGGCTTGAGAGTCGTTATGCAACGAATGTTTATGCAAAAAGTTTGGGTGAGTCAGGTTACCGGATAAATAGACATGGCAATGGCAGCCATGGTGATGGCAATGAAACAGGCAGTCAGTGGACATATTCTGATCAGTGGGATCAGTAGCGGTCGAGCTATCCAGTACTCCCGATGATGAGCCATCGATGAAATCAGAGGAATAAGGGGCTGTATCCGAATAATTAATGGGATGCACGTCAGCCATAGCTGTCACTGATTGCAGTGCAATCAAGAGTAACAGCAGATAAGACAGTGCTTTTCGACTCATAAACCGAACATAACCCCAATGAAATGGAATAAACTGCGAAGCAGTCCACCCTTGATTACGGATTCAATCCCCGATTGTCCCAGCGCCTTTCGTTTACCTGTTATCCGCTTATCAAAGCGAGCCAGGTCGAGGATTTTTATTGGCGAGTTATCAAAAAAAGACCATTGCTTGTTGTTCATATTGTGCTCGGCTCAGGACTTGAGCTGCAAGATACGGCGCGCACCATTCAACACAATCAAACCGATGATAAGGCCAATCACCAAGTCTGGATAACGTGAGCCCGTCCAGGCCACCAATCCACCGGCAAGGATCACCCCTAGATTGGCAATCACGTCATTGGCGGAGAAAATCCAGCTGGCTTTCATATGGGCGCCGCTATCCCGGCTTTTGGCAATCAACAGCAGACAGGTCACATTGGCCGCCAAGGCAACAAGCCCGAAGCTCATCATCAAAGTGGAAACCGGTTCACTACCCAATACAAATCGCCTTACCACCTCGCCCAAAGCGCCCAAGGCGAGAATGATCTGAAGCCAACCGGAAAAATGGGCTGCACGCAACTTCATCCGCACACTGTGCCCTACGGCATACAGCGCCACGCCGTAGACGGCGGCATCAGCAAACATATCCAGGGAGTCCGCAATCAAACCAGTGGATTGCGCCCACCAGCCGACAGTAATTTCAATGACAAACATGATGCCATTGATTGCCAGTAGCCACTTGAGAATGCCAGCTTCTCTTTCTGCCTCCTGTTTTGCAGACGCCTGCGCACGGGCGATGGACTCGCTGGCGACGGGCATTGTACTGACAAGTCTCGCGCCTAGACCGACTGATTGCATTCTTTTTTTAATAAGGTCAGCGTTATCACCATGGTAGACACTCACCTTGCGCTTGGGGGTATCGAATTCCAATGTGACTTTAGGATGCACACTGTCCAACGCCATACGGATCATGCCTTCCTCTGAAGGACAGTCCATCTTGGGGACATGATACTCACTAACAAAGCCGCCATGAGAAGCGTCGTGTACTTCGGCAATTTGGGGAGTGTTCTCCGTCGCGTTATTTTGGCAATTGCCACCGCATGTGGTCGTCATAAAAAACCCTTGTTCTATCCAAGGTGGGCAGTTTAAACTCTATAGTTACTATAGAGTCAAGCACAGAGATTGAATAAATGAAGATTGGCGAGCTGGCAAAAAAGACGGATTGCTCGGTGCAAACTATCCGTTACTATGAAAAAGAACAGTTGCTGTGCACGACACAGCGTAGTGACGGCAATTTTCGACTTTACGATGAAGCTGCTGTCGAACAGCTGCTATTTATCAAGCTCTGCCGTAACCTGGATCTCAGTTTGTCCGAGATCCGCCAGCTACTCACATTAAAACGCTCACCGGGTGCGCAATGTGATCAAGTCAATCGCATGATGGATACGCACATTCAACAAGTGGAAACGCGCATTCAGGAGCTGGTTCAGCTGCGCGAGCATTTGAAAGTACTTCGCCGCAGCTGCTCCAGTGAAAGGACGATCGAACAGTGCGGCATCTTGCAAACGTTAACCACTAATCAGCATCAGAAGCGGTAACACTTACGCGCTTGAAATCGGACGCCTGTGTTATCGGCGGTGATGTTGCGCGTTTTGATTTGGATAGTATTAAAAATACCAGGTAAACCAGAAGTACCGAAAGTTGCGCAAGCACGCCTTGCCAGGTGGATTTGACGCCAATCCAGTCAATCTCAAAACTCACAGGTAATGGCGTCATACCGATGATGGCCGCCTCCTGTAATGCCGACACAGCTTTGCCCATCAGGACAAATGCGAGCGCTAGCAGCAAGTAGGTGGTGGCTGAAAAGAATTTGGCGATCGGCAGCTTGACGGAAAAGCGAATCAACACCCACGCCAATATGGCTAACAGCAACAAACCGAGCGCAAAGCCACCACCAACAGAAGAATATTGGGTTGATACCGCCTGCGTTAACAGCGATTGATAAAATAATACGGTTTCAAACACCTCCCGGTAAACCGCCACAAATGCCAACGCCACCAGCCCCCACAAGGTGCCAGACTTAAGTTGGGTATCGACATGTTGCTGAATGTAGGCTTGCCATTGTGCAGCCTGGGTTTTGCTATGCATCCAGATCCCAACATAGAGCAGTACCAACGCGGCCAATAAAGCGGCAATTCCCTCCATGATTTCACGATTGGCACCACTGATCGTGATCAACGATTGAGCGGCGATCCAGGTGGCACCACCGGCAAGTAATGCCGCAATCCAGCCTATGTGGACATATTTAAGCGCATCCCGACGCCCGGTTCTTATCAAAACCGTCGTTAAGGCAATGATAACCAGCAATGCCTCCAGGCCTTCGCGCAACAATAAGACCAGACTAGCAGTGAATAAAGCTCCTTCGGACAAGGTGGACTCTGATAACAAACGTTGTGCGTCATCCAACAAATGCCGCGTCTCCGCCATTAGCGCACCCAATTCTCCGTTTACGTCGGGGCGGCTGGTCAATTGTCGTAGTGCCATCATGTTGGACTCGATGGATTGGCGCAGTGCTTTGTCATGCGCATCGAGGCTGTTTTCAATCAGTTCAAAACCGTCCAGATAAGCACTGACGGCGAGTTCACTTGCGGTTGAAAAATCTCCCTTCTGATGCGCTTTTTGGGCGGCTTGAAGTCGATTCCATGTGATTGCCAAGGGATCTTGGGATGCCTTGAATAATGCCGAGGGGTTAGCGCGTAAACTCTCCAAAGCTTGTAGGGTTATATCAGGGCGTGCTGCTGCCAGTTGCAGTGGGTTGTGATTAATCAGCTGCAGTTTGGTAATATTCAAATCATTGTGAGTAGGTTCGCTGGATTGAAAAGCGAGTCCACCGACATAGAATGCCATCGACCAACGCTCTTGCTCCGTTAGTTGTTGAAAAGATGGCATGGCGGTGTCGTCAATGCCATTGGTAATGGCGTCGTATAAACCCAAAATTGATCGATTTAATGCCCGCTCTTTATCGGTAAAGTCCGTGGGTGCGGGATCGAGTTGTGCTGCCAGCACTCCGTCACCTTGACCAGATACTCCATGGCAAGATCCGCAGTTAGTCTCAAATACCGGCCGGATTTTTTCTTGAGGTAATATCCGTTCCGGCAGGGATAAATGTGGCATCAATCCCAACAATGTGCCGCGTAGGCTGGCACTCATTTGACGGATCTCATCAACACCTTTCTTATCATGGATGGCCCTCTGCAATGCCATTGCTTGCACTGCGAGTGACTCTGCATCAGCAGTGGCGGCCAGCGAGCTCTTGCTAACAATCAGTTGTGAAAACTCCACCATCTCCTGATATTCATTGTCATTAATTACCTGACCGTTTTTCACCGCTTCGGCATAATCAACGCCTATGTATTCAGCGAGCTGTGCCAGTTGCCGGAGTTGAGTAACGTTGTCTGGGATCTCAGCTTCATTCGCCCCGGCAGATAGAGAAAGTGGCAGCATCAGAAATATGATGGCATGAAGGGTGGCTCGTTTCAGGCGTTGCAATCTGCAATCAAACATCTCGGTGTTCTCTTATTCATGAATCGCTAATGATTATTGATCGCAATTGTAAACTCTATAGCGCTATAGAGTCAAGAGAAGTAAAAATTACAGTCGGTTGGAAACCGTTTTGATAGAGAGGCCTTACCAAGGCTCGCTCCTTAATCTTACAGAGATCATTGAAGGTGGATTGATACTGGAAAATCATCGACTTAACCGGGTGAGTGACATGCAGATTTGCGAGGTCCACTTAACCGCCGCAACAGGTTCCTGTGTCTTTATTGCCTTGTGAGAACTGTATGGGCGGGCATGGTACCGAGCCATAGGAACAGTAGACACAGCAGTCACCGAGCTTCGGCTTCAATAAAACATGGCACTGCTCACACTCGTAGAACCACTGACACGCGTCGGTGGGCATGGATTCTGTTTTTTTATGGCCGCATTCGGGACAAGTCAGCTCGGACTGCAAAATCACCTCTGGCATCATGGTGTTTCCGTTTTCACGATGGTCGATGGATAACCGGCATGGGTGGTCGCTTCGACCAATCTGTCAGCGTTGGTCAGGGAATCCTCAAAGGTTACTACGGCTTGCTTATGCTCATAACTGACCTCGGCTTTTGTTACGCCTTGGACCTTGGTGAGTGCCTTTTTGACCGTGATCGGGCACATGGCACAGTTCATGGTTGGCAGATCCAGCGTGATGGTTTGTGGCTTGGCCCAGGCCGAGAAGCTGGCGATGGTGAATACGAGACCGAGAATGATTTTCTGCATGGTTAGCTCCAGAGTGTTCATGCGAACAGAGGAATCCAGTAGGTGCTGGTGACGAGCACCAGCGCCACGATTGCAGCGATCCAGAAAACCATTTGCCGCCGTTTCCGAGTTTGCGGCACAGCGCAGACGGTTCCCGGTTCACAGGTATCGACCGGTCGATAAACCTGCCAGCCAGCCCAACCGAGCAACAACATAACAAGCATGATGAATACGGGACGGTAGGGCTCCAATACAGTCAGGTTACCGATCCAGGCCCCGCTGATACCCAGTGACAGGAGCACAAAAGGCCCAACACAACACAGGCTGGCGACGGTGGCAGCGGTAATGCCACCGATGATAGGTAGCCTTGTGTTGGTGAATGACTCTTTTCCTGCCATCGCCGACTCCACTTTATTGACCTAGTGAAATCAGTGTAAGTCCCGTACCAAGGTACGGAGTCAAGTCCAATGCCTTTTATTGACGAGGAGCAGGTTGGAGGGATTCAACAATAGGACATGCCGCATTATCAGAGCCTGTAAATAAATCTGTGTAACTGCCCACCCCATTACAGGTGACCGTTCAGGCGGTCACCAAATTCGATAATAAAGCGATT
>NZ_JAEDAH010000047.1 GCF_020320395.1 Thalassolituus marinus | reverse complement strand
TCAGGCTTCCGACATCCGACATCCGACATCCGACATCCGACATCCGACATCCGACGTCCGACGTCCGACGTCCGACGTCCGACTATTATTACTTCTTAACCGGCCGCGCCCAGCCCGTCACGTTACGCTGCTTGCCACGCGCTACGGCCAGTTCGCCATCACCCACTTCTTTGGTGATCACAGAACCCGCCGCCACGGTTGCCCCAGCGCCGATCTTCGCCGGTGCTACCAGCGACGAGTTAGAGCCGATAAAGGCGTTGTCGCCGATTTCGGTTTTAAACTTATTCACACCATCGTAGTTGCAGGTGATGGTGCCGGCACCAACGTTTACGTCCTGGCCGATTTCCGCGTCACCGATGTAGGTCAGGTGATTCACTTTCGAGCCTTTGCCGATGACGGATTTCTTCACTTCACAGAAGTTACCGACCTTGGCTTCGGCGTGCAGATCAGCACCCGGACGCAGGCGCGCATAAGGGCCGATATGACAGTCCGCTGCCAGTTTAGCGTCGTCGATATGGGAATAGGCTTCAACCTGAGTGCCTGCACCCAGGCGACTGTTTTTCACCACACAGTAAGGGCCGATGTGTACGCCATCTTCCAGCACCACGTCGCCTTCAAACACACAGCCGACATCAATCACCACGTCAGCACCCACGGTCAGGGTGCCGCGCACGTCGATGCGTGCCGGGTCAGCCAGAGAGACACCATCGCGCAGCAGGGTATCGGCCTGCTGGCGTTGATAGATACGTTCCAGTTCCGCCAGTTGCAGACGATCATTCACGCCCTGCACTTCGTATTCGTCCTGCGGGTGAATCGCACGCACGGCTACGCCCTGCTCAACCGCCATCGCAATAATGTCGGTCAGGTAGTATTCGCCCTGAGCGTTATTAGAGGACAACTGCGGCAACCAGCTGTTCAGGTGCGCTGCAGATACCGCCAGAATGCCGGTGTTCACCTCACGAATGCGATGCTGCTCCGGCGTGGCATCTTTGTGCTCAACAATGGCCTGAATGTTTCCGGCGTCATCGCGCACAATGCGGCCATAGCCGGTCGGGTCGGCCAGTTCAACGGTGAGCAGCGCCAGCGCCTGACCGTCGTGGGTTTCCGCCAGCAGTTTGGTCAGCGTTTCGGTGCGAATCAGCGGCACATCACCATACAGCACCAGTACCGTTGAGGCAGGATCAACATCCGGCATGGCCTGTGCCACCGCATGGCCCGTGCCTTTCTGTTCGGTCTGCATCGCCCAGCAGACATCGAAACCGCTGATCTGCTGCTGCACGGCTTCGGCACCATGACCAATCACCACGTGCTGTTTCGCCTGAGGCAGGGCTGCAGCACTGTTCAGCACGTGCGCCAGCATTGGCTTACCCGCCAGACGGTGCAGAACTTTTGGAAGATCCGATTTCATGCGCGAGCCTTTGCCCGCTGCCAGAGTAACGACAGCCAGTGTCATAGCGATGTATCCCGATAAAAATATGCCGCTATTCTAGGGCCTCATGACACGAATTCAATCAGAGTGCTATTCTTGGCCGCTTTCTAATAAGCAGCTCAGCAGATGGATATGCGCTCTCACTATTTGTCTCTTCTGGCGTTCAGCCTGATTTCCCTCGCCACCTTTTTTTCACCTTCTGCCCGCGCCGAAGCGGCCAGCGGTTTTTCACTGGGGCCGATACCGCAATGGGTAACTCCGGTTACTTACACAGCGGGCATTCAGCCACAGGGCGGACGCGGCGGCATTGACTACCTGCTGGTCGAAGCACAGCGCCGGGCCGGCGATGCCACGCAACCAAGGCAGACCTTTCGCCGTTTCCGCGAGCGAATTCTCAACCAGGCCGGGCTGGACGAAGAGTCAGAGCTGTACCTGTATCACAATCAGGAATACCAGCAGCTGACCCTGCATCAGGTAGACGTTATCCGCGACGATCAGGTGATTAACAAACTCGACTCGCTGGTGATTAACAGCTTTCGTGCCGAAGACCGGGCTGGCAGTCTGATTTATGACGGAGCCATTCGCACACATCTGATCATCGACGATCTGCGTATCGGTGATGAACTGGAATACAGCTACACCACCAGCGGCAGTAACCCGGTGTATCAGCAGCTGTATTCTGTCGGTCTTAAGGTGTCCTGGGGCGTGCCGGTCAATCAGGTTTACTACCGCGTACTCTGGCAGGGGCGGAACCACTGACTGTGGCGTAGGTGCTCGGTTTGCTCCTGGGTCAATGAAATCATCTGCTCTGCAACACTTCAACAAAGGCAACAACACTCTGAGTGTAGCTGCCTGATTGTATTTTTCCTGACAGATCTCATAACAACAGGAATAAACCGGCCGCACATTGTCACAGATCAGGTGTTCAGCAAATCATTCCGATAAACAGCGGACAAAACGTTCCGTCAGGTCCTGCAGAAACACCAGATAGCCATCTTCGCTGAGGCGGATATGCGCCGCCATCGGGTCGAGTTCACCACGGGCAATATCCAGACCACGCACCATGGAATCGATCAGCGCCGGGGAAAATTCAGGCTCGGAGAATACGCAGACCACATCACCAGCGGCCAGCTGCTGGCGCATGGCCTGCAGGGTTTTCAGCCCCGGCTTCTGTTCCGGTGACAGGGTGAACGAGCCCATCTGCTTAAGCTTCATCAGTTCCACCCAGTGATCATAGGCACGGTGAAACACAAAGAAGCCGCGCTGTTGCACGCCGGTCAGTTGCTGGTAGCTGCTCTCAATCTGGGCCTGCAGGGCATCCGCAAAAGGTTTCGGATCTTTGTCCAGCGCGCGCGCCAGCTCTGCCTGGGCACTCATTATGGTCAGCGGGTCCAGCCACCAGTGCGGATCATGGTGACCGTGTTCTGCATGGTCATGAACTTCGTCGTCGGCCGCCAGCGATGCCACATCGATCCATACTTTGTCTGGCCAGCGATGTACGAAGCCAGCCAGATATGGCTCGGCTTCCTCGCCAGCCCAGAAGATCACATCCGCGCTCTGCACTTTATCCACATCCGACGGCCGCAGGGAAAAGTCGTGCGGCGTCATACCGGTGGGCACCAGAACCTGCAACTCCTGAGTAGGAGTGATAGACGCCGCCACCAGCGCCAGCGGATGAACTGTTGCCAGGACCGCTGGACCAGCATGGGCCGCAGCACTGCCCAGAATGACCGTGGAGAGAAAGGCGCGCAGAAAAGTCTTCATTGTGAAACCACAGAAATATCGTAGAATTGCAACATTATAACCTAATCTGCGCAGCGTGGGCTGTGCTCAGCGAACAGAGAAGCCAAAACGCTATGAGCCAGAACATCTACAAGCATCACGATCATCATGCCTGCATAGATACCGCCGTCAGCCGTGCGCGCGATCTGTGTCAGGAAAAAGGTGTTCGACTGACTCCTATTCGCCAGCGCGTCCTGGAGCTGGTGTGGGCCAATCACAAACCGGTTGGAGCCTACGACCTGCTGCCACGACTGGCGGAGGAAGGCTTTAACTCGGCACCTCCGACCGTCTATCGTGCGCTCGATTTTCTGCTCGATCTGGGTCTGGTACATCGCATCACCTCACTGAACGCCTTTATCGGTTGCACACATCCCGGGGAAGATCACCCGACCTGCTTCTTCGTCTGTCGCCAGTGCGGACAGGCTCAGGAGCTGGATTCTGCCGAAATGAGTGACATAGCCCGACAGGCAGAAGCGCGTCTTGGTGTCGTGGTCGAGCAACAGATTACTGAGCTGCTGGGCCTGTGCCCGGCCTGCAAAGGTGCAGCATGAGTGAGGCTGTACTGCGTGCGCAGGGGCTTAACCTGGCGCGCCGCCATAAGTCGGTACTGACCGACATTCATCTGGAAGTGCGCCGTGGCCAGATCATTACCCTGATCGGCCCCAACGGCTGCGGTAAATCCACTCTGATTCGCGTACTGCTCGGTCTGGAGCAGGCAGACAGCGGCACAATAGAACGCAAGAGCGGTCTGCATATTGGCTACATGCCGCAGAAGCTCAGCCTCGACCAGCGCATGCCACTGACGGTCGAGGACTTCCTGCGTCTGACACGCCACGCCACCCGCGCCGATATCAGCTACTGGCTGCAACGCCTGAATATTGAAGTGCTGGCGCCGCTGTCGGTGCACGATCTGTCGGGCGGTGAATGGCAGCGGGTGTTGTTGGTGCGCGCAGTGCTGATGAAGCCCGACCTGCTGGTACTGGACGAACCGGTACAGGGCGTCGATGTGCAGGGCCAGATGGAACTGTACAACCTGATTCCGCAACTACGTGACGAACTCAACTGCGCAGTACTGATGGTATCCCATGACCTGCATCTGGTGATGGCCGCCACCGATGAAGTGATTTGTCTGAACGGCCACGTGTGCTGCTCTGGCCACCCGGATTCAGTATCCGTAGATCCAGCTTATCTGCAGTTGTTTGGTGCCCGCGGTGCAGCCCCGATCGCTCATTACACTCACCATCACGATCATCAGCATTGCGACCATGATCACCACCTGCACACAGGAGAACAAAATGACTGATGCATGGTGGCTGATGCCGCTGCTGGCAGGTCTGCTGCTGGCTTCTGTTGCCGGTCCGCTGGGCAGCTTCGTGGTATGGAAGCGCATGGCCTTTTTCGGCGATACCCTCGCTCATGGCGCCCTGCTCGGTATCACCTTTGGCGTGCTGACCGACATCAACCTGACACTTGCTCTGATCCTTGGCTCGTTGTTACTGGCACTGGTACTGCTGCCACTGGAACAGCGTTCACGACTGGCGTCCGACACCCTGCTCGGGATCGTCTCCCACTCGACCCTCGCTATCGGTCTGGTGACGCTTAGTCTGGCGCAAGGCGTACGTGTCGACCTGATGGGCTACCTGTTCGGTGATTTGCTGGCGGTAGCAGAGGCCGACGTCAGCTGGATCGCCATTGCCGCAGTGCTGACCGGCGGTCTGCTGTTCTGGCAATGGCGTGCGCTGCTTGCAGTCACCATCAGCCCCGAACTGGCTTCGATTGATGGCCATCCGGTTAAACGTCTGAATCTGTTGCTGATTCTGCTGCTGGCCCTGATCGTTGCGCTGGCAATGAAAGTGGTTGGCATCCTGCTGGTCAGCGCCTTGCTGATCATTCCTCCTGCGGCCGCCCGCTCTGTTGCCCGCTCACCAGCCCAGATGGCGCTGACGGCGAGCCTGGTCGGTATGGCTTCGGTCATGCTCGGTCTGTGGGCTTCATTCCGCTGGGATACGCCGGCAGGCCCGAGCGTCGTGGTATCTGCCACTCTGCTGTTTGCGTTGAGTCTGGTCGTGCAGGAAGTGCGGGAAAGAAAACGCGCCTGAAAGACAAAAAAAGACCCGGTCGCCATTGGGGGCAAACGACCGGGTTAACTTCGGATCATTGGGGAAGTACCGAAGAAAAAGAACTACCTTAAAACACCCTCGCTGCGCGATGTTCTCCGAGGAAAGAACCGCAGGAGTTACCCTTAATATAGTCAATACTTTTGCTACTGCCTGAAATTCGACCAATTTCTTTGTGTTTTTTTCTATCAGAGAAAAACAACAAAAAGTCACAAACTATCGGAGATGGCAGCATCCGGCCTCAGACCGGATGCTGAAAGATCAGCCCTGAGCGGACTCTTCGGTGGTGTCAGACTCGGCAGCCGGAAGTAACCAGCCATCAAGCACACGCTTGAGTTCAACCACACCATCACCGTTCAGCGACGAAAACGTCTGCACGCTGACCGGGGTTTTCACTTGTTTCATCGCTTTGCGTACCTGCAACAGAGCACTCTGCGCCGGGCCACGCTTCAGCTTGTCAGCCTTAGTCAGCAGAATATGCACAGGCATCTTCGCCTTCTCGGCCCAATCCACCATCGCGGTGTCGAATTCTTTCAGCGGATGGCGGATATCCATAAGCAGTACCAGACCCACCAGCGCATCACGCTTCTGCAGGTAGTTACCCAGCTCTTTCTGCCATTCATTTTTTACTGCTAACGGTACTTTGGCGAAGCCGTAGCCCGGTAAGTCCACCAGCGCCAGGGGTTTGTCGGCGATCTGGAAATAGTTAATTAACTGCGTACGCCCCGGTGTTTTACTGGTGCGGGCAAGCTTTTTGTTACCAGTCAGACGGTTCAGTGCGCTGGACTTACCAGCGTTGGAGCGGCCTGCAAACGCCACTTCGCGCTCGATTTCCGTCGGACACTGGCTGAGTTTGGCGGCACTCTTAACGAACTGAGTGTTGGTATAGGTCAATGATTCCTGAGCTATCATGGGGTAAACGTAATGACCGTCCGGAAATTAATGTTATATAATGCTGGGCCTTTGGAAGACGCACCCATCATATCACAGGGCGGTGACTCCGGGGCTAAGCTGTTTTAAAACTGTACTAAAACAAGCAAGAGAGAGTATCACCTATGAAAAAACTGGTTATGATGGCCGCTGTTGCAGCCGCTATGAGCGCAAACGTACAAGCCTTCGACGTTGCTGCTAAATTCCAGCAAACCTGTAATGCATGCCACGCCATGGGCGTAGCCGGCGCTCCTAAAGCTTTCGACAAAGCAGCATGGGAACCTCGCCTGGCAAAAGGTATGGATGCAATGGTAACCAGCGTCACCAACGGTCTGAATGCAATGCCACCGCGTGGTCTGTGCATGGACTGTACAGCCGATCAGTACAAAGAACTGATCACTTACATGTCTACGCCTAAGTAAGGCGAGACGTAAGAGTAGAAGAATTCACTTACAACCTGGACCTGATGATGAAAAACCTGTTGATTAGCCTGATCGTATCTGCCGGACTGATGTCCGTAGCTCACGCTGGTGACGCTGAAGCTGGCAAAGCAAAATCTGCTACCTGTGCTGCCTGTCATGGCGCTGACGGTAACAGCATGGCACCTACGTTCCCGAAAATTGCGGGACAGGGCGAACGCTACCTGATCAAGCAAATCAAAGACATCCGTGATGGTGCACGTTCTGTACCAGCTATGGCTCCGTTCGTAGCTGGCCTGAGCGACACTGACGTAGCAGATCTGGCCGCTTACTTCGCTGCACAGATTCCTACTGCCGGTGGCGCAAAAGAAGAACTGGTTGAACTGGGTGAAGCTATCTACCGCGGCGGCATCGCCGAAAAAGGCGTACCAGCATGTCTGGCATGTCACGGTCCTGATGGTAAAGGTGTAGCAGCTGCAGGCTTCCCACGTCTGGCTGGCCAGCACGATGCATACACAGCGGCTCAGCTGACCGCATTCAGCATGAACCAGCGTACCAACGACGGTGACAGCCGCATGATGCGCGACATCGCGTACCGCCTGCACGCAACTGAAATTGAAGCCGTTGCTTCATACATTCAGGGTCTGCGTTAAGCGTCGGTTACCCGATAGAAAAAAGGTGGCTCAGGCCACCTTTTTTTATGCCCGCGCATCAGCAACATTCGCCCTTCTGTCAGGAAGCGTCGGGATGCAGGCCTTGCCGGTGGGCAGCTATGAACCTTTGTGCAAAAATGCACTCTGAATTGACTATAAATAACCAGGGAGTTCCCCAATGTTTGCACAGGTGAGCAAATGGATCGCCGCTGCTGCACTGCTGATCAGCGCTGTAGCTCATGCAGAATACGAAGCCGGTAAAGAATACACAGTACTGGCTGAGCCGGTAGCCGTGATGGCCGATGGCAAAGTTCACATCGAAGAAGCCTTCTGGTATGGCTGCCCGCACTGTTTTCACCTGGAAGATGACATTGAGCCGTGGAAAAAGAATCTGGCGGCAGACGTAGCCTTCGAAGGCGTCCCTGCGATGTTTGGCCGCGCCTGGGTTGCACACGCTCAGCTGTACTATGTCGCTGACGTACTGGGCGTGCTGAGTCAGGTTCACGAAGACATCTTCAAGGCTTACCACATCCATGGTAAGAAACTGCTGAGCCGTGACGACCAGCGTGACTTCCTGGTAGAAAAAGCCGGTATCAGCGAAAAAGACTTCGATAAAGCCTACGAATCCTTCACCGTAAAAAGCCGCATGAAACAGGGTGACCAACGCATCCGTGCCTTTGGCATTTCCGGCGTGCCGGCACTGATTGTTCAGGGTAAATACGTTGTAACCGCCAGCACTGCCGGTGGTCAGAAGAACATGCTGAAAGTGGTCGATTACCTGATCGCAAAAGAGCGCGCAGCCCTGCAGGGTAAATAAGCGCGGATGAACAAACTCTGCACTCTGCAGGAGTTTGTGGCGGCTCCCCGGGCCGCCAACACCCTTCGTTTTCTTTCATTCAATATGCAGGTAGGCATCCGCACTGCCGCCTACCATCATTACCTGCTACGCAGCTGGCAGCATCTTTTGCCCAGTAAAGAGCGGCAGTATTCGCTGCAACAGATCGCAGCCCTGATTTCGCATTTCGATATTGTCGCGCTGCAGGAAGCCGATGCCGGCAGCTACCGCAGCAGTCAGTGTAATCAGGTCGCGCAGCTCGCTGATGATGCAGGTTTCCCCTACTGGTATCAGCAGATTAACCGCAACCTTGGTCGTGTGGCCCAGCACAGTAATGGACTGTTGTCGCGACTGCACGCCAGTCAGCAGGACCACCACGCACTGCCAGGTATCCTGCCCGGCCGCGGCGCCATGGTCTTGCGTTTCGGCGAGGGTGAGCAGCAGCTGGTGATCGCCGTTACCCATCTGGCGCTGGGTAAAAAGACCCAGTTCAGCCAGCTCGACTATCTGTGTGAGCAGGTTGGTGATGCCCGTAATCTGATCATTATGGGCGACCTCAATCAGGAGGCCGAAGTGCTGCTACGCGACAGCCCGCTGAGCAAGCTTGGCCTGCATGCCCCCCAATCCATGCCGACCTATCCGAGCTGGCAACCCCGGCGTGGACTGGACCATATATTCCTCAGTCAGAACCTCGAACTGGTCCGTACTGCTGTGATCAATCACCCTCATTCAGACCATCTGCCGGTGGCCGCTGAAATCCGCTGGCAGGCACCATAAAAGTTATTGCCGATAACCGGGCATAAACTGCGGCATTACCTATACTTATTTGCAGAATTGAACCTTTATCGTTAAGGAAACTGTTTAATGGCCGAGGGAACAGGAGCCTCTTCTGCCCGGCGCTGGCGGGATAAATATCTCGACTTGCTGGATTCTCACGAGAAACTGAAGACGTCCACCGAACAACAACACGACCAGATGCGTCGCGGGCTTGTCATGGTGTCCTTGTTGGCAGAAGGGCAATCAGGCAGCGTTGATAAGTCGCTGGGGGAGCTGCGTGAGTCGCTCAAACCCGGCGCTACAGGCATGACCCGCGTACTGGACGAACTGGAAAGAGCCGTCCGACGCTTCGAAGAGCAGAACGCGGCTCAGGCCGAAGTATTGCTCGGGCAACTGTCAGACGCCGCCGATAAGCTCAGCCGCTGTCCGTTGCCACGACCACTGATGAAGCGTGTAAAAACGGTTCGTAAGAGTGCCGCCAAAGAGCTGCAGACCTGGTCTGGCTATATCTCGCAACTGCAGAGCTGGATGCAGATCATGGGCGAGCTGGCCACGCTTGAAGGTTACGATGATGCACAGAGCAGCAAATGGTGGCAGAAGTGGTTTAAGCCTAACGACGATGCTGCCAATGATGAAGAGAACACTGAAGACAGCAGTGACGATACTGAACCTGGTTTCTCTCATATTGCCTCTGAGGTATCGGAAACACTGATCAGCCTGCTGTCACAGCCGGTCATTCCTGAGCGCCTCACCTATCACGCCGAGTCGCTTAAGAAACGTCTGCAGGATGGTCTGAACTGGTATGAGTTGGTTCCTTTGCTGGAGGACACCACCGATTTCCTGCTGCAGTGCCTGGGCAACAGTCAGACCGAGTTCGAACAGTTCCTGCAAAGCCTTGATCAGCGCCTGAAAGCTATCCAGATTCTGGTCACCGAAGCCAGCCAGAGCCAGAGCGAGCGCCGCCGCGCACGTCTGGACCTGGACAGCATGGTACGCGAGCAGATTGCGGATATACGCTCGGTGGTCACCGGCTCCGGCGACCTCGGTGAACTGGGCATCAGCGTGCGCGACCACCTGACGCTGATCGTACAGGCGATGGAAAAGTACCAGCAGGATGAAGAAGAGCGTGAACAGCGGCTGGAGGCCAAGCTGGCCATCCTGCAGGAGCGCCTGAATGAGATGGAAGCCGAAGTAAAAGAAAGCCGTGTAGCCATCGAAGAACAGAAACGACTCGCCACCCATGACAACCTGACCGGTTTACCCAACCGCGAAGCCTACCAGAGCCGTCTGGAAGAAGAGCTGATGCGCCGTCACCGCTACGGCAACGCCCTGTCACTGGCGATCTGCGACGTCGACCATTTCAAACGCATTAACGATGGTTACGGTCACCTCGCCGGCGATAAAGTATTGCAGCTGATCGCGCGCAGCCTGCGTAAGAACCTGCGCGACATCGACTTTATCGCTCGCTACGGCGGCGAAGAGTTCGTGATTCTGATGCCAGAGACCAGCGTCGATGACGCCATGGTGGTGGCGGAAAAACTGCGTCATACCATTGAGGCCAGTCCGTTCCACTTTAAGAAGGAGCGGGTCCCCATCACCATTTCCTTTGGGGTCACCGAATTCCTGGCACTGGAATCACCGGACACCGTTTTTGACCGTGCGGATAAAGCGCTTTATCGCGCCAAAGAGGAAGGTCGCAACCTGTGTCATAAAGGCTGATCTTGCATTTTTCTTTCGTTTTGATAACTTTCCGAAACTTTTATTTCGAAACGAAAGAAATGCCCAAGCGTAATACCGTCCAGCGCCGCCATGGCATCCTTGAACAACTGGCCAGTCAGGGTCAGGTGCAGGTTGATGAACTGGCGCGGACCTTTGATACCTCTGAAGTCACGATTCGCAAAGACCTCGCTCAGCTGGAAAAGAGCGGCCTGCTGCTGCGTCGCTATGGCGGTGCGGTGCAACTGCCCGCCGAACTGACCCAGCCGGCAGCGGAGAGTGCTGAATCCCGCCAGGAAGTTTCGTTTCGTAAGCAATCAATTGCTCTTGCAGCAGCCAGCTGCATCCGCGATCACAACCGTATCATCATCGATTTCGGCACCACCACCGCAGCCCTTATTCCACAGTTGCAGAATAAGCGTGGCCTGGTGGTGATGACCAACTCACTTAATGTGGCTGCCGCCATTCGTGAACTGGACAACGAGCCAACCTTATTGATGAGCGGCGGAACCTGGGACCCCCATTCCGAGTCCTTTCAGGGGCAGGTCGCAGAACAGGTTATTGCCTCCTACGATTTCGACCAGCTGTTTATCGGTTGTGATGGCATCGACCTGACGCGAGGCACCACCACCTTCAACGAGCTACTGAGTCTCAGCCGGGTGATGGCAGATGCCGCCCGTGAAGTCGTTGTTATGACCGAAGCAGACAAAGTCGGGCGGCGCATACCTAACCTCGAACTACCCTGGTCATCGGTAACCACTTTAATTACCGACGACCGGTTAACACAAATACATAAACAACAAATAGAAGCACAGGGCGTGCGTGTCATCATCGCGCAACCTGTGCAGGGAGAATAAGCAAATGTGTGGCATTGTTGGCGCTGTTGCCCAGCGCGATGTAGCAGATATTCTACTGGAAGGTCTGAAACGACTGGAATACCGCGGCTATGATTCCGCAGGCGTGGCCGTGATTGATAGCCGCGGTGAGCTCAGACGCCTGCGCCGGCTGGGTAAAGTACAGTCGCTGGCCGATGCCGTACATGCCAGTCCGACGCCAGGCGGTATCGGTATTGCTCACACCCGCTGGGCAACCCACGGCGAGCCTTCCGAAGCCAATGCCCACCCTCACATGTCCGGCGATATTGCCGTGGTACACAACGGCATCATCGAGAACCACGAAACCCTGCGTGACCAGCTGAAAGCTCAGGGTTATGTTTTTACCTCGCAAACGGATACCGAAGTCATCGCCCATCTGGTCGAGCGCGAGCTGAAAAGCGCCGACTCCCTGCTGGCCGCAGTCATGGCCGCCCGCACTCAGCTGCACGGCGCCTATGGCATGGTGGTGATCGACCGTCAGCAGCCGGATCGCATGATTGTCGCCCGTTCCGGCAGCCCGCTGGTTATCGGTTTCGGAATCGGTGAACACTTTATCGCCTCCGATCAGCTGGCCCTGCTGCCAGTAACCCGCAAATTCGCCTTCCTGGAAGAAGGTGATGTAGCGGAGATTACCCGTCAGAGCGTCTCGGTGTTCGACAAAAACAACGAAGCCGTTGTACGCGAACCCCAGGAAAGCACTGTCGAGCACGATGCCGGTGATAAAGGCGAGTTCCGCCACTACATGCTGAAAGAGATTTACGAACAGCCACAAGCCATCGCCAATACCCTGGAAGGTCGCCTGTTCAATGGCCAGCTCAATCTCGAAGCACTGGGCGACCTGAGCGATATCGAACAGGTGCAGATCATTGCCTGTGGTACCAGTTACCACGCTGGCATGACAGCCCGCTACTGGATCGAAGAACTGGCTGGCGTCGCCTGCAACATCGAAATTGCCTCGGAATTCCGTTACCGCAAATCCGTGGTGCGGCCGAACAGCCTGCTGGTAACTATTTCCCAGAGCGGTGAAACCGCCGATACCCTGGCCGCCCTGCGTCTGGCCAAAGAGCTGGGCTTTGCCCGCAGCCTGACCATCTGCAACGTGCCGGGTTCGTCACTGGTGCGTGAATCCGATATGGCGCTGATGACCCGCGCCGGCGCCGAAATCGGTGTAGCTTCCACCAAAGCCTTCACCACCCAGCTGGTCGGCCTGATGCTGCTGACGGTGGCACTGGGCCGTGGCCGCGGACTGAGCACCGACAAAGAAAAACAGATCGCCGATGCCCTGACCCACCTGCCGGGTCTGATCGAGAAAGCACTGGGCATGAACAGCGCTATCCAGCAGCTGGCGGAAAACTTTGCCGAGAAGCACCACGCGCTGTTCCTCGGTCGCGGTGACCAGTACCCGATTGCGATGGAAGGTGCGCTGAAGCTGAAAGAGATCTCCTACATCCATGCTGAAGCCTACGCCGCCGGCGAGCTGAAGCACGGACCACTGGCGCTGATCGACTCCGAAATGCCAATCGTAGTAGTAGCACCGCATAACGACCTGGTGGAAAAACTGAAGTCCAACATCGAAGAAGTGCGCGCCCGTGGCGGCGAACTGATCGTGTTTGCCGACGAAGCCGCCGACATCCGCCCGGAAGCCAATATGCAGGTGATGGACGTACCGCACTGCGACGACATCGTGGCACCGATTCTGTATACCCTTCCTCTGCAGTTACTGAGCTACCACGTGGCGGTGATCAAAGGCACCGACGTCGACCAGCCGCGCAATCTGGCGAAGAGCGTGACGGTCGAGTAATGCGCCGCATTCTGAGCACCATCATGTCGCCGTTAAATAAAGTTTGATCATTTTAAATATAGTTTGATATTTAAAAACAAAGTATGATAAAAATATCCCCTACCTGCTTTCCCCCGCAGGAGGGGATATGTCCGATACCGACAAGCCACTCGACCCGTCCGATGAGAAGCGCCTTAAGACACGCGGCTCTGGCATGGGTAAAGACTATATTCCGTTCATCTGCATCCAGGACCTGAGCAGCTCCGGCGAAAGCATCCGCATTCCTGGCCATACAACTGGCCGAGCCCACCACCTGTTGTCCGGTATTGAACTGGGTGCATTCATCATTTTCGACTGGAATCCTCAAACGCGAGATATCCGTGAACAGTTTCCAATACCCGTCAGCGATACACTCACCATCTGTCAGCAGCTAGGGATAAAACATCCTCAACTTCGGGGAAAACTCAAAGTTGTTACCACAGATCTGCTTATAGACTTCAACAGCGGCCGCAAGATGGCTCTTGCTGTAAAGCCAGTTTCGACATTGAGTGACGAGCGCACTATTGAAAAACTTCAGATAGAAAAAACCTACTGGGAAGGATGCGGCGTTGAATGGAAGCTATTCACTGACCGTGAAATATCAAAACCAATGAAGGAAAACCTACTTTGGTTAAGGCCTGCGCTGCATGATGCTCCAGAGCAGACTGTCATCGATAGAGAAGAAGTTAAGTCTCTACTGGAACGCCTATCTGAATACGCAGGACTTACAGCAACCCGGATTTGTGCTCGTCTGGATGATCAGTATGGTGTTGAACCCGGCTCTCACTTACAAACTCTTCGCTATGGAATAGCACGGCACTTGATAACAGCACCTATCCAGACGTCTTATCACGACTGGAAATGCTCTGAGCTACAACAAACATCGCAGGCTATTACCAGCGTGGGTGCCTATGCAAATTAATCAGGTACTTCAATCACCTACTCAAGGCCAGCGCCTCCGCGTAATTGGTTTAGAGCCTGACGGGTATTACTGGGTCATTGATATTGATGAGGAGAAGGCCTGGCCAATTCATGCATCGGAAAGCGAGCTCGAACTTTATGAAGCCATCCCTGACCCATATATACCACCAGTTGTAGAGGCAGGAAGTGTTGCCGAAGCACGTCGGGATGAAGCTTTTGCAGCTATTAGCCCCCTGCTTGAACATCACAGCAAGCTTTTCGACAAAGCGTCCAGAAACGCCTTGATCAAGAAAGTGCTAGAGAACTCCAGCAGACCACGCTTGTATATCACCAGAGCATTGCGCCGATTTTGGCAACGAGGGATGGTTCCAAACTCACTGACTCCGGACTACCAGAACAGTGGTGCAAGAGGTAAACGCCGTAGAAATCCGACCACTAAGGTAGGGCGCAAACGTTCTGTATCACCCGGCCAAGGAATAGTCGTTACCGAAGAAATAGCTGACATTTTCCGCTCTGCTATTGAGCTCTATTATCTTGTTGGCAAAAAAGTCCCTCTCAGCCAGGCACTAACTAAAGCCCATGGAGTGTTAAAAACCCGCTATCCCACACTCCTTCCGGAAGATCTGCCTACCCAAGGTCAGTTTCACTACTTTTACCGAGCCAACTATCAAAAGCATGAGGTCGAAAGACGCAGAATGCCGGCGCGAACCTACAACAAAGACGTATTACCCCTTACCAGTACAGCTACAGCGTTCAACTTTGGACCAGGCGCACGCTATGAAATTGATGCAACGATCGTTGATATTTACCTGGTATCGGAAAAGGACCCCGAACGAATCGTCGGCAGACCCACACTCTATCTGGTGAAAGATGTCTTCAGTCGCATGATTGTTGGCATGTACGTTGGCTTTGAGAATGCTTCATGGGTCACTGCAGCAATGGCACTCGCCAATGCCTTTTCCAGCAAGGTCGAATACTGCGCACAGTTTGGTGTAACCATTACCGAGGAAATGTGGCCATCAGTGGGCATTCCATCCAGTATTTTGGCTGACCGTGGTGAATTGCTGTCTCGGCAGGCAGATACTCTGGCCAATCGCTTTGGAATACAGATCAGCAACTCACGAGCTTACCGGGGGGACGATAAAGGAATCTGTGAGCGGCACTTCAACACTATTCAGTCCGAGTTCAAGCCTTATGCTCGTGGCATTGTCGAGGCAGTCAACGGCAAAAAGCGCAGCGGCAGACGTTATGAACTCGATGCCGAACTCAGCCTTTCAGCGTTCACAGAAATGATGATCCATCTGGTTATCAGACATAACACAACTCATGTGGTTGATAACTATGATTTTGCCCGGGATATGCCAGAGGACCTGGCTGCAGTCCCACTTGAGCTCTGGAACTGGGGCATCAAAAACCGTACTGGAAAATTGCGCGCCTGTGACGACAAGCTTGCGTTGATAAACTTACTTCCCAGTGAGAAAGCGACGGTATCAGAAGAAGGTATTCGCTTGCGTAAACTCACATACACCTGTCAGAAAGCCCTGAAGGCGGGGTGGTTTGATCGTATCAAACAAACTCGCCCGTCCGAAGTCGAGGTCTCTTTTGATCCCAGAAACACAAACTTAATCTATGTAAGACCAAATACCAGCTCTGGAGTCATCTGGCATGCCGAACTATCAGACCGAAGCAGACGTTATCAAGACATGACGTTCTCAGAAGCTGCACAAATGTTAGTCGCTAAAGGGCAAGCCGAAGCAGCAGCCAAGCAACGCAAAGCCTTTAAAGCTCCAGACACCCAGAGTGTGATCGAAGACATCATTCAGCGAGAGCGGAACAAGAAGCCGAAAGCGTCAGAAAAGTCTGCATCTGAACGTCTGCTCGGTATCAGGGATAATCGTCGCACAGAACTGGCTGATGAACGTCAGCGTACCACGCTGACCAAAGCCAAGTCTTCGCAAGTCAAAGAAAAGCCAAGCGTGATCGATATACGCACCCGCAAAGAAGCTGATATCTCGCTTGATTATCCAGACCTGGACCAAATACTAGGGAGCGATGATGATTAAGCACCAGCAAGCTCAATATATCCCGGCTGAAATCTCTGACTATGAGGGGCATCCATTAATCAATGCTCTGCCTCCCATGATGTCGCTTCATGACGCAGCAACAGTGCTCAACCGCATGCCACATATAGATGAAGCTGAGAAAAAGCTGCCTAGCCACATCCGCAGGCATGCCATGATGCGCATTCTCGACCAGTTTTTGTATCCAACAAGAGCCCACTTCCAACTGGAACAATCGCTGTCATCGATGATTCGAAGAGGCTACTTGAGCCGCAATATTGCTGATATCAGCCATCAGCACAATCTGGACGAAGCAGCCCACACTGATTTCAAATCAGCCAGTCGCAATGCAGGTAATGAGTCACTGGTTAGCTCAGTCATTGGCAGCTCCGGAACGGGTAAATCAACAGCGGTCGAGGCCATTCTGCGCAGCTACCCGCAAGTTATCTATCATCCTGATTACCAGCACACCCAGCTTGTCTGGCTGAAAGTAGAATGCCCTCACGATGGTTCGGTCCGTCACCTATGTATCAACTTCTTCCGCGCCGTTGACCAAGCCCTAGGTACTGACTATCAGCAGCTATACGTTAAAGCACGCTCTACACCGGAATCCATGCTTGGTAGCATCGCACAAATAGTAGCGCTCCACTCTGTAGGGTTACTGACCATTGACGAAATCCAGCACCTCGACACATCGAAGTCTGGTGGTTCTCAGAAGATCCTGAATTTCTTCGTGACTCTTACCAACGTGATAAAAGTGCCGGTTCTATTCATTGGCACACCCAAAGCATTGGATCTGTTTTCACCAACCATGCGCTCGGCACGGCGCGCAGCCCAGTTTGGCAGTGTGAATTGGGGACGCCTTGAGCGTTCTGACCAATCTGCCAGAGACGCCGAATGGGAAAAATTCATTAAGCGTCTGTGGAAACTACAGTGGTTTGAGCACCCTACACCACTGACTGAGCACATGATTAAGTTGTTATGGGATTACACACAAGGCATCCCACACATTGCGGTCCTCTTGTTTTATCTGGCCCAGGCACGTGCCGTCGTGGCAGGTCGCGAGATACTTGACCAACGCTTGATTGAAAAAGTTTTCCATGAAGAACTGGCCATCATTCATCCAATGATCAAAGCGCTGCAAAGTGGTCGTAAAGAGGAAATCCTCAAATACTCGGATCTTGATATCCCGGTAGAGCAGTTTCGCACAACAAGTACCTTCATGCCTGAGTCGGAACAGATTATCGAACCCCCGCAACCCACCAGTACAGAAACAAAACCCTCAAAGTACCAGCAGCTCATCAATATGCTGGAGCAAATGGGCATTGGGCCGGATATCGCGCCAATCGTTGCAGAGCAGGCTATTGCTGAAAAGCCGGAGGAGGATCTGTTTGGATTAGTTGCCCATATTCGTTCGCTTCGGGAAAAGCAGCCTCCGACACCCCAGAAGCCCAAGTCCAAAGTAACCAAGTTGACGCCGAAGTATCTGAAGGATGACTTACGTCTGATGCGCCAAAATGATAGCAGCACTACATACGAACAGTTAAAAAAGTCAGGGGTTTTGATTGATTTGGGTTGTTATCTATGAGTAGCGATAATGGAAGAAGCTGCCCTTCAGCGGGACAACGGTTTCACCGAACTGGATGCCACCCTGCTACAGGAAGCTGGGGTTCTACACCCATCCGCCATTTACTCTGAAGAAACTGGTGGCGATTCAGTTCGATATGTCTCTGCAAAATTTTCCCAAAGCCCAACTAGGCGAACTACTAGGTAGCGTACTGGCTCGCTGCGCACATCAACTTGGTTTAGCAGAAGACAAAACCGTTTTAGAAGTGCTTTTCGGCTCACACAACATCGTTCCATCAGCACTGCTCCAGGGCCATATATGGCAGTTATTAAGTCGGGTTGGCCATATATGGCAGACCAGCCCAGAACAGTTACTTCAGGAACACTCGATACTTCCGGTGTTTCGTCCTTTCATCGACAACGCCCATTACCAGTCTGTTCAACTAGATCTGATCAGTGCGAAAACCAACCCTGCATCATTTCGATCTGGTATAAATGCTTCTATTATCCGATGGCCCACTCACTATCGGGCATGTCCGGTGTGCTGGCACGAACAAAAGCAATCTCTCGGTTTTACTTACTGGCAACGGCTTTTCCAGTGCCCTGGCGTCGATTGTTGCCCGACTCATCGATGCAGTCTGGTAACAACAACGCTGGCTCTGCAACCATCACGCCGCCATCACATCACGGGGGCTCACGAAGCAGGCACACTTTCGGCCGTATCGCTGGCAGCATCCAATGTAGAAATCCAAATTTCTCAGTACATCCAGCAGCTAATGGATTACAAGGATAAAACTCCTGAGATCAAACAATGGTCTAGCTTTTACAGCAAACTGGCCAAGGAATTGGGTTACATCCACAAAGGCCGTATTGATCACCAAAGAATAAAGTCGAAGGTCGTGCAGCACTGGGGGATAGACTGGCTTGAACGTCATGGACTTACCTTGGAAAAGGAGAACAACTGGTTGTTGGCGATGTTCCGCCAACACAGGAGAGCCTTTAGCTACCTTCAACATCTCTCATGCTGGATGGCTCTTATTGATACGCCATTTAATATCCATGAGATTATCAACGAAGCCTGCTCTGCATCAGGTACAGACCGAACTAAAAGGAGTTATACATCTCCAAATGCAGAACGCCGGAAAGATGAATATCGTCAGCTATGGATCGAACAGCTCAAACAATTTGAGACCTTAAAAGAAATACGCGCAACCAGAGAAGGTGCCCGAATATATTCCTGGCTTTACCGCTATGAACAGGGATGGCTTATGACGCATAAGCTCCCGAAATTAAGGCAAACCCGAACGCAAAAAGTTGACTGGCTAGTGCGTGACAAACAGCTTGTCCGCTCATTGCTATATACCAAATGCAGAACGGATGAAGACCTTGAGCTACCACGAAAGTCTGTTGCTTGGTATGCACAACAAGTGCAGGCAAGAGCAATTTGGGATCGGCACAAACAGAAGCTTCCACTCTGCAGGGCATTTATGGCACGTTATGCTGAATCCATAGATGAGTATCAGGCACGCCGGCTGGCATGCGTCATGATCAGACTGATCAAGTCCAGACGGAACAATATCGCGAGATCTGAAATTGAAAGAATTGTTGGCATCAATAAAGAGCGTTGTCGCAGGGCTACGCGAAGGATTATCGAATGCGACTTACCAACCTGGCAGAGCTATCAGGAAATTCCCAATCAACACCAAGCTTGAAAGCATAGGGCCAATTTTTTTCAGTAAGCCCGTCATTGGAAGACTCCAAACCAACGTCAGTATCCGCTTTTCTGGTCAACTTAAAACACATGTACCATACGAATTAATCCCCATGCTAGTCATAGGTAACACCTATGAAGGTAAAGAGACATTTCCACCGCAAAAATTCGATAAATTGAAAACGAAGATCCATAAACGGACAGGCGAGTATCAGGATGATGAAGGTACCTGGTGGTTAACGTTTCAAGACAGCAATCAGAAAACTATTCGTATCCGCCAGTTAGAGCTTGCCAGGGCCTTGTTCCTGCACAACCCGCACCTGATAAGAGCCGCATTCCGACCGAATGGGCTGGGTAGTATTGCTCATGCACGCCATCTTGACGATTACTTCAGTGAAATACAGTTTCACACACTTGCAGACTATCCGGCATCAAATCTGCGTAGCCAAAGCGTTCTCGACCATTTGATATGGCTCTATTTCGATGAGGAGGGGAAGCGGAGTTTTCACTCGATCTATAGATGCCTTCAAAATGGATCTTCGGAAATCTGGAATTTCCAATTCATACCGCCAAACCTGAATGGTTGGCAGCTAGAAGTTTACGGCAGATGGGGCGATGAACAGGATTTTGTTGCTGACAGTATTAAAGCAGTTGGTCATCCGGGGTTTAATTTTTGGTTCATCGCGCTTTACCGGGAAACGCTGCTTTTATCTTCAGAAAGAAGTATTCGTTGTCCCGGTAGCCATAGGCCATCCGCTTGATGACCTTTATCTTGTTATTCATCCCTTCCAGGACGCTGGTATTCATCCGGTAAACAGCGCTGGCGATAATGCCTTCGATATAGCCTTTGAGGCGTCTGGCAAATTGCTGAACCGGCGCCAGCCCACTGCTCATTGCCAGATTCAGCCAGTCCTGCCAGCGTTGCTTGGCTTCGCCCTCTGAAGGGGCGTACCAGAGCTCTTTGAGCTGGTCTTTGAGTACGTAGACGGTCATCAAAGGCTGGTTGGCTTGCAGCAACTCTTCGAGCTTCAGAGCCTGTTCATCTTGGAGGTTGGCCCGGTTTCTGAGCAACAGCCAACG
>NZ_JAEDAH010000005.1 GCF_020320395.1 Thalassolituus marinus | reverse complement strand
CGCAGCATCGCCGATGGTAGTGTGGGGAGTCCCCATGTGAGAGTAGGTCATCGTCAAGCTCTTATTCGAAGCCCCGTCAGCTAATGCTGGCGGGGCTTTTTTCATTGCGCACATCCATGGTGCCCAACCCTTCGGGCAGCTTCGCTGTGTTGGCTGGCTTCCTGGCTGCCAAATCATTGCGCGCTTTCCGATGACCTACCTGCTTCGCAGGTTCTGGTCATTGTGGAGTTGGCTTCGCCGATCAAGCTCTTATCCAAAACCCCAGCAGGGCAACCTGCTGGGGTTTTTCTTTATCTGCTTCTCAGAAATAAATACGCAGTGAATACAAAAAAAGCCCTGGCGGATAACCGTCAGGGCTTTATCTGTTCAGTCGGATGCCTGATCAGAAATTACCGCTGTTGTAATCAGCAATGGCCTGATTGATCTCTTCGATGCTGTTCATCACGAACGGTCCGTAATGAACCACCTTCTCGCGGATCGGTGTACCGCGCAGCAGGATCATACGCGCGCCATGAGTGCTGCTTAACCTGACGCTCTCACCTTGTGGGAAAACCAGCATAGACTTCTCTGGTGCTTCCGGGGTGCTGTCGAGCTGTCCTTCAAACACGAAGGCGAGCAGTGTCTGTTGTGGGCTGACTGTGAGCTGTACAGAGGCTACTGCGGCCAGAGAGAGATCGGCGTAGGCTGCATCAGCTGCCAGATCGTTCAGTGGGCCGGAGACATGCTGCTCATCCAGCTGCCAGTCGCCGGCGATGATGCTCGCCTGCCAGCCGTTTCCGTTTGCTTGCGGAATTTCTTCGGCAGGCACATCGCGGTACTTTGGCGGTTGCATTTTTTCACTGGCTGGCAGGTTAATCCACAGCTGGAAACCATGCAGCTTCTGCATTTCTCTTGCGGGCATTTCGCTGTGGATAATTCCTCGTCCGGCAGACATCCACTGTGCACCACCACTGTTGATCATTCCCTGGTTGCCTGCGTGATCTCTGTGTTCGAGTGATCCGTGAATCAGGTAGGTCAGTGTTTCCATGCCTCTGTGGGGGTGTGGTGGAAACCCTCCGATAAAGTCATCAGGATTGTCTGATAACAACTCGTCAATCATCAGGAATGGGTCGGTAGCGCGGTTGTCGAACATAGGCACGCGACGGATTTTCACACCATCGCCGTCTGAGGTCGGTCGACTGGGGATGATCATCGATATGCTTTGGGCATTCATAGTAGCTCCGAACGATTAGCTTAATGCTTACTGTACGCCCGAGCAGTAAATGAATTGAGTGAATTTTTTCGTAGGGTTTATTCGAAAGCGCTGGCGGTCACACAGCGCTCTGAACTTCTACCTGGTCATCCAGGCCTTCAATAATTGCCTGCTGCAGGCGCTGGCATTGCTCAACGTCCGAGAAAGGGAGTCCCTGTTCGTTGAGGATGAAGAATATGTCGGAGACGCGCTCACCTTCGGTCAGAATTTTAGCTCCCTGCATCTGGGTGCCGAACTCTGCAAAGATAGCTCCCATACGCGCCAGTAACCCGGGGCGGTCAGCGGCAACCACTTCCAATACGGTTCGCTGCATCACCGGGTCGTTACTCATGAATACCTGAGTTTCTACCTGGAATTGTTTAAGCATGCGCGGTGTGCGGCGCTGAATGATGGTGGAATACTCTTCCGGATGAGCCAGCGCTTCGATCAGAGTATTACGAATCTGTTCGATACGTTGCGGGTCATCAATCGGCTGATTGTCTTCGTCCAGCACGATGTAGGTGTCCACGGCATTATGCTCAGTTTCTGAGGTCATAATGCGGGCGTCCTGAATATTAAGATTGAGCTGGTCGAGGGTTGCCGTTGTGGCGGCAAACAGATTGAGCTGATCTTTCATGAAAATGAAGATCTGTGTCGCCCCTTCAAACTGGCGGTCCGAGGTCTGCCGGATAGAAACCAATGGTCGCGAGCTGTCGCCGTGGGAGTGAATCTCCAGCGTTTGCCAGACAATGTTGTCGATGCCTTCGCGCAGGAAATAATCATCACCGGGCGTACCCCAGATGTCGCGTACCTGATCTTCGGTCAGGCCTTTGGCAATCAGCTGTTTCAGGGCTTCCTGCTGGATCTCTTCGATCCAGTCTTCTTTGTTCAGAGGATTACCGAGGCCGCGGCGCAGGGCAACCTGAGTGTTGCGATAGAGGTCGCGCATCTGTTCGGCGCGCCAGCTGGTCCAGGCTTTCGGGTTGGTGCTGACGATATCGGCAATGGAGATCAGGTACAGCATCTCCAGATGATGCTGATCACCGACTTCCAGGGCGAACTGATGAATATCTTCCGGGTTGTTCAGGTCCAGTCGTTGCGAGGCCTGAGACATCAGCAGGTGGTTGCCACACAGCCAGGCTACCATATGGCTGTCAGTCGGACGCAGATTATGCTGGCGACAGAATGCTTTGGCTATTTCACCGCCATTGGCGGTGTGATCGCCTTCCAGGCTTTTGCCGGAATCGTGTAGCAGGGCTGTCAGGTAAAGCACTTCCTTCTTTTGCACGCGATGAATCAGTGAGGAGGCAATTGGAAACTGCTCTCGTTCCTGGCTGAAGCGCAGATGGCGGAGGAAGCGCATCATACGGAAGCTGTGTTCGTCGACGGTGTAGATATGGAACAGGTCGTGCTCCATCATGCCGATGATACTGCCAAATTCCGGGATATAACGACCAAGAATGCCATAACGCATCATGCGGGTGAGTTCACGTACCACACGCGAGCGATTGCACATGAGTTTCATGAAGATGCGATTGTGCTCGGTGTTCTGGCGGAAGTCGTCATCTATCAGGTGGCGGTGGTCGCGCAGCGCACGGATGGTATCGGAGTGAATACCTTTGGCCTGCGGTGTCTGTGTCATCAGGTAGAACACGTTCAGCAGCCAGGCTGGTTCTTTCTTGAACAGGTCCGGATCTTTCAGCTGCAGATAGCCATTACACAGGGCAAAATGCTCATTGAGCTCTTCATGGGTGTTGGCTTTGTCGCACTTCATGAAATCTTCGTTGAAGTGAAGCAGCAGAAGGTCTGATAGTTCGTTAGTGGCCAGCTGATTACGGTAGAAGCGCGACATAAAGCGTTCTACGCCGAGCATTTGCTTATCGTCCTGAAAGCCCAGCAGCGTTGCGATTTCACGCTGTAAATCAAACAGCAGTCGGTCTTCTTCGCGGCCTGCCAGCATGTGCAATGCATAACGAACCTGCCACAGGAAGTCGAGACTGCGCTGCAGGCGCTCACGTTCAAAGTCTGTCAGAAATCCACGCTCTTCAAGGGCGTTTAATGAGCCTTCGCCGAAGTAGCGCATGGTGACCCAGGTGATGGTCTGGATATCACGCAGTGCACCGGGCGAGTTTTTAACGTTGGGCTCAAGGTTGTATTCAGAATCGTTATGCTTTTTGTGACGGTCCTGCAGCTCCTGCCATTTGGCGGTAAAAAAGCTCTGCGCAGGCCAGATGTGCTCTGGTGTTGTGGCCTTTACCAGCTCACCGTGCAGGGTGCGATCTCCGGCGAGAGTCCGGCTTTCCATCATGTTGGTGATGATGGTGAGATCTTTCTCTGCTTCGGTGACGCACTCTGCCAGTGTTCGGACGCTATGGCCGACATCCAGTTTGATATCCCACATCAGTGTGATGAACGACTGAAGTTGTTCTGCATAGGTGTTGATGGCGTTCTCGTCACGGCATAGCAACAGGACGTCAATATCAGAGAACGGGTGCAGCTCACCCCTGCCATAGCCTCCCACGGCAACCAGAGTAAGGTCTTTTTCGGGTAATCCCTGATGGCGCCACAGGCACGCCAGAAGCTTATCAATAAGGCTCGCGCGGTGGCGAACGAGGGTGTTGGCGTCCAGGGTGGCCCTGAAATAGGTGTATGCCTCCTGCTGGATATTCGCCAGCAGCGGTTTGACAACCGGAATCGGCGAGACCGACTGAGCCAATTGGTTGAGCAGCTCGGTTTCGTCTATCTGGGGCAGTTGGGGCACCATGGCGTCCATCGCTTATTTCCAGCGATCTTCATCCTGACGCTTGGTCAGAACTTCGCAACCAGTCGCAGTGACCAGAATGGTGTGTTCCCATTGAGCTGATGGCTTGCGGTCCTTGGTGACAACGGTCCATCCATCTTTCATCAGTTTGCTGAAGCGGCTGCCCTGATTGAGCATTGGTTCGATGGTAAAGGTCATACCTTCCTTCAGTTCCATGCCGGTGCCGGGTTTGCCGTAATGCAGAACCTGTGGGTCCTCATGGAACTCTTTGCCAATCCCGTGGCCGCAATATTCACGCACGATGGAGTAATGATTTGACTCAGCATGCTTCTGAATGACATGGCCAATATCACCCAGTCGGGCGCCTGGTTTGACCAGATCGATCCCCATGTACAGGCATTCCTGCGTGATCTCGACCAGTCGCTTGTTCGCTGGTGATGCCTCACCGACAAAAAACATGGCGCTGGTATCACCGTGGTAGCCATCTTTGATTACGGTAATGTCGATGTTGATGATGTCACCTTTCTTCAGGAGTTTGTCGTCGCTGGGGATACCGTGACAGATCACCTGATTGATGGAGGTGCAGATAGACTTCGGAAAGCCGCGGTAGTTGAGTGGGGCAGGGATGGCATTCTGAACGTTGACGATGTAATCGTGGCATATGCGATCAAGCTCACCGGTTGATACGCCGGGCTTAACGTAGGGCCCGATCATTTCCAGGACTTCAGCTGCCAGGCGGCCAGCAACGCGCATTTTCTCGATTTCATCCGGAGTCTTGATGGTGACGTTCATGGGGGACTTCAACTACCTGAGAATGGTTACAAACAACCATTGTACTTGTTGTAGCGGCGGGATTGAACCAATCCGTCGCCGGTGTCGTCTGAGGAGCTACTGTCGGGTGACAGGGGCTGGCATTTGGCACGTCAAAATGGTATAAAGCGCCCGCGCTGAGAGCGCCGCGGAATCCCGATGGGATCTGACGTAAATGACACACACATTCCGCAACGCTGATTCGGGGTGCCCGGGCTAAGGCCCAGGTCGGAGAAGCGGGGATGTGGAGGCCTAACCCAATTATTAAGGTATATAGAAATGGCACAAGTTAGCATGCGTGACCTGCTGAAAGCAGGCGTACACTTCGGTCACCAGACTCGTTACTGGAACCCAAAAATGGGCAAATACATTTTTGGTGCTCGTAACAAGATTCACATCATCAACCTGGAGCAAACTGTTCCGGCTCTGAACGATGCACTGAAAATTGTTGAAGCTCTGGCTGCTAAAAACAACAAAGTTCTGTTTGTTGGTACTAAGCGCGCTGCAGGTAAGATCATGAAAGAGCAAGCTGAACGTAGCAGCATGCCTTTCGTAGCACACCGCTGGTTGGGCGGTATGCTGACCAACTACAAAACCATCCGTCAGTCCATCAAGCGTCTGCGTGACCTCGAAGCGCAACAAAACGATGGTACTTTCGAACAGCTGACCAAGAAAGAAGCCCTGATGCGTACCCGTGAGATGGAGAAGCTGGAGCGCTCTATCGGTGGTATCAAAGAAATGGGTGGTCTGCCAGACGCACTGTTCGTGATCGACGTTGACCACGAGCGCATCGCTGTTCAGGAAGCTAACAAACTGGGTATTCCTGTAATTGGTATCGTTGATACCAACTCTAACCCAGATGGCGTTGATTACGTTATCCCAGGTAACGACGATGCGATCCGTGCTATCCAGATCTACGCAACTGCAGTAGCAGACGCGGTTCTGGAAGGTAAGCAGCAGAACGGTGTTGCCGCTGACGAATTCGTAGCGGTAGAAGAAGCACCAGCTCAGGATGCTGCTGAGTAATATCGGTCGCTCTGAAAAAGGGGGCTTGCCCCCTTTTTTTAAGTGCAAAAAGTACTGACAAGTTAACTGAAGAGGAATACACACATGGCAAACGTTTCTGCCGCAATGGTTAAAGAACTGCGCGAGCGTACCGGTCTGGGCATGATGGAGTGCAAAAAAGCACTGAACGAAGCCGAAGGCAACATTGATCTGGCAATTGAAAACCTGCGTAAGAACTCAGGTCTGAAAGCTGCTAAGAAAGCTGACCGTACCGCTGCTGAAGGTAAAATCCGTGTAGTTGTTAACGCTGGCGTAGCTGTCGCTGTAGAAGTTAACTCTGAAACTGACTTCGCTGCTGGTGATGCTAACTTCAATGCATTCGCAGACACTGTTGTAGCTAAACTGGCTGAAACCAAAGAGACTGATGTTGCAGCTCTGATGGCTGGTGATCTGGAAAATGCTCGTGAAGCTCTGGTTCAGAAAATCGGTGAAAACATCACTGTTCGTCGTCCGGCAGTTGTAGAAGCTGAAACCGTTGGCGCTTACGTTCACTCTAACGGCAAGATCGCTTGTATCGTTGCTCTGAACGGCGGTAACGAAGAAGTTGCTAAAGACATCGCCATGCACGTAACTGCTTCAAGCCCACGTGTTGTACGTGGTGAAGATATGCCAGCAGACGTTCTGGAAAAAGAAAAAGAAATCATCAAGGCTCAACCTGACATGGCTGGCAAGCCAGACGAAATCGTTGAGAAAATGATGGTTGGTCGTATCAACAAGTTCCTGAAAGAAAACAGCCTGCTGGATCAGCCGTTCGTTAAGAACCCTGATCAGACTGTTGGTCAGCTGGCTAAAGAAGCTGGTGCTGAAGTTATCTCCTTCCTGCGTCTGGAAGTGGGTGAAGGTATCGAAGTTGAAAAGACTGACTTCGCTGCGGAAGTTGCTGCTCAGCTGAAAGGCTGATCCGCTGCTGGGTAACCGTCTCTGAATGTGATGGACTACCCCAATAATATGCCGGGCTCGCCCGGCATATTTGTATTCGTCCCGAAAGGGCCGACCAGACAGGGTCGGTGGGCAAAGATGCCCGGAACAGGCAAAATACTGCCTGACTGTTATTGCTGAGTTAATCGTTTTTTCTGGAGATACCCATGGCCGAGCAAAAAAGTCCCAAGTACAAACGAATTCTGCTGAAACTCAGCGGTGAGGCCCTGATGGGCGAACTTGATTTTGGTATTGACCCGAAAGTTCTGGACCGCATGGCACTCGAAATCGGCCAGCTGCGCGGTATCGGTGTTCAGGTTGGTCTGGTTATCGGTGGCGGTAACCTTTTCCGTGGTAAGGCTCTGAGCGAAGCAGGCCTGGATCGTGTTGCTGGTGACCATATGGGCATGCTCGCAACAGTAATGAATGCGCTGGCTATGCGCGATGCGCTGGAACGCGCCAATATGCCAACTCGTGTAATGTCTGCTATCCCGATGAGTGGTGTCGTCGATCATTATGATCGTCGTAGTGCCATCCGCGCCCTGGATACCGGTGATGTTGTTATTTTTGCCGCTGGTACTGGTAACCCTTTCTTTACTACCGATTCTGCTGCCTGTTTGCGTGGTATCGAAATTAATGCCGATCTGGTTCTGAAAGCCACCAATGTCGATGGTGTGTATACTGCGGACCCTAAGAAAGATCCGGCCGCTGAAAAGTACGACTGCCTGACTTATCAGGAAGTGTTGGAAAAGCAACTGGGCGTTATGGATTTAACCGCTATCTGTCTGGCACGCGACCACAACATGCCTCTGCGTGTATACGATATGAACGAGACCGGGGTGCTGGCTCGTCTGATGACCGGTGGCAATGATGGTACTCTCATCGTGAGTGAGGATAAGTAACGATGATTAACGATATTAAAAATGACGCCGAAGAGCGTATGGGTAAAAGCGTTCAGTCGCTGATCGAAGCCTTTAAAAAAGTTCGTACAGGTCGTGCGAACCCAGCCATTCTTGATGGTGTTATGGTGGATTACTACGGTACTCCGACTCCAATCTCTCAGGTTGCTAACATTATCGTTGAAGACGGCCGTGCTCTGGCAATTAACCCTTGGGAAAAGAATCTGGTGCCTCAGATCGAGCGTGCCATTCTGAAGTCTGACCTGGGCCTGAACCCGGCAACCAATGGTGACACTATTCGTCTGCCAATGCCGGCGCTGACCGAAGAAACCCGTAAGGACTACATCAAACAAGCGCGTGCAGAAGCCGAAAAAGGCCGTGTATCCGTGCGTAATATCCGTCGCGATGCGAACGGCAGCATTAAAGAGTTGCTGAAAGAGAAGATGATCTCTGAAGACGAAGAGCGTGGTGGTCAGGATCAGATTCAGAAGCTGACTGACAAGTTCATCGCCGAAGTCGATGCGCTGCTGGCGAATAAAGAAAAAGACCTGATGCAGGTTTAACCGGCTAGCATCTATGTCTACCAGTATCGATGATACGCTGGCTGCCTGTGGGCAGCCCCCGCGCCATGTCGCCATTATTATGGACGGCAACAACCGCTGGGCGAAAAAACGCTTTATGCCGGGTGTTGCTGGTCATAAGGCAGGTGTTGATGCCGTTCGTGCAGTCGTGGAACTGTCGGTCAAGCAGGGTGTAGAAGTTCTGACCCTGTTTGCTTTCAGTAGTGAAAACTGGCGTCGTCCTGAAGATGAAGTCAGTGCTCTGATGCAGCTGTTTGTGATGGCGTTACAGCGTGAAGTCAAAAAGTTGCACCGCAATAACATCCGACTGCGTATTATGGGGGATGTCTCCGGCTTTTCTCCGCAATTGCAGAAACTCATCCGTGAAGCGGAGGAGCAGACTGCAGACAATAGTGCGATGACACTGGTTGTTGCTGCGAATTATGGCGGCCAGTGGGATATCGCTCAGGCCGCCAGACGTATTGCGGCAGATGTTCAGAAGGGCAGCCTAGCTCTTGACGATGTTAATGAGCAGACCTTCCACCAATATACCTGGCTGAGCGATCTCCCTGCCCCGGATCTCATGATCCGTACTGGTGGCGAGCAACGCATCAGCAACTTTATGCTTTGGCAAACAGCGTATTCTGAGTTCTACTTCTCGGATGCCTTCTGGCCAGATTTTAAAGAAGAAGAATATACCCGGGCATTAGTGGATTTCGCCAAGCGCACCCGTCGCTTTGGTCGCACTGATGACCAGCTACAGGAAGATATGAAAAGTGTTTAAGGAACGCGTACTGACAGCGCTGGTGCTGGCACCTCTTATGATCGTCGGCATCTTCTTTTTGCCGCTGAAACAGTTCGCGATTTTCATCGCGGCCATCGCCACGATCGGCGCCTGGGAGTGGGCTAATATTGCCGGCTATCAGAAAAACTGGAGCCGTATCCTCTATGCCGTTGTGGTGTTTGTCGCACTCTATATCAGTGCTCGCTTCCTGAAGGTTCATGAAGAATATCTGATCTATTACCTCGGCGCCGGCACCCTGTGGTGGGTGGTTGCCTTCGCTCTGGTTAAACAGTACCCGGGCGGCACCGATATCTGGGCTGCGCGTCCGATTCGCGCATTGCTGGGTCTGTGTGTGCTGATTCCGATGTGGGTTGGCTTTATGCACCTTAAAACCCAGCCACACAGCTCTCTGCTGATTGTGTATGTCATGCTGATTGTCTGGGGTGCGGATACCGGAGCCTATTTCGCCGGCCGCAAGTGGGGCAACTCCAAACTGGCTCCTCACGTAAGCCCTGGTAAGTCCTGGGCAGGTTTCTGGGGTGGTCTGGCGACGACGATGGTTGTGGCACTGATTTTTGCAGCCTGTATTGATCGCTGGGTCGATCCGATGTCTGTTCAGGAAGTTCTGGTGTTGATGGCTATTACGGTTGTCACCATGGTGATCTCTGTGTTGGGCGATCTGGTAGAAAGCATGATGAAGCGTCATCGTGGTATCAAAGACAGTTCTTCCCTGCTGCCGGGGCACGGTGGTGTACTGGACCGTATCGACAGTATGGCGGCTGCTGTACCTGTTTTCTCTTTCTTTATGCTGGTATTTGACTGGGGTCTGGCTGGATGACAAGCCGGATTACCGTGCTGGGTGCGACTGGCTCCATAGGACAGAGCACCCTGGACGTTGTTCGACGCCACCCTGATCGCTATCAGGTGTTTGCCCTTACTGCTGCCAAGCGTGCTGATGAGATGGCAGCACTGGTTCGCGAGTTCTCCCCCCGTTATGCCGTAATGGCTGACAGTGAAGCCGCCCGACGCGTTCAGGCGCAGCTGACCTGTGGCTGCGAAACGACGGTTCTCAGTGGTACGCGTGCGCTGGTAGAGGTGGCAGAAGCTGCTGAAGTAGATCAGGTAATGGCAGCCATTGTTGGTGCCGCGGGTCTGTTGCCTACGCTGGCGGCGGCGCGCGCTGGCAAACGTGTGCTGTTGGCCAATAAAGAAAGTCTGGTCATGGCCGGTCCATTATTTATGCAGGCCATCCGCGAGGGCGATGCTGAGCTACTGCCTATCGACAGTGAGCATAATGCGATTTTTCAGTCACTGCCGCATAACTATGGCGGTGATTTTTCTGCCCATGGTA
The DNA here is from genome assembly GCF_020320395.1 of Thalassolituus marinus. Lineage (GTDB taxonomy): Bacteria > Pseudomonadota > Gammaproteobacteria > Pseudomonadales > Oceanobacteraceae > Venatoribacter > Venatoribacter marinus. The sequence goes on along the minus strand of NZ_JAEDAH010000005.1, from coordinate 69,818 downwards.
TTCGAAAGATTCTGCTGACTGCATCCGGGGGGCCTTTCCGTGGTCGTACCGCGGCAGATCTGGAGAATGTGACGCCGGCTCAGGCTGTGGCCCATCCTAACTGGTCTATGGGTGCAAAAATATCGGTGGACTCTGCCACCCTGATGAACAAAGGGCTGGAACTGATAGAAGCCTGCTTCCTGTTCAACTGCCAGGCAGAAAATATACAGGTGGTGGTTCATCCACAGAGCGTTATTCACTCAATGGTGCAGTACTGCGACGGCTCGGTGATCGCGCAGCTCGGGCAGCCGGATATGCGTACACCGATTGCCTATGGTATGGCCTGGCCTGAACGTATCGATGCAGGTGTTGAATCTCTGGATCTGTTTGATATTGCTCGGCTTGATTTTACTCCGCCGGATGAAGAGACTTTTCCCTGTCTGCGTCTGGCCAGAGACGCTTTCAATGCCGGCGGTACCATGCCCGCCGTGCTCAATGCGGCCAATGAAATTGCAGTTGCCGCTTTCCTTGGGGAACAAATTCCCTTTACCCGTATTCCAAGCCTGATCTCTGATGTGATGCAGCGCCATACGCTGGCTGCCGCAGACTCGGTTGAAGTGATTCTTGAGGCCGATCGCTGGGCCAGAGATTGTGCACTTCAGTTACTGAATGAAACCAATAGCAGTGTGGAGAACCCTGCGTGACCCTGCTTTATTTCATCATCGCGATCAGCATCCTGGTGGTTATCCACGAGTATGGCCATTTCTGGGTGGCACGGCGTTGTGGCGTAAAAGTTTTGCGTTTCTCTGTCGGCTTTGGCAAACCGCTGTGGTCAGTGACCGATCGCCATGGCACTGAGTTCTCGGTAGCGCCTATTCCTCTTGGTGGCTATGTAAAAATGCTGGATGAACGTGAAGGCCCGGTGCCTGAGCATTTGCTGGATCAGGCGTTTACTCGCAAGACACCAGTTCAGCGCATCGCAATCGCCGCGGCAGGGCCTGTAGCCAACTTTATTTTTGCCTTCCTGGCCTACTGGCTGCTCTCAGTCAGTGGCGTAACTGGAGTTGCCCCTGTTGTGGGCGAGGTAGTGCAGGACACACCGGCGTGGGAAGCGGGTATTCGCACTGGCGACGAGTTCATCAGCATCGATGGTCGTACAGTGAATACCTGGCAGGAAGTGAGCTGGGCATTGGTCAGTTATATCGGAGAGGACGCTTCAATACCAGTCGTACTCAAAGATGTGGATGGTCTTGCTAAGCAGGGTCAGATAGAAGTTTCTTCCTGGCTGTCGGATGATGAAGTGCCGGATCCGCTGACAGGTTTAGGTATTGAGCCTCGCCGTCTGGAGTTACCAGCGAGTATTGGCGAAGTGCTCGAGGGTGGTGCGGCAGCACAGGCTGGGTTGCAGGCCGGTGATCGCATTCTTGCCGTCAACGGCCAGCCTCTGGCTGATTGGTATGCCTGGGTCGACGTGATCAAAGCGGCACCCGGAAAGTTACTGTCTCTTACGGTTAATCGTGCAGGCATGGAGCTGGCGGTGGATATTCGCCCGGCGGTGAAAACACTGGATGATGGTACCCAGATTGGCTATGTCGGTGCCGCGGTCTCAGTTCCGGATGTGCCGGAATCCTGGTTGCGTACTGCTCATGCCGGAGTGATTGAAGGTATAGGAATTGGCCTTAGCAAAACCGCCGATTACATAGTGTTTACCCTGGAGTCTCTGTGGAAGATGCTGCTGGGAGACGTGTCAGTAAAGAACTTGAGCGGCCCCATCACCATTGCTAAAGTAGCCGGCGCTTCTGCGTCCGGTGGCCTTGAGTCCTTCATCGGTTTCCTCGCATTGCTGAGTGTGTCACTCGGCGTGCTGAACCTGCTTCCGGTCCCCATGCTGGATGGCGGGCATATTCTGTTCGGGGTTGCAGAATGGGTACGCGGTAAACCGCTGCCAGAACGAATTCAGGTGGCCGCACTACAGTTTGGCCTGTTCCTGATGCTCAGCCTGATGGCTGTCGCCTTTTATAACGATTTAAGCCGCCTCTGATGCCGGCGGATTACTGGAATACTGATTACATGCGTTCTTTGCTGTTCACGCTTTTGCTGGGGTTTCTTTCTTCCGTTGTTCAGGCTGAGACATTTGTAGTCGAAGATATACGTCTCGAAGGGCTGCAGCGTGTATCTGCGGGTACCGTATTTGAGGCCTTTCCGGTCATTGTTGGTGAACAAGTAGAGTCGACAGACCTGGTATCAGCTTCAAGGAATCTGTTCCGCTCAGGCTTGTTCAGCGATGTGCAGTTATACCGTGATGGCAATGTACTGATTCTGCAGCTGGTGGAACTGCCAACCATCACTGGTATTGAAATTTCCGGTAACAAAGCAATCCAGACAGAAATGCTGCTGGATGGTCTGAAGCAGTCTGGTCTGGCAGAAGGGCTGGTATTCAAACGCTCCACACTGGAACGTATCTCTCTGGAACTCGAGCGCCAGTATGTCGCGCAGGGTCGGTATGATGCACATATCGAAACGGAAGTGGTGGCTCTGCCGCGTAACCGCGTTTCACTGAATATTGAAGTTGAAGAGGGTAGTGTCGCGAGCATCCGTCACATTAACGTGGTGGGTAACGAAGCCTTTTCTGATGAAGAGCTGCTGAAGCAGTTTGAGCTGCAAACCAGCAGTTTCTGGTCCTGGTACTCCAGTGACGATAAGTACAGCCGTGAAAAACTCGCGGGCGATCTCGAATCATTGCGTTCGTGGTATCTGGACCGCGGTTATATACGCTTCAACATCGAGTCGACTCAGGTATCGGTTTCACCGGATAAAGAGGGTGTTTATATCACCATCAACATTTCCGAGGGTGATGTCTACAGCGTTGCTGAGGTGAAGCTGGCCGGTAATCTGGTGCTTGATGAGGACGAATTTACACGTCTTTATCTGTTGAAAAACGGTGATACGTTCTCCCGACGTAAGGTAACCGTCAGCAGTGACTATATGTCCAAACGCCTGGGTAACGAGGGCTATACCTTTGCCAAGGTCGATGGCATTCCAAAAATTAATGACGAAGAAAAAACAGTTGATCTGACCTTCTTCGTCGAGCCAGGCAAGCGCACTTATGTGCGCAGTATTAACTTCACGGGTAACGGCGGTACCCGTGATGAAGTACTGCGTCGCGAGATGCTGCAGATGGAAGGCGGTTGGGCATCCACTGATAAAATTGAAGCCGGTAAAAACCGCCTGAATCAACTGGGATTCTTTAAAACGGTTAATGTTGAAACCCCTGCGGTAGCCGGTACGGACGACCAGATCGATGTGAACTACAGCGTTGAAGAGCAGCTCAGCGGCAGTCTGAACTTTAACGTCGGCTATGCTGGCGGCAGTGGCATGATCCTCGGCGCCAGCATCAGCCAGAATAACTTTATGGGCAGTGGCAATCGCATGTCGCTGGGTGTACAGAAAAATGACACCGTTCAGTCCTATAACTTCTCGTACCTTAACCCTTATTACACCATCGATGGCGTGAGTCGCGGTTTTAACCTGTTCTACCGTCAGACGGATTATTCCAGCCTGAGTACGGTATCTGATTATCAGACCAACACACTGGGTGGTAACGTGACTTTCGGTTATCCGATTTCCAATCGTCAGCGTCTGTCTTTTTCTATTGGTTATCAGAATACCGAGATGTTTGAAGGCACCACGGTACCGGCAGAAATCATCGACTTCCTGGAAAATGAAGGCGATAACTTCAATGAGTACACGCTGGGTCTGAACTGGCGTTACAGCTCGCTTAACCGCGGACTGTTCCCGACAGCGGGTACCGAGCACAAAGTATCGGCCGATATCTCGGTTCCTGGCAGTGACCTGACCTACTTCAAGATGGCGTATACCGCTAACTATTACTTCCCGATTGCAACGGACTGGGCTGTGCGCTTCCGTACGGATCTCGGTTACGGTGATGGTTTTGGTGATCTGCAGCGTCTGCCGTTCTTCAAAAACTTCCGTTCCGGTGGTATCGGATCGGTTCGCGGTTATACCTCCAATACACTGGGTCCGAAAGGCCTGCCTGAGTACAGCGTCGTGTCTGTGGTGGAACAGGATGCAGATGGCAACCCTCTGTATGAACTTGATGAACTGGGCCGCCCGGTTGTCGATGATTCAGCCCCGACAGTGGTGTATACAACCGACGAAGACGGTGCTGCAGTTGCTGCCAGCAATGGCAGTCAGTACAAGCCGGTGTATGTAACCGACAGTAATGGTTCTGTCGTGACTGCGCCGTATTATCTGGAAGATGAGCGGGCACTGGGCGGTAACGTACTGGCTGAGGCCAGCATGGAACTGATTTTCCCATTACCATTTGTTGAAGATCGCAGCTCATTGCGTAGTGTAGTGTTCTTTGATGCCGGTAATGCGTTTACCAGTGAGTGCTATGTCCCTTACGATGAAGAGGTGCCGACTCTGACGCAGCACCCATACTGTAATGAGGGCATTGATCTGGCAGAAGTACGCCTGAGCACGGGGGTCGGTCTGACGTGGATCACTGCGATCGGTCCGCTGACGTTTACTTATTCAGTGCCGCTGAATGATAAACGTGGTGATCGTACAGAAGGCTTTGAATTCTCTTTGGGTCAGGTTTTCTGATCCGACAATATAACAATAGATAACGACGACAAAGGAGTCTGAGGATGCGTTGGTTAGTAGCCGTAATGGCAGCACTGGTTATGCAGGTAGCAGTAGCCGAAGGTGGCAAGGTAGCAGTCGTTGACATGGAGCGAGCTCTGTTCATGTCTGATGCTGCAAAAGAGTCCATCAAGAAGTTTGAACAGGACAACAAAAACGAGATTGAGAAGCTCAAAGGCATCCAGCAGCAGCTGCTGTCGCTGAAAGAAAAAATGGAAAAAGACGGCGACGTCATGAGCGATGATGAGCGTCGTAAGCTGGCCAATGACTACGAAGAGTCCTCTACAGAACTGAAGTTCTACGGCCGCAAGCTGCAACAACTTGAGCAAAAATGGAAGCAGGATTTTTTCCAAACACAGTTGCCTGATCTTGAAAAGTTGCTTAAAGCAATCATTGATGAAGGCGGTTATGATGTGGTGCTTCAGGCCGGTGCGGTTGTTTACTCATCGCCAAAAGCCGACCTGACCAAACTGTTGTTGGAACGCCTGAACAGCAAGTAAGCGCTGTGGAAGACATCATGCAATTTACCTTGTCTGAACTGGCACAACGTCTGGGCGCCGAGCTTAAGGGCAATGGCGACCAGATTATTACTGGCCTGAATACCCTGAAGTCTGCCTCGGCGACTCAGGTAAGTTTTCTGGCTAATGCCAGTTATCGTTCCCAGCTGGCAGACACCAAAGCGGCTGCAGTAATCGTTAATGAGCAGATGGCAGGAGAAGTGCCGTGTGCCGCATTAGTTGTTGCTAACCCGTATCTCGTGTTTGCACAGCTCTCTCAGATATTTGATAACCGTCCTGTGATGGTCAGTGGTATTCATCCTTCAGCGACAATCGCGGCCTCTGCTCAGGTGGCAGAAGACGTGAAAATTGATGCCAACGTGAGTATTGGTGAACATTGCGTTATCGGAGCAGGTACTGAAATCGGAGCAGGTACAGTGATCGGTGATCACTGTGTGCTGGGGACAGACTGTCTGCTGCGCGCCAATGTAACTCTGTACCACGATGTGGTACTGGGAGACCGTGTGCGGATTCATTCGGGTGCGGTGATTGGTGCTGACGGATTTGGTTTTGCGCCGGATAAAGGGCAATGGCACAAGATTGCTCAGCTTGGTGGTGTGCGTATTGGTAGTGACGTAGAAATCGGCGCCAATACCTGTGTTGACCGTGGTGCTCTTGGAGATACGGTTATCGGTGATCATGTGATCCTCGACAACCTGATTCAGATCGCGCACAACGTGAAAATAGGTGATGGCACAGCCATTGCCGCTCACGCTGCTATTGCTGGAAGTACGATCATTGGTCGTCACTGTACCATTGCTGGCTGTGCCGGGATTACTGGTCATCTTGAAATATGCGATGGTGTGCATATCGCAGGTATGACGGTTATCAGTAAGTCTATTACTGAACCAGGAGCCTGGGCTTCGGGTACAGCGCAAATGCCGATGCAGGACTGGCGCCGTAGTGCGACGCGTTTCCGACAACTGGACTCCATGGCCAAACGGCTGCAACAGTTAGAAAAACGCCACGAAGGTAAAGCTTGATGTCAGCGCATACCATCCAGGAGATTCAGAGTCTTCTTCCGCATCGTTATCCATTTTTACTGGTCGACCGCATTCAGTCGGTTGACCTCGACGCCGAGGATGGCGCCGTAATCCGTGTTCTGAAAAATGTCACGATTAACGAAGAGTTCTTCAACGGACATTTTCCGGGACAGCCAATCATGCCCGGCGTACTCACGCTGGAAGCTATGGCTCAGGCAGCAGGTCTGCTGGGTCTTACCATGCTGGGCGATAAGAAAACCCCTTCAACCCTGTATTTATTTGCCGGTGCAGACAATGTTCGTTTTAAACGACCGATTGTGCCAGGTGATCAGATTATTCTGGAAGCGCGTTTCATGAGCGGACGCCGAGGTATCTGGAAGTTTGATTGTCGTGCGCTGGTGGATGATAAAGTAGCCTGCGCGGCGGTAATTACCTGCGCAGAGCAAGAGCTGGAGCAAGCATGATTCACCCGACTGCCATCGTTGATTCGTCCGCCGTTATCGGTGAGGGCGTTGAAATAGGCCCATATTCCATCGTTGAAGCAAACGTCGAAATCGGTGATGGCACCATTATCGGACCACATGTCGTCGTCCGGGGCCCGACAACCATTGGCAAAAATAACCGAATCTTCCAGTTCGCCAGTATTGGTGAAGAGTGCCAGGACAAAAAATACGCTGGTGAACCAACGACTTTGGTTATCGGTGACAACAACGTTATTCGTGAAGCCTGCACGCTTCACCGCGGAACTGTTCAGGATAATGGTACGACCATTATTGGCAGTAATAATCTGTTTATGGTGAACGTACACGTCGCTCATGATGCGATTATTGGCGATAACTGTATTCTGGCCAATGACACCAATATTGCCGGTCACGTAAAAATTGGCGACTGGGCAATTCTTGGTGGTTCAACCCAGGTTCATCAGTTCTGCCTGATTGGTGCGCACTCAATGTGTGGCACAGGCACCATTGTTTTAAAAGATATACCTGCTTACGTTATGGCACAGGGAAACCCAGCCAAGCCTCATGGTATTAACAGTGAAGGTTTGCGTCGTCGTGGGTTTGCCAAAGAAAGTATTATGGCCATTCGCAATGCTTACAAAACACTGTATCGAAGCAGCCTGACAACGGCAGAAGCTCTGGCAGAGTTGCAGTCTGCGGCGGCGCAGGATAAAGGTGTTCGCCTGTTGGTGAACAGCGTTGAATCTGCAACACGAGGCATTATTCGTTAAATGCGTATTGCGATTGTTGCGGGTGAAACATCGGGCGATATGCTCGGTGCCGGTCTGGTCAAAAGCCTGAAAGAACGATACCCCGATGCAGAATTCGAAGGCATCGGTGGGCCGCTGATGCAATCCCATGGCTTCAAAAGCTTTGTGCCGATGGAGCGTCTGTCGGTAATGGGGCTGGTGGAAGTTCTGGGCCGATTATTTGAGCTGCTCAAAGTGCGTCGGGATTTGGTCCGCTACTGGAAGAAAAATCCACCTGATGTCTTCATTGGCATTGATGCTCCGGATTTCAACCTGACGCTGGAACAGAAACTGAGAGAGGCGGGGATTAAAACTGCGCATTACGTCAGCCCGTCCGTCTGGGCCTGGCGAGAAAAGCGTGTGTTCAAGATCGCCAAAGCGGTTGATCTGATGCTGACGTTGTTCCCGTTTGAAGCCAAGTTTTATGAAAAGCACGATGTGCCGGTGACGTTTGTTGGCCATCATCTGGCGGATAAAATTCCGCTGGAAACACCGTCTGATCCGGCTCGGGAAAATCTTGGACTGGATACTACCCGTCCGGTCGTGTGTCTGATGCCGGGTAGTCGTGGCGGTGAGGTAGCGCGGCTGGGGCAGCTGTTCCTGCAGACCGCAGAGCGTATGCTGCAAAAGCGCAATGATCTGCAGTTTATTATCCCTGCAGCTTCGGTCGAGCGTCGCAATCAGATTGAAGCTCAGCTGGCGGAGTTCCCGGTAAACCTGCCGGTTAAAGTGGTACTGGGTCAATCGCACACCTGTATGGCAGCAGCCGATACAATTTTGCTGGCCTCCGGTACGGCAACGCTGGAAGCCATGTTGCTGAAAAAGCCGATGGTGGTCAGTTATATCGTTGCCCCACTGACGTATAAAATTCTTAAGCGATTGGTAACGCAGGAATTTGTTTCCCTGCCGAACCTGTTGGCCGGACGTGAGCTGGTACCGGAATATCTGCAGCACGACGCGACTGCCGAAAATCTTGCGGAAGCGTTACTGGTGCGACTTGAAGATTCGGATGCCATGCATCAGTTGCATGAGACCTTCCTGTTTATTCACCGCCAACTGAAACGCAACGCTGATCACGAAGCGGCAGCCGCCATTGCCGAATTGCTGGAAAAGCCGTGAGCGAAGAACTGTCTGAAGCGACACTGACCGTCGCTGAGCAAACGCTGATTGATGCCGCAATTCCTTATTGTGGTGTCGATGAAGCCGGTGCTGGCCCTTTATGCGGTGACGTTGTCGCCGCAGCCGTTATTCTTGATCCGGCCAATCCGATTGAAGGACTGACCGATTCTAAAAAGCTTACGGAAAAAAAACGTGAGCGTCTGTTCGACGAAATTCGCGAAAAAGCGTTGGATTACTGTATCGCCCGCGCGACTGTGGAAGAAATTGATCGCCTCAATATTCTTAATGCGCGCATGCTGGCAATGAGTCGTGCCATTGATGGCTTGCAGCTGCCGTGTCAGCACGCGCTGATCGATGGTAACAAAGCACCGGAGACGCCGCTGGATACCACCACCATTATTAAGGGTGATAGTCTGGTTGCTGCAATATCGGCAGCATCAGTGCTGGCCAAAGTACAGCGTGACCGGGAAATGGTCGAACTGGATGCACTTTACCCGGGTTACGGTTTCGCTAAGCACAAGGGCTATGGCACCAAAGTGCATATGGATGCACTGCGCGAACTGGGGCCGTGTGATATTCACCGGCGCAGCTATGCGCCGGTCAAAGCCCGTCTCGGCTAACCCTTCTTAAAGCAGATAAGTATCGGCGTGAGCGTAGGTGCGTTCACGCAGATAATCGCGAATGGCCTCGTCGCTGTCCAGCGCCTCCAGTTGTTGCCACGGAATCTGCTGATCCACCGACAGCTTAATCACAGAGTTCTGCTTTTTCAGAAATTCCGCGGGAATGCGTAAGGTGCGCAACGCCGGATGAATCTTGCCAAGGGTATGAAAGCTCAGGCTGTTAGCACCATGAAAGTAAATCGGAATAACCGGTACGGCTGCTTTGCGGATCAGGCGGATACTGGACAAAGACCAGTTACGGTCAGCCACACCTTGCTGTCCCTTGTACCAGGTGGACACTTCTCCGGCCGGGAACAGGCCAATACCTTCCCCATCCTGCAGATGCTGCAGAGATTTACGCATGCCGCCCATGCTGCGTCGACTGGCAGTCTCGAACGGATTGACGGTGATAAACAAATCTGAAATTGGTGCAAAGTAACTCAGCAGGAAGTTGGCGATAGCTTTGTATTGCGGACGCTTACGGCCAATCAGCAGCAACAGAATCACACCATCGAGAAAGCCGTAAGGGTGGTTGGACACAGTGATAAACGGACCTTCATCGGGAATCGCCGCTAACAGCGCATCTTCATCGTAGTCGAGCTGAATGTTGAGGTAGGCCAGTGCATCTTCAATCATGTCGATGCCTTCTTTCTTTTCCAGCTGGCGGTAAATACGGTCCATTCTTGGCGCTTTCAGCAAGGCCAGCAGCATATTCAGTTTAAACGGACTCAGTCCGGTGGCCTCCATCAGGCCTGTACGGTCAAACAGTTCCATATCTTTCTCCCGGCTAACTATCTCTCGAGCTGCGGCGTTTAATGGCATAATGCGGCCGCTATCGATCAGCGTGTGAACAGGGTATGACGGAATTGCTACAGAAATTTGATGTTGTGATCATTGGTGCCGGAGCGGCAGGACTGATGTGTGCCGCGAAGGCGGCTGCACGTGGCCGCCAGGTACTGGTGGTGGATCATGCCAATAAAGCCGGTAAGAAAATTCTGATGTCTGGTGGCGGGCGCTGTAACTTCACCAATTACTTTGTTGCAGCGGATAAGTACCTCAGCCATAACCCGCATTTCTGTAAGTCGGCGCTTAAACGCTACAGCCAATGGGACTTTATTGCTCTGGTCGAAGCAAACGGCATTGCCTATCACGAAAAGAAGGACGGTCAGCTGTTTTGTGATAACAAAGCCTCTGACATCCTCAATATGCTACTGGATGAATGCGCCACTGCCGGTGCGGTTATTCGCCTGCGAACCGACGTTGCTGATATCCAGCAAACCGGTAACGACGATTACCGCTATCAGCTGAGCGCTGGTGGCGAAGTGCTGCAGTGTCAGTCGCTGGTGATTGCCACCGGTGGACCTTCGATCCCGACTCTGGGAGCAACGGGCTTTGGCTATGATATCGCGCGTCAGTTCGGGCTTAAGGTGTATCCCGCCCGCGCTGGTCTGGTGCCTTTTACCCTGACGGATCGCAACAAAGCTCTGAGTGAGGCGCTGAGCGGCACCGCGCTGGCGGTTGACGTCAGCTGTGGCGGTATGAGTTTCCTTGATGACATGCTGTTTACCCATCGTGGCCTGAGTGGTCCGGCAATGCTGCAGATCTCCTCATACTGGCAGCAGGGCGACGAGCTGCTGATTAACCTGTTGCCAGCTGAAGACTGCGCCAGTCTGCTGCGCCAGGTTGCCCATGAACGTCCTAAGCTGCTGTTACGCACCTGGCTGGCGGAGCTGACCACCAACAAGTTTGCTGAGCGCTGGCTGGACGGCCATGCGCTGGCTGCTGCAACTCTGGCTCAGCTCAGTGGCGCAGAAATGGACGCTATAGCCGAAGGATTGCATCAGTGGCGGGTGAAGCCTGCGGGCACTGAAGGCTACCGCACGGCGGAAGTTGCTCTTGGTGGCGTTGATACCGATGAGCTTTCTTCAAAAACTATGGAGGCAAAGCAGGCTCCGGGCTTGTTCTTTATTGGTGAAGTCGTGGACGTTACCGGTCATCTGGGCGGCTTTAACTTCCAGTGGGCATGGGCAAGCGCTGTCGCCGCCGCGGAGTTCGTATGATCTCCGGTTACAAACGGAAGTGAAAATTCCGGTAACTGGTCATCGGTTACCGTCGACTTAATCCTCTGACTATCCTGACTAAACAGAAATTGCCTCTGTTTCTTAGGGCGTAACAGCCCGGTATAAGCAGATTATTAGTCGCTTTTCTTCTATGCCTACGGACCAGCAGGGGCTGTGGGCTACTCCTTGCCAAGCATTGTCTAGACTGAGCTTATAACTCCTTTCTGAGGTGGTGTATGGCATTTGATGCTTCCCACAAACAGCGGCCCGGCGGTGTAAATGTTCAGCCAAGGGTTCTGCTGGTGGATGACGAACCTAACGTGCTTAAAGCACTGGCCAGGACGTTGCGTCAGGACTCGATGGAAATACTGACGGCGCCGTCTGGTGCAGAAGCACTGGAACTGATGCGTGCACAGCCCGTGGACTTGCTTATCAGTGATATGCGAATGCCTGGTATGTCGGGTGCTGAGCTGCTGTCTGCTGCCGCGAAAGAATGGCCTAAAACCCGGCGGGTACTCCTGACCGGCTACGCCGATCTGGAGTCGACCATTAAAGCGGTAAACGATGGTCAGATCGCCAGTTACATGAACAAGCCATGGGACGACGTCGAGTTACGGCGGGTGGTCAGTGACTTACTTGCAGCGCGTTTCCTCGAACTTGAGAACGAAAGACTGGCTGCGGAGCTGGCGTCTAAGAATGCCGAACTGGCAAATCTGAATGCGAATCTGGAGGCGAAGGTCCGTAAGCGCACGGAAGAACTTCACTACAGCTACGAACACATGGTGACCCTGGCGTCGACCCTGGCGTCTCAACGCGATGAAGAAAACAGCCGTACTGTATTGCTCGATGCCCTGATGGCGCAGGAAATTGCCGGCCTTCTGGGAATGAGCAGTGAAGAAACAGACGCGATGCGCAAAGCCGTGATGTTGTCAGGCCTCGGGCGTCTGGGCTTTTCTGACGCCATGCTCGATAAGCCCTACTGTGATTACAATGCTCAGGAAATGCAGCAGTTCAGACAATGGCCCGTTCTGGCTGAAGCCGCGTTGTTCGGTGTGCCAGCGCTGGTGGTGGCCAGTGACTTTATCCGCCATCAGTTTGAACGCTACGACGGCTCCGGCTTTCCCGATGCGCTGGCCGGGGAGCATATTCCGCTTGGCAGCCGGGTGCTGGCCGTTGTTCGTGATTACGGTGACTGGCTGGCGGGGCGCTTTAACGGTGTTGCCTGCAATGCCTCTCAGGCGCGCCATGAAATCGAGTCACAGACAGGTAAGCGCTATGACCCGCAAGTTGTCGATGCCTTTATTCAGGTCGCCAGGCGCTATCAACATGACCATCTTGACGGTAGTGAACTGTGTATAAGCAGCGAAGCACTGAAAGAAGGTATGGTGTTGTCACGGGACCTGTTCAGTGGGCGTGGGATGGTGCTGCTGAAAAAACACTACCGGGTCGATAGCGATATCATCGGTAAAATGCAGCATCTTGAACAGCTGATGGACGAACCGCTGGAGATTCATGTTTACCGCGATGCAGATCATATAGCGCTGTCAGGGGAGGTTGGCTCATGAAGGGTGTTGTATTTGATATGTTGCGCGATATGGTGGAAGAGCGTTATGGCCTGGAGGGCTGGGATGCCGTGCTGGAAGATGCGGACTCGGATGGCCTGTACGTTTCCACCCAGACATACCCGGATGAAGAGCTGGTGGCTCTGGTGTCGTCTGCGGTTAAGGTTACGGGGCTGGAAGCCGCTGTGTTGCTGAAAGCCTTTGGCGAGTATATGGCAGGTGAGTTGTATCAGCGCTTTCCCGACTTTTTTGATGCTGCAGATGACCTCATTCAGTTTCTGATCTCGGTTGATCGCATTGTTCATATGGAAGTGCGCAAGCTCTATCCCGATGCTGCTTTGCCGACATTCGAGTATCAGCAGAGCAGCCCGGCTGAACTACTGATGAATTATCGTTCGCCGCGCAAAATGTGCATGTTGGCGGAGGGATTGATTGTTGGCAGTTCCCGCCATTTCGAAACCCCTGTGGCGATTGAGCACTCACCCTGCATGCATGACGGTGCAGATCATTGTGGATTGAAGGTTCGTCTGCTGGAGCAGTGATATGGCTGATGTCGATTACGAGAAAGCGTATATCAGGGAAAAGCAGTTACGGAAACAGGCAGAGCAACTGCTTGAGGACCGATCACGCGAGCTGTATTTGTCCAACAAGCAGCTGCAGGAAGTGAATGATGCGCTGCATGACCAGCAGCGGGTGATGGTACAAACCGAAAAAATGGCCTCTCTGGGGGTTCTGGCTGCCGGGGTTGCCCACGAAATAAATAATCCTCTGGGCTATATCTACAGCAACTTCTCCAGTCTGGTGGAAGGGTTGCAGGATATTCAGCGTTTTCTGAATCAGGCCGACCAGCTGATTGTTGGTGGACAATCCGTCGAACAGATTCAGGAAGCATGGCGGGAAGGTCTGATGCTGTTTGATATCGCCTATCTGCTAAGCGATTATCAGAATCTGGCGATTGAAACGATAGAGGGGCTTGAGCGGGTTAAGCAGATTGTTGCGGATCTTAAGTCCTTTACCCGCCAGGACGATGGGACAAGAACGGCCGTCGATATTAACGACTGTTTGCGTGCGGCTATCAATATTCTCAATAATCAGACGAAGTATCATGCTCAGCTCAGCGTCGATTACGGCGAGTTGCCGGAGATCAGTGGCTATTTTGGCAAGCTGAACCAGGTGTTTGTCAATCTGATAGCCAATGCCAATCAGGCGGTTGAGGAAAATGGTCAGATTGAAATTGTCAGCCGGGTAAACAACGGCTTCATTGAGGTTGTGATCCGTGATGATGGGCATGGCATTGACGAAGAGCACATGAAGTATCTGTTTACGCCATTCTTCACTACCAAGCCCGTGGGACAGGGAACAGGTCTTGGCCTGTCGATTTCGCATAATGCGGTGCAGGAGCACGGTGGCGATATCCGGGTCGAAAGTACCCTGGGGGTTGGCACGACCTTCACCGTAAGAATTCCGCTCGATAAGGCCTGATTTTCGCAACAAACGCAGGCTTTAACCTCTTATTATTTCCGCGCAGTCAGGTTGAATACCCCCATTCATCTGGGAAATGTCAGATATACATCTTATTGATTTCAATTATGGGGGGTAAGCCTCTACTATTCCCCTGCAATTTTTACGTAGGTTCGCCGCCATTAAGGCATCCGGACAACGTCACCCACCCAAAACTGAAGGATTGACTCATGTCATACCAAGACGAAATCAAAGCTGCAGCGGCAGTTCTCGAGAAAGCAGATGCTTCCTGGTCAGCAATCCAGGCTGAATCTGTTGCGCGTATGCGTCTGCAGAACAAATTCAAAACTGGTCTGGACATCGCTAAGTACACCGCCTCTATCATGCGTCGTGACATGGCTGAGTTCGACAAAGACAAAACCAAATACACTCAGTCTCTGGGTTGCTGGCACGGTTTCGTAGGTCAGCAGAAGCTGATCTCCATCAAGAAGCACTTCGGTTCTACCGAACGTCGTTACCTCTACCTGTCTGGCTGGATGGTTGCAGCTCTGCGTTCTGACTTCGGTCCACTGCCTGACCAGTCTATGCACGAGAAAACTGCTGTAGCTTCTCTGGTTAACGAACTGTACACCTTCCTGCGTCAGGCTGACGCTCGTGAACTGGGTGGTCTGTTCCGTGCTCTGGACGCAGCTCGTGCAGCTGGCGACGAAGCAAAAGCAAAAGAAATCGAAGCTCAGATCGATGGTTACGAAACTCACATCGTGCCTATCATTGCTGACATCGACGCTGGTTTCGGTAACGCTGAAGCGACTTACCTGATGGCTAAGCAGATGATCGAAGCGGGCGCTTGCTGTCTGCAGATCGAAAACCAGGTTGCTGATGAGAAGCAGTGTGGTCACCAGGACGGTAAAGTAACCGTTCCTCACAACGACTTCCACGCTAAGCTGCGCGCTCTGCGTTACGCTTTCCTGGAACTGGGTGTTGACGATGGTCTGATCGTTGCACGTACTGACTCCGAAGGCGCTGGCCTGACCAAAGAAATCGCAGTGGTTAAAGAGCCAGGCGATCAGGGTGACGTTTACAACTCTTTCCTGGACGTTGAAGAAGTTGACGTTGCTGACATGAAGCAGGGTGACGTTGTATTCAACCGTGACGGCAAGCTGGTTCGTCCTAAGCGTCTGCCTTCTGGTTTGTACCAGTTCCGTCCTGGCACTGGCCACGAGCGTTGTGTATTCGACTGTATCGAAGCGATCAATGCTGGCGCTGACCTGCTGTGGATTGAAACTGCAATCCCAACAGTTCACGAAATCAAAGGCATGATGGACGAAGTACGTAAAGTACACCCAGACGCGAAACTGGTTTACAACAACTCTCCATCTTTCAACTGGACTCTGAGCTTCCGTCAGCAGACCTATGATGCATGGGCAGCTGAAGGTAAAGACGTTTCTGCATACGATCGCGCTAATCTGATGTCTGCTGAATACGATGAGTCTGAGCTGTCTGCAGCTGCTGATGCTCGTATCAAGACTTTCCAGGCGGATACTTCTCGCGAAGCGAACGTATTCCACCACCTGATCACTCTGCCTACTTACCACACGACTGCGCTGTCTGTTGATAACCTGGCTAAAGAGTACTTCGGTGAAGCCGGTATGCTGGGCTACGTTGCTGGCGTACAGCGTAAAGAAATCCGTCAGGGTATTGCGTGCGTTAAGCACCAGAACATGGCTGGCTCCGACATGGGCGACGACCACAAAGAATACTTTGCTGGTGAGAACGCTCTGAAAGCCGGTGGTGCTAAGAACACTTCTAACCAGTTCAACAACATCTAATTGTTGCTGACACGTTAGTGTTCTGAAAAGGCGACCTTCGGGTCGCCTTTTTTATGCCTGTAATTCTCGGATCGTCGTGAGCACCAGCAAAGCTTTGTGGCGGCCACAAAGGCACAAAGAAAGCCTGTTGCTGGTGAGAACGCTCTGAAAGCCGGTGGTGCTAAGAACACTTCTAACCAGTTCAACAACATCTAATTGCTGACTGGCTACATCCATGTAGCCAGCTCTTCGAGCAATCTGATGATTGTCCAAACCTTCTTTCCTGAAGGTTTGTGCTGACACGTTAGTGTTCTGAAAAGGCGACCTTAGGGTCGCCTTTTTTATGCCTGCAATTCACGGATAGTGGCTTTGCTGACAGGTCCGATCATCATTGGTACGTGCTTGCCAACATTGGCGGGCTTTTACCTATTCCTGATACGACAGCGCAGCGCCTTTCCAATAGAATGCTGAAGCTATTAATATTGTCAGTAGGCGAAAGGGAATTCAGCGATGTCACTGCGGGAGCCATTACACCGGCGAACACTGATCAAAATCCTGTTACTGATTACAGGTGTCAGTGGCGTTATTTTCTTTGCCCTGAATATGAGTCGTGGTCTCTATGTACTGGGTACGGTTGAACTGATCGTGGCAGCCTATTCTTTGTTGCTGTATCGCGTTGTCAGTCGTACAGAGCATCTCGATAAATGGATTCTTGCGTATCTCATCCCCTTTCTGACGACTATGATGTTTGCACTGGCTCAGCCAGGGGCATCTGACACTATTTTTGTCTGGGTCTTCCTCATTCCTCAGATTTCTTATCTGCTGACGGGGGTAGGTCGTGGGTTTGTAATCACTGCGTTTTATTTATTCACCGCAGCCTGTATTTTCCTCTACCGTTTCTACTCCTCCGGGGTGATCAGTCCGGTCAGTGTGGCGAACATCGTTATATGTGCCGTCGCCATCTGGAGTTTCGCACACCACTACGAACATGGGCGCGAGCGCTATAGTCGCAAGCTTTTGCATTTTGCCGAACGTGACAGCCTGACCGGGTTACTGAACCGGATGCGACTGGCGGAGCTGGTGGAGTCTGAAATTCGCAATGCCAGGGCACGCCAGCAGAGTGTAGCCATCGTGTTGCTGGATCTCGACTATTTCAAAACCGTTAATGATCGCTATGGCCACCCGGCGGGAGATGAGGCATTGATTTTCACAGCCGAAAAACTGCAGTCTGTGGTGCGCAGGACCGACTATATCTTCCGCCTGGGTGGCGAAGAGTTCTGTATTTTGCTGCCAGGCGCCGATTTAAATGCCGGGCGGGAGGTCGCTGAGTCTGCCCGGCGTGCCCTGGAGCAGGGGGATTTCCACATCGGCGAGCTGGATGTTCCTTTCACTGGTAGTTTTGGCGTGGCAGTCAGTGGACGCGATGGCGACTCCCTGATTGACCTTTATCATGCCGCAGACCAGCGGTTGTATGCCGCAAAACATGCGGGTCGAAACCGGGTTGTGAGCGATGAAATGGAGTTGATGTTCAGTGTTGCGGAACCCGCTGACTGAGCGTCTGTGAGGTCAAAATATTATTTCCTTAAAGTTAATAGTATTTGAGTTTAAGCTCTAAATTATTCATATATTTCACCTTTTAATGTTAATCATCCGGTGTTCACTGTGATAGCAGGTTTGTAAGTGCTAACCTGATTTTGCTTACAAAATGTAACAATTTACGCCACCAAAATCCTCTCAGCCAGGCCATTGGACTTTGGTTTTAGGAGTCGTTAAAACGCGCCGTATGTGCCTTTTGCACCCTGCAAACGTGCCACGATGGACGATGAAAATGACTCAATCTCAGACACTTGAACTTAATACCTGGAGCAGAGGCCTGCGTTGGGTGACCAGCGCCGTGACGCTGCATCAAAACCTGGCGGATTACGTTGAACCTCTGGCGCAAATGATCTGGCCTGGGTGGCAGGCGAGTAGCTGGCGTGCCCGCGTGCTGGAGGTTCGCCCTGAGCAAGCTGATGTATATACGCTGGTACTGCGCCCTTCAGCCAGCTGGAAAGGGTTTTTAGCAGGTCAGTACATTGAACTGTCTGCAGAGAAAAATGGTGCCAGGGCTATCCGTTGTTTCAGTATTTCGTCTTCACCGGATCACTATCGTCGTACCGGGTTAATTGAACTGACGATTCGTGAACAGCAGGGTGGACTGATTACTCCATGGCTGAAACAGGCCTTCGCCAGCGGCGGCGGTGTGAATATTTCGGCGGCAAAAGGTGAGTTTCTCTGGCCACAGGGTGATAAGCCTCTGCTTATGATCGCCGGTGGCAGCGGTATCACACCGTTTCGCTCCATGTTGCAGGAAGCTGCAGCGCGCAGCAGTACTCGTGCGGTGCATCTTATGTATTACGCACGTGATGCACATTCGTGGCTCTTTCATGAGGAATTTCAGAAGCTGATGCTGAGCTTTCCGGGGCTGACGCTGTCTTTTATGGATTCAGATGTTCAGGGCTTCATCAGCGCCCAGCATTTACACGACTTTTGCCCTGACTTTGTGACGCGGGAAGTCATGATCTGCGGGCCTTCTGCCATGATTGGCATGGCCCGCGATATTTGTGCGGGTGCGGGGATCGTATCTGACCATATCCACTTCGAGTATTTCGGCGCAGCGCCCCTGGATATGCCTGAAGCGGCGGATGGCAATTACGTGGTGTCGTTTGAGCGAGAGGGAAAAGCGGTTGCTACTGATTCTGATGCACCACAGACGTTGCTGGATGTGGCAGAGGCTAATGGTCTGAAACCGGTTTCCGGTTGTCGTATGGGAGTGTGTCATCAGTGTATCTGCCAGAAAAAGAGTGGTGTGGTGTTCAACACTCAGACTGGCCGTTATTCAGACACCGGCCCTGGCGAAATTCAGCTGTGCGTATCCGTCGCCAGCAGTGATGTCATTCTGGATTTGTGAGTTTACCCATGACGAAAACAGCTACTCCTTCAGCAGAAACACTGAATGCTTTTGAGCGTGAACTGAACGACGTTCGCGACGACTTTATGTCCCGCATTGGCCAGGCCGATGCAGATTATATTCGCAAGGTTATCCGAACTCAGCGTCTGCTTGAACTGAGCGGCCGTCTGGTGATGGTGCTGGGGTTTGTTCATCCGCTATGGTGGGTAGCCGGTGTGATCATGCTGGGCCTTGCCAAGATTCTGGATAATATGGAAATCGGCCACAATGTGATGCACGGTCAGTACGACTGGATGAATGATCCGAATATCAGCTCGCGCCGCTTTGAATGGGAAAATGCCGGTGACGGAAATTCCTGGAAGCGTTACCACAACCATGAGCACCATACCTATACCAATATTATTGGTAAGGATCGTGACTATGGGTATGGCATGCTGCGTTTGAGTGACGACTTGCCGTGGCGTCCTAAAAATCTCTGGCAATTTATCAGTTATATTAATCTGAGTTTATTGTTTCAGTGGGGCGTTGCGTACCATGAAGTGGCGGCGGAGCGCATTTTTGTCGGTAAGAACAAGCGCCGTAAAGACAGTAGCCTGCCAATCAGTCGCCGTCAGCTACGTAACGATTTCCTGAATAAAGCCGGCAAAACGATTTTTCGTGATTATATTTTCTGGCCACTGGTGTGTTTCCCTGTGTTCTGGTGGGTGTTCTTTGGCAACCTGGCAGCGAACATTATTCGTAACCTGTGGACTTCAACCATTATTTTCTGCGGTCACTTTACGGAAGAAGCGCAAACCTTTCGTGAGGAGGATTGCATTAATGAAACCCGCGGGCAGTGGTATTTTCGCCAGATCCTTGGTTCGTCTAATCTGGAAGGGCCACGCTGGTTTCATATTCTGACGGGGCACCTGAGCTGCCAGGTTGAGCACCATTTGTTCCCGGATATTCCTGCACGCCATTATCCTGAGATGGCGAAGCGCGTTGCGGAAATCTGTCATCGTCATCAGATTCCCTACAACACTGGTAGTTTCGGGCATCAGTACTTCACGGTGGTTAAGCGCGTACTCAAGTATTCTCTGCCGGATTATTTTCACTCCCGACCACGGGCTGCCGCCTGATTTCTCTGACCTGCCTTAGTGCAGTGTCTGGCCCGATGCGTATGATTTTGGTGCGCTCGGGCCTGCCTCACATATTTGCTGCCAGCAAAATGCTATTCTTCAGGCCAGATCTGACGCGGATGAGTGACTTTTTTCAGTTTTCTTGACCAATTGGCCAACTTATTGCTAAAAGCCTCTTACCAAAGCTTAAAAGGCCCTCAGGGGCACACGCTTAAATAACGGAGAGAGTTATGAAGAAAAAGCATACCAACCTGCAACGGCTGCTGGCATCAGCTGCACTGGCTCTGGGCCTCGGAGTGTCCGCTTCCGGTGCGCTGGCTGAAGATCCGCTGAAAGTCGGTTTCGTTTACGTTGGCCCGGTCGGTGACTATGGCTGGTCTTACGAGCACGATCGTGCCCGTCAGCAGGTTGAAGAACACTTCGGCGATAAAGTTAAAACCACTTACGTTGAGAAAGTGCCGGCAGGTGCTGATGCCGAGCGTGTTATCCGTCAGATGGCGCAAAGCGGCAACGACATCATTTTCACTACTTCCTTCGGTTTCATGAACCCAACCGAAAAAGTGGCCAAGCGTTTCCCTAAAGTTACTTTTGAGCACGCCACTGGTTACAAGCGCAGCAAGAACATGTCTACTTACGCGCTGCGTACCTATGAAGGCCGTTACCTGTCTGGTACTGCTGCCGGTATGATGACCAAGAGCAACACCATTGGTTACATCGCGTCTTTCCCTATTCCGGAAGTCATTCGTGATATCAACTCTGTGTACATGGCGGCTAAGGCTGTCAATCCAGAGGTTAAAATCAAAATCATGTGGGTAAGCACCTGGTACGATCCGGTTAAAGAAAGCGAAGCTGCAAACGCACTGATCGATCAGGGCGTTGATGTGATTATTCAGCACACTGACTCCCCGGCACCTCTGATGGCTGCTGAAAAACGTGGTATTAAAGCTATTGGTCAGGCGTCAGACATGAGCAAGTTCGCACCGAACGCGCATATGTTCTCTATCCGTGATGACTGGGCACCACGCTACATTGACGTTATCGAGAAAGTGAAAGCCGGTACCTGGGCACCACAGGA
Organism: Thalassolituus marinus; assembly: GCF_020320395.1. Classification (GTDB taxonomy): domain Bacteria; phylum Pseudomonadota; class Gammaproteobacteria; order Pseudomonadales; family Oceanobacteraceae; genus Venatoribacter; species Venatoribacter marinus. The sequence goes on along the minus strand of NZ_JAEDAH010000005.1, from coordinate 48,570 downwards.
CTTCTGGGGCGGTTTTGCTGAAGACATGCTGTCGGTTGCTTCTATGAATGACAACCTGCCAGCAGACGTTAAGAAGGCAGTTACCGAACTGCAGGCGAAGATCAAATCCGGTGAATTCCACCCATTCACTGGTCCGATCAAAGATAACCAGGGCAACGAAGTGGTTCCGGCTGGTCATACTCTGACTGACGCGGAACTGGCTGGTGTTAACTGGTATGTAGAAGGCATTGATGCCACTATTCCGAAGTAAGACATCTGTTATCTCACGCAGATGATAAACAGAGCGGCACCCGCCGCTCTGTTTGCATGGAAGCCAGACCATAAGAGCCTTGAAGCCACTCTTGGTAAGAAGATGAGCCAGCACAGCCCTGTGCAATAGACGGCTTGAAATACCCTCTTGGTAAGAGCGAATACCGGCAATGCACACGGAGTTCCGTGTGGCACCCGTTCCATTGGGGAGCAGGTGTAACATTTACCGAAAAGGCCTGACACTATGACAACAATTCCTGTCATTGATATTTCAGCACTGAGCAGTGCAAACCGTGATGACTGGCAACCAGTGATTGCCCAGATCGACCAAGCCTGTCGCGAGATCGGCTTTCTGGCCATTACCGGCCATGGCATCTCACAACATCAACTCGACTCGATGTTTGCTTTGTCCAAACGATTTTTTGAACAGCCAATGGCCGCAAAAGAAGCCATGGCAATCGCCAACAGCAGTAATCACCGTGGCTGGGGCAGCCATGGTGCTGAGCAATTGGATCCGAGCAATCCCGGAGACTGGAAAGAAACCTTCGATATGGCGATGGATATCCATCCGCAGCATCCGGTGGCACAGGCCTGTCCTGCGCTTTACGGCCCGAACCAGTACGGTGAGCTGTCAGGTTTTCAGCAGCAGATGAATCAGCACTACGGCTTACTGATGAGCGTCGCCCGCCGCATGCTGAGGGCCATGGCAATTGCACTTGGGCTCGAGGACGATTTCTTTACCCGCTATTTTACCAGCGAGCACATTTCCGTGTTACGCATGATTCACTATCCGCCGCGCCCGGCGGACCAGGTGGTGGCAGAAGGCGCCATGGCTGCCGGAGCTCACACCGATTACGGCTGTATCACTTTGCTGGCGCAGGATGACGTTGGTGGTCTTGAGGTGCAAAGCAAAGATGGCTCGTGGATCAGTGCGCCACCGGTTGCAGGCTCGCTGGTGGTAAATATCGGTGATTTACTGCAGCGCTGGACTAATGACGTCTATCGCTCTACGGCGCACCGGGTGCGCAACCTGGCGCCTGGCAAACACCGCTACTCAATGCCATTCTTTGTAGAACCGCGCTATGACACACCGGTAGCGACCATTGATGCCTGTATTTCTGCAGACAACCCGGCTCGTTATGAACCGACCACCAGTGGCGAATGGATTCTGTCACGTTTCGCTGCCACTTATGCCTATCGTCAGGATGATGCTGACGCCTGAGGCAAGCTGCGCAGGGATGCGCTGACGATCATGCGGCATCCGCCGCTGAGGAGTAACTTATGACGTTAATCGTGAAGCAGGGGCAGGAGAAAGCCAGTGAAGCATTTATTCGCATGCTGCCTAAGGCTGAGCTTCATCTGCACCTTGAAGGCTCACTTGAGCCGGAGTTAATGTTCCGCCTGGCGGAGCGCAACGGTATTCAGTTGCCGTATGGCAGTGTCGATGAAGTTCGCAAAGCCTACGATTTTACCAACCTGCAGTCGTTTCTCGATATTTATTATCAGTGCGCTGATGTCCTCAGAACCGAACAGGATTTTTATGATTTAACCTGGGCGTACCTTGAACATTGTCAGCAGGATGGGGTGGTTCATATTGAACCCTTTTTCGATCCGCAGACGCACACGGATCGTGGTATTGATATTGGTACTGTGGTCAGTGGCATTACCCGTGCGCTGCGCGACGGTAACGAGCAGCTGGACATCAGCAGTGGTCTGATTTTGTGTTTTCTGCGCCACCTGAGCGAAGACGATGCCTTTGCAACGCTGGATCTGGCGCAACCCTATCTGCAGCATTTTGTTGGTGTGGGGCTCGACTCATCTGAGGTTGGCAATCCACCTGAAAAGTTTGCGCGGGTCTTTTCCCGTTGTAAGGAACTGGGTCTGAAACGGGTGGCTCATGCGGGGGAAGAGGGGCCGGTTGCTTATATCGAAGGTGCACTTGATATCCTTGATGTGCAACGTATCGACCATGGTGTTCGCTGTACCGACAGCGAGGCCATGATGGCGCGGCTGGCACATGAGAATATACCGCTGACCGTATGTCCGCTGTCGAATACCAGACTCAAGGTCTATCAGCACATGAGTGAGCACCCGATTCTGACCTTGCTGGAGCGTGGTCTGTGCGTCACTGTTAATGCTGATGACCCCGCTTTTTTTGGCGGCTATCTGTTAACCAATTATATGGCGCTGGTGGATAGTCTCGATATGAGTCGCGAACAGGCCGCCAGGCTTGCGGCGAACAGTCTGACGGCGAGCTTCGCCAGCGAGGAGCAGAAAGCGCTCTGGCTTGAACAGCTGCAGCAAGTCTGCGCATAAATTATCAGGGGCTCAGCCCCCTTTTTATTCGCTTAAATACACCAGAAGATCGGCCAACAGTTTGTTGGCAGCACCGGCATAAGCAGTGATGCCTCTCTCGATAACATCTGCCGACTGAATCCCTGGTTCAGCTTTTAATTCCCAGGAAAAATCCCGAATAAAATACTGAATTTCTGCTGAAGTCATTTCCGGATGAAACTGTAAGCCGATAATTCGGCGGCCGATCTGAAAGGCCTGATTTTCATAGCTTGGAGAGGAAGCCAGACGTTTAGCACCAGCAGGCAAATCAAAGGTATCGTAGTGCCATTCCATCACGGTGAAAGTATCGGGGAAACGATAGGTATCGGCGTCCGGACTGAGCCCGGTTAATTCAAACCAACCGATTTCTGCCTGATGATTACGACGTATTTCGGCACCGCATTGGCTGGCAATTAACTGGGCACCTAAACACAGTCCGAGAATGGCGCAGCCACTATCAATGGCTTGTCTGATATACGCTTTCTCAGCACTAAGCCACGGGTGTTCGTGCTCATCGTGAATGCTCATCGGACCGCCACAGATAATCAGCAGATCGACGTGGGCTAAACCAGGCAGAATATAGTGCTCGTTGTACAGTTGGACCCGGCTGATTTCTGCTGTGTGTAACTGCAACCACTGTTCGCAGTAACCTGACCCTTCGTATTCAATATGCTCAAGAATGACTGCGTGCATTGCTCAGTATCCGCAAGTGTTTCCGCCAGCATATAAGGTGTTATGCGTGAATGGCATATCCTTCAGGGGGTAGGCAGCAGACATAAAAAAAGCCACCGTTAAGGTGGCTTTTTTTATGTCTGCTGAGAGGCTGCTGCTTATTTGCCGCCTTTCAGCACGTGATTAATACGTGCCTGGGTTTCCGGAGTATCCAGCAGGTTGCCAAACATCTCCATTTCCAGCTCAACCGCTTTATTAACACGCGCCTCGTGGCCCTCGGCTTTGCCCAGTTTCTTGATGGCACGAATAGAATCCTGGGAATTCTTCAGCAGCTCGCGTGCGGTATTCATGGCGGTTTCCAGTGCCTGGCCATCGTCGACCATGGCAGTCAGCAGACCCCATTTCTCGGCTTCTTCAGCGCTGAAGAAGCGGCCGGTGTACAGCAGTTCATTGGCGCGCTTAGGACCAATCGCTTCAGCCAGCAGAACAGAGCAGGCGCCTTCAGAGGTTACACCGATTTTGGCGAATGGCAGGCTGTAACGGATGCTCTTGCCAGCATAGGCGATATCAGCATGCAGCAGCATGTTGGCACCAATGCCAATCGCGACGCCTTCCTGAGCAATGATCAGGGGCTTGCTGAGTCTGGCGAAGGCTTCAAATATACCGCCGACGCGCTTTTTCAGTTCGCGAATATCGCTTGGTGGCAGCAGATCTGACAGATCGTTCCCGGCGGTAAAGCGACCTTCGGCACCGGTCAGTACCAGAACTTTTACTTCGTCATTCTGATCACTGCTGTTCAGTGCATCAATCAGATCATCGTAAGTCTGAATACGGATGGCGTTCAGTACTTTCGGGCGGTTAATGGTGATCACGGCGATGCCGTTATCAATGCTGTAAGTAATGTCCTGATACATGGTCTGACCCCGTGAATTCATGTTGGCGGGCATGATGGCAAACCCTGTAAGACAGAGCAATGATCAAAGATTACAACTCTTCGTTTTGCTGTTGTGGATGATCATCCACAACCGTTTGCCAGTAAACGTGCCAGTGCCCGGGTTGCCGGCCCTGCAGTTTCGCGCTGAGCTTCAATCAGGTACAGGTCAACATAGCGGGTACCGTCTGGTTCCAGCGGCAGTTCTTTCAGTATTCCGCGGGCCAGATCCTGTTCAATCAGATTTTCCGGCAGCCAGGCAAAGCCCAGACCGCGCCGGACTATGTTATAGCGGGTGCTGGTATGTGTGACAGTCCAGCGCTGGTGGGCCCCCAGCCAACCGCCGCTGCTGCTGCGTTTTTTGCTGCTGTCGCGCAGGACGACCTGACGATGCTGAGCAAGGTCGTCATAGGTTACCTGGCGACCAAGCAGTTGCAGAGGATGATCCGGAGTCGTTACCGGCTTAAAGCGTGAACGGTAAATATGTTCACCGTGCCAGCCATTCGGTATTTGTGGCGTTACCAGAATGTCGATGCTGTCTTCAGCAAGCATCTCATTACCGCCGCTGAGCACGAACTCTTCAAGGTCTATACGGGTATCGGGAAATTCCTGTGAGAAGGCCTCGAAAATATCGAACAGCACATTGGTGGGGTAGATAGTATCGATCGCTACGCGCACCAGCGGTTCAACTCCGCGGCTGAGGGAGTTTGCGACTTTATCCAGATGTTCGGCCTGATCCAGTAACTGATCGGCACGCAACAGCAGCAGGCGTCCGTGTTCAGTGAGCACAGCCTTACGTCCTTCGACTTCCAGTAATTGCACACCCAGCTGTTCCTGCAATTTGTGTACACCATAGCTGATGGTCGACTGACTCTTATGAATGGCTTCTGCAGCCTGGGCGTAACCACCGTGTTCGACCACAGCTTTGAACATGCGCCATTGCTCAAGGGTTGTCTTCATAATGGAACCTTTCGTTTGGGTCGAATGTAATGGGCGAAAATATGTGATTTTTTATCGAATTTACCGGATTAATATATTCATAACAACTGAGGAAACATCGTTATGAACGTATTTGAAGCCCTGACACAGCGTACGTCTGTGAACTATTTTGACACCGAACGCAGTGTTGATTCAGACACGGTTGCCGAACTGATTAATTATGCCCAGAAAGCACCGACCGCGTTCAATATTCAGCATACCCGCTATCTGGTGATCCGTGAGCAGAGCAGCAAGGATGCACTGAAAGAGATTGCCTACGGTCAGCAGAAGGTTGCCGATGCGCCGGTGGTGATTCTGGTGCTGGCAGACGAACTGGGTCATGAACGCATGCCTGAGATTGCACAGCGTGGCGTCGATGCCGGTATTTATGATGCAGGTGTACGTGACTACATGGTGGGCGCAGTGAATAACAGCTACGCCAGTAATCCAGCGTCTGCCCATGATGAAGCACTGCGCTCAGCCAGTATGGCGACGATGAATCTGATGACGGCTGCCACGGCAATGGGACTGGCCACAGGCCCGATGATTGGCTTCGACGCGCAACGGCTGAAACAGGCGCTGCACATTGGCGAGCGCTATACGCCAGCGATGATGATCACATTGGGGTATGCCCGCGAAGGTAACTGGCCTGGCAAGCCAAGGCTGGCGGCAGAAGAAGTCTCTGTATTTGATCTGAAAGTTGGCGAGACGCACGCGTTCAGCGACTGAACCAGCTACGCACCGCACTCCAGCGGTTAACCAGCAGGGCGCTGAGGATCAGTGAGCAGCCGAGTATCTGAGCGGCTGCCATGCGTTCCTCAAACCAGAATGCGGCAATGATAGCGGTCCAGACCGGCTCCAGAATCATAATCACGGCGGCGTGACTGGGACTGGTCATACCCTGAGCGTAGGTTTGCAACAGAAAACGGGCAGCGGTACCGACGGTGATACTCAGCACTAACCACATCCACATAATGGGTGGAAATGCATCCGGCCAGTCTTCCAGAAAGAACGACAGGCTCAGCGCCACGATGCCAACCAGAGCCAGCTGAATAGCACTCAGCGCCAGGGCTGAAATTCTGGCCGCAGCGCGTCCGTTAAGGATGAAGGTTACCGACAGCAATAAGGCAGCGGTAAAGAAAAACAACTGGCCCGGGTCTGGATGAAAGCCGTCTCTTAACGACAGCAGGGCCAGACCGCAAACTGCCAGCGGCAGGGCAATAAACAGTGTTGCAGCTGGTCGTTCACCAAATACCAGCCAGTTCAGCAGTGGCACCAGTACAACGGCCAGACTGGTAATAAAAGCGCCTTCGCCAAGCGTGTGGGCGTTAAACAGCCCCATGATCCAGAAACTCATGGCGGCGCCGAACACCAGGCCGACCAGTGCAGATGTTCGCCATTCGCCAGCATTCAATGTGGCCAGTGGACGGCGTCCGGGAATGGCCAGCAGCAGACCGGCGAGCAGAAAGCGATAGCCCATGAACAGCAGCGGTGGAATGCCCGCCAGGGCTTCCTTGGAAAACATCCAGCTGATAGCTGCCAGCAGGGTAACCAGTAACAGAATCAGGTCGGCGCGCAGATGTTGTGCGCCAGCAGAAGAATGAGCAGACGATGACACTCAGAGCTCAGTACAGGCAAGCAAAAGGGCGGGCAGTATTTCATACCCGACGCAGGCTGTCTGCCGCTGATGAGTGTGCTTCGGGCAATTGAGTGTTCCGCAGACGGAGGTGATCAATATGATGGTATTCAGACCGGCAGATGAACGTGGTCAGGCTGACTTTGGCTGGCTGAACAGTGCCCATACATTTTCCTTTGGCGAATATTATGATCCGCAGCATATGGGCTTTTCTGCGCTGCGGGTTATTAATGACGATCGGGTGGCACCGGCGGCTGGGTTTGCAACCCATGGTCACCGTAATATGGAGATCATCAGTCTGGTGCTTTCCGGTCAGATTGCCCACCGTGACTCCGCTGGCAATCAGCGTGTTCTTCCGGCCGGTGAGTTTCAGCTGATGTCGGCGGGCAGTGGTATTCGCCACAGCGAATTCAATGCATCAACGGCTGAGCCGCTGCATTTCCTGCAGATCTGGATACAGCCGGACGAACTGAATACCGAGCCTGGCTATCAGCAGGCCGCGTTTGACCGGCAGGCGGCGGTACAGCCCGTCATCACTGCCGATGGTCGGGATGGCACTCTGTCAATTCGACAGGATGCTGTGGTTAGTCATGTTCGTTTGCTGGAGGATACTGAGGTTGTTGATATGTCCGCAGACCGAGCCTACTACCTGCATGTCATCGACGGGCCGCTGTTGCTGAATGGGCAGGGGGACGATGTGACGGAAAAGTACCTGCAGGCTGGTGATGGCGTGGCCATAACGGCTGAAGCCGGGATCGTGCTGAGCGGTAACGGCGCTCAGGCACTGCTGTTTGATCTGCCCGGCATTCGCTGAGCGGGCAGATCAGGTGCAGACTTAATCTAGGGTGATTTCGACCATCAGATCGTTGGAAATGGCTTCCAGGCGGTCGGCCAGGTCATCCACCTCAAAACCCTGTGGAACGCGCAGGCGTGCTTCGGCCTTGAACAGAGGCACAGCTGACATTTCTGCACTGGCGCAGTCGGTGGTGAGCTCCAGAACGTTAACACCCATACCAGCCAGAGCCTGAGAAACCTCTTTTACAATGCCGGCGCGGTCGTTGCCTACCAGGTTCAGAGTCAATTCGATGCTGGCGTCTTCTCCTGCAGCGGAGCCTTGTTCTGCGTTGACCAGAATACCGCTGCTGTTGAGCGCGCTCAGGTCAGCCATCAGTGCATTGGATGCTTCCGCCGGGATGGCAATGCGCAGAATACCGGCAAATTTGCCTGCCATATGCGCCATGCGGCTTTCCAGCCAGTTACCACCATTCTTCGCGATTGCTGCAGACAGCTGCTCGACAATGCCTGGTTTATCGTCGGCTATGACCGTCAGTACCAGAAAATTTGCCATGGTTTTGATCCTTCCGATGTTCTTTCTTTATTGGATAACCTGACACTAACACAGCGGGCTGACAGCGCCCAGCCAGATAATTGATCAGCCATTGGGCAACGGCCGCGGCTTAGCGTAGAATAGCGGCCTTTATTTACCCGGATGGACCGGGGTGACTACGACAACATCTCTGATAAGACAGGAGAGACGACCTTGAAACCGGTAAAAGTAGGTATCTGTGGTTTAGGTACAGTTGGTGGCGGTACCTTCAATGTACTGACCCGAAATGCAAAAGACATCGCACGCCGGGCGGGTCGTGAGATTATTATCGAGCAGGTGGCTACCCGTCACCCGAACCCGAATGTTGATACCGGTACGGTCGCGGTTACCGACGACGTTAAGAACGTATACACCAACCCCGAAATCGATGTTGTGGTTGAGCTGATTGGCGGTTACACCATCGCCAAAGATGTTGTTCTGGGCGCCATTGAAAACGGTAAGCACGTGGTAACTGCTAACAAGGCGCTGATTGCCGTGCACGGTGATGAAATCTTCGCTGCGGCTGAAGCCAAAGGCGTGAGCGTGATGTATGAAGCAGCGGTTGCTGGTGGTATTCCGGTGATTAAAGCGGTTCGTGAAGGTCTGGCTGCTAACCGCATTAACTGGCTGGCGGGTATTATTAACGGCACCGGTAACTTCATTCTCACCGAAATGCGCGACAAAGGCCGCGACTTCGCTGATGTGCTGGCTGAAGCTCAGGCTCTGGGTTATGCCGAAGCCGATCCTACGTTTGACGTTGAAGGTATCGATGCAGCCCATAAGCTGACCATTCTGTCTTCGATTGCTTACGGTATTCCGCTGCAGTTCGAGCGTTGTTATACCGAAGGCATCTCTAAGGTGACACCGGAAGACGTTGAATACGCAGACGAACTGGGTTACCGCATCAAACACCTGGGTGTGAGTCGTCGTACCGAGCGTGGTATCGACCTGCGCGTACACCCGACCATGATTCCGGTTGGTCGTCCGATCGCAACCGTTGATGGCGTACTGAACGCAGTGATGGTGAATGGCGATGCTGTTGGCGATACCCTCTATGTAGGTGCCGGCGCGGGCGCTGAACCAACAGCTTCTGCCGTGGTTGCTGATATCGTCGATATTGCTCGTGGCTACGATGCGCCAGCGCACGCCAGCGTAAACCATCTGGCCTTCGATAAAATCGAAGACGTCCAGGTTCTGCCAATCGAAGAAATTGAAACCGCTTACTATCTGCGTCTGCAGGTGGAAGACAAAGCTGGTGTACTGGCTTCTGTTGCCACCATCCTGAGTGAGCGCGGTATCAATATTGAAGCGCTTATTCAGAAAGAGCCTAAATCTGAAGAAACCAAAGCACAGATCATCCTGCTGACTCATAAAGTGATGGAGAAGCAGATGAATGATGCGATCACGGCAATCGAAGCGCTGTCCAGCACTGTGGGTTCCGTGACCCGTATCCGTGTTGAGCACCTGAACTGATTCATTTCGATTCAGGGAATAGATAAACGGAGCTATGCTCCGTTTTTTATTTCTGGAATTTGCTGCGCGGGCTGGTTTTAAACTAGTGTTAAGTAAACCAATCCCGGCTGGAGGGATTATGCGTATTGCAGCGGTGATATTCGGCTTATGCTTTATGCTGCCATTACAGGTCACGGCAGATGAGCGTGTCGTGCGCCTGGCGTCGCTGAATTGGCCTCCGTATTCCGGTGAAACTCTGCCCGGGCAGGGAGCCAGTGTCGAAGTGGTACGTCGCGCGCTGGCTGAAATGGATTATCAGCTGGTGGTAGAGTTCTTTCCCTGGTCTCGGGTGGTGCATGTCGCTGAAGAGGAGGGCAGCCGCTTTCACGGCTATTTCCCGGAATACTTCAGCGACGCAATCAGCCAGAACTTTATATATTCTTCATCCATTGGCTCCGGTCCTCTTGGCTTTGTAGAAAATAATGAAGCACCGGTGGTCTGGCATTCTCTGGAGGATTTGAGCCGATTCCGAATCGGTGTGGTCAGTGACTACGTAAATACCAGTGAGTTCGACCGCCTTGTAGAGAATGGACATCTGCATGTTGCACCGGTGGTATCGGACAAAAACAATATCCAGAAGGTTGCGTTCGGCAGAATCGATATTGCGGTTATTGATCAGAATTTACTTGAGTACAGTATTAACAACGATCCGGAGCTAATCCCGTTAGCATCGAAAGTCCGCTTTAACCGGCACCTGCTGGAGTTAAAACAGCTGTATGTCTGTCTCCGTCGCAATTATCCGCATTTAGCTAAGGTGCTTGATGAGGGATTACAACGAATCGATATCGCCAGAATTCAGCGAGAGTATCTGCAATCTTTAAACGATTCCGCTGAACGTAATTCGATACCTGACGGAAATTAGACTCCTGTCTTTTGTGCTTTTTATTTATCTTTATAACCTTCATAACACTAAAGGCGCCAGTTTTGTGGGGCTTTACCGTGCTTCAACTATGATTTAAAGCGGGTAATCATTAACTGCTCGCAGTCAAATAACGCCCGCAAATATTTGCCTTGGTTTTGTCGATAATCTGTGCAATGACAGATTTTGAAAAACATCAGGCCGCTGTTGATAACTTGCTGTCTGCGTCTGTAAAGGCAGAGCGTGAGTATTTTCCCCGGAGGAAAAAAGCATGAAAAAATATCTGACTTCTGCGCTTCTTTGTTTCCCCTTATCTGCGATGGCAGGTGTTTCTGCTGAACTGAGTCTGGTATCCGATTATCGTTACAACGGTGTTTCACAAACAGACAAGGGAGCCGCGCTTCAGGGCTCGCTTGATTATGCTCATGATTCAGGTGTGTACGCCGGTACCTGGGCCAGTAATCTGGACTACGGCAGTGGTGACGATACCAATCTCGAAGTGGACGTTTACCTGGGGTACTACCGGGATTTAAACGACAGTCTGGCGTTCGACCTGGGGTATGCACAGTACACTTATCACGGAGCTGATTACTCTGGTGACTATGATTACGGAGAGTTTTATGCGGGCGTTGTGCTGGCTTCAGGTACGTCGTTTTACTGGAATCATGCGAGTGAGTATTTCGGAATGGATGTTGCGCACGATATTCTGAAAATCAGTCACTCAATGACAATAGGGGACTATGGAGTGGCATTGACGCTGGATTACAACAAGTCTGCCGATGTCGATGTTTACGAGTGGGATGATGGCGAGGCGTCTTATTTCGGCTACGAAGTAGCGGTCAGTCGCGATGTGGCAGATTTTACCGTCACGGCAACGCTGATGGCGACCAGCATTGACTCGGACTACAACGACAATGCTGATACAACACTGGTGCTCGGCATAAGCCGTGGCTTTGATCTGTTGCCCTGACTTGTTAAACCCGGGCGGGTTATTCCGGCGCAGTGCTGCGCCGGAGTGTTTGTGCTTCAGCGCGGCAGGTGCTGCTTAATGATGTCGTAAAGCTCCGGGCGGTTCTGTTCAATTTCATCGGCGCTGAGCCCCTCAAGGGAATGCGGGTACTTCAGCCAGGCTTCTGTTTCGTGCACAAAGTAGTCCGGTACGCGGTCTGTCTGATTACGAGTTGGCTTGTAATAGGGCACTGCTACACGGATATCGTGTGGTGTATTCAGACGCGCCAGGCGTTTCAGCTCGGTAATGATGGCTTCAATCGAACGGCCGGTGTCATAGACATCATCGACGATCAACAGGCTGTCTTCGTGAGTGATGTTTTTCACCAGATAATTCAGGCCATGAACTTTGACTTCTTTGGCCTGGTTATCAATGCCCTGATAGGACGATGTCCGTATCGCGATGTTATCGGTTTCGATACCGTGGAAGTCGAGGAATTCCTGTACTGCAATACCGATGGGGGCGCCACCACGCCAGACCGCGATCATAAAGGTTGGCCGGAAGCCACTATCGAGCACCTGTCTGGCCAGCTGGTATGAGTCTTCCAGTAAGCCCTGAGCGGTTAAGTACAGTTTGGCACCCATCTTTGTGTGTCTCCGGTTAAATCGATTACCTGACCGAATGGTCAGGTGTTATCATACCGTCCTGATACATACTCTGTCACATAAGGTTCACCATGCAGAAACGATTTTTAGATGAAGAATCCGTCATTCAGGACGCTTTCCGTCTGGGAGTACAGATTTTTGAAAGTGGTTTCCGCCCGACCTTTATCGTTGGCCTGTGGCGTGGCGGCAGCTCCGTTGGTATCTATGTACAGGAATGCCTGCAGACGCTGGGGGTGAAAACCGACCATATCGCGCTGCGAACGTCCTATCGTGGTCTTCCTGCTTATCAGAGCATGGTGGAGGCGCCGGAGGATATCCGTGTTCATGGTACCCAGTACCTGATTGAAAATCTCAATGTTGATGACGGTTTGCTGATTGTCGATGACGTGTTCAGTACCGGCCTTAACATCAGTGCAGTGATTCGCCGACTGCAGACCAAAATGAAGCGCAACTTTCCAGAGGAAGTTCGTATCGCAACGCTGTATCAGCGTCCCGAGTTCAATCGCACCGAGCTGAAACCGGATTTCTTTCTGCATGAAACCGGTGACTGGCTGGTGTTTCCATACGAACTCAAAGGCCTGAGTCGTGAAGAAATCGACAGTTCCAAATCCTGGGTTGCACCGTATCTGGCTGATTAAATCATCATCAGTGATACTAAAGCGTCAGATCATAGGCTTGGTGAATACCTGAAAGCCTGAGACAATGGCCTCCCGAAGCGGAGAAGCCGACGTGAACCTCGATCGAATAGACCTGAATCTGCTGGTGTATCTGGACGTACTGCTGCGTGAAGGCAGTGTGACCAAGGCTGCCCAGCAGCTCGGTATTACCCAGCCCGCCATGAGCAACGGCCTGCGCCGTCTGCGCGAACTGTTCAATGACCCATTACTGGTGCGCACTTCCGATGGTATGACACCAACTGAACGGGCGCAGGAACTGCAACCGGTGATCCGCAAGGCGCTGGGTGAGCTTGAAATTGCCCTGCAACCGCTGGAAGAATTCGATGCCCAGAGCAGTCATCGGGTGTTCCGGATTATGGTCAGTGATTATGCTGAATCAACTCTGGTGCCCGAGCTGGTTAAGCGTCTGCGTACCGACGCACCGGACATCATTCTCGATGTACTGACGCCTTCGGATGTGACCTTCAAAGATGTGGAAGCCGGTAAGGTTGATATGGCGATCAACCGTTTCGACGAGATGCCGCAGTCTTTCCATCAGATGACCCTGTGGCAGGACGATTTTGTCTGTCTGGTTAATCCGGATCATCCTGGTATTAAGAACTTTGATCTGAATGCCTACCTGGCCAGCAAGCACATCTGGGTGAGCAAAACCGGCATGGGCGCAGGGGTTGGTATCGACCCGGAAAAGGTTATTCGTCTGGGATGGGTGGATAACGCTCTGTCCAAATTGGGGCAGAAACGTAAAATTTCGGTGTTCACTCGTCACTATCAGATGCCGGCATTACTGGCCCTGAACAATGATCTGGTGGCCACTCTTCCGCGCAAAGTGGCGGATATGCAGGCCGAGTCGGCCTCGCTGGTAGTGAAGGAGCCGCCGTTCAAAATCCCGCCGTTCGAGCTGAAAATGGCCTGGTCACCACTGCTGCAGCATCATCAGGCGCATCGCTGGCTGCGCCGAACGATTGTCGACGTTGCCCAGTACTGCTGAGTGCGTGTCCTTAGTTGATGGTGGTCAATATTGCCTGAACTTCCTTCGGTTATCGTGCTCGCAGATCAGATAACTGAAGGAGGCGCTATGACCATCGTTATGCGCGACTACCCTCCGATGGCGCAGGATTTCATGAATCGCGAGCATGAAGACTTCGCCAATCTCCTCAACGCTGCCGAACAGGCGCTGCTGATGGGTGAGGCTGCCTTGCCACACCTGAATCTCCTGTACGACCACTGTGTGAAGCATTTCGCCCACGAAGAGGAGGAGATGCAGCGTTATCACTTTCCTCCTTATCCGGTGCACAAGGCAGAACACGAACGGGTGCTGGGCATGTTCCGTGATCAGCTGGCAAATTTTGAAGCCACAGGTGATGTCAGTCCGGTGCTGGAATTTTTACTGGAGACCGTACCGGACTGGTTTGGTCAGCATCTGCGCAGTATGGATCGGGTCACTTCGCAGTTCCTGTTCCAGCAAAAGGGGGACGCCGCCTGACATCATGGAATGATGTCGGGCTGTACGTAAATGGATTGGCGCTGGGGGTTCTGGCCTGGGTTCAGACCCACGGCTGGCCTCACGGCTAAGATTTCTGCCCGCTTCAGCGGCGGGTCAGCAGCATGCACAGCACGTGCTCGTCTCCTGCCGCCAGCGTGACCGCATCGTCGGCCGCATTGGCGGTTTCAACACAGAACATGCGCTGGTAGTCATCAGCGGCAAACTGGCTCAGGCGCAGACTTTTCTCAATCCACGGGTTCCACACCACGGCACTGTGACTGCCCTGACAGCTGAGGTCTGTGGTGTGTTTCGGGGTGATCAGCGACAGGGTTTCCTCACCAAAGTAAATGCGGTCAGTTTCACCACCGAAGCTGATATCGCCTTGCTGGGTTTTGCGTTGCCAGCCTTCCAGTGTTTCCAGATACGATTCGCCATCGAAGCCAGATATACGCGTGTTGTGAATGTCGGACGTCGGGAAGTAAGTATGCAGTGCCTGTGAGAAACTGACCGCAGTCTCACCCTTATTCGTCGTCGCCAGAACCACGCTCACGCTGGATGCGGTAAAACGGAATTCCGCTTCTACGGCCAGATCGGCCTGCCACAGTGGATGCTGACAGTCATCGAGGGTCAGCGTAATAACCACTTCGTCATTATCCTCATAAGCCTCGGCCAGCGACCAGATACGGGTGCGGGCAAAACCATGGGCCGGAGCCTGTTCTGCATCGGCAATATGATGTTTTACCGCGTCCGGGTTCATGGTGGCATTGCCGAACCACGGCCAGCATAGCGGAATGCCACCGCGCAGTGAGGTACCTTGTTTGTATTCCACCGAGTCGCTGAGCCATAGCCAGCTTTCTTCACCTGCCGGAGCATAATGCAGCAACTGCGCGCCCTGAAGTAACAGGTCTGCGCTGAAAGCCGGATGGCGGACCTCCAGGCAGTCGAGCTCGCCTCGTTTATTAACGGAAATGCTCGGTGCCGCAGTCTTAAGGAGGGTGGAAATATCAGACATGGAAAATCCCTTTTGCAGAGAGGGGAAAATGATTCGTGGTTATAATGGCACAAAACCTTAAACAGCGGCGTTCCGGGTAGTTAAAAGCAGTGAGTATTCCGTCGAAAAATGAACTGAAGTCAGCCTTGCTCGCCAGTCTCGATAACGATATCGATGCGGCGCTGGCTGCCGCCCGTCAGGCCCAGGCAACGGCGTCACATGAGCAGAACAAGCCGGAAAATCAGTACGACACGCTGGCGCTGGAAGCCGCATACCTGGCCCATGGTCAGTCTGAGCGTATCCGGGAGTTACAGCAGCTGCGCATTCGCATCGGCCAGTGGTCGGTACCGGAATTCGATGCCGATGATCTGGCCGGGTTAGGAGCGCTGGTGCAACTACAGGGCGGTGCTGAAAATGATCACCCCGCTGAGCGCTGGCTGTGGATCGCGCCTGTCGGTGGGCGTCAGATAGAGGTCGATGGTTTGTCGGTTCAGGTTATCAGCCTTCAGGCGCCATTAGCTCAGCAACTGATACGTCTGGGCGAGGGAGATGAACTTACGCTGGGCACCGATTGTTGGCAGCTCGAACACCTCAGTTAGTAGCTGTTCTATCTATTAATAGGGGCGAAGCTCCTCTCGCTGTTGCCAATCTCTTTTATGACTCATTTCGTCTGATATTTTCCCTCTAGGAAAGTATCTGTCGCATTGTGCTGTATTAGCTCATCTATAAGGTGTATTCCCGGCCATATCGGCTATGTATAAGTGTTTACTTATGGACCTTATAAAAAATCAATTTGGTTAAAACCTGTCCGACAGGTTGCTACAAAAGTCTAAGATCTGTATAAATCGCCGTCCCGTGCAAAGGGCATAGGGTAATTCGGGCCACAAGCCCAGTTAGAGGCGCATATCCGCGCTGGAACGACAATCTGATTTTTACCTACAGGCGAAATCAAAATGGCTACAAATAAGCTGGACGTACTGCTGGTTGGCGGCGGCGTGATGAGCGCAACGCTGGGCACGCTGCTCAGTAAACTGGACCCCTCGTTCAAACTGATGATGGTTGAACGCCTGGATCGGGTGGCACATGAAAGTACGGATGGCTGGAACAACGCGGGTACAGGACACGCAGGTTACTGCGAGCTGAACTACACGCCGGAAGACGCGAAGGGTAACGTGGAAATCGACCGTGCCCTTACGATCAATGCCAATTTTGAAATTTCTCTGCAGCTGTGGACCACTTTGATCGGCACTGGCGATCTGCCGGCTCCACAGAACTTTATCAATACCACGCCACACATCAGCTTCGTCTGGGGCGAGAAGAACGTTAACTTCCTGCGTCAGCGCTGGGAAAAACTGTCGGCTCATCACCTGTTCCGGGAAATGGAATACAGCGAAGACCCGGAAGTTCTGCGTCAGTGGATGCCGCTGGTGATGGAAGGCCGCAGTGCGGATGAAAAGGTTGCAGCTACTCGTATCGCGCATGGCAGCGATGTCGACTTCGGCTCCCTGACCCGCAATCTGGTCGGCTCCCTGCAAAAGCATGACAACTTTGAACTGGCACTCAGCACTGAGGTGTCTTCGATTAAGAAGACCGCTGATGGTCGCTGGGATGTGCGTTTGAAAAACCGCGCCAGCGGCAAGACTCAGACAGTAAACACTGCCTTCGTATTCCTTGGTGCCGGTGGTGGTGCGCTGCCGCTGCTGCAGATGTCTGGTATCCCGGAAGGCAAGGGCTACGGTGGCTTCCCGGTATCTGGTCAGTGGCTGGTGTGTCAGGACGAAGCGGTTATCAAGCAGCATTACGCCAAGGTCTATGGCAAGGCGGCGATCGGTGCGCCACCGATGTCTGTACCACACATGGATACCCGTATCATCAACGGCAAACCAGCACTGCTGTTTGGTCCGTACGCCGGTTTCACCACCAAGTTCCTGAAAGAAGGTTCGGTGATGGATCTGATTAAGTCCGTGCGTCCCAACAATCTGCTGCCGATGATGGATGTGGGTCTGCACAACTTCGACCTGACCAAATATCTGATCAGCGAAGTGATGCAATCACATGAAGATCGTGTAAATGCGCTGCGTGATTACTTCCCGGCTGCGGAATCCGCTAAGTGGACTCTGGCACAGGCCGGTCAGCGTGTGCAGATCATCAAAAAAGATACCAATGGCCGCGGCAAACTGGAGTTCGGTACTGAACTCGTGGCTGCGGCTGATGGCTCTCTGGCAGCTCTGCTGGGGGCCTCGCCAGGTGCATCGGTGGCGGCTCAGGCCATGATCGAAGTGCTTGAGCGCTGCTTTAAGGACCGTATGGATGGCGGCTGGACTGCGCGCCTGAAAGAACTGGTGCCTTCCTATGGTGAATCCCTGATTGCCGACGCCGAACTGCTCGGTCGGGTTCGTCAGAACACTTTGTCTACCCTGGGGCTGCAGCGCGATTAAGCACTGCGGTCTCACCAAGCTTTTAAGTAATCCAACAGGAGTGTTAACTATGTTGATTGGTGTACCTAAGGAAATCTATCCTGGGGAAGCCCGGGTCGCCCTGATTCCATCAGGTATTCAGACTCTTCTGGACGCTGGCTTCGAAGTCGTTGTTCAGGAAGGTGCTGGCGATGCCGCTCACTTTGCCGATGATGAATACCGTAACTGTGGTGCGAGTATCGCACCGACGGCGGAATCCCTGTACGAACAGGCAGACATCATCCTTAAAGTCCGTCAGCCGCTGGACAGCGAAGTACCAATGCTGAAAGAAAACAGCACGCTGATCTGTATGCTGGACGCCTGGTTCAACCTGCCTCTGGTTAAACAACTGGCTGCACGTAACGTGCGCTCATTTGCGCTGGAATTCATTCCGCGTACCACCCGCGCGCAGTCTATGGACGTACTCAGCTCCATGGGTGCGATCTCCGGTTATCGTTCAGTACTGACCGGCGCTATGGCGCTGCCACAGTACTTCCCGATGCTGATGACTGCTGCCGGTACCATTCACCCGGCGCGCGTATTCATCATCGGTGCCGGTGTTGCTGGTCTGATGGCTATCTCTACTGCTCGTCGTCTGGGCGCTGTTGTTGAAGCGTACGATACCCGTGCCGAAGTACGTGAACAGGTTGAATCTCTGGGCGCTAAGTTCGTTGAATTCGATCTGCCACAGGAAGAGGGCGGTGCAACCGGCGGTTACGCGACTGAGAAGTCTGAAGAGTTTTACCGTAAGCAGCGCGAGCAGATGACCACCAAGATCTCCCAGGCAGATCTGGTTATCACCACCGCTGCGATCCCTGGTAAGGCGTCTCCACGTCTGATCACCAAAGACATGCTGCACTACATGAAGAAAGGTTCGGTCATCGTGGATCTGGCTGCTGAGCGTGGCGGTAACGTCGAAGGCACAGTATCCGGTGAAAAAGTGTACCTGGACGGCGTCACCATCATTGGTTACACCGACCACCCGGGCCGTGTACCGGTTCATGCATCCCAGCTGCTGACCAAAAACATCTCTACATTCCTGCTGAATATGGCTGCTGACGGCCAGCTCAACGTGAATATGGAAGACGACATTGTGGCCGCCACTCTGGTAACAGAAAACGGCGAAATCAAACACGAAGGCCTGAAGGCCCAGATCGGGGAGTAAGTCTGATGGAAATGTTCATCATGAGCCTCACCATTTTCGTACTGGCGATCTTCGTCGGTGTGGAAGTGATTAACAAAGTACCACCAACACTGCACACCCCGCTGATGAGCGGCACGAACGCCATCTCCGGTATCGTGGTTGTGGGTGCAATCCTCAGCTCTGGCGGCAGCGAGCACACCACTGTGCTGTCCACCGTTCTGGGTGTGGCGGCGATCGCGCTGGCCACCATCAACATCGTGGCCGGTTTTATGGTAACCGACCGCATGCTGAACATGTTCAAGAAGAAATAAGGTAGCGTTTTACAATGGAAATTCTGATTAATCTGGGTTACCTCGTTGCTGCCGTTCTGTTCATCCTCGGCATCAAGGGTATGACCACCCCTAAAACTGCAGTTCGTGGTAACCAGTTTTCTGCCAGCGGTATGCTGATTGCTGTGATCGTGGCGCTGCTGGATCACAATGTTGTGAGCTACGAGTACATCATTATTGGTGTTCTGATTGGTGGCACCATCGGTGGCATTATGGCGAAGAAAGTAGCCATGACCGATATGCCGGAAATGGTTGCTGCGCTGAATGGTATCGGTGGTGGTGCATCCCTGCTGGTAGCAGCGGCTAACTACCTGGAAAGCCAGAAACTGGCGGAAATGGGCAAGTTCGTTCCAACTTACGACTGGTCTATCGCGGTTATTCTGTCCATCCTGATCGGTGCGGTAACCCTGACCGGTTCTTTCGTTGCTGTGGGCAAACTGAAAGGCAAAATCGGCGACAGCAACAAAGTTAAGCTGTTCAAGTGGATCGTTAAACTGTGTCTGCTGACTCTGCTGGCCGGTGCTGGTTACTTCGCTGCGGTTGATCCGCTGCACGCTGACCTGCTGGTTGCTGGTCTGATCGTACTGTGTCTGGTTCTGGGTGTGTGTCTGGTAATGCCTATCGGTGGTGCCGACATGCCGGTTGTGGTTTCTCTGCTGAACTCCTACTCCGGCCTGGCCGGTGCGGCTGCCGGTTTCGTTCTGGGTAACAACGGTCTGATCATCACCGGTTCTCTGGTTGGTGCGTCCGGTATCATCCTGACGTCCATCATGTGTAAAGCGATGAACCGTTCCCTGACTAACGTACTGTTCGGTGGTTCTATGGCGGCAACGGCTGGCGTGAGCAAGTCTGAGAACGATGCTTTCTACGAAGGCAAAGTGAAGTTCTCTTCTGCTGATGAACTGGCGATGTTGCTCGACGGTGCACAGAAAGTGGTATTCGTACCGGGTTACGGTCTGGCGGTAGCTCAGGCTCAGCACGCCACTCGTGAACTGGCTAACATGCTGGAAGCCAATGGCGCTGAAGTTAAGTACGCGATTCACCCGGTTGCCGGCCGTATGCCTGGTCATATGAACGTACTGCTGGCGGAAGCCGAAGTACCTTACGATCAGCTGGTTGAAATGGACACCATCAACCCTGAGTTCTCTCAGACTGAT
The DNA here is from genome assembly GCF_020320395.1 of Thalassolituus marinus. GTDB lineage: Bacteria > Pseudomonadota > Gammaproteobacteria > Pseudomonadales > Oceanobacteraceae > Venatoribacter > Venatoribacter marinus. The sequence continues at coordinate 28,182 of NZ_JAEDAH010000005.1, read as the reverse complement.
GTTGCCATTGTTCTGGGTGCTAACGACGTGGTTAACCCTGCGGCTTCTAAAGATCCTAACTCTCCGATCTTTGGTATGCCTATTCTGGATGTACATAACGCACGTACCGTGGTTGTGGTTAAACGTGGTCTGTCTCCAGGCTTCGCTGGTATCCCGAACGAACTCTTCATCCGTGACAACAGCCTGATGGTGTCCGGTGATGCGAAGAAAGTTCTGCAGGACACTATTTCTGCGCTGAAAGATCTGTAATTACAGACTTACCGCAGATACAGAAAAGCCGCCTCCGGGCGGCTTTTTTTATGTCTGCTTCCTGTACCTGAGCGTGCTCGTTCAGCGATGTGCTATCTTTTTGGGATAAGTTAGCTCTTTCTGCTGAGGCCTGTTTATGCCAGCCATACTGCGTTTTCCCTGTTTGATGGTTGCTCTGCTGGTCTTCAATATACCGTTATCTTCTGCGGCGGATTCTGCGCTGATTCGGGTGCAGCCCCAGCGCACAACACTGGATGGCAGCCACCGTTATTTCATTGACCTCCTGCAGCGCGTTATTGAAGTGACAGAAGACGAGTTCGGCCCGGCAAGGGTTGAGACCAGTCGCTTACGTTTCAGTCAGGCGCGGGCATTTCAGGCGCTGACAGATCATCAGATTGATGTCTTCTGGGCGGGAACCAATCCCGATCGGGAATTACCGGTGGCTCCGGTGCGGGTGCCTTTGTACGGTGGTCTGCTCGGGGGGCGGGTGCCGGTCATCCGCCGTGCCGATAAAGCGCGTTTTGATGCGATTGAAAATGACCGGCAGTTACAGGCGATGCTCGCCTGTCAGGGGGGATCACTGGCCGGATTCCGATATTCTGGAAGCTAATCACTACCGGGTGCAGCGCGTTACCCTGTTTGAGGTGATGTACAACATGCTGCAAAGCGGACGTTGCGATTATTTCCCGCGAGGGTTAAATGAGGTTTACGCCGAGGTCGGTAATGTGCAGCGCCATGATCTTATGGCCTATGACCGACTGCTCCTGAGCTATCCGTTTCCTATGTACTTCTTTGTGGCACAGGACAATCCTCAACTGCTGAAGCGACTGGAAACAGGAATGAATCAACTGGTCGACAGTGGCGAGTTGTGGCGCTTTATGCAGCAGCACGAAACGACACGGCAGATTTTTCCTCTGGGTCGTCTGCGTGACAGTACGATCTTTCATCTGACTAATCCGTTATTGCCAGATAAAACGCCGCTGGATGATCAGCGCCTGTGGTTGCGTATTGAGTAACACGCTATGCCATAAACAGAAAAGGGCAGTCCGGTTTCCCGGACTGCCCTTTTTGTGGGAAGCGTGCTTACTTCAGATCAAAACGATCCGCGTTCATCACTTTTACCCAGGCCTTCACGAAGTCTTTTACAAACTTCTCTTTGTTGTCGTCCTGTGCGTACACCTCTGCGTAGGAGCGCAGGATGGAGTTGGAGCCAAACACCAGATCGACGCGGGTTGCCGTCCATTTCACATCGCCGCTCTTACGGTCAACGATGTTGTAGGAGTTTTTACCCGTCGGCTTCCAGCTGTTACCCATGTCGGTGAGGTTCACAAAGAAGTCGTTGCTTAACACGCCTTCTTTATCGGTGAACACACCGTGCTTGCTGCCGCCGTGGTTTGTGCCCAGTACACGCATACCACCGACCAGCACGGTCATCTCAGGGGCAGTGAGGCCCATTAACTGAGTGCGGTCGAGCATCAGTTCTTCCGGCATCACTGTGTAGTCTTTCTTCACCCAGTTACGGAAGCCATCGTGAATCGGCTCCAGTGGCTCGAAAGACGCTGCATCGGTCATCGCGTCGGTGGCATCACCACGACCCGCTGCGAACGGTACAACAATATCCACGCCGCCATCTTTAGCTGCTTTCTCAACTGCTGCACTACCACCCAGTACGATCAGGTCGGCCATGCTGACTGGCTTGCTCAAGCCAGACTGAATGCTTTCCAGTACGCTGAGTACGCGCTGCAGACGTTCTGGCTCGTTGCCTTCCCAGTCTTTCTGCGGTGCCAGGCGAATACGGCCGCCGTTTGCACCACCGCGGTAATCAGAACCACGGAAGGTACGGGCGCTGTCCCAGGCGGTGGCAACCAGATCTGCCACGCTCACACCGGAGGCGAGAATTTTCGCCTTGATGTCGGCAACCTCGGCATCGCTCAGGGTGTAATCCACCGCTGGTACAGGGTCCTGCCAGATCAGATCTTCTGCCGGTACGTCAGCACCCAGGTAGCGGCTCTTCGGACCGAGGTCGCGGTGAGTCAGCTTGAACCAGGCACGGGCGAACACTTCTTCGAAGTAAGCCTGATCGTCACGGAAACGCTCAGAGATCTTGCGGTATTCCGGGTCCATCTTCATCGCCATATCCGCATCGGTCATGATCGGGTTGTAGCGGATGGATGGATCTTCTACATCCACCGGTTTGTCTTCTTCTTTAATGTTCACCGGTTCCCACTGCCATGCACCGGCCGGGCTTTTCTTCAGTTCCCAGTCGTACTTGAACAACAGGTCGAAGTAACCGTTATCCCACTGTGTCGGGTTGCTGGTCCACGCACCTTCAATACCGCTGGTGACGGTGTCGCGGCCAATGCCACGGCCTTTGTGGTTCATCCAGCCGAGACCCTGTTCTTCTACATTGGCACCTTCCGGATCCGGGCCGAGGTTGGCGGCGTCGCCATTACCGTGACATTTACCCACGGTGTGACCACCGGCGGTCAGAGCGACAGTTTCTTCGTCGTTCATCGCCATGCGTTCAAAGGTGATGCGTACGTCCTGGGCAGTTTTCAGTGGGTCCGGCTTGCCGTCCACACCTTCCGGGTTTACATAGATCAGACCCATCATTACCGCTGCCAGCGGGTTTTCCAGATCACGCTGGCCGGAGTAACGGCTGCCTTCACCACCGGATGGTGCTAACCATTCTTTTTCCGAACCCCAGTAGGTGTCCTTTTCCGGATGCCAGATGTCTTCACGGCCACCGGCGAAACCGAAGGTTTTGAAACCCATGGATTCGTACGCCATGTTGCCGGCCAGGATCATCAGGTCAGCCCAGGAAATTTTGTTGCCGTATTTCTTTTTGACCGGCCATAACAGGCGGCGGGCTTTATCCAGGTTGGCGTTATCCGGCCAGCTGTTCAGCGGCGCAAAACGCTGGTTACCGGTATTGGCACCGCCACGGCCGTCAGCCACACGGTAAGAGCCGGCGCTGTGCCAGGCCATACGGATCATCAGACCACCGTAATGACCCCAGTCGGCAGGCCACCATTCCTGACTATCGGTCATCATGGCTTTGATGTCGTTTTTAACGGCTTCGAGATCCAGCTTTTTGAATTCTTCGGCGTAATTGAATTCTTCGCCCAGCGGATTGGTCTTGGTGTCGTGCTGGTGGAGGATGTCCAGATTCAGGGCATTTGGCCACCAGGCCATATTGTCATTGCCGGATGCGGTGTTGCCACCATGCATTACCGGGCATTGTCCTGCTTTCTTGTCGGTCATGGTCGTCTCCTCTGGGTCGCTTCAGCGATCTCTGTGATGCCTGCCCTGGCGGGCGTCGTTAAGTGATGAATCCAGAATAGGAGAGCTGCAGCCGTTTGCCGAATTGGTTGTAGCAATACAGTTGTTAGGAAAAAACTATAAAAAAATAAAATTGATGTAAATCAATCTATTGATGTTGCTTCCCACTGAAAAGTCATAGCAATTGTGAGGGTATTCAGGGCGCAGAGGCCCTGAACTGGCTTATTCTTCGAGAAAATCACGCCATTCGATCAGCAGGTCACGGAAGTCTTCCAGGCCACACATTGCGCGAGACTCGGCGTCGTAGAAGTCGAGGTCTTCGTCTTCCAGGTCTTCCAGTGAGTGTTCCTGCAGCAGTTCTAACGCGATGACTTCAGCATCATCACGGTTCAGACGCAGCAGGAAATCCTGACCACGCCATTCGTACTCCGGTTTGCGGCCTTCGATGATGGCATCAATGGCTTCAATAAGTTCTGCCAGGCGGGTGCCATCATCACTGAGGTCGTCACTGAGCCACAGGCCAAAGGCCTCGTGATCCATAGACAGTCGCGCACAGGGTAGCTGCCGGTCGTTGTAGTAAAAGCGAAAATCCATAAAGGGTTCTGTAGCAGTGGGGTGTCAGTCGTCGATGTCTTCAGCAGACGCGATTGGCCAGCCACCCAGGTCTTTGTAACGGTTCACAATAAAGCAGAACAGCTCTGCTGTTTTGTAAGTGTCGTAAGCGGCACTGTGTGCCTCGCTGTTATCAAAGTCGATTCCGGCCATTTTGCAACTTTTCGCCAGCACGGTATGGCCAAGAGCGATCGCAGCAATGGAGGCGGTATCAAACGATGAAAACGGGTGAAACGGATCGCGCTTGATATCGTTGCGGGCTACCGCTGCTCGCAGGAAACCATGATCGAAATGGGCGTTGTGACCCACCAGTACAGCGCGGTTACAGCCGTTGGCTTTAATTTCACGACGTACTGTCTGGAACATGCTGCTCAGGGCATCGATTTCGAATTCGGCATCGCGCTCAGGATCAAACGGGTCGATCCCTGTGAAGTCCAGCGCTTCCTGTTGCAGGTTGGCGCCGTCAAACGGATGGATATTGGCACTCATGGTCTCGTTGGGATGCAGGTAGCCATCCTCATCCATACGCAGTGTGACCATGGCAATTTCCAGCAGGGCGTCGGTTTCTGCCTCGAAGCCGCCGGTCTCAACATCCACGACCACGGGTAAAAAGCCGCGGAAGCGTTGTGCCATCATAGTTTTTTCCTGTTTTTCTTCGCTCACCCTCAGTACTCCAGTTTCCAGCGCAGGGTTTCGCCAGCACGCAGCGGCACAATCACATCGTTTCCGAACGGCATTTCGGACGGCACTCGCCAGGACTCTTTCACCAGCGTGATTTCGTCTGTGTTGCGAGGCATACCGTAGAAATCAGGGCCGTTGAAGCTGGCAAATGCTTCAAACTTATCGAGAACGCCCAGATCTTCAAAAATTTCTGCATACAGCTCGATAGCACCGTAAGCGGTGTAGCAGCCAGCACAACCACACGCCGATTCTTTGGCGCCTTTGGCGTGAGGGGCACTGTCTGTACCGAGGAAAAATTTAGGATTGCCGCTGATCACCGCATCCTGCAGCGCTTGCTGGTGGATGTTGCGCTTGAGAATCGGCAGGCAGTAGAAGTGCGGTTTGATGCCGCCAACCAGCATGTGGTTGCGGTTGTACGCCAGATGCTGAACAGTGATGGTGGCACCCACGTTATCGCCCTGACTCATAACAAATTCTGCGGCGTCTTTGGTGGTGATGTGCTCAACCACCACTTTCAGATTCGGGTGACGGCTGACCAGTGGTGCCAGAATGGTATCGAGGAATTCTTTTTCACGATCGAAAATATCGACGTGATTCTGGGTGACTTCACCGTGTACCAGCAGTGGCATATCGTTTTCCGCCAGAGCGGCAGCAATATGGTCAAGTTTACCCAGGTCCGTTACGCCGGAAGCCGAGTTGGTGGTAGCGCCGGCCGGATACAGTTTAACGGCGACCACGTGACCACTGGCTTTCGCTTCGGCGATCATTTCCGGGGTAGTGTTATCGGTCAGGTACAGCACCATCAGAGGGTTGAACACCAGCCCCTGGGGGACACGGGACAGAATACGGTCACGGTATTCCAGTGCCTGCTCGGCGTTCATCACCGGTGGCTGCAGGTTCGGCATGATAATCGCGCGCTTCATCACCCGGGCAGTTGCCGGCACTGTATATTCCAGCACGGCGCCATCGCGCACATGCAGGTGCCAGTCATCGGGGCGGGTAATCGTCAGACGCTCAGTCATAATGCTCAACCTTTGGCTAGAATTAATGGAGGCGCATTGTACCGGTAAGCGCTGGCTGACACTAATCAAACCGTATTAGTGGAGATTGTCGGTTAAATTTACTGCTGCAGCGGCCGATAACCTCTACGTGATTCTGTTTTCTGGGTGCTGCTGCGGCAGCGGGCGATATTTATGATCAGACTGGCAATCTATCTGCTGGCTACCCTGTCTCTGCCGGCATCGGCAGCGCTTGAATACGGCGGCTCCGTCGGTACGACGCGCTGGGCCGTCAGTGGCTCGGTGTTTGAATGCCGTTTTGAGCAGGAAATACCAGGCTACGGTCAGGCGGTGTTTTATCATCAGGCCGGTGAAGATGTGGAATTTCGTCTCGAAACCCTGCGTAACCTGATGGACTACAGCAAGGCTCAGGTCAGTATTCTGCCACCGCCCTGGCAGCCTGCGACCCGTAGTGAGAACCTGGGCACCAGTAAGCTGGTTAAGGAATCACCCAATCTGACCCTTGATACACGCCGCACCAACCAGTTTCTGCATGCCTTGCTGGAAGGTAAATGGCCGGCAATCAGTCACCATACCTATTACGACGATGACCGTTTTGTGCAGGTGCATGTATCGGCAGTGGAATTTGATCAGTACTACCAGGATTATATGGAGTGCGTAAAACAGTTGTTGCCGCTGAATTTTGGACAGGTTGATCGTTCAAAGGTCTATTTTGGCTCTGGCGAACAGGCGGTTGATGCGCGCGATATGAAAGTTCTCGATAAGATTATTTTCTACATCAAAAATGACCCGCGGGTATTTGCTGTGTATCTCGATGGTCATTCCGATGGACTTGGCCGGCGCTATGATAACCGTCAGATGTCCAAAGCCAGGGTAGAAGACGTGGAACGCTACTTTATAAAGCAGGGTATCGATCCGGACATGATCACGACCCGTTTCCACGGTGACCGCTACCCGGTGGCAACCAACAAAACGGCGCAGGGCAGGGCAGAGAACCGACGTGTCACTATCCGACTGGAGCAGCGTAAAGATATGCCGATTCCGGAGCATCTGATTTTCCGTCCCACCAATCGCAAGGTGAATACCGCCGATTCCGGCTCGTCCTCACAATAATCACGCCGCAGTGCGACATATCACGGTTGGCTAAGCTGTACACAACCAGTACAATATTGCCCCTTTCGATTCTGAGGCTGGCGAGTGTTCGCTGGCCTTGCAAAATTTAACAATCCTGGAGTGTTCCATGTCAGACATCAAAAAAGTGGTGCTGGCCTATTCCGGTGGTCTCGATACCTCAGTGATCGCCAAGTGGCTGCAAGAAGAGTACAAGTGTGAAGTCGTAACCTTTACTGCTGACCTGGGCCAGGGCGAAGAAGTTGAGCCAGCACGTGCGAAAGCCGAGGCTCTGGGCATCAAAGAAATCTATATCGACGACCTGCGTGAAGAGTTTGCCCGTGACTTCGTATTCCCGATGTTCCGTGCGAACACCATCTACGAAGGCGAATACCTGCTGGGTACTTCCATTGCTCGTCCACTGATCTCCAAGCGTCTGATCGAGATTGCTAACGAGACCGGCGCAGACGCGATTGCTCACGGTGCGACCGGTAAAGGTAACGACCAGGTGCGTTTCGAACTGGGTGCCTACGCTCTGAAACCAGGCGTTAAAGTGATTGCTCCATGGCGTGAATGGGATCTGAACTCCCGTGAGAAGCTGATGGCGTACTGTGATGAGCACAACATCCACGTAGAGAAGAAGAAAGGTAAGAAGTCCCCATACTCTATGGACGCTAACCTGCTGCACATCTCTTACGAAGGTGATCTGATCGAAGATCCATGGGCAGAGCCAGAAGAAGATATGTGGCTGTGGTCTGTATCTCCTGAAAATGCGCCAAACGAAGCGACTTACCTGAACATCACCTTCAAGAACGGTGACCCGGTTGCTATCAATGGTGAAGAAAAATCACCAGCGACCATTATGGAAGAGCTGAACAAGCTGGCTGGTGCGAACGGTATTGGCCGTGTGGATATCGTAGAAAACCGCTACGTGGGCATGAAAGCCCGTGGTTGTTACGAGACTCCAGCCGGTACTGTGCTGCTGAAAGCACACCGTGCAATTGAGTCTATTACCCTGGACCGTGAAGCTGCGCACCTGAAAGACTCTCTGATGCCTAAATACGCAGAGCTGATCTACAACGGTTACTGGTGGTCGCCAGAGCGTAAGATGCTGCAGGCAGCCATCGATGAAACGCAGAAAGTTGTTAACGGTGAAGTGCGTCTGAAACTGTACAAAGGCAACGTAATCGTTGTTGGTCGTAAGTCAGAAGACTCTCTGTTCGATGAAGCGATCGCTACATTCGAAGACGATGCTGGTGCATACAACCAGAAAGACGCAGAAGGCTTCATTAAACTGAACGCTCTGCGTCTGCGTACTGCAGCTAAAAAAGGTCGTGATCTGCTGTAAGATTGCTACTTTCTGAGCTGTAAAAAGCGGGGCTTAATGCCCCGTTTTTTTATGCGCTTTGCACGGGGGAAATGAATGGAAAATATTTCTGCAGTGAAGCCGGATGATGCTATCTGTCCGCTGTGCGGCGAAGAAAATCGCTGTGGTCTTAAACAAGCGAGCGTTGAACAAACGTGCTGGTGCTTTTCTGCCGATGTAAGCATTCCACAGGCTTTACTGGATAAAGTGCCTGTCGATCAAAGGCATAAAGCCTGTATCTGTTTGTCGTGCATAACTGAATTCAAGTCGTCGCAGTCGAGAGCATTGTAGCGCTGAAATAATTCAGCCAGCTGACCATTTGTTTTCAGTTCAGAGAATATCCTGTTGAGTTTCCCCGAATCAGCAGGTGATCTCGGGTGAATAATTGCCTGATGTTTAAATTGATTATCCGAGCGCTGAGATATCAGGAAATCTGCTGCCTTATCCGGATGTTTCTGTATAAAGTCCCTCAGATACGCCCAGCTTATGATGGTGACGTCTCCCTGCCTGTCACACAGCATTTCCAAGTTTTTCATATAAGACCAGCTGAAAACGATGTCGAAATTCTGCTCCAGATATTGTTCATCCGCATTAAATTCGGCAAAGCCATAGTGGAATCCGGAAATAGCCAGAATCTTTAACCGCGAAATGTCGTTGAAGTACGATTCATCACGGTCTTCTCCCTGTAAGGCAACATAAACATCACGATCATAAAAGAACGGCTCGGAAATCTGGTGTTCAATGTTTTGCCATCCCCACTGCGGGTTTTCGAAAAGAATGATATCAAACTCGTGCTGTTCAAAAGCATCGAAACGCCGCTTTGGTGATATCGGATAGCTGGTAAAGTGAAGTTCCTGCTGATGGCTGTTGAGGAGGGTAATCAAATCAGCAGCCAGCCCGTGAAACTGTCCCTGTTCATCGACGGCTACAAAAGGCTCGTAAGGATATAGCGCTACGCGAACCGACGTCGGATGATCGGCTGTCGCAACAAGAGAAGTGCAAAGGGACAAGCAAAGGGCTAACAGCAGATCCAGGTTTTTCATAGTGCGTGTCCGGCATAAGAGACAATGGGACGAGCCCTTATCCCTACTGATCGTAAGTCTTCAGGCTACTCCTCAGGGCCCGTTTTGAAAAGGTTTACCCGTTCCGGTCGCTGAGGTAGTCTGCGCCAGAGTTAACAGACAGGGAATAAAGCGCCATTATGTCGTCACAGGACAATGCAGCCAGTCTTACGCCACTGCCTGATAGTCAGAATGGCTCATCTGTGCTGGCGCTGGTCAGTCATTTACGCGATAACGCCGAGCTGGGTAAGCACGGTCACTTCTATGCGTCACTGCGCCGCCGTAAGCTGCACGTTCTCTGTGGTGTGCCTGCAATCATCATTAACCTGCTGTTGGGCTCGGTATTCTTTACCTTGCTTCAGGCTGAATTGCCCGATTGGGGAAAGTGGGCCGGCGCGGTACTGGCTTTGCTGGCAGCAGCGCTGGGTGGTGTGCAGACGTTCTTTGATTTCAAAAAGCATGCTGCCGGTCACCGCGACGTTGGCAATGATTACCTGGCGTTGGCGCGCGAGTGCGAGCGTCTGCTGGCGTTAACCCAGGATGGTCTGATGACGCTTGATGCGCTGGCGCAGGAGTTGCCGCGTCTCAATGATCTGTACGCAGATATCAATGAGCGGGCAGAGAGTTTTGTCGTATCGCCGGTAGAATATACCCAGGCCAGAGCCTTTATGCGCAGCCGCCGGAAACCATGATGGATGGACTGGAACCCTTGTTGGCGGGGTTAACTGAACAACAGGCACTGATTCTTCTGCTGGCCAGTTTTCTCGGCTCTCTGCTCACCGCAGCGCTGGGGGTTGGTGGTGGCGCATTGCTGATCACCGTCATGGCCGGCATTGTGCCGCCGCTGGCGCTGATTCCTGTGCATGGTGTGGTACAGATGGGTTCCAATACATCACGAGCCTGGCTGACGCGGCGTTATACACAATGGTCGAAGGTTGGCTGGTTTCTGGGTGGCAGTGTGCTCGCAGCAGCACTCGGCGGCCTGTTGTTGAATCGCATTGACGAGGCCTGGATTCCGCTGATGGTGGGTCTGTTTATTCTCTGGCTTAGCTGGGGGCCAATGCCTGCGCTGGGATTAGGCTCGACCCGCATGGGGCTGTTCAGTGGTGGTTTGCTGACAACCGGAATGACCGTGCTGGTAGGGGCTACTGGCCCTCTGGTATCCGCCTGGCTGGGCAGAGCAGGAATGGATAAATGGCAGTACACCGCCAATTTTTCAGCCATTATGAGTCTGCAGCACGGATTGAAGTTACTGGTCTTTATGTGTGCGGGATTCGCTTTCCATCAGTGGCTGGCGGTTATGGCCGCTATGATTGCCTGTGGCTATATTGGCACCCTGGTTGGGCTCAGATTACTGGGAAAAATTCCGGAAACACAATTTCGCTACGTATTCCGCTGGGTACTGACATTGCTGGCAATGCGTTTAGTCTGGCAATTTTTTGCTGCCGCTCATTAATCTTCACCCTTCGGGGTGAAGATCCAGACGGACAGTCCTGATTAACTTCCCGGGAAACATGGAATTATCAGGATGCTATATGTTAACCAATAAACTTTCCCTCGCCGTTCTTCTGGCTACCTTATCTTCCATCGCACTGACAGGTTGCGGTGGCAGCAGCTCCTCGAGCAGCAGTGACAATGCTGATGGAACCGGAAATGGTAATGATACTCCGCAAAACCAGGACGACACTCCTGTTGCATTAACCACATATACCGATCTGAGCTGGTCTGTCGGTAGCGATGAGCTGGTTGGTCTGACATACCCGCAAGGAGCTCAGAATGGTCCTCTTGTGGCGCTGAAACGCTCTACCGCAAGCGACAGCAGTGTTACTCATACTTTGATGCTGGCGCAGAGCGCGACTAAAGAATTTACTGCCGTTGATGGACTGACTCTGAGCAGCAATTATTACCGCGATGTGCTGGCACTGCCAGTATCCGGTACGTTTGAAGGTACTGAGGTCAGTACAGTTCTGATCGCGACCTGTGGCTATGCAGAGGCATCTCTGCTGGAAGGTGGCACAGAGCCTGAGCCAGAATCATCGGCGATGGCTGTTGCTCTGGAACCTACGCCAGCTGAAACGGTTGATCCAGCCACTCTGGAGATTTATCTGCCAGGCACGGATGTAAGCTACAGCACCGATTTCGAGGACAACGGTGAATCACTTATCGATTGTCACTCAATGGGCGGTCTGTCGGTGTTTGATACAGCCTCTAAGGGCGGCTCTTCTTATTCTGTAAATTTCTATGTATCCGGCCAGAAAAACGATGGCAAGTTCGGCTTGTTTGAAGTGTCTGTCGAATATGATTACTCGCAGAACGAAATCACTGAGGCAGAAGTATATGAAGAAGACAACATGAGTTTCTTCTTCACGGCTGTCGAAGTGGATCCTGAGGATGACTATTTTTTCACCATTAATGTCGAAGGTAATACTTACCTGCTCGATGATTTTGAATCAAAATCTACTGTATTAGAATTTAATGGCAATCCATTTACCGCTGATACCAGTGAAGGTGCGGATATTCTGGATCTGGTGTACAGCGGCGATGACCTGTTTGCGGTATCGGCTGATGCCGGCCTGGTCGGCGCTGACTTTACCGGGAAAGCTTATGTTCTGTTAAGTGGCGGTGATTTCACGCATTGTGCAGATCAACTGGCTGTCAACGGAACCACGCTGTGGTGTCATGATTCGACTGACGAAGGTAAGCTCATTGAATTTACCGCACCAGACGTGCCGCAGTCACAAGCGCCGGAAGTTGTTGCAGTCAGTCAGCGCTCTGTAAATAAAGTGAGTAAGGAAGAAGCTGAACAGATCAAAGCAGAACTGGAAGGTGCCGGTGCGGAAGTTGAAGTGAAATAACCAGAGCCTGTTTGAAAAGCCCGGTTATGCCGGGCTTTTCATTTTGTATGGTAGTCTGCTAAGCAAGCAATAACGACCATGCTTAGCGAGGAATTCTCGCTCAGAAATGTTGTGGTATTTCCCAGCAGCGTATGCCAGTGAATACTACAATTGAGCCAAAAAATTGAGTGAATAAGTTGCAAGGGAAGGGCACTGATTAATGCTTGAAACGTTGTACAGAAAGTACCTTTCATCCTTTCAGGATCACCCGCTGGCGACTGAAATACAGTGGGAGCGACATAACCTGTTCATGAGCGAAGTCGGATCGCGCATGGTAACGACGGTAATCGGTGCTGGCCTCGTCGGTTTGATGTTCTACTCATCTGCACCCTTTTCAGCGTTAGTAATATGGTTCGCCGCCATTGCTTTTGTGGCACTCAATTCCTGGCTGATTATTCGTCATCATTATCGCCAGCCGGCGCGTGATCAGTCGTTGGCGAATATTGGCTATGTAAGGCGCTGGCATTGGCTAAACCTGTATTTGTCCGTTATCTGGGGGATACTCTGGGGACTGACACCCTTTCTCTTCTTTCCGGATGCTTCTCAGGTTCAGGTACTGTCGGTATTGATGCTGGTGGTGGTTCTTGTGTCTACGCCATCGGTGACCATGGGCTGTTATCCGGACATTTATATAACCTTTCTTACACCAGTATTTTTCAGCTTCGGCTGGCATCTGCTCAGTGTTGATTTTGGTGGTGAGTGGTTACCCGTTATCATTGCGCCATTCACCTGGGTTTCACTGGTGGCCTTCAGTGTGATGATTCATCGTACGCACATGGAAGCGATTATTTTGCGGTTGGAACACCGTGATTCTGAGAAACTCGCGCAGCGCAGAACTCAGGCAAAGACCCGCTTTATTGCTGTAGCAAGCCATGATCTTCGGCAGCCGGTTCAGGCTGCACGCTTGTACGCAGAGGCAATGCAAAGCAATGTCGATCTGCGCAACGACATTACCATTAACAAATTAACCGACAGTTTACATTCCGCCAGTCAGTTACTGGATCGACTACTGGATATTTCGCGTATGGATGCCGGTGTCGTAAAGGTAAAGAAAACGCGTCAGCGACTGGATGAAACACTCAATCGACTGGCTGCGACTCACGCCATTCATGCACAGGAAAAGTCACTGTCGTTTTCTCTGCAAACGGAGCAACTGTGGGCGGATATGGATACGGGAATCGTCAGTGAAATACTCGATAACCTGTTGGCCAACGCAATTCGTTATACCCATAAAGGCAGTGTAAAACTTCTTGCTTCCAACCATCATGGAATGATTTCTGTCGAAGTGTCTGACACAGGAGCAGGCATGACGGAGCAGGAGTTAGATGATGCTTTTGAAGAGTTCGTACAGCTGGCCGATAGTGAAGAATCAGCCCGGCAGGGAATGGGACTTGGGCTACCGATTGTTAAGCGTTTGTGTCACCTGCACGGTATTAAACTGGATGTCATGTCAAAACCCGGCAAAGGGACAACCATTACCTTGTGTTGGCCTGCGGCTGACAAACCGGATGCGGCTGAGGGGGTGAGCTCCCACAGTGTTCAACAAGGATGTCTGAGAATTCTGCTGGTCGAGGATGAGGAGCAGGTTGCCGATGCTATTTCCGCCGTGCTGGTGTCTGCCGGACACGATGTCGCAGTGAGTCACAGTCTGCAAAAAACGCGGGAGCTGTTACACAGTCAGTGGCAGCCGGATATTCTGATTTCGGATGATCGGCTGCCCGAAGGTAAGAATGCACTGGATATTATTCACTGTGTTCACAGCGTTTATCCGCAGTTGCCGGCCATGGTAATTACCGGTAATACATCACCAGAGCGGCTGAAGACTTTGCAGAGTAGCGGCCTGACGGTGCTGTTTAAACCGATGTCTGCCGACAAACTGCGTCAGTCAATTAATGAGCTGTTATTGAGTGTCGAGTAAGCCCATTTCACGGGCTTTATTCAGGCATTCGATACGGCTGGTCACATCCAGTGTGTTGTACATCAGACGGATGTGAGTTTTGATGGTATTGGTACTGAGGCAGAGTGTATCGGCGATGGCTGCATTGCCCATGCCGGATTGCATCAGGGTGAGAATTACGCGCTGCCGGTTAGAAAGCAGAGCCTGCTGTTGTTGGTCGATGTAGTGTTCGGCGCCAGCGGGATAAGATTGCCCGGCCATTACCGCGGTGATGGCCTGTTTTATTTCATCGGTACCCTCAGCTTTGCTGAGAAACCCACGTGCTCCGGCTGACATCACCCGCTGTTTGTTGGCATCGGTCAGATTGCCGGAACAGACCAGCACCGGAATGTTCTTGCCATTCTGTGAGAGAATATCCAGTAACATCAGGCCGTTCACACCAGCCATTTCAAGATCAAGAATAATCAGTTGCGGAGTTTCCTGCTGAATACTTTTCAGTGCATTTTCCGCGGCAGTATAGGCTTTGACTGTACAACCCTGAATCAATCCGCTGACAACCGTTTTCATTGCTTCGGCAAACATCTGGTGGTCGTCGATCAGGTAAATAAGCATAAAGACTCATAGCTTAACTTCAGTAGCCAAAAGATTATCGGCCCGCTGTTGCTGAGTCAATTTAGCAGGCTTTTTCCTGGCGGATTATTCACCGATATCTTCGTTCCATAATTCGGCATTATCAACGATGAACTGGCGCATCAGATGGATGCATTCCTGGTGTTGCAGAATGGTGATTTCAACACCGCGTTCTGTAAGTAAGGATTCCGGGCCTGAAAAAGTGACATTCTCACCAATAACCACTCTGGGAATACCATACAGCAGGGCTGCACCACTGCACATATCGCAGGGCGAAAGAGTAGAGTAGAGCGTGCACTCCTGATAGACAGAGGCTGGCTGGCGTCCGGCATTTTCCAGACAGTCCATTTCAGCATGGCGAATCACACTGCCTTGCTGCACCCGGCGATTATGGCCGCGGCCAATAATGACGCCGTTGTGTACCAGTACCGAACCAATGGGAATGCCACCCTGTTCGCGCCCGCGGCGGGCTTCTTCCAGAGCAGCATTCATGAATATTTCATCGCTGGTGTAAGTCATTAGCAACTCCCTGCTGAGACGTTGCGTTATCCTCACATGTTTTCGGATGGACTACCAGAGGTCGCCGTAGCGGTCGCGGTGGCAGAGGTAGAGACGCAGATCAAATTCCAGCTGGTGGTAATCCGGCTCCATATAACAACAGAGTTTGTAAAAGGCCTTGTTGTGTTCTTTTTCCCGCAGATGCGCCAGTTCGTGAACCAGAATCATACGCAGCAGCGGTTCTGGTACGCGGCGAAACAGCGACGATATTCGGATCTCGTTTTTTGCTTTGAGCTTGTTGCCCTGTACCCGCGAGACAAACGTGTGCAGACCGAGGGCGTTGTTGATAACGTGAATTTTGTCGTCATAGATGACTTTGCTGATCGGTGGTGAGCTGCGCATGTGCTCGTTTTTCAGATCGATAGCGTACTGATACAGCATTTTTTCTGAGCTGAGTTCATGTACGTCGGGATACTTACGCAGCAGTAACGTAGCAGTCTTTTCTTCGTCGAGCAGGCTTTGCGCCTGGGCCTGCAGTTGCGGACTGTAACTTCCCAGATAGTTGGGCTGACGCGGTTTATTCATGGTTGTCGCTCTGCTCCTGACACAACTCCAGCCAGGCGTTGATACCAGCACTGCGATATTTCAGTTTATGCACGATGATGTATAACTGGCGCGAGAAATCACGCGCCGGAACGTCCAGTCGGATCAGGCTGCCACGACGGAAGGCATCCGCCAGGGTTATCAACGACAGGCAGCCAATGCCCAGTCCGGCTTCAACCGCACGTTTAATCGCTTCCGTATGCTGCAGTTCGAGAGCGATGTGCAGATCGGGTAATAAGCCATGCATGGCACGGTCGAAAGCCTGGCGTGTACCAGAACCGGCTTCGCGCAGAATCCACTGGGCATTCCGCAGATCATCATCTGAGAGGTTGGTACTGTTGCTGGCGAGTGGATTGTCACGATCGCAGAAGACGGCGAGCTCGTCCTCGCGCCAGGGAATGATTTCCAGATCGGGATGATTAATCTCACCTTCGATCAGACCTACATCGAGATCGTAATTCAGTACTTTGTCGACGATATGGCGGGTGTTGCCGACATCCAGGGTAATGGCTGATTGCGGATAGCGCTTCATGTAGTCGGCCATCAGCCCCACCGCCATGTAGTTACCAATCGACAGGGTGGCACCGACATTCAGCGGACCCGCTTCCGCGTGTTGCAGCAGGCTCTGCTCAAAATCCCGTGCCTGAGCCAGTAAGGCTTCGGCTTTGGGACGCATCAGGCGTCCCTGTTCATTAAGCTGCAGACGCTTGCCCATACGATCAAACAGCTGCAACCCAAACTGATTCTCAAGGTCTTTCAGTGCACTGCTGGCCGCACTCTGTGACATAGCCAGGCGGTCGGCGGCGCGGGTCAGGTTTTGCTCGTGGGCGATGGCCACAAAGACTTCAAGCTGGCGCAGGGTGTAACGCATGGCGCAATCCTTATCTGAAAAATCGAACAGATATAACTGAATAATCTGATTTGCCGATATTGTCGCTGGCGCTAAGCTGTAACGCAAGTTAAATCATTACCTGCGGAAACCAAGATGAGTAACCTGATCCGGGAAACAGTCACCAGCGTCCACCACTGGAACGAGACACTGTTCAGCTTCACTACCACACGTAACCAGGGCCTGCGTTTCAAGAACGGTCATTTCACTATGATTGGTCTGGAAGTCGCAGATAAACCGCTGTTACGCGCTTACAGTATCGCCAGTGCGAACTATGAAGAGGAGATGGAGTTTTTCTCAATCAAGGTTCAGGATGGTCCGCTGACCTCCCGTTTGCAGAAACTGCAGGTGGGTGATGAAATTCTGGTGGGTACCAAGCCGGTGGGCACGCTGATTACTGACAGCCTGTTGCCGGGCAAGAACCTGTATCTGTTGAGCACGGGCACCGGGCTGGCGCCGTTTATGAGCATCATTAAGGATCTGGATGTTTACGAGCAGTACGACAAGGTAATCCTCACCCATGGTGTGCGTTATGTTTCTGAACTGGCGTATCAGCAGCGTATTGAGGAGGAGCTGCCGAACAATGAGTACTTCGGCGATGTGGTACGTGACAAGCTGATTTATTACCCAACGGTTACGCGTGAGCCTTTCCGTAATCAGGGGCGACTGACTGATGCGTTAACCAGCGGTAAGCTGACCCGCGATATTGGTCTGGCGGATCTTAATCCGGAAACCGACCGTTTTATGCTGTGTGGCAGCCCGGCGATGCTGGCCGATCTGACCGAAATTCTGGATGGTATGGGCTTTAAAGAAGCGCGTGCCGGTCACGCTGGTCACTATGTGATTGAGCGGGCCTTCGTCGAGAAGTAATTCATAGGGGAGGCCATTATGGTCTCCCGTTTCGCGTTATTCGAAATCCGCTAACCATTTCTTCAGCAGCTGATTCAGCTGCTGCTGTTCTTCGTCGCTCAGAGCCTGCAGCAGCTGAGCTTCGGTATCGACATGTTCGCCGATCGCCTGGCTGATTAGCTCGAAGCCGCTGTCCGTCAACTGTACCAGCAGGCTGCGGCGGTCTTCCGGATCGGGCAGGCGCGCAATCAGTCCCTGCTTTTCCAGCTTGTTCAGGCGATTGGTCATCGCGCCGGATGACAGCATGGCCGAGCGAAACAGCAGGGTAGGAGTCAGGCAGTAAGGCTTACCGCTGCGCAGCAGGGTAGCGAGAACATCAAACTCTCCCCACGCCAGGCCAAAACTCTTGTGCTGGTTTTCTATGTGCTGGCGCAGGTGAGTCGTAAGCCGTTTCAGCCGGCCAATCAATGCCATCGGCATAGGCTCCAGCTCAGGACGTTCTGTACGCCATTGGCTGACAACAAAATCAATGTGATCGTTAGAGTCTGGCATCGGGTGTTGTATCCATACGCTTCGTGCGTTGATAGTGTGCCCGGTACATATCTTCACGTAAAGATATTTGACCACTATTGGTCAGGTTGTTATCTTTCTATTAAATATCTTAATGTGAAGATAAAAATGCAAGCAAACACCTCACCTGCTCCAGCATCCGCCTGGTGGCTGGCACTGATCGCGCCCTTGCTGTGGGGGACTACCTACCCGGTTACCAAGGCCTGGTTGGTGGGATTTGACCCTATGTGGCTGGCCACTCTGCGTATTCTGGTACCGGGGCTGCTGATGTTGCCGTTGGTACCACTGTCCGTGTGGCGTAGTCGCTGGCTGGCTATCGCAGTACTCAGCACGTTGAATATCGGCTTGTTTACTGCACTGTTGTTTGCCGGGTTACAGCGGCTGCCGGGCGGCATGGCAGCCACCCTGACGGCCAGTATGCCGTTGCAGATTCTGCTGATTCGCGCGCTACTCGGACGCTTCCCATCGCTACTGCAACTGCTGTGTGCTACAGGCGGTATCGCCGGTGTTGCCTTGCTGGTGTGGCAGTCGCCGGTGACGCCGGACTGGACTGGTGTAGCCTGTTCACTACTGGCAGCAACCAGCATGTCGATTGGTGTTTTGCTGATTCCCGTCCTCGGCAAGGATATCAAACCGATGATTATGACCAGTGCCCAGCTGGCGCTGGCCGGTGTTGTGCTGTTGCTGGTTACCATGCTTGCCGGGCGTCCTTTTCCCCAGCTGACGCTGGGTTCTGTTCTGGCTTTGGGCTGGCTGGGGCCGGTGACGATGGGTATGGGCTACATTCTCTGGTTCCGCTCGGTAGCGCGTCTGCCCGTCGACAAGCTGGCTTTTCTGGGACTGGTGAACCCTGTCGTCGCTGTGGTTGCCGGTGTATTGTTCCTGAGTGAGGCATTGTCTCTCGTTCAGCTGGCCGCGATTGTACTGGTACTGGTATGTGTGGTGATGGCGCAGTTACCTGCACGAACTCAAGCAAAAGGCTGAAAGCTGGCATTGAAGCTGCAGTAGAACCCGTCTGACGGTAATTTCGACGAAAAGTCGACGTTTATTAAAGAATAAAGTGACGGGAGAATGACGATGCCAGGACAAGGTAGCGTTGAAGACGTAATGCGCAGTCTGAATTTCGCGCAGGATGTCAGCAAGCAGATCAAAGAAGCGAACTACCAGATGGATCGGGTTGAGCTGAAGCGTTTGCTGGCGGAAATGACCGCCGCCGTTGCTTCCAGCAAGATGGAACTCAGCTTGTTGCAGGGTGTGTGTGAAGCCCGTGATGCTGAGCTGATCCGTCTGAATGAAGCACTGGTATATCGCGGTAACCTGCGTCGCCGCGGTGATGGTTACTACAAAACCCTCGATGGGCGCCCCTACGGCCAGCCTTACTGTTCTTTCTGCTGGGAGCATGACAACAAGTTGATGCATCTGCACAGCCGTATCCTGAGTAAGGACGTACGTATCTGCCCATGCTGCAAAAATGAGTATCAGGCAATTCGTACTCCGTATCTTGAAGCCGAGGGCTACAGTGTTTAAGGCCGGGTTAACAGGCTCGGGTAGTGCAGGGCGGACGCAGTGTCCCGGTGAGCAAGACTATGATTGACATATTCCTGGGCTATAGTGGCGACTGATCTGTTTGCGGAGCTTTGTTATGTACCGTCTGGCGATTGCCACTGTTGTCGCTGTTGGGTTAAGTCATCTCGCTGTTGCTGAGGAGCCGACGCCATCTGCTGCTGTGCCAGAGTCGGCACCGGTCGAGCTTATGGATGAGCTGGAGTCCTTGTTACCTGAGTCCGGAACAACCCGTACCCAGGCGTATCAGGTAGAAACCATTGCTGAGGACGAGATTAAGGAAGACGTGCGACGTATTCCGGCCATTGTCGAAAAAATTCAGGTGATGCATGTGGCCAGCAAGAACCCGTATGTTCTGATACCACACAGACCCAACTATGTATTGCCGCTGACCTGGCAGGCGCGCCCGAGTGATGCAGAGCGCGACCGCTTACTGGAGCATCTGGGCGATGACCCTGACGAAGCCGGCCTGGATGGTAACGATCATTTTGAGGCGGTGTTTCAGCTCAGTATTAAATATCTGCTGGCCGAAGACGTGTTCGGGAAACTGAGCCGTATTGAGGTTGGCTATACCAACCGCTCTTTCTGGCAGGCCTACAACAGTGATATTTCAAGACCGTTTCGCGAAACGAATCATGAACCAGAGCTGATGTTCTCGTGGCAGACGAGGAATCCCTGGGTCGACTACTTCTCTGTTTCCCTTAATCACCAGTCCAATGGCCAGACCAGTTCATTGTCACGCAGCTGGAACCGGGTGATTCTGTCGACCGTGTCGGTTATCCCCAGTGGTGTCGTGCAGTTACAGGGTTGGTGGCGCGTGCCGGAAGAAAAAGAAGGTGACCCGTGGGACCCGGAAGACAACGACAATCCGGATATTGACGATTACATGGGGCCGGGGCAGCTGACCTACATGCATGTAATGAAGTTGCACACGTTTTCCGTCACGGTTCGCAATAACTTCAACTTTGATGAAAACCGTGGCGCACTGGAGCTGGGGTGGAGTTTCCCTCTGACCAATCGTCTGAAAGGTTATGTCCATTACTTTAACGGTTATGGCGAAAGCCTGATCGACTACAACCGTTATCAGGAACGCTTTGGCCTGGGTATTAAGCTCAGCGACTGGTTCTGATTATAATGGCGCCCCCAGTGAGGAGCGCCAGATGATTACACTCGGACTTATTATTAATCCACTTTCCGGTATCGGCGGAGCTGTTGGTCTCAAAGGCAGTGACGGTACAGATATTGTTGAGCAGGCACTGGCTCTTGGGGCGCAGAAAAAATCACTGGCGCGCAGTCGTCAGGCGCTGCAGGTCATTGCCGATCTGTCATCACGCTTTCAGATACTGACCTGTCCCGCTGAGATGGGGGAAGAGCTTGCTGCTGAATTCGGATTCAGCTACCGCCTGATCGATGCCGATATTGCTCAAACTCACACCTCTGCGGATGACACCCGTAAAGCAGCACAGGCGATGCTGGATGCCGGCGTAGACCTGCTGGTGTTTGCCGGCGGCGACGGTACTGCACGGGATATCTGTGCGGTGATCGGTGACGCTGTTCCGGTTATTGGCATTCCGGCCGGGGTGAAAATCCATTCCGGTGTTTACGGTATTACTCCGCTGGCCACCGGCAACGTTATCCGCAGCCTGCTGTGCGGCGAGCTGGTGGATGTTAAGGAAGCGGAAGTTCGTGATCTGGATGAAGACGCTTTCCGTAACAACCAGGTTCGTGCCCGTCACTATGGTGATATGCGCGTACCTCAGCACGGACATTTCGTGCAGGCGGTAAAGCAGGGCGGCGTAGAGGATGAATCTCTGGTGCTGGTGGATATTGCGGCCTATCTCTGCGAAGAGATGGAAGATGATGTGCTGTATCTGATTGGTTCCGGTAAAACCACGCAGGCTATTATGGATGAGCTGGGTCTGGAAAATACACTGCTCGGCGTGGATGCGGTGTGTAATCGTGAACTGGTGGGCCGTGATCTGAGTGCCAGCCAACTGCTGCAGCTGAGCAGTCAGTATCAACAAACCATTGCCGTTGTCAGCGTGATGGGTGGTCAGGGGCATATTTTCGGTCGTGGCAACCAGCAGTTGTCGCCAGCGTTACTGCATCAGCTGGGCAAGCAGAATATCAGGGTGATCTCGACCAAAACAAAAATAGCCGCCCTGAACGGACGGCCATTGATTATGGACAGCGGTGACCCGCAGCTGGATCAGGCATGGTCGGGCACCATTGAAATCATCACCGGCTACCGCGACCACATTGTGCATACACTGGCCTGATCCTCGGGTCAGAGCCGCGTTTTACGATACTTTGAACAGTGACACGGATTCCGCCAGATCGCGTGCTTTCTGACTCAGAGATAAGCCATCACGGGCAGCTTCGCCTGCCTGGGTTTTGGTCATATCCGCCAGTTCATTGATTTCGATGATATTGCGATTTATCTCGGCGGAAGCCTGAGTCTGCTCTTCGGCGGCGGTGGCGATCTGAATATTCAGGTCGCTGATGCTGCTCATACTGCTGTAAATGTTCTGCAGAGAGTCACTGGTTTCACGCACTTTATTAATACCCGTCTCAGCACGTTTACGGGAGTTCTGAACGGTATTTACGACTTCTTCTGTGCCTTTATTAAATTCACTGATGGTGGTTCGAATGGATTCGGTGGACTCCTGCGTTCGGCTGGCCAGCGTTCGAACTTCGTCGGCTACTACGGCAAACCCTCGTCCCTGCTCACCTGCACGTGCTGCTTCAATGGCAGCGTTCAGTGCCAGCAGGTTGGTCTGTTCCGCAATAGAATTAATTTCAGCCAGAATTGCGCCAATGTTTTCACTGTCGCGCTTCAGTTTTTCAATAGCACCGGTGGCATTTTCGATGTCATGGTTGAGCGTTTCAATTTCAATGCGAGCTTCACCGGATAAGGTTTTGCCACTTTCTACCAGGTGATGAATGTCGCGCACACTGCTGGCTGCCTGATTGGCATTGGCAGCTACTTCCTGAATGGTCGAGGTCATCTGGGTCATGGCGGATACGGTATGCCCAACCTGTTCCTGCTGTTGCTCGCTGGCTTTACCAACCTTATCGGTTATCTGTGACATCCGGTTGGCGGATGTGCTGGTTTCGTCAGCCACAGATCGGATACTGGATATTGTCGTCTTTAACGTCCCGATAAGGTGATCGAAAGCACGCGAAAGTTTGCCTATTTCATCCTGAGACTGGTAGCGGGTTGTAAGGTTTAAATCCAGTTCATTGGCACAGCGGTGAATGGTATTGGTAATGTGTTCGATAGGGTGCCATACCGCGCGTGAAACCATCATCAGCAGGGTGGTGATAATGGCGACCACGATCAGAGTTGCAATCGCCAGCAGTGTGTAAACTGCTGCTACTTTTTCAGCAATCTGATTTTCAATCAGCTGGTTCAGCTCAACGAACGTATCCTCCACTTTTCTGGAAGACTCACGAATCTGGCCACGGATGCCATCCTTTTCTGACAAGCCGATTTTCCGTTCGTCATTAACAAGCTGGGTAAACTGTTGCTGATACGACGACAGCTTCGATCTGATCAGAGCTTCGTCGGACATAAAGGAACGCTCGAGTGTTTGTTCAAAACTACTGATCTGAGCGTTGAACTTATCCATGTATTTTTCCAGACGGCGAAGCATGAAATCTTTTTCATGACGTCGCAGCATCAGCATCTGATAAAGAATTTCGTAATTTCCGGATTCTTTGACCACGCTCTCAATACCGTGTACTGCATCTCGCAGAGAGCCATAAAGTCCCTGCTCGTGGTCCAGACCGATAACCAGCTGATTCTCTACCAGTGCTGTAAAGAGCTTCGAGTAACTGGCGCTTTCGTCCTGCAGTAACCGCAGCAGCGGGGTAGCATCGGACATGCCCCCCAGATCTTCTTCGAGCTTAGCGACAGATTCATTAAGAGAAGCTGAAGCGTCGTTGAATTTGTCGGCATACTTTGTGTCCTTGCGGGCCATAAAGTCTTTTTCATGTCGTCTCAGAGTCAGTAGCTTATTCTCGATGATTTCTGTATCAAGACGAATTTCCTGAAGCTGACTGAGTTGATTAAACTGATTGATGCTGATCAGCAGCGTCAGAGCGATACCGATGACAGAGACAATCAGAATCAGATGATGTTTGGCACGGATGCTGAAATTGCTGAGCAGGTTCATGGCGAAATCTTCTTACACTTGATGTCAATCAAGCTTAGTTGACGCTCCGTAAAGTGCTAGCGCTCATCTGATTCGCGTCAGCAGGTTCTTACAACGGGTATCTGTCGGCTGAATGTCAGCAGATTTACGTATACGCAGCAAAGAATCTGCTTACTTATGCTGGGTAAAATTTACCATGTGTAAAAAAATACCGGCTTACGATCATTTACAAAAAAATTAGATTTTTAAT
Source organism: Thalassolituus marinus (assembly GCF_020320395.1). GTDB lineage: Bacteria > Pseudomonadota > Gammaproteobacteria > Pseudomonadales > Oceanobacteraceae > Venatoribacter > Venatoribacter marinus. The sequence continues at coordinate 4,002 of NZ_JAEDAH010000005.1, read as the reverse complement.
TCTCCAGTAAAATCAATTAATTGAGACGGTTGTGGGGTTTTTACGGTGGCGGGTGTCAATAATCTGTTACTTGTCCATTCTTTCTATAAGGTTTCATTTCGGTTAGATTCCGCCGACGTTGTATCTCACCGAATATTTCGCCGTTATGAAGTGTTGTTTTTGCTTTAAATCTGCTCTGGGTGGAACCCCGATCACTGCCCCGGGTATTGGTCCTGCTCATCAGGCCTGTTACGAAAAATACCTGATCGAGCAACGCGTTTTTCAATCCCTGAACCTGCGCAACCTGACCGATACCGAACTTGGTGATCTGCTGGAAATGGCCACTATGGAGCGCAATGCCCGACAATCAACCTGCGATGAAGTGGAAATCTGGGCCTGATCAGCTGAAGCCTCTTTGGCTTTGATAGTCCTTTCTGGTGATTTTTTGATCTGCTAATTTGGTACTAACGTACAATAACAAATCAAGGACTCACCATGTTCACATTCTCTATGCGCAGGAGGCTGATACTGGCTGCCTCTCTGTTGGCTGCCAGTAGCAGCTATGCGCTGCACAGCCTGCCGTCAGATTCAAAAGTTTCTATCAGTTCCTCGCTGGTCGAAGGTATCGAAGATAAGATCTTCACGGACCAGAGTGGGCGCCAGATCAGCTTACGTGGTTTCAATGTGTCCGGCGAAGTGAAGCTGGCGGAGTCAGGGTTTAAGGCATTTAAAACAGCGCAGGATGCGCATGACAGTCTGACGCTATTGCGCCAGAAGACAGGCGCGAACATGATCCGCTACACCATTGCCTGGGAGGGCGTTCAGCCTTCTGCCGGTGGGGTTGATGAATCATATCTGGCTGCAGTTGCCGAACAGATAGCTATCGCTGCAGACCTGGGCCTCTATGTTCTGATCGACTATCACTCAGACCTGTACAGTCGCCACACCTTTACGGCTGCATCATCTGATACCGGTAATGGCGCTCCTGCCTGGGCGGTCAGTGATGTGTATGGTAAGGATGACTGTGGTCTGCCCTGTGATCTGACCTGGGCCGCTCATAAACAATCGGATTCAGCAGTGCGCAATGCTATGCGCAGCTTCTGGTTTGATCACTGGGCACTGAATCAGGACCTGGCGGATACCGAGTTGTTTATGGCAGATGTGGCTCAGTGTGTGGATGTGTCTTCTGCAGCCATAGTCAACGATGCCAATATCATCACCTGGTCCTGCCACAATGCAGCCAATCAGCGCTGGCATTACCACCGGGATGCCACATTACGCAGCGCTGCTGACGGCAATTTCTGCATAGACGCCGCGGGTGGATACAGCAGTAACGGCACCAACATTCAGCTTTATCAGTGCAACAGCTCGACGGCGCAGAAATTCGCACTGGATCGCCATGGGCGTCTGCACAGTTTACTCGACCTGAATAAGTGCATTACCCGGGTTAACCAGAATCTTGAACTGGCCGAATGCGACGCCGCTGCCAGTGCCGCAGAACAACAGTTTGTTCTGCGGGATGGCAGCAGTGATGCCGTACTGGCGGGAGACCTCGATTATGTACAGAGTCAGTTTGTCTGGCAGCTGGGCGAAATGCTCAGTTATTTACAGCAACATCTGACCTCTGAACAGCTGGCCTACATTATCGGTGTTGATCCGATTAATGAGCCGTTTGATGGCGGTACTGGTGCCATGAGTTATGCCGACTGGGATAACTACGTATTGTGGCCATTTTATGAAAAAGTACGTGCTGAAATGGATCGTCGTGGCTGGTCGGGTACGCCCGTTTATGCCGAGCCTAATGTCTTCTGGAGTTCAATAGCCGGCGCGGTAGCACCAGCAACCGGTGGTCATTATCTGGCTTATCAACCGGGCGACGGTTTTGTGTTTAACAGCCATTTTTATGATCAGGGCCGCATGGGAACCAACGACCTTTCTGTGGCCCGCAATGGTAGCTATTTCGACAACCTTGATCTGATTCGCAATGAGGCGCGCTACCTGAATATTGCACCTTTTCTTTCTGAATTCGGCATGTGGCTGGACGGCTGGGGTCACACCGACACTTCCCGTATTGTGAATGCTACCTATCAGGGGATGGAGTCCTCAGACAGTGCGCGCAGTAAAGATCGTTACCTGAATTTTTATACTCCGCTGATCAGCGGCAGCCAGTGGCAGTGGGATTACTATTACGACAACCACTACGAATTACAGAATGGCAATGAAGAGCAGGTGCGGACAGAGGATGACGCCTGGAACGGTGAAAACTTTTCGGTGATCGCCAATTATGGCCAGAGCTATAACCTTGATGCTCGTCTGCTGGAGCGCGCCTATCCACGTGCTGTTCAGGGGCGCCTGTTGCACTTTGCCTATTCGGGGCAGGTGCCGGATGAAGCCGGAGAAATCATGAACTGGTACAGCATTCGTGCCAGCTTGCCCGGTTATTTCCGTGACCGAGAATTTTTACGTGACAGCATTTTTGCCTTTGCAGCATGGCGTGGCCGCAGCAGCGAGGCACCGACCGAGATTTATTGGCCGCGTCATCGTGATTCCGGGCAGTTAACTCTGATTACCGAGCGTCTGATTGCGAGTGGTAGTGAACTGTCACAGACAGTTCAGCAATCGCCCGACGAGGCTGTACTGGTGGCAGACGGCTCCGCCAGCGGCGGTCAGCGACTACTGGTCTGGGACGATACCAGCCCGGAGGAAAATGAAGATTCTCTGCATTTTGCCTTACTGATCGACGGTACTGATTTGTCCGCCAGTGAACTGCTGCAACTGCAGCAGGCCATTGTGGCGACTCTGGCGTCAGAGCAAAGCCCGGTGTATCTGACGGGGGCGATGACTCACTCTGGCTACGGCGAAGATAAGGGCACAACGGATAATGGTTTTGTTCTGGTTAATGCTGACAGTGGATTGTGTCTGGATGTGGCCGGAGCACGCAGCTGGAATGGCACTAATGTTCAGTCCTATACCTGCAATGGTACTCAGGCTCAGCGCTGGTTTTATGACGAGCAAAGTGGCTATCTGCGCTCAGCGCTGAACACGTCAAAGTGTCTCGATAATGGTGGGCAGATGTACGACGGGGGCAAAGCGGTTCTGTGGACCTGCAGTGGCAACAATATGCGCTGGGATCGCGTGGGCAAGCGGTTGCTACCCCGTCTTAACTCAGGCTTTGCGCTGCACGCCGATGGCGTTTCTGCCTCGTCAGATGTGCGCTTGCGCAGTATCAGTAACAGTTCCCGCCAGCAGTGGGAGATGCAGTACTGAGTGTTTAAATAAAGATGGGTAAATGTGACGGTTGCCGCTTGGGAAGTTGGCGGAAAGGATTATACTGGCTGGATATCCCTGTATAGCTATAAGGAAATACCCATGACGCAACCGTCTGATCAATTCAACCTGGCGACCAAAGTTCTGCACTGGGGCTCGGCGCTGGTCATTTTCGCTCTGCTGATTGTTGGCCACGTGATGGATGGTATGCCGCGTGGTCCGGAAAAGCTGGAGGTTATCACTCTGCACAAGTCCTTCGGCGTACTGGCGTTGTTGCTGCTGCTGATACGTATCCCGGTGCGCATTACCAATCCGGTTGCGCCACTGGCGGGTACTCCACGCGCCGATGTCGTTAAAGCCAAAGCGGTACAGGGCATTCTGTATTTACTGATGCTGATTATGCCAGTGAGCGGTATTCTGATGAGCCAGTCGGCCGGTTACGGTGTTGCTTTATTTGGCCTGGAATTACCCATGCTGATGGGCAAGAGTGAAAGTGCGCATGAATTCTTTGAAGGTGTATACGGTCTGGCGTCCTGGGCGCTGGTGCTGGTACTGGTTGCACATATCGGCGCTGCCTTACTGCATCATTTTAAAATGAAAGACGACACCCTGAAACGCATGTCATTCCGTAAGTAACTGCGTTATTCAGCGTATAAAAAAGCCGGCATACGCCCACTGCTGTCCCACAAATTTTTATTTGAACTTTTGTGAAATATTCATAGCCCCTTGTCCTCATAGAGGGGCCTTACCCCTCTC